>JAVBWG010000013.1:0-106594 GCA_036677555.1 Methanomassiliicoccales archaeon | reverse complement strand
TGCCGGAATAATGACGCAAGGAAAAATGAGGTTCGTTGCAAGCTAATCATGTTCAACCTGCATCAGCTGGCAGTGACCGGGCTAGCCCGGTCACTATAATTTTGCAACAAGGCCTTAGATGTAAACATTCTGTTTTGATGGGTATGATTTAAGAGTGAATTTAATGCAATAATTGGGGATCCGTCTTCCCCACCTTTATAAACGCCTGGTCCAGCAAATCCATCTATGTATACAATTCGCCCATGGTGTGTTGATAATATTGGGAACCATGCATCAAGGTATCCCTTTAATATTCCGTGCTTAGCTTGAGTATGAGGAGATATTGGCCATATCTTTTCATCAATACCGCTCATGATATTGTCCTTGCATGATAGAATGCGATAGGTAATTTTACCTAGACCTTATAAAATAATTGTCTCGAATAATAATTTGGAAATTTCTGAGAAATAATCCAAAATTGATTAAATTTTTAGTATTGAGGATGCTT
Source organism: Methanomassiliicoccales archaeon (assembly GCA_036677555.1). Lineage (GTDB taxonomy): Archaea > Thermoplasmatota > Thermoplasmata > Methanomassiliicoccales > UBA472 > UBA472. Next base: position 106,107 of record JAVBWG010000013.1, on the reverse strand, counting down.
AATAATAAGAATTGTGTTTGTTTTAATAAAAATGCTAGATAATAATAAATAGGTGTTTTAGGTATGATTGGTAACGTCAATAATTTGGGGGGTTGGATTATGCCAAATGCCGTAAAGAGAAGAATTGATTTTTATCAAATTAAATTATTCAAAGATCAGCTTCCAGTAGATATTGATTCAGTATTCGAACTAATTCATAATGATTACCCTGCTCTTCATCAGCGAATTCTAAATATTAATGATATGAAAGATATTTTATTATCGATAATTGAAACGGGTCCCCAAACAAAAGGAAGATTGGGAAACGTTCGTAAAAGAGCTTGGCCAACCGGTCTTGTAGCAAATTCGGATATTGAGGAATACACTTCATTAGCCGTCAATAACATCAGCGGATTGTACGAAGCTACGCACTTTCTAACATTTGAGAATGGTGTCATTGGAGTTGAGTACAATCCATATGCTCCGCGACTTAAATCATTGTGTAATTATTTAACTATCCGGTTTAAAGAAATCGTCGATGATTATGAGATAATCCACCTTCTTCGTAGAGATGTTGTGAGGTATATCAATAGTGCACATTCTAACGGTGTTAAAAACGTAGAAATTACTTATGCATCAAATTTTGGTGATGTAATTTCTGATGACCAATTGCCATTGGGAGATGCAATAAATAGAATTCCTACTGAACTGACTGGCAATGCAAAATTAAAAATTAAGATTGAGCTGAATAATAGAAACAGATACGGCCTTAGACCAATGTTTTGGGAAAAGATATTGCATCGCGCTCACAACGATACAGACGAGCAGAATATTATTGAAAAATTAAGATTAGAATATTACGATGAAGATGATATAAGCGATATCGATTTAGTTGATCCGTACATTATGTCCAGGATGATGGTCGTAAAAGAGGATGATAATACTAGGGCTATTAGTTCACAAGATATGTTCGATAAAATAAATATTGCACATAGAAATTTATTGGATGAGATTAATTCTAGTTTAAATATCGGTGTGAATCGATAAGTAAATCCGACGTGATAATTGTATGGTGTTTAATATAAGATTATATTATAATAAACATTTCCCGATTATTGAACCATTAATATCGCTAGTCATAGCGGTTGGCTTCTCAACCTATATAGAAAGTAACATTACCGTTGAGCATGACATACTGTCATGGTTAAATGGTAATAACTCTTCATTTTTTCAGTTCTATGCAACCATATCAGCTACATTGATGGGGTTTATTTTAACTGCTGTCTCAGTTCAAGCAGCGTTTTTTGAAAAGAACGATCCAAGATTGACTGCCCTGTCTAAATCCCCTCATTACAATAAAATATTCAATATATATTTCATTGGGATAGCTTTTTTTGCATTATTGTGCGTTGCTTCAATAATCGCAATATTGGGTAGTTTCAATAATTTATTTATTTTATATGTTATAATATTTCTTTCACTATGTTCGATATTCAGTACATATAGAACGATCTGGATTATTTTTAAATTGAGTAAGTTAACACATTAATCTTGGATAATCTCCTCGATCACCTTCAGCTTTTTCGCCACCAGCTTCCGTTTCTCGATTAGGCGAGAAACATAGGTCAATATAGGCTTCTCTCCTATCGCAATATTATATAGGTCGAGTTCCTCGAGTTTTTCAGCGAGACCCTTAAGTTTAACATAATTGCCAGAAACCTCAAGGAGATCATAGCCGTGGGCATTCCCTTTCGAATAGGTATTCCAGCAATCCGATTACATGTTGTTCGTTTAGTATCAAAAACTCTCGCTGTTTTCTCTTTGCCATTATCAATTCCGGATTACAAATTATCTGACAATGCATAATAATATTTATATCGAATTATAAATTATATTCCCCCCCGAGAAAAACACTTATTCTGAATTGTTAATAGTCATTAAGTTCTTGGATGGCAATCTCCTGCTGTTTCATCCATGCGGGTATATTGTACATGAAAAGGTATACCAGTCTAAATTTTTGAGGAACTTAGGTGTATACTTAATGACATGCATTGAAAATTTTTTTTAAGGTTTAACAGGCGGTATAGTACATTGAATGTAACTATCTGGACAAAAGACCGTGACAACACATTTACTTAGTTATTCAAACCCTTCATAACCTATGCCAGTGTTAATATGGATAAATGTGTTCGCCATGGATGGGGCAATGTACCCCCTACATACCCCTTACTTACACGTGCGTAATAGTACTATACTAATGGGGGTTGAAAGTGGGGGGGACATTCAAGTTAGCTTGGTGAAATCTTTTTAGTAACCGCCCTTATTCGAATCGTCGGGACACACCGCGCCTCATTCGATGATCGGAATATCACGATCGAGCAACGACGCCACCAACGACCGATAGCTATCGGACATCTTCCGATCGGTCTCACGGGGATTTCCGCTGACGATGCCCTCGAACAGGTGCTCTTGAGCCGGAGGGACATCATAGCTCATCAGACCTACGCTCCTGAGCAGCATATCTTTCTGGGCATCGCTCAGCGATGACACCCATTTACGCAGTACCTCGGAAATCGCACCTACGACCAGATCGGATCCCATATCTCCGGGTTCGAGCACTTTCCATTGCACCTGTAATATCGTCATGAAGGCACTATCTGAGACATTCCCTTTCCGGTCCCTTAATGAGGCAATGGCCTTTATCGATGCCACACGCGAGTCGACATCGTTATCCCGGTCCGATGCCAAACATTTCAACGGTTCGATTAGGCCATTGTATGCATTGACATATTCACGGTCGTTCCTGCTATCGGAGATCGCCATTCCAATCACTTTAATCAGCAGGAGCTGAGAGCGTTCGTCCCATCGCTCCGTACCTATGGTCGCGAAGAGCTGCGTCAGGTCCTTGATGGCATACCAACCCTCCACCTTCATTGATAACGCTTCTAGCACCGCATCATACAAAGGTTTGACGTCGGGGCTGTCATTCTCATCTACCAATTGCCGCATAAGGCGCTCCGCCTCGTTCTTGACCGCCATGCGCCTTGTATCATCTGGTGCCTTTAGGTCCAAGGCTCTTCTCAGTTCCGCAAAGAGGGGATTCTCCGTAATGCCAGTGATGGCATCCATCACGCGCTTACCTTTCTCGGTGAGCGCCATGCTCACCATGCCTCGATCGTCCGGGCCATCTTTGACGATCAGACCAAGTTCGACCATGCGGCCAGTGCGTTTGCTGACCCACGAAACCGATTTCCCGAGGACCTTACCCACCTCGGTAGGATTATTTATCTTGTCATCGAGCACCTTCATGATGAGGTAGGGCGCCCCTGACAACCATATCATAAGGGCTATGTCCGAACTCGGCGCTCTAATTTTCTTCTTACCCTTGCCAGGCAAGTTTTCCACCCCCGGAAAATGATCCAGGATGCCATGGAAATAGGCGTTTAAATATGTTTGACCGCGAAACCTAGACCGATAAGATGCGGAATAAGAGGGCTGGACATTCGAAAGAACCCGAACGTTCAGCCGACGCCTTTGTCGATCCGATGATCAACGATACCGCCCAGGTTGCAGGGATGCCTCTGACCGGGCAGGTCGTGGATGAACGCGACCAGCTGACCCGAAGGAAGCGAGGGGACTGGACGGTGCGCTGCGTCCCCCTTCCGGACAATTATTCCGACACTGGATTCCTTGTCATCAGGAAGCAGGCCTTCGAAAAACCCACAGTGCGGGAAATGAAACGCTTTAATCACGACCGGGAAATATCTTCCTTCGGAGCGGCCGACGATGTCGTACGAAGAGGCCGCCGCGATAGGGAGATATCGGAGGTGGAGGGCTTGCGCCTAGGTGGCAAGCCCTTCATCGCTGCCGTGAACCTGTACCTGGAAAGCCGGGAGGGATTGATAATGCCCAGCACCTTGACCGAGGAGAGGAAGAAGCTGCGTTACATTGGGAACCTTCTCCAGGACCTTAAGATGATGGGCAAGGTCGGTTCCATCGACCCCAGACGGATAAACCGGGGCGACGTTCAGGTCCTGCAGGGCCTGTACAAATCGAAGCGCCTGGACCCCAGCACGCAGAAGAAGTACAATCAGCTTCTGAACGGCCTTCTGAAGTTCTTCGGCAACTTCACCATAGAACAGATGAAGGCCGAGGGCGTGCGCTTTCCCAAGGAGTCCCGCAAGCCCATCCGGGCTTTAAGCGAGGAGAGCACCGACATGCTGCTCAACGCTCTGAAGGACTATGACGATTGGGAAGGCTCCATAGGGCTCGGTATCGTCGCCCTTGGACTGGCCACCGGTTGCAGGCCCAAGGAGATCAGGATGGCACACTTGGAGGACCTTGACCTCATGAAGGGAAGGTTCTTCGTACGCTATCCGAAGGGCGAGGGTAGCTGGGCCTCCCCGCAGTGGATCTCGATCGTCAGGGAGGACCTTATACCCTTCTTGGAGAGATATCTGCAGGCGAGGGAGGAACACCTATCCCGTAAAGGTGTAAAGGAGCACCATGCCCTGTTCCCAGCCGTCGGTTACGGAAATAAGACCGGGTTCTACACCACCTCCAACCTCAACCGAATAAAACGGAACCTGGAGAAAAGGACCGGTGTGGATTTCTGCATCAAAGATCTGAGGCCGACGATGGCCAGCCTGACGGTGGACATGGACCCGATGCTTCTGAACGACGTAAGCTCCCAATTGCGGCATGAGAGCACCAAGACCACCACTCGGTACTATGCCGAGATCAAGGTGGACAAGGCGGGGGAAAGGCTCAAGCGGGCATGGGCCAGCAAGAGACCGAAAACCTTATCTACTACGAAAACCCCGCTATTGGACCAAAAATTATTGATGACTGGATATGTGTAATGGCGGGCTCGGAGGGATTCGAACCCTCGGCCCATCGGTTAAGAGCCGATTGCTCTACCTAGCTGAGCTACGAGCCCGAGTAAGCCACGGAAACATATTGGTATAGATAAACGTTGCGGAATTCCGACTATTCCGCCTTCCGCCAGAAGGGAACTATCTCCTGCGCCTTGTTCCTCTTGATCAGAGCGCAGCCGATAGGGGCCGGCAAATTAACAACATCGTTCTTCGCCAGCCGGTACGGGCGGTCCATCCCGGCTATCTCCGGAAGATCGTCCAGGACCCTCACCAGCACCCTATCCGCCGGCCTGGGCTGCTCCTGCACCGGGGTCTTACCGTTCACCATGCTCAGCGCCTGCCTCAGCTGCCCCTGGTCGACCGTGGCGCATACGGAACCGGAAGGAGCCGGATTCCTGGGCACCGGCGCCTTGCCCTCCATGGCCAGTTCACGGCATTCGTTGATCGCCCGGAGTACCTGATCGTACATCTCCCGCTCTTCGTCCGTCAAACGACCAAGGTCTATCTTGGCCCCCTCGGACGCCCGCGTGGCCATGTTGGTTATCTTGCGCATGCGGAAGAAGAATATCTGGCTTCCCTTGGTGGAGACCTTCTTGAACTCGTTGGTCATGCTGGTGGCCTTGAAGGACAACGGATCTTTCTTAATCTCCTCCTCGCTCTCCTTCCTCACGATCTCCAAATAGTCCCGGAAGGCGGGATAGAGGTCACGCCTTACCTCCACCAGATCGGGGGAGTTCTTCTCCTTCCGGTGGATCTCGGTGACCTCCTTGTAGTTGAGCTGTTCGAGCGGAGGCGCCATCGCAGACGGATTCGGTTGTTGATATAAGAAACTGACCTAGCTCGGAAAAAATTGCATGCGCCAGTCGTTTCGATCCTCTGAAGGATTAAGTAATCACGCGCCGTTCAGGAAGCGTGGACCTCTCCAAGTGCCTGCGGCCGTCGGCGGACGGGTCGGAGATGGATATCATGGTCACTCCGAACAGCACCTCGCCTGGCGTTCAGGACGTCGACCCTTGGCGCCACCGCCTGGTGGTGAAGGTGCGGGCGCCTCCCGAGGGTGGTCGCGCGAACGAGGAGGTCGAGGAGCTTTTGTCCTCGGCCATCGGGGCCAAGGTCACCGTTTCCCGAGGGCATACGCAGCGCATGAAGATCGTGCGCATTCATGCCTCCGAGGACATCGTTAAAAAGGCATTGGGAGGCGGCCCATGACCCTGGGGCGCTCGCCGAAGGAACGTCTGGACGAGATCCAATCGGTGCTGGAGGAGCTGATCTCCCGCGATCCGAAAGCGGTCATCCTCGTGGAGGGCATGAGGGACCGCGGCGCCCTGACCATCTTGGGCGTCAAAGGGGAAATGATCCAGGTGCAGAGCAGCGACGGGATATTCGCCATAGCCGAGCGTTTGGCACGTGACGGTAAAAGCGCCATCATCATGACCGACTGGGACCGCAAGGGCGGTCAGCTCGGCCGGCTGCTAAGGAACGCCCTGGCCTCCAACGCCGTGGCTTATGACGATACCCTCCGCCAGAGATTGGTGGTCATCGCCAAGCAGGACATCAAGGACGTTCAATCGTTGCCGTCGCTCTACTCGCGCCTGGTACAGGAAGTGCAGGCCAGGCGCAATTGACAGCTCCTCGAAAACAGCGTGTCAAGGCATGGCCAGCCAAACTATTTATTGAGATATCAGCCTAGGAGGGCTCGTTACCATGCCGCTGGACCGCAGGATGCTGGATGAGCTTGGGATAGAGGACGTGGAAGAGCTGTTCTCCGACATTCCGGGAGAGGTGCGCATAGACGGCATCCCGCTTCCCAAGGGCAGGAGCGAGATGGATGTCGTACGTCAAGTGCAGACCATGCTGGCTGACAACCTCACAGCTGACGATGCCCCCTGCTTCCTAGGCGGAGGTTACTATCATCACTTCATTCCCTCGGCTGTCAACACCATCATATCCCGCTCGGAGTTCATCACGTCATACACGCCATACCAGGCTGAGATAAGCCAGGGCATGCTGCAATCCCTGTTCGAGTATCAGAGCTACATGGCCGAACTGACAGCAATGGATGCGGTGAACTCTTCCAATTACGACTGGTCTACCGCCCTCGGCGAAGCGGCCACCATGTGCCAACGCATCCTACCGAAGAGGACGTTCCTTGTGCCCGAGGCGATGTCCTGGGACAAGCGCTCGGTTCTGAAGAACTACGTAGCCGGGGCCAGGCTGAACGTGGTGGAGTACAGCTATGATCCCTTCACCGGCGAGCTGGACCTTGACTCCATTAAAGAAAAGATGACCGAGGACGTCTGCGGCATTTACGCCGAGGTTCCGAACCTCTTCGGCATAATCGATTCGCAGGCCCCGACGCTGAAGCAGGAGTTCCCTGACGTTCCTTTGGTGGTGGGCGTCAATCCCTTGTCATTGGCCCTGGTGAAGCCTCCAGGCGAGTACGGCGCGGACATCGTCATCGGCGAAGGTCAGCCGCTGGGACTGCCGATGAACGTCGGCGGCCCTTCATTGGGCATATTCGCCTGCCGCATGGAGCACGTGCGCAAGATGCCCGGGCGGTTGATAGGAATGACCAGGGACCAGGACGGCCGCCGAGCCTTCTGCATGACCCTCCAGACGCGAGAGCAACACATCCGCCGGAGCAAGGCCACTTCGAACATATGCACCAATGAAGCGTTACTGGCCGTGGCCGTCTCGGCGTATTTGGGCATGACAGGCTCCAAGGGCCTTCGTTCCGTAGCCCGCATCAACATGAGGAAGGCGTCAGAGCTGATGGAGCGCGTGGACGACTTGGAGGGGTTCGACGCCCCGGTATTCGGCGGCGCCCACTTCAATGAGTTCGTTGTTAAAACGCCGGTGAGGCCGGAGAAGCTGAACAAGCTGCTGTTGCGCCATGGGATCATCGGCGGGTTGCCGATGCAGAGGCATGTTCCGCGCCTTACGGACCATATGCTGCTCACGGCCACCGAGATGACCTCCGAGGAGGACATGGACCGTCTGATCAAGGCGTTCAGGGAGGTGGCCCAATGAGCTACCGCCAGGCGCGTTATGACGAGCCGCTCATCTTCGAGCTGAAGGGGGAGAACGACTTCTGCCTGATGAGCGATGACGAGGTGAACATACCGGAGGGAATGGAGCGGGCGGACCTCTGCCTTCCCGACGTTCCGGAGATGGACGTCGTCCGCCATTATGTCAACCTCTCCCAGATGAACTTTGGCGTGGACAACGGGATGTACCCGCTGGGCTCGTGCACCATGAAGTACAATCCGAAATACGCCGACAAGCTTGCTTCGCTGCCGACCGTGACCTCCGTGCACCCCTGCCAGGACGAGGATTCCATGCAGGGAGCGTTACACCTGATGCGCGAGCTTGAGAAGGCGCTGTGCGCCATCTCGCTGATGGACGCGGTCACCTTGCAGCCGGCCGCGGGCGCCCACGGCGAGTTCACCGGGATGCTCATCGCCAAGGCGTATCACGAGGATAGGGAGGACCCCCGCAGCGAGGTGATAGTGCCAGATTCCGCTCACGGAACGAACCCCGCCAGCGCGGCGATGGCCGGTTTTACCGTAATAGAGATACCTTCCGGACCGGACGGATGTGTGGACCTGGAGGCCCTGAGGGCCGCCTTGTCCGAACGTACAGCGGCCGTCATGGTCACCAACCCCAACACACTCGGGCTGTTCGAGAAGGACATCACCAAGCTGGCGGAGATGGTGCACGCCGCCGGGGCGCTGCTTTACTACGATGGTGCCAACCTCAACGCCATCATGGGCATGACGGCGCCGGGAGTGATGAACTTCGATATCGTTCATTTCAATCTGCACAAGACCTTCGCCACGCCGCACGGCGGCGGCGGGCCTGGCGCCGGACCTGTCGGGGTAAAGGAGTTCCTTGAGCCCTATCTTCCCGTCCCACGTATAGTGTCCGAGGAGGGCAGGTACCGCCTGGACTACGATCGCTTCGACACCATCGGAAAAGTTCGTTCGATGTTCGGCAACTTCGCCGTGCTCGTCCGCGCCTACGCATACATAATCGCCCAGGGCGGGGACGGGCTCAAGGAGGTGTCGCAGAAGGCAGTGCTGAATTCCAACTATCTCAAGAGCAAGGTCGTTCCGACCTATGAGATGCCCTTCGCCCAGCTGCGCAAGCATGAATTCGTCGTCTCCGCCAAAAAGCTGGCCAAGGAGAAGGGCGTGCACGCCACGGACGTGGCGAAGGCGCTTCTGGACAAGGGGTTCATGTCCCCCACCATCTATTTCCCGTCGCTGGTCGAGGAGGCGCTGATGATCGAGCCTACCGAATCGGAGAGCAAGGAGACGCTCGACCGTTACGCCCAGGCGCTGCTGGACATCGCCAACGGCGATCCGGCGGACATCAAGGCCTCTCCCCGTTCGACATCGATATCCCGGGTGGACGAGGTGTATGCGGCGAAGGAGCTTATCCTGAGCTGGAGGATATATCAGCGCAAGGCGGGTCTGAAATGAGCGGCAAGGGAGTCTTCATAGTGCTGGAAGGAATTGACGGAACCGGCAAGTCCACCGTCTCCAGGGAGCTGAGGTCCTGGCTGGAGGAGAGGGGCCGCCAGGTCGTTCTCACGGCAGAACCGACCGACGATTGGCTGGGCAAGGCCGTGCGCCGGGCGAACGAGGAGGACCTTGACCCGAGAACGGAATCGCTGCTCTTCACCGCCGACAGATGCCAGCACACGTTGCGGATCGAGGAGATGCTGAACATGGGGAAGGTCGTCATCTGCGACCGCTATTACGGTTCGACGGTGGCCTATCAGGGAGCCGCCCTGGAAAAGGACATGGGTGACAACGCCGTGTCCTGGCTTCTGAACCTGAACGGACCGGTGGTGCGCCATCCGGATGTCACGATACTGCTGACCAGCGATCCGGGCACCGCCATGCGCCGCGTCGGGAGCCGCGGCGAGCTGAGCAAGTTCGAGCGGGAGGGATACCTGGGCAAGGTCCAGGATATCTACCTCGCCCTGGCTAAGGAGTCCGGATGGACCGTCGTGGACTCCAATGGTAAGCTGGGAGATGTGCTGGAATCCATCAAGAAAATGGTTCAGGCATACGTTTAAATCGAGTCGCCCGAATTTAGCAGCATGCACCCTTCCGAGGCTATCGTCGGCAGCCAGTCCTCCCTTCTGAAAGGTAAGAGGATAGTGCTGGGCATCACCGGTTCCATCGCCGCCGTGGAGTGCTTCGAGCTGGCCAGGGACCTGATGCGCCACGGCGCGACGGTGATCCCGGTGCTCACGCCGGAAGCGCAGAAGCTGGTGACGCCGTACGCCATGAGCTTCGCCACCGGCCAGGACGTCATCACCGAACTGGACGGGAGAGTGCAGCACGTGGCGCTCATGGGGGACGTTCAGGGAAGGGCGGACCTTCTTCTCATAGCTCCGTCGACCGCCAACACCATCTCGAAGATCGCCTGCGGGATAGACGACACCACGGTCACCACCATGGCGACGGTGGCTCTCGGCTCCGGCGTTCCCATCCTGATCGCCCCGGCGATGCATGGCGCGATGTTCAACAACCCCATGGTGGCCGGGAACATTGAAAGGCTGAAGAATGCGGGCGTCGGGTTCATCGGACCGCGCATGGAAGGCAAGAAGGCAAAGATCGCGGTGAAGGAGGAGATCGTCCATGCGGTCATCCGCAGGCTTTCCGAAGGCATGATGAAAGGGCGCCGAGTACTGATCGTCGGCGGCTCGTCCGCGGAGAGCATGGACGACATGCGAATCGTCACCAACCGCGGGACGGGGGAAACGGCCGTCGAGCTAGCGAAAGCGGCCTATCACGAGGGGGCGGACGTGGAGCTGTGGATGGGCCGCTGTTCCGTGGCCCTGCCATCCTTCATCCCTGTCAAACGCTTCGACAGCCTGGCCGACCTGGAGAAGATGATATCCGACATCGATCACGACATGGTCGCCGTTCCGGCGGCATTATCGGACTTCACCTTCGACAGTAAGAGGGGGAAGCTTCCCTCGGAGGCCAAGGTCACCAAGCTGCAGCTGAAGAGCGTACCGAAGATGCTGCCTCTCATCGTCAAGAGATGCGACAAGGTGATCGGCTTCAAGGCCGAGTCCGGGGTCGGGAGGGAGGAGCTGGTGAAGGAGGCCGTCGGATCGCTGGAACGCAACCGCCTGCAGGCCGTCGTGGCCAATGACCTCTTGGACGTCAGGGCTGGCAGCACCAAGGTGATTTTCGTTCGGACAAGATACCAGACGGAAATCGAGGGGACCAAGTCAGAGGTGGCGCACAGGCTGATCGAGGAGATGTCCCGGATATGAGAGCCAAGGCCTTCTGCCCCGGGCACATCACAGGACTGTTTCAGGTATGTCAGCACGAGGACGTCATGACCTGCGGCTCACGCGGCGCGGGGCTGAGCATTTCCTTGGGGGTAATAAGCGACGTCGAGGTGACGGACGGCACGGGGAAAATAGACATCTGGCTGAACGGACTCAAGGCCGACGCCCCCGTTACGGAGAGGGCCGTCCGCAACATCCTGGGCGACCGCCCTTATGATGTCAAGGTAAGCAACGAGCTTCAGCTTCCGGTGGCGCAGGGATTCGGGACCAGCGCCGCCGGATCCGTCTCAGCCGCCTGGGCCCTCGCCCATCTCCTCGGGCTGCCGGAGACGGAGGCTTACGCCGCCGCGCATTCCGCAGAGATAGTGAACCGCACGGGAATGGGCGATGTCTCCGGGATAATGCGCGGGGGCATCGAGATGCGCAGACGCCCGGGACTGCCGCCTATCGGCCAGGTCGATCGAATCAGCGGGCACATGGACCTGGTGCTGGCGGTCATCGGTCCCTCCATACCGACGGCGGAGATGCTCTCCAGGAAGGAGGTCATGGAGAGGATCAACTCCATCGGCGGACGCTGCGTCGACGGGCTGATGAAGGAACCCACGTTGGAGAACTTCTTCCGTCTGTCGAACGAGTTCATGGATGGCTCGGGACTGGCCACGCCCGAAATAAGGAGGGCGGTCTGGGAGGCCAAGAAATGGGGCTGGGCCAGCCAGGCCATGATCGGCAACTCGATATTCGCGACGGGACCGGACCCGGACCTTTTGATGGAAACGCTGTCGCCGTTCGGAGAGGTCTACCGCTGCTCCGTGGACACGAAGGGGCCTAGGCTGCTCTGATTCACTCGTACAAGGTGAACAGCTGATCGTCCTGTCCCACGTCGAAGAGGCCGATGCGGGCGCCGCAGTCCAGCCATCCATGCGCATAGTTGACGGAAGCGAACGCGTTGACGTAATCTCCCTGCTCGGCGAAGTGCTGGGCGTCCGAGAAGTACGTTCTGGCCATTTCCAAAAACGAATCTGCGAGCTTTCTATTGAAGGAGCGCTCCGGCGCGGAGATGGCCACCTTGTCCAGGGCACGCTTGGTTATCGACAGGTAGCGGTCCAGATGCTCCTTGGATATGGTGTCCCTCATCTCACAGCCTCTTGGAGGGGATGATCTCCACCGATTCGCCGCCGTGCCTGCTCTGCCTCGGACGAACTTCAACGAACAGCGGCATCTGGATGTTGCCGCCCATGATAAGGGCCACTCCGATAGGCAACCGTTGGATCTCCTGGTCCATGCCCTCCTGGAGGCCTTCCACCGATGAGACGATAGCTTTCAGGTCGTTCGGGTTGGTTACCTTGAGGATCATCTGGGTGTTGCACTGGGACAGCACGTTCTTATCGATCTTGGCCGCCCTCTGCGATATTATTGTAAGGCCAAGGCCGAACTTTCGTCCTTCAGCAGCTATGGTGCGGAATATCTTCGAGCATGAAGTGACGCCCTGCTGGGGGCAGAAGTTATGCGCCTCCTCGGCGATCATCATCATCGGCGGGACCTTCCCGAGCTTGCGCAGCTCGAACATTGCTGTTGCGAGACGAGTCACGATCAGCTCCTGGATGTCCGGAGGCGTACCCTTCAGATTGATGATGGTCGTCTTCCCGGTGGCTATGAGCTCGTCTATCTTCGTGCCCTGGGGGGCGAAGATGTTGACCTCGTTCAGATATGCCAGCTCGGCGATCAGCGTCTGGTTGTTGGCGTCCTCATCGGACTCCAACATGGCGATTATTTCCTTCAACCCGTAATCCTTCTTGACCGCCTTCAGGCCGTCTATCGCTTTCCGAAGAGCGTTCAGGTACACCTTGCCGTTCTTGATGGTGGTGAGCGCCAGGAGGTCCCGCGCGTCTATGTTCGCCAATGTGAACTTCAGTGGCTTGGCGTCCTTGTTTATCGTCGTGTCGGTGGCGAACTCCATTATCTTGTCCTTGAAGCCCATGGGCTGGATGCCGAAGTCCCGCTTGCCAGGCATGACCGAGCCGATGTCGCGCATGGCGCCGTACTCGCCATGCGGGTCCAGGATGAGAACGGTGACATCGTGCTTCATCAGCTCTTCAACAAGATCGCCGCACAGGAACGACTTCCCGCCTCCGGTCTTGGCCAGGATGCTGACGTGCTTCTGGACCATGGCGTTGATGTCCACCTCCACGTTGATGTCGTAGCCGAACAGCTTCCCGAGATACGCCCCGGTGGGAGTGTTCTCCTTCAGACCGATGACCTCCTTGATCAACTGGTCCTTGGCCCGGTAGACCATGTCGCCGGCCTTGAAGGGCGAGCGCGGAACCTGCAGCAGCTTCCTCTCGTCCCGGTAACCGAGGACGGAAATCTGGGCGATGACGATCTCGTCGATCTCCACGTCCATGCCCTCGCTGAGCTTCTTGGCCCGTTCCAAGGTAAGATCGGTCTTGCGCTCCATGTCGGAGACCTGTCCGAGCACCCAGCCATGCGATTGGTGCACCACCTGGACATAGTCCATCTTCTGCAGGTCCCCGAGCACCCTCAGGTGGAAGGAGGTCGCACCTACGTTGCCGTAGATGATGCCGACTCCGTCCAGATGGCCGTACTTGTCATCCTCCAAGGTATGCTGGGAGGGCTTGCGCTCCATGTGCACGACGACCTCATCCGGAGTGCCGACGTCCTCGACGTTGTCATCCAGGACCTCTTCCTCCACGAACGCCTCCTCTTCCTCGTCAGGAAGGGCGGCCTTACCGCTGGACTCTGAAATAGAATTGGTTTGCATTCCCATCCGGCATAGATATAAGACGCACACGATAAATAGGTTGGGGACGCGCTGAAAGGTCCCGGCGGAGAAGGACCTTCCCATCAGTTACCGCCAGCCGGGGCAGAATCACTTATTTATCGGTAACCTAATCTCCGGGCGATGATAGTCATCGGCGGCTCCGCCTCCTCGAACCTGGCCAAGGACCTGGCCCTGCATCTGAACGCCGAGTACGTCCAGGCCGTCAACAAGACCTTCCCGGATGGCGAGATCTACGCCCGAATCGAACGAGAGGCGCTGCGCGGCGAGGTGGTCATCGTTCAAAACTCCTATCCCAACGACAAGCTCGTTGAGCTTCTGCTGCTGCAGGACGCGGCCATCGGGCTTGGCGCCGAGAAGGTCACCTGCGTCATTCCCTACTTCGGCTACGCCCGCCAGGACGAGCGCTTCAACCGCGGTGAACCGTTGTCCGCGAAAGTCATGGTCGAGCACATCCAGATGAGGGCGGACAAGGTGATCCTGGTGGACATCCACAACCCGGCCATCATGGACTGGTTCACCAAGGCCAAGGTGAGGGATGTTCATGCCGCCCCCTGCGTCGGGGACTTCTTCAAGGAGTATGGCGTCGACCTGGTCCTGGCTCCGGACGAGGGAGCATTGAAGCGCGCCGGATGGACCGCCGAGAAGCTGGGCGTGGACTGGGACTACCTGGTCAAGACCAGATTGTCCGGCACGCATGTGCACATGACCCCCAAGAACATCGATGCCAAGGACCGCAAGGTGCTCATCGTGGACGATATAATTTCCACCGGCGGCACCATTGTGGCCGCCACGGAGGAGCTGAAGAGACTGGGAGCCCGCACGGTCATGGCCGCCTGCACGCATGGCCTTTTCGTAGGCAACGCCCTGGACAACCTCAAGAAGCACGTGGACAAGCTGGCCTGCGCCAACACGCTGGAATCGGAGGTCTCTCAGATATCCGTGGCGCCGGAAGTGGCCAAGGCCATCCTGGAGTGAGGGCGGCAAAGCCTTAAAGCGCTTCTTTCCATTCCGAATCATTCCGCAGCCGGGTGCTAAAATGAGGAAGCAAGAGGATTTCAGCGAGTGGTACAACGAGATCGTGGAACTGGCGAATCTCACGGACAAGCGCTACCCGATCAAGGGCATGAACGTCTGGACGCCCTACGGCTGGAAGATAATGCGCTTCATCGACACCTACATCCGCGAGGAGTGCGACGCCACCGGGCACGACGAGGTCTGCTTCCCCCTGCTCATCCCGGAGACGGAGTTCAAGAAGGAAAAGGACCACATCAAGGGGTTCGATGCCGAGGTGTACTGGGTGACCCACGCCGGGCTGAACGAATTGGACGTTCGCCTGCTGCTGCGCCCGACCAGCGAGACGGCCATGTATCCGATGTTCGCCCTGTGGGTGCGCTCGCACACCGACCTTCCGCTGAAGACGTACCAGCTGGTCAATACGTTCCGATATGAGACGAAGCAGACCAGGGCCTTCATCCGCGTCCGGGAGATCCACTTCTTCGAGTCGCACACGTGCCATGTGGACGAGGCGGATGCGCAGCGCCAGGTGGAAGAGGACTTCGTCATCCTGGAGAACATCATGAAGCACCTGTGCCTGCCTTACTTCCTGTTACGCCGCACAGAATGGGACAAGTTCCCCGGGGCGTACTACACCGTGGGCGTGGACACACTGCTTCCGGACGGACGGAGTTTGCAGCTGGGCTCCATCCACCACTACCGGGAGAACTTCTCCCGCCCGTTCAACATAACGTACGAAGATGAGAAGGGCGAGCATAAGTTCGCCCACCAGACCACCTTCGGCATGTCCGAAAGGCTGGTGGGAGCCGTCGTCGCCGTGCACGGGGACGACAAGGGACTCGTGCTTCCGCCGGACATCTCCCCGTTCCAGATCGTCATCATCCCGATATTGGCCAAGGGCAACGTCGAGAAGGTCGCCGAGGAATGCCAGAAGCTCCGGCAGGAACTGACCTCGGCCGGCTTCCGCGTCAAGCTCGACGACAGCGACGAGCGCCCGGGCAGCAAGTTCCACAACTGGGAGATCCGCGGCGTCCCGCTCCGTCTGGAGATGGGGATGCGGGATATCGAGGGGGGAAAGGTGGCGTTCGCCCGCCGGGACACCGGAACGAAAGGCGCCCTGGACCGCCCGGACGTCGTTTCCCAGGTCAGGGATGTGTTGAACCAGATTTCTGCCGATATGCGCGCCAAGGCCCTCGCAGCATCCAACGGCGCCATCCAGGACCTTGATTCACTGGACAAGGTCCCGGAGAAGGTCGTGCGTTTCGGGTGGTGCGGGGAGGAGGAGTGCGGCCGCAAGTTCGAGGAGAGGACCGGGCTCAAGATGCTCGGCTCGCCGTACAACAAAGAGGAGTATCACGGCAAGTGCATCGTCTGCGGTAAGGCCGTGGAGAGGCCGACCTACGCTGCCCGCTCGATGTGATCAGAAGGCCGCGGCGAAAGGTATGGCCATCAGCAGGACGATTGTGGTTATCAGCCCGAGGTCCATGTTCCATCCCTCGCGCCCGGCCACCATCGTCTGCGTGTAGTTGAGCAGGGGGGCTAGCAGGGCCAGGGACATCGAGGCCATGAGCATCCAGTAGTAGCTGTACACCGCGCCGTCGAGGGTCATGGAGGTGGTTATCGTGAGGCCGAACAGACCGAGGGCGCCGATCACGATGCTCACGCCCATCCCAGCCCAGTCCATCATTTCCAGGAGCTTCTCGGGCATCCCTTCCTGCCGGCGGTTGAAGATTATCAGTTCGAGAATCCCCAGGGCGATGAGCACGACACCGGTCACGGTCATGAACACCGGCCCGGTCTCCATCTGCCCGTGGACGTTCAGCTGCCCGCGCATCCCGAATATCACCGCCCCCGCAGTTACCACCAGGCAGGCAGCGAACATGCCCAGCCACTCCAGCCATGCCATTCGGCGGTCGGTCAGCGGTTCGTAATACAGGAACACGAACGCCAGCATCCCCAGGAGGAAGAGCTGCCCCACGGCCAGCACCACCCAGTTCTTTCCGAGGGTGCCTACGCCCTCGATGTCCGCCGGAGCGGCGATGAGGAGGAATATCAGCGTTATGACCAGTACGGCCAACGCCGCGACCACCTGCACGCGCTTCATGAGCGCCTCGAACCTCTGCAGCTGCGGGAACACCGGAATGAAGAGCATCAGGCCGAGGACGATGAAGACCACGCCCAGGACAAGGGTCATCATCTGGTCGATGACCAGGACGTCCACCAGTTCGACCTCTCGGGCCAGGACCGCCAGGCCCACCCCTTCGAACATTATCAGGAGTCCCATCAGGTACGGTACGAACCAGCTGCCCAGCTTCTTCAAATATCCCGCCTCTGGACAATATTCAGCTGGACCAGATATAATAGTTCCGCCGCTCACTGCTTGTATTTGGAGAGCAGCAGGCCGAAGACGCCCAGACCGAGCATGATTATGAACAGGGAATAGACGCCCATGTTCTCAGCTGCGAAGATGTTCCAGCTGCCGTAAGAGACCCCCCATACCCAATAGAGCATGACCGCCGCCACTACGAGGAGCAGGGAAAAGATCGTAAGTGCCTTCTTGGGGTAGGCTTGCTCGGCCATCGGGCGTCAAACGTGGTCGGCCTATTAAAAACTTGTTCCCAGGGGTTTCCATTGAGACGGCGGTCCTTCGGCCAGAACAACGTATGGAATGGATTCGAGAAAGGACCGATCAATTTAATTTGTTGATGAAAATTATAATCTTTATCTTGGTTTCGACCGAAGAGGTCGTATAGAGAGGGTATGATCGTTCGATCTTGCCTCTGACCGCGATCGCTACGCGTTTGGCTTTGTACGCACCGAACAATATCAAAGTGTCCGGTACATCCGCATCGAGTCTGATGCCTACCCGTCTTGTCAATACATCCTCTTTATCGTCTGGACCGATGAACACAATGAATTTTTCGACGTTGTTGAGCAGTGTCTCCACCTTGTTGGTGAGATCGATGGGCTCACCAACATATGGGGATTCCAGACCGATGAAGTTGCTGACTATGTTGTTCTGCACCGCCTCTGCTATGTGCAGACCCTCTCGACCGTATTTATGATGAACCCTGTCCCTGAGAGACTGAGTTCTCTCTTGATCGTTCTCCAACTCCCTCAACGTTAATCCCATCTGCGCCAGAAGCCTCAATTTCTTATCTTTGATGACCTCGCTGAGCATTTTCCACTCTGGGCTCTTCCTCTGTTTCCTAACGCGATCGATCGTTTCGGGATCTTCAACGAAAATGATCTCGTGGTTTCGAAAACGCTCAACCCATGCTACGGCCTTTTCTTCGGCATGCTCAAGCAATCCTTTCGTTATGCCAGCTAGCATATCGCTGTTCGACGGGATGTCGTCGGACATGTCGGGTCCTTAAAAGACGTCTCCGTGATCCTCGATATAACCTGCAAGGCTGAGAGGATTGCTATCAAGAATTACCTCGCTACCATGCAAAATGACCATGTTTTCGACCCTCACCGCCTCGTCGATGTAAGGGTCAACGACCTTTTTTCCGTTGGAATCGAAGATGAAAGTGCCATCCGAAGTATACCCCATCCGCCTCAAGATGGCGAGCTTCAATGCGATGGACTCGTTTTTCAGAGATAGCAGTTCCATTCCCGTTTCACCCTCTTAGCAGATAAAACGAATCTTGGTATGGTCGATAAATCACTTTTGTGTACAATTAATTGTTGGTCGTATCCATCGACGGATCTGATGAACGATCATCCGCCCCCGGTGAACCTAATATATCCCTGGCTCCCATTGTGCTGGCATGGGGGACGGGGAGGGGCGGCTCTCTTTGGGCAGCATCATCTATTCGCTAGCCGACAGGCTTCCGTTCTTCAAGTTTTTCCGCGGACTGAGCCCGGTGCAGCAGCGGGCCTTCAAGCTGATCCTGCCTTTCCTCAGCTTGGCCGTGTTCGTCCTGGCCCCTATGGACCTGGACCGCCAGGTGCAGGATTCACTGGGCATATTCCTGTGCATCGCCATGATGTGGACCTTCGAGTCCCTGCCCCTTCCGGTGACCGCCCTGCTGGTGCCGGTGCTGCTCACCCTGTTTGGCGTCTTCCCGGCCGCTGACGCCCTGGCGCCGTACGCCGATCCGGTGGTGTTCCTGATGATCGGCGGGCTCATCCTCGCCGAGGCGCTGCGCTCCAACGGCCTCGACAAGAGATTGGCATACCAGATGGTCCTGAGGGCCGGCGGCGATCGCAACAAGACGTTGTTCTTCCTCATGGCCGCCGCAGCCTTCCTGAGCATGTGGATATCCAACACCGCGGCGGTGGCGATACTCATCCCGGTGGTGCTGGGCATCTCGTCAAGGTTGCAGGGGATGGGGGAGCATGTCACGGTGCGCATGTTGCTGGGCATTGGAATTGGCTCCGCGGCCGGGGGCATGATGACCGTCACTGGCTCCGCCCCCAACGCCATCGCCGCCGGGCTGCTGTCGAAGGAGCATGCGTTCACATTCCTGGACTGGATGTCCGTCGGGGTTCCGGCAGGCCTGATCCTGCTGTTCCTGGCCTGGTTCCTGCTGACCCGCCTTTTCCCATCGCACGGCGAAATATTGCAGCTGGAGGATCTGCGCAGGGAATCCGAAGACATGGGGCCCCTGTCCGGAGGGGAGAAGAGAACGCTGATGGTGTTCCTGCCGACGGTGGTGCTCTGGGTGTTCGGAGCGGAGATCGCCTCCTGGCTCGGACTGCCGCCTTCCTTCATGAGCGCTGCGGTTGTGGCATTGGCCTCCTGCGTGTTCCTGTTCGTGGTGAAGGCCATAGATTGGGAGAACGCCCGCTCCATATCCTGGGACGTCTTCCTGATAATCGGCTCCGGACTGGCGTTGGGCGAGGGACTGGTGTACTCCGGGGCGGCACAGTGGATTGCCGATGCTCTGGGGGACGCCCTCCTGGGCACCCAGCTGTTCATGGTGCTGCTGGCGGTGGCGTTCGTGACCGTGGCCATAACCAACTTCATCAGCAATACCGCCACTGCGGCCATGTTCATACCAATCCTGATAGGCCTCTCAGTGGCATTGGGCGTTCGGCCGGAGCTGCTGGTGCTGACCTGCGGCCTGTGCGTGTCGCTGAGCTTCATCACTCCCATAGGCACCCCGCCATTCACTCTGATATACGCCACCAGGAAGGTGAGCAGGAAGGACATGGCCAAGGCCGGCATCGTGATCACCGTGCCGTCGGTCATCGCCATATGCCTGTTCCTTCTGGCAGTGGACGCCCTGGGCATATTCTGATGTTCCGATGAAATCAGTTTGATATATGCCTAAATCAATCTTGCCGGACAGGAAGGGATGGAACTGGACCTTTGGATACCGATATCGATATGGCTGGTGATAGGCGCGGTCATAGCCGTCTGCCTATACCGGCTGATGGACAAGGAGGGGAAGGTTGAGGTCATATGGGTGGTCATTGGTTTCCTTTTGTCAGTGCTCGGGCTCATGGCCTTCATCGGCGTCCGCTCCATGAAGGACAGGGACCGGGACAAGGCGGTGGACCCGAAAAGCTACCAGCCGCCGGAATACAAGCTCAAGAAGGAGGAGGCCAAGCCGGCGCCCAATGAGGAAAAGGGACCTGAGCCCGTGCCGGAGCCCAAGCCCAAGAAGGAGGTCAAGCAGATCGAGGGCATACCCCGCTGTCCTGAATGCGGGGCGGCCATCTCCTCATCCGACGTCCGCTGCCGGGACTGCGGCGCCAAGCTGAAGGAGTGAGGAAAACCTTTTCATCCCCGGGCAGGATGCCCTAGCATGCTTCCCGAGGGCTCCCTAGCATATCTTTTGGACGAGAAGGGCAAGAGGACCTGGCTGGTCCTCAGCAAGGGGATGCTCAAGCTGGGCTCGATGGGCGTGGTGGACGGCGACAAGCTTCTGGCGGCCGAGGATGGTTCGGAGATCGCACTGGCAGGCAAGAGGTTCTGGATACTGGTCCCGGGCGCGTCGGAGATGATGACCGCCGTGGAGAGGGGCGCCCAGGTCATTACGCCAAAGGACGCCGCGACCATCCTTATGGAACTGAACATAAAATCGGGCGACACGGTGCTTGAGGCGGGCGTCGGCTCGGCCGCCCTGACCATCGCGCTGCTGAACCAGGTACGTCCGTGGGGAAAGGTTGTCTCCATGGAGATCCGCCCGGAGTTCGCTGAGAAGGGGAAGAAGAACGTGGAGAAGGCGGGCCTCTCGGACGCCTGGCGCCTGGAACTGGGGGACGTGAGGAAGGACCGCCTGGACATCCTGGTGGACGCCGTGGTCCTGGACATGCCCGACCCCTGGGACGCCCTGGACAACGTCACGTCAATGCTCAGGAACGGGGGGCGCTTCTGCTCCTACGTTCCGAACACGAACCAGTTGGAGGAGATCGTCCGGCAGCTGCGGAAGAAGGGTTACGTCGAGATCCGCAGCTACGAGAACATGCAGCGGGAGATGGTCGTGCACGAGATGGGGGTGCGACCGTCGTACGAAACGCTGGGCCACACTGGATACCTTGTCTTTGCGAGAAAGGTGCGACAGGATTAATTATTGTTTTTCTCACGTGTTTTTTCCATTAAAGGTCGTTTTCTTTCCAATGCTCTGACATTGATAATTATTAGGGAGAAGAAAAGCACTGCGGCATAGATCACTATTGTCGTTGTGTCATACACCTGGTAGTAGTTCTGAATGAATACTCCATCGATATTATGAAGATCGAGAACGTTAAGCATCCCCTCCTTCACCACCATAGGATTAGTGAGATAGAGAATTTTATTAAAGATGCCAAATTCAATAGATCCCTGCGATGAGGGGTCGACATTGCTGGTCCCATCAGAGAAAGCAAAGCTGGAGAGGCTGTAAGCCAGGAGAGCATAGGCGAGAGTAATGACCAAAGATGTGTTTCTTTTTCTAACGACGCTCGCGACCAACAGTCCTATCATACCGGTCAGGAGAACGCCCACCATCGGTAATGCGGATGAGAGTAAGAAAGAAAGAACATTTAAGCTATCACCGCCGACCGCGAGAAACAGCACATAGAAAATTGCTGAATAAGCAGCATAGGTCAGTCCTACCAATATCGTTAATGTGAGGAACTTGGAAAAGTAGACTGCGATGGCTCGTGCATTTTGTGACAGAATGTACGTAATGAGCCCGTCCTCATTTTCTTGGCTGATGAGCAGGGTCCCCATTATAGTAAAAATTAAAGGCCACAGGAAGGCAACCGGTCCAGACCAGAAATCGAATATGCTTGAACTTTGCAATTCCTTTATTTCCTCGGACGATAAGAGGCCATAATTAGTGTTGAGCTCCCGGTGATAATCAAGCGATATCGAATAAGCTGTGAGACAGGTGAAACATAGGACCAGGGACAATAATATGAAAAATGTTGGGCCGGTCCTAACATTCTTGATATCCTTCCATAGGTGAACAGCGACCTCTTGGAGCAGAGAAGCCTTAGCTTCATTCTGCTGATGTTTGGACATCTACCTCTCCCTCGAATATCGACCTGTACATCGCTTCGATGTCATTCTCCACGGTTTTGATGCCGATGATCCTAGCTCCATCCGTTATGAGCGCCGGGATCATGTCCGGAATTTCGGAACGGGTTATCCTGAGATCGAAATATGTGCTTTTGACAAATGAATCGATTAGAACCGCCATTCGGGGGGAGGGCTGGTAATCATTTTCGACAAAGAACCTTACCAAAGACATTTTTGAACCCTCATTCTTCGATGTCTTCGTAACGATTTTTCCGTTTTTCAAGAATGCCACGCTGTCGCACAGGGCTTGAATTTCCGCCAGGTTGTGCGATGAGATGATCATTGTGACCCCTCCTTCCCTCAAAGAGATCAACCTATCCCTGAGATCGATGGCCATTGAAGGATCTAGACCAGAGAAAGGCTCATCCAACAATAACAATCTAGGTGAATCGATCAATGATCTGGCGATAGCAAGTCTCTGTCTCATCCCTTTGGAAAATTCACATACCGGATCGTCCTTTCTTGATAAAAGACCGAAATCCTCCAGCAAGTTATTTACCAAATCCTCGGGAGAAGGACACCCGGATAATTTTGCGAAAAAAAGCAAATTATCGTGTGCGGTGAATGACTCATAAAATGTTGGCCTCTCGGGGACGTATCCGATTTTTCCGAGGCTCTCATTGATATCAATCCGCCCTTCATCGAACCCTTCGATCCCCAACAGGATTTTTATCAATGTGGTTTTTCCAGCCCCATTCGGACCGACCAAACCGCAACATTCTCCATCGATCAATTGAAATGATAATCCGTTGGCAGCTACAGTCCCATTCTTCTGGAAGAACGTTCTATAGATTTTTTTAACATCTACGACGCGAAGGATCTCATTTTCTTTGTTATCCATCATCCACCTCATGGAAATCAGCCCAATAAATTGAATATTCACCCTGAGGGATCGAAATAATCACAAAAATTCGGATCCAAGTCCCTTCATCGAAAGTAACATCAGCGGCTATGGTATGGGTGTACGATTGGTGCCAAATCACAGTCCATTGTTCATCTACCATTTTCTCTTCTTGCGAATCATTTTCTAGATATTGAGCAAGATGGACGTCAAGCGGCGTCCCATTGATGTAGGAATTGGACTCTATCGACAGATGAATGTTAAGAGCTGATGATTCGTTCAGATAATCGCAGGAAAGGAAGGGCGTTAGTCCTCCAATATAGAATATGCTCCTTTCGTTGACATTGAAACGGATAACATTATCATTGGTCGAACTGGAAATATCCGACCGATACATGATGTAATAGCCAGAAGGTGCGAGGTAATAACTCCCGTTTGGACGATCTGATAAACGGTTATTATCTGAAAAATAAGTTCCATTCCAAATTAATTTTAATATCTTATCATCATTTGAATAATTTGACAGCCCAATGCGATCAACAGGAGAACTGGTCAATGAATTAAGTAAGGACCGGTTCTGTAATAATTGATAGGGGCTGATGGAATCGGGAATTCTGCATATGCATAAGCCTCCCCCTTCTGCAAGTTCTTCGATCGAGAATGGGATGGATGTGTCCTTATTAGTTAAAGTGAAAGTCACATTCTCGTTGATATCATAATTTGATTTATCGACCTCTATGGTGACATTAATTATCTGATTGTTTAATGACCCGATGTATATAATATATGATGAAACAATTAAAACTATTATTATAAAAATAGATACAATTAACAACAATTTCCTTGTTCCTTCCCTCCTCATTCAAACACCCTAACAACGGTGATCGGAATACTTCCCCGAGATTCCAATAATTTTTACGATTTTATAAATACAAATATTTTCGCCCATTTTTATTGCTTATGCTGAGGCATCATCGCCTCCAGGTTTACCCAGTTGTCAATGCTAGATACGGGGTGGACATTAGCATGCATCAGCCTTCCCCTGAAAATCAATCTAAGCTCGACACCCCCTTTTTCTTGAATCATTCTATCGATAATGGGCGCTCATGCGATATGTATTGCAACTTAATCGAACCCTTCCTGAATTCGGCCTAATCAAGTGACACGCTCAGGTTATTAATCAAGTGTCGAAGATGGGCAATTATAGAAACAATATTGTATTTATTGCATGTTCTCTTTTCTATGGACCTGGCCTTCGCGGTCACCGCCTTCGCCTCCATATTCGCCATCATGAACCCGGTGGGCAACATACCGGTGTTCGTGGCCATCACCGAAGGCTACACCCCGGAGCTGAAGCGCAAGGTCCGCAACAAGGTCTGCATCGTGGCCGGAGGGATATTGATAGTCTTCGCCCTCTTCGGCAATTATATCTTCGACTTGTATGGCATCACCATCCCGGCCTTCAAGATAGCCGGAGGCGCTCTTCTCTTTTCAATCGCTTTCACCATGACCAAGGGGCAGCTCACCAAGGCCAAGATGACCGACGAGGAAGCGCAGGAAGCCTCGGAGAAGGAGGAGGTGGGGGTCGTTCCCTTGGGCATACCGCTGTTCGCCGGTCCCGGCGCGATTACCACGGTCATGATCTACGTGTCCTACGCTCTGGATTCGTCCGAACCGACCTCCAACTTCCTGTTCATATTCCTGGGGATAATCGCCACCGTGGCCATCTCCTTCGTCCTGCTGAAGTACGCTGACCCGCTGTTCAACCGGATGGGCAAGAGCGGCACCATGGCCTTCACCAGGATAATGGGTCTGCTGCTTGCGGCCATGGCCGTGGAGTTCATTCTGTCCGGGACGTTCGAGGCCGTGTCCCATTATTGGGGCATCTAAGTAAAAGGCAGAAGATTAATTACTGGAGGGCGATTCCTCAAACGGTGCATCAATGGTTGTGGCAGAGATAAGGATCGAGCTCAAGCCGGGAGTGGCTGACCCGGAGGGCAAGAACACCAAGAAGGCCCTGGAACTGCTTGGCTTCGATGACATAAAGGGCGTCCGTTCCATCAAGATGTTCGAGATAGAGATGGACGCCGATCCGGCCGTCGCCCGCAAGGAGTGCGAGGAGATGTGCCGCAAGCTGCTTGCCAACCCGGTAATTCAGAAGTTCAGGGTAGACCTCAGGTGAAGGTCATGGCCCTCGACCATCTGTTTTTCAAACGCGACGTGCCCTTCCGCCTTGTCGAGATAGACCTGGCCAAGGCCACTGACGATGAGCTGAAGGTGCTGAGCAAGGACATGGGGCTCTCCCTGTCGCTGGAGGAGATGAAGCGCATCCGCGATCATTTCGTTTCCCTTGAACGCAGGCCAACGGACGTGGAGCTGGAGTCCATAGCCCAGGCCTGGAGCGAGCATTGCTGCTACAAATCATCCAAGGTCATCCTTCGCGAGCATATATTCGGGATAGACAACGGCAAGGTCCTGTCCCGCGGTGACGCCGGGGTAATGGAGTTCGATGACGAGTACGGCTACGCGCTGAGGATAGAGAGCCACAATCATCCTTCGGCGATAGAGCCGTATGGCGGAGCGGCCACCGGCATCGGCGGCATCGTCCGCGACGTGCTGTGCATGGGGGCGCAGCCCATAGCGCTCGTAGACCCGCTGTTCTTCGGTCCGATCGACCATAAGGGAGAGCTTCCGGCGGGTTCCAAGACGCCGAAGTACCTGGTGTCCGGTGTGGTGGCGGGAATTCGGGATTACGGCAACCGCATCGGGATACCCACCGTCTGCGGCGGCCTTTACTTTGACGAATCATATCTGGGAAACTGCCTGGTCAACGTCGGTTGCGTAGGCATAGTGAAGAAGAAGGACCTGAGGGACAACGCGGTGGGCGGCGTCGGGGACTATCTGATACTCTGCGGCGGGCGCACCGGCCGCGACGGGATCCACGGTGTGACGTTCGCTTCCGCCGAGCTCAGCGACAAGTCCGAGGACGAGAGCCGCGGGGCCGTTCAGCTTGGAGACCCTATAACAAAAGAACCGCTCATCCATGCCTGCCTGGAAGTGAACTCGCTGGGCCTCATAAACGGAATGAAGGACCTGGGCGGCGGCGGGCTTTCTTGCGTCGTAGGCGAGATGGCGCTGTCTGGCGGATGCGGGGCCGAGGTGGACCTGGACAAGGTGCCGCTCAAAGAGAGCGGATTAGCGCCTTGGGAGGTGTGGGTCTCGGAATCGCAGGAGCGCATGATGCTGGCGGCGTCGGAAAAGAACGTGAAACGCATCCTGGACCTCTTCGCTATGTGGGACGTGGACGCCACGGTCATCGGCAAGGTCGTACCGGGAAAGCATGTGACGCTCAAGTGGCAGGGCGTGCAGGTGTTCCAGGTGGACCTGGACTTCCTGACCAAGGGACCTGAATACTGCCGGCCGTGCAAGATCGAGACGCCTTCCAAGACCATCAAGGAGGTGAGGCCGCTCCTTCCCGATACGAAGACGGTCCTTCTGGAACTTTTGGCTGATCCGAACATCGCCAGCAAGGAATGGGTGTTCCGCATGTACGACCATGAGGTGCGCGGCGGCACCGTGGTCAAACCGGCCTCGGGCGTCATGAACTATGGAGGCCCTTCGGATGCCACGGTCATAAAGCCCCTTCCTGACCGGGAGAGAGGCCTGGCGTTGGCGTTGGGCGTCAACCCCTGGTTCTGCGGGCTGGACGCTTACCGCGGCGGCATGGCCTCGATAGACGAGGCGTGCCGCAACATCATCGCCGTGGGCGGTTATCCCGACTCCTTCACCGATTGCCTGAACTTCGGCAACCCGGAAAAGCCGGAACGCCTCGGAGAGCTGAAGCAGGCCGTGGCCGGGATGGGCGACCTCGCACGGTTCCTCAACCTGCCGGTGCCCTCCGGCAACGTCTCGCTGTATAACGAGACGGCCAAGGGTTCGGTGCTGCCCACGCCGACCGTGCTCGGATTGGGGATCGTGGAGGACGTGCGCAAGTGCATCACCACCGACCTGAAGAAGGAGGGGAACCTGCTCTTCCTGGTCGGCGAAACCAAGGAGGAGTTCGGGGGCTCCGCCATCTACCGCCGCTACGGCGGTAAGGGCGGCGTGGTCCCGGAGGTCATACCGGAGCGCTTGAAACGGTCCATGGACGAGATGCATGCGGCCATGAAGAAGGGGTTGGTCCGCTCATGCCACGACGTCTCCGACGGCGGCATCGCCGTGGCCGTGGCGGAAATGTGCCTGGGGGGCAACATCGGCGCCTACATCAGCACCGGATACGACAGATGGTTCCTGTTCTCGGAGAGCAGCACCCGCTGGATCGTGGAGGTTGAGCCGTCCATGGAGAATGAGTTCCTGGCCAGCATGACCGTGCCGGTCATGAAGCTTGGAAAAGTGGGCGGGAAGTCCCTGCGCATCAAGGACCGCTGCATGCTTGTAAACGTTACTTTGAACCAGATGAGAAAGGCCTGGAGCGGCGCGCTCCCGAAGCTGATGGGGTGAACTGATGAAGGACGTCAAGGTATGCGTGCTGAGGATAGAGGGTACGAACTGCGAGGACGAGGCCGCTCAGGCGTTCGCCTCCGTAGGCGCGTCCCCGGAGAAGGTGCACCTGAAGCAGCTCCTCGGTCAGTGCCCGGGCGATCTCAAGCGCGATCTGGGAAGCTATGACATATTGATGCTTCCCGGCGGCTTCTCGGCCGGCGACTACGTTCGCGCCGGGGCGATTTTCGCCGCCCGCATGAAGAGCGGACTGAAGAAGGAGATCGTCCGCTTCGTGGAGGACGGGAGACCGGTCATCGGCGTATGCAACGGGTTCCAGATTCTTGTGGAGCTGGGATTGCTGCCGGCCATGGACGGCACCATGTCCGAGGCGCCGGAGGCGGCGCTCTATATGAACGACTCGGGCCGGTTCGAATGCCGGCCGACGATGCTGAAGCAGGAGAAGAGAGGGAAAAGCGTCTTCACCTCCCATCTTCCGAAGGGCTCGATGGTCATGTATCCGTCCGCCCACGCCGAGGGCAAGCTGATGTTCCCCCGCGCCCAGCAGAAGAAGATGCTTGAACGGTTATTGGAGAACGACCAGGTCATGTTCCGCTATGTCGACCCGGAGGGGGAGTACGCCGGTTACCCCTGGTGCCCAAACGGCTCGCTGCACAACATCGCCGGGATATGCAATCCCGCCGGGAACGTGCTGGGCATGATGCCCCATCCGGAACGCGTTCTGAAAAGGGAGACCCATCCCGACTGGACGAGGGTGAAGTGGAAGGAGGACGGCGACGGGCTGTCCATGTTCCGCTCCGCCGTGGAAAGCGTGCGTTGAATCAGAAGTTGAGGTGGATGCGGACCTCTATCTGGTCCCCATCCTCCAGGCCGAGCGTGCGGCGCAGGTGGAACTTGCATACCACTTCCAGCACATCCTCGTAGTGCGAGCGTCTCGGAAGAACCACAGCGCACTCCACGTTCTGTATGCTGGCCGGAATGCAGTGCACGTCCCCGAACGTCCGTCCGTTGCGCTCGAATCCCTTGATGTCGATCGTGCGCCCGTTGCGCAGGGTGTCCAGCTTGTGGAACTCCGTCGGAAGCAGCTTGACGTTCAGAGTCCCCTCGTACGGTTTGAAGCCCAGCTTCTCGACGAACTGCTCCATGTAGCCCGGCTGCGTCACGTAGTACTGACCTTCGCCCATCCCCTCGACGACGGTGCCCTTGATCACCAGCTCGTCCTTCATCTCGAAGATCTTCTGGTATTCGATGTACTCCTTGCGCAGCATGTCCGCACCCTTGGACGTGATGCGGATGCGCTGCCTCCTGGCGCCCAGGTCCCGCTCGATGAGCTTTCCGTCCAGAAGCTCAAGGATGCGTTTCGAAGCGGACTGCTGGGACATCTCCAGCATGTCGCCGAGCTCCCTGGACGAAAGGGCGACGTAATCGTGCAATCCCCCCATCAGCGCGATGCGCCTGAGGGCGGTAACGAACTTCTCGTCGTTCTCTGGCTGCAAAGGTAACAACTCCCCGACCTGCTACTCGTTAATCCGTAACGGATTACTTTCCTGGTTATCGCTTATGCTCATTAATAGATTGCTAGGGGCAGAGGATTAATATTGCTCCCTCCCTTTCTAGTGCCCGATGAAGAAGGACCGGCATGTGATGGAGGTCCTGGGACTTTCCAGGGTGGTCGTGGAGAACGGCGTTGTCGTTGATGTGAGCGAACCGCGCGTGGAGTTCTGCCCCCTGTTCTTCAAGCACCGGGGAATCGAGAAGCTCACCAAGGAGAGCATACGGGAGAACGTGGAGTTCCGCATCAAGGATTTCGGAATATTCACTGAACGAAGGCAGATGCGGATGAAGGACTTCCTGAGCTTCGGGATATCCGAGCTGATGAGCATGTGCGTCTCGAAGGGCATTCTGGACTGCTCCGTTTGCGTTTGCGACGGGTCCGGCACGGCCGTCGTGGAAGACCCGGAGCTGATCCAGGGAATAGGCGGCAGGATATCCGGCATGGTGGAGACCAGTCCGCTGCAGACCGTCATGGACGCCATAGGCCGGGACCGGGTCCTCGATCCGGAGACGGCGAGGATAGACCAGGTGGCCGGCGCCCGAAAGGCGTGGGAGATGGGCTACCGCAAGATAGGTGTCACCGTGGTCCGGGGGAACGACGCGGCCTTGCTGAAGAAGGAGTTCGGAGAGCACGTCGTGCTGTTCGCCGTGCATACCTCCGGCGTCACCGAGGAGGACGCCATGACGCTCTATGAGAACTGTGATATCGCGACGGCCTGCGCCTCCAAGCACATGTGGCACATCGGCAAGAGGTTGGGCGCCGAGCAGATCGGCACCAAGGTCCCTGTCTTCGCAATAACCGACCTCGGCAAGGAGATATGCGCGATCCGCCTAAAACAGATAAGCAAGGAAGCGAGGAGCGGACCGGACGATCCGGCCCGACCGCTGATCTGATCATTCCTCGATGACCAGGCGCTTGCGCGAGCGCAGAAAGACCGCTCTAACGCCGGCAGCCCTCATCTTGCGGCGCAGTATGAAATCATTGGTGACCACCATGGCATCGAGGGCTTTCGCGACCTCCAGTACGCCTGCGTCGCCCTGGGTGGACGTCTCGTACCGGATGTACTTGCCGGCCAGCATGAGCGCCGCCTTGGCGTGCTTGCTGTCGGAACGCTTAAGTTCTCCGATGACCGGCCCTGGCACGTATGCCTCGAACTCCCCGAAAAGGTTCGCCAGCTCAAGGTCCAGGTTCATCCTGAACTCGAACGGCATGAGGAGCGCGTTGGTATCCAGGACCACCTTCTGCATGAAGCCTCACTCTACGATCCCGTAGCCGATGAGGCGCCACTTGTTGGCGATCTTGCGGGAGATGGCGACACGCTGGCCCTCCTCGGCGCAGACCGGTATCTTGAGGGCGACCTCCGACTGGTTCCCGCGGGCGCTGGTGACCAGGCCGACCGTGGTCGCCGTTCCGATGCTCAGCATCAACGGCTCGTTGGTCTTTATGTTCTCCACGACGAGATCGTCGCTGGTGCCGACCACGCGGTCCAGAAGGTGCGTGTTCATCTTGAACTTGAAATGGACCTGGGGAAGGGTGCCAGGCTTTCCGACCACCCGTCCGGTGAGCCCGTCGGATTTGGTCAGGGACGGGTCCAGCTTGGTGCCGATGGCCACCAGGCCGCCGGGCCTAATCTTGCTGACCGGACCGCCTCCGGTGTGCAAAGATTCTATCGTGGTGGTGATGGTCTCCCAGGTGAACTTGCCGCCGGGCTGCTCGACCTTTCTTCCGGGGGAGATCTCGATCTCGTCGCCGACCTTCAGTACGCCCTGCATAAGGGTGCCGCCGAGCACCCCGCCGTTGAGCTCGTCGAGGGTCATTCCCGGCTGATTGATGTCGAACGAGCGGGCCACGTACATCTTGGCCGCCTTCTTCTCGTCGTGCTTCCTGGTCGGGATGTACTTCTGGATAGCGTCAATGAGCTTGTCGATGTTGACGTCGTGATGAGCGGAAACAGGGATGATCGGCGCGTTCTCGGCGATGGTGCCCTTGACGAACTTCTTGATCTGGTTGTAGTTCTCAAGCGCCTCCTCGCGGGTGACGATGTCGATCTTGTTCTGCACGATGATGATGTTCTCCACCCCGATGATGGAGAGGGCCATGAGATGCTCCTTGGTCTGCGGCTGCGGGCATTCCTCGTTGGCGGCCACGAGCAATAACGCGCCGTCCATCATGGCCGCTCCGGAGA
The DNA here is from genome assembly GCA_036677555.1 of Methanomassiliicoccales archaeon. Taxonomy (GTDB): domain Archaea; phylum Thermoplasmatota; class Thermoplasmata; order Methanomassiliicoccales; family UBA472; genus UBA472. The sequence goes on along the minus strand of JAVBWG010000013.1, from coordinate 74,518 downwards.
GCATGGTGGCCATGAGCGTCTCGTGCCCGGGAGCGTCCACGAAGGAGACGGAGCGTACGAACTCCGCTTCCCCTCCGCAGACCTTGCAGGAAGTGCTGTTGGAATAGGTCTCCTCGCACTTCTTGCACTTGTAGAAAGATACGTCCGCGTATCCCAGCCTGATGGAGATGCCCCTCTTGATCTCCTCGGAGTGGCGGTCGGTCCAGTCACCGGAAAGGGCCTTGGTCAGCGTGGTCTTGCCGTGGTCCACGTGACCGATCATCCCGATGTTGACCTCAGGCTGGCGGGACACCTTCATTATTTCTTCTCCTCTTTCTTCGGGATCAGTTCCTCGACCGGCTTGGGGCCCTGAGAAACGATCTTCATGTTGATCTGGACGGTGTCGGTGGCGACGGAGTGGCCGCGCACGGACTTTCTCTTCCGCAGTCCGCCCTCGGTGGTGTAGAAGCCGGTGCTGGTGGTCAGCAGGAGCTTCTTCCGGCGCGGTCCGGGCAGGTCCTTCCTCATGGCGAAGCCGTCCTTGTCGCTTCCGCCAGTGATCGTGAGCTTGTAGCCAGGCAGTCCGACGAATATGCCATCAATGGTGTCGCCTATCTTCTTCCCTATCAGGGAGTTGGCGTGATGTCCAGACACCGGGACATTGTAGGACCTGCCGGATTTCATGTCGTTAACAACGGCCTTGAATTCAACCATACTAAACACCTTTTGAGCGTTATGAGTACTCCGCCCTAATGTAGTATCGCTTAAATAATTATTGGTGGCGAAGGAGGTGTGTGGCGTCCCCTCAGCAACGCTTGATCTTGATGCTCCTGCCACTGTCCTTGACCAGCCCCTTGAAGGCGTTCAGGGGGTCCTTCTCCAGGGCGTTCAGGGAATGCATCATATCGTCCGGCGAGACCAGCTCGTTCATGACCGCGCCGGAGAGCAGAGAGCGCATCCTTCCGTCGAGACCGTCCGCAGACCACAGTTCGACCAGAGTGTCCCTGAGGACTGCCCCCATCATCAGCTGGTCGGCCATGTTCTCCACCAGGTCCTCCTCATATTTCTGGCCCTTCCCCTGCGATAGCAGGGCGGCGTGCTTTCCGGCCAAACCGCCGCATATGTACGATGGCATTATCCCTTCCCCGACGAAGGCCAGGGTCTGACCGGCGGCGTCGCCGCAGAAGAGCACGTTACCGCGAACCGGTCCGCCCAGGAAGCCGGGCACGGGCGCGTCGCCCATCTTGACCTCAAGGACCTTTTCGACGTCGAAATAGTTGGAGACCACCGGATGTCCGGTTATCCAATCCTCCAGGAAGGAGCGGCGGGAGGCGTTCACGCCAACGAGACCGAGGCCGACGTTGGCCCTCCTCTTCCCCTTGGGAATGATCCAGCCGTAGCCGAGGCCGATCTCTTCCTCTATGAATATCTGCATGCACTGCGGGATATCGCGCTTGGCCACCAGCTCGAACTCCACGCCGCGCGCGACGTCCTTGGGGGAGAAGAACTCCGCCTTCAGCTCCTTGGACAGGGTGGAGTGCACGCCATCCGCGGCGACCATCGCTTTCGGCGACAGCTCCACCTCATCTCCCTGATGGCTCAGCAAGCAGCTCTTCACGTTATCGCCGTCCATCTTGACCGAGAGGAGCTTGGTGTCCGCCTGCACGGCCGCCCCGGCCGAGGCGGCCCGGAATGCCAGATGCTTGTCGAATATCTTCCGCTCGACGGTCACCGCATGCCAATAGTCCTCGGAATTATCGATGATGACCTCCCTGCCCAGCACGAAGCGGGTGAAGCCGTGCTTGGCCACGATACAATTCGCCGGTATCCTCATCCCCGAGCGCTTCACCAGCTCCAGGCCGATGACCTCGCCGCATTGCACCGGCGTCCCGATCTCCTTCTTCTTGTCTATCATCAAGGTCTTCGCGCCGGCAAGTGCCGAGGCGCGGGCCGCCCCGCTGCCGCCCGGACCAGCGCCGACCACCAGAACGTCACAATCTTTCATGTCACCAACCCCATTTCGCTCCCAGATCATAAGCCCTGTAGAGGTCCCTGTACCTTTTCCCGTTGAGCATGGCCCTGATGCCGGACATCCTGCCGTACCCGTTGCGGAACGGCCGCACCGAACGGTGCAGCTCGGAATTGTCCATACCCCTCAGCGAATCGAACGCTTTTACGAAAACGGGCGAGGAGCAGGGGGAACGCTCCCATCCGCGCGCATACTCGCCCAGATCACCTTTGACTATGGCGGCCGCGGCCATCCTTCCCGCCGCCATGCCGACCCGTATGCCGCCGAAGGTTATCGGGTTCGCCTGCCCGCCGGCATCTCCGACCAGGCAGGCGTTCCCCATGACCGTCCCGCGATAACCGTAAGGGATTGGGCGGCCGTGCCTCTCCAGGAACTCCGGCGCCTCGTCCGTGCCGCGGGTGAACCCGATCCGGCTTCCTGACGGGTGGGGGAACTTCCAGCGGTATCCGCCTTGGTACCTCTGGTCGTAGTAGAAGTGCATGGCGTCCTTTTCCGTCTCCTTGCGCGTGATGAACTGCTCCGCCCAGAGCAGGCGCGGACCTCCCTGGAAGAGCGTCCGGCGTACCAGAGAGTTCCAACCGTCCGCCCCCACCAGGTATCTGCAAGCGAACTCCCGGCCGTCCTTCGTGCGTACCAGATGGCCGCTCCCTTCCTTGGATATCTCCATTGCCGTCCCGGTCTCGGTATGGCAGCCTTCCTTCCTCGCCCGCTCAAGGACGTTCCGGATGAACTCCGGCCGGTCGACGATATAGCCGTCCGTCTCCGTCTCTATCTCCACTCTGCCTGGCCAGTGCTCCACCGCCCGGCGCAGTCGGAATTGAACCGCGCTCGGCGCCAGGGGCGCCAGGGCCTCGAAGGCCTTTCCGCTCAGGGCCTCGCCGCACATGCGATGATATCGATCATAGTTCCTGTCCAGCTTCTCCAGGGACAGCACGCTCAGCTTTCCGTCGCTCAGATGGGACAGGAAGAACGATGCGGAGGCCCCGGCCGGTCCGGCTCCGATGACCAGAACGTCATGCGTCTCCATGGCCTATCCCCCCTGAGAGGCTGATCTGCTCAACGAACGAGTAGCCGGTGTCGAAGCCCAGGAACGCCACGAAATAGAGAAGGGTGGGAAGCGCCCCCACCAGGCACAGGATGAGAACGGCCACCTTGAGCACCGGCCTCTCCTTCAAAAGCATCGCCAGCATCCCGCCGCCCATGCGGTCGCCCCGGTCGCTCAGCACCTCGTCGACGAAGGCGGCCACCATTACCGCCAATGCGCCGATGAGATGGAATGGGTTGCCGTTGAGCACCGCCAGCACTGCGATGGAGCCGGCGACCAGGAAGCCGAGCTTGAAGGCCAGGTTGTCATACTTGGATGCGATGAGCAGGGCCAGCAGCAATCCGATGAAGATGGTCGCCGAGCCCTCGTCCAGGAAGATCAGGGCTCCCATCAGAAGACCGATGGGGACCGATAGAAGGATCGCCTTGCGCTTGCTGCCGATGTTCAGGTCGAACACCTGGTCGCCGTACTTGATGGCCATTCCCAGTGTGACGAAGGCGAAGGGTATCAGAAGGTGATGGTGCAGCGGCACCTCCCGGGAGAACCAGGTGTAGGTCCAGGCCACCAGGATGAGGGCGACGGTCAGGGAGAAGTAAAGTTTGGCCCTGCGGTTCCATCCTCGGCTCCTCATTCTGCTTCACCGTGCCCTTTCACCAACGCCACCTGGCTATATATAAGCGCCCTTTCCTTCAGCGGCGCATGAGGCGCCTGGCCTTGAGCAGCTTCTGCAGCAGACCGTCCCTCTCCCCGTTGAAAGCAAGTCCTGTAAAGTCGTGCATGGCCTCCATGCTTTCCTTCCCGTAAGGAGGCCACCATATCTCGGAGGGGAACTTGCCCCGGTCGAAATGTACATGCTGCCGTTCGATGAGCTCCTCGAAGCCGGCGTCGCCGTGGGTCCGTCCGAAACCGCTGTCCCCACGGCCGCCCCAGGGAGTGGCCCCTAGGCCGTAAGTATAGGCCACGTTGTTGACCGTTATCGTTCCTGAACGCAGCCTGGTAGCGATCTCCCTGCCCTTTTCCAGGTCTGAGGTCCATACGCTTCCGTTCAGGGCGAACGAGCTGTCGTTGGCCAGGGCGACGGCCTCCTCCGGAGACCGGAAGCTCATGAGCGAGACGATGGGACCGAAGGTTTCCTTCCGCGCGATGTCCATGTGCGGTTCCGCCCTGACCACTGTGGGCTGGAAGAAGCTGCCCTTGAGCTCCGGGCGTTTTCCGCCAACAAGGACCTCCGCACCCTGCTCCACAGCCCTGGCGAGCTGGGCCTCCATGTCCCTGACCGCGGTCTCGGATATCATGGACCCCATCGAGATGGTGGGATCGTCCAGGTCGAAGCCCTGCCTGAGAGCTGCCACCTCCTTCAGGAGCAGCGGGACGAACTTGCCCTCCACTCTCTCGTCGACGAATATGCGCTTGACGGCCACGCATGTCTGCCCGCTGTTGACGAACGCGCCCCAGCAGGCCGCCCTGGCCGCCCTTTTCAGGTCGGCGTCCCTCAGCACGATCATGGCGTCCTTCCCGCCCAGCTCCAGGGTGACCGGCGTCAGCCTCTGCGATGCCAGAGTCATGATGCGCCGACCGACGTCGGCATGTCCGGTGAAGATTATTCTATCGACGTCCGAGGCGGCTAAGGCCTCTCCGATCTGGGAACCGGACCCTACCGCCAGCTGGACCAGCCCGTCCGGAATCCCGGCCTCCCTGAACAGATCGACCATGCGGACCGCGGTGAGCGGCGTCTGGGAAGACGGCTTGAGAACCACCCCGTTCCCGGCGGCCAGTGACATCATGACCTGGGAGTAAGGAATGGCGAGAGGGTAGTTCCAGGGGGCTATTATCCCGATTACCCCCAACGGGCGGGGTATGAGATGGGAGGAGCGGCCCATGTAGCGCATCATCGTCGACAGGGGACCGAAGTCGATCTTGGACTCACGGAACACGTGCTCGACGCGACTGGCGGCGAAGTCCCCCACGCTCAAAGCGTTCATGACGTCCGTGGCCAGCGATTCCATGAACGGCTTACCGGTCTCCTTCGAGACCAGCTCCGCGAACTCGTCCGTGCGCTCGGCCAGCTTGCCCTGCACCTTCCGCAACACCTGCGACCTCTTGGCCGGCGGTTCGTTCCCCCATGCCACCTGTGCCTTGCGGACCGCATCCACCATCTGAGGGATCTCCTCGGGAAGGACACATTCCACCTCCCCCAGCGGCTCGAGGGTGGCCGGGTTCGACTTATGGACGACCGGTCTCTGGCTCATCGCCTTCTTGGAACGTCATATGCGTAGATGAAACTGACCATGATTTATCTACGTAGAAGCGGATGTTTCAGGCATGTCAAGGTCCTTCGTCCTGCTCGTGGCCCTGCTGGTCATGATGGCCGCTTTTATCCCGGCACCGGCGGCGGCCGAGTCCGGGGACGGCGCGGCGACGATACCGGCCGGCGGGCATCTGGTGCTGCTGAACTTCACGGTCGCGGAGGACCATCTTGACGACCCTGCGAACGCCGGCAACGTTCGTTGGCTGGTGTATTTGAACGATGAATCTGTGCAGGGCTCGTTCGACGTTTTCATCATGACCGTCGACACCTATCAGGAATACATATCCGGAGGGGTGTACCAGCTGGTCATCGGCTGGGGGGCTAAGAACGTCGGTCCGGAACCGTCATACAACCTGGTCTATCTCTTTGGCGAGGGGGATTACGTACTGCTCATCGACAACTCGGAGGTCGGCGACACCATCTATACCCCGGCCGAGCTGAAGGTGCATTACGAATACGAGGCGCAGAACGTCGAGGTGCAGAAGGAATCGCGTTGGGACCTGTTCATCGCCCTCATGGTGCTCGTCGCGCTGCTGGGATTGGTGTTCCTGCTCCTCCTGAACTTATGGGTCAAGCATCGCATGGACCGGGTGGACCAGGAAAGGAAGAAGAGGTGCTCCAACTGCGGAAAGGTGTCCATATCGGACGGGGAGCACTGCCCCTACTGCGGAAAGGAGAGATGAGATACTAACCTCTGATCGGCCACCATTTGGTTTTTTTAATCTTCGACAGTTTTAATAACCTTCATCATAGTATTTTGGGTTCGGTGGGGGAAGGATCGTTTGAGGATAGGTCGAAGGGGCATAAGGAACGCGAGCATCATACTGGTTATCGCTCTGCTCTTGATGTCGATGATAACGGTCTATGAGGCCGCGAACTATGGGCACCAGGTCAAATGGGAGTTCTCCCTGGGTTCCAACGTCTACTCTGATGATTACTACTCCGCATACGAGGTGAACGACCGGGTCTATGTCTATCACTCATTGATGGGTGAGAGCCTGTACGTGCTGGATCTAGATGGGGAGATGGAGTGGTCTTTGGATAGCATCGATTCCCGTCCCGCGGTCGACGAGAACGGAACCGTGTATGTTGAGACCTGGTTGGATGGTGATGACCACCCCAGCTTTTGCGCCTATGATGCAGATGGTGTACTGGTCTGGAGCCATCCAGTGCCTAATGGCTCATCCATTTATGATATAACCGTAGGACCGGAGGGTAACGTTTATTCCGGACACGAGGTGTGGGATGGGAGCAGCAACAGCGTAATGGAGCTGATGGCCTTTTCCCCTGGCGGGGATTAGCTATGGAACATTTCAACCAAGTATACTCCGTCCTACATCTTGTGTCAGAACGGAACCCTACTGATAGATGCTGACAGTGATGGCAACTCGACCGCAATCGGCCCTAATGGTTCGGTGCTTTGGACCACGTCAGCGTATCTGCCCTATTGGTCGGTCCTTCTGGATCAGACTTACTATTACTGTCTGAACCTGGCGAGCAACGAAGGTATAAGAGCTGATCTTTGTGCGGTGGATCTGAACGGTACACTGAAATGGCGCTATCCGGATTATGTGTATAATGGCAGCAATGGGCTGGATATGATATGTTGGAACGACCCAATAATGGATCAGACTGGAGACCTCGTATTCGTCAGATCTAATCATACTGGATCAAACGCATTCGATTCGCTCATGGTAGTAAGCCCGGAGGGTGAACTGCGCTGGGAATATCGAGATGCATACATAAGTGACCCGGCGACCTATGGCGAAACGATTATCGTCAGCACCAGCTCGGGTCTGGTCTGCCTAGACCTCGATGGAGATGTGAGGTGGAGGGAGGGCTCTATCTCCCACACCCCATATCATCAAACGGCCCTGTCGATTGGATCCGATGGAACGATCTACGTGTCGGATGGACATGGGATAGTGGCGGTAGGGAATAACTTGATCGTACTGTACGTCGGAGCCACCATCCTGATCCCGATAATCACGCTGACATCGATCGTACTTTGGATATCCAAGGAAGACGACCCTTAGAATTAGAGGGACCTGCCCATTGGTGGCCTTCACATGCCCCAGAACGGATCGGACTTCCGCTTGATCTCCAGGAGCTGCTCCAGGGTCTCCTTCTCTTCCATGTTCAGATCGTAGTCCTGCAGGTTCTTTATCTCCGATTCCAGAATGTCCACGTAGAGGATGTCCTCCACGTCCAGCTGCCTTCCGACCGTGGCGCCCTCAATGGCCACGGCGATCTCCTGGCCTACGATGGCCTCCTTGAGAACGTCCTCCCCGGTGCGTAGCGAGCGGATACGACCGATCTCCCGCCCGTCGGCGGCAACCAACTTCTGGTTGTTGCGGATCCTTCCGGCAAGCACGCGCACACCGACGATGGCCGGCTTGCTGGCCCGGAACACGCAGTTAGGCAGCACCCGGATCTTTCCAGGGAAGGCGACCAGAGAACGCTTCTCCGCCTCGGCCAGGCGTTTCTGCTCTTCCACCCATTTCTGATAATCGTCGATGAGGCCGTACACCACCGCGTTCAGGAAGACCTTCGATTCGTGAGTGGTCAGGGCGTCCTTGGCGTCCGGGAGCATGCTGACGTTGAAGCCCAGCACCACCTTGTGCAATGGATCGGTGTAAGCGCTAACCTCGATGATGTCGCGCTTGGAGATGTCCCCCGTCTCGTACTTGCGTATGGGAATGTCCGCGCGCTTGCATTCGTACGCCAGCGCCTCCAGCGATCCCAAGGCGTCCGCTTTTATCATCACGCCGTTGTCGGCGACCTCGATGTTGATCTTGGTCTCCTCGGCTATCTCCTTGAGCACTTCGTCCTGATTGTTCTTGTATGCGCGTAAAGGCGCTCCGGCCACCACCCCGTCAAGGTTCTGGCAGAGGATCTTCACTCCGGCCGCGGCGGTGATCTCCCGCATGCGGTCGAACTTGTCCCTCGGATCGCGTATCTCGTCCAGCGGCTTCGGCTTAAGGATGGCCTTCACCTTGGTCAGGAGCGGCTTGCCCTTGGTCCCCAGGGCGATGTTGTCCCCCTGCCTAAGCTCCCCGTCGTAAAGGATGACGTCGATGGTCTGGCCGAGGCCCCTTTCCTCCTTGACCTCCAGGATGGTCCCCTTGGCCGGGCCTAGAGCGGTCTTCAGGTTCTCCTCCAGGAATCGCTGGGCCAGGCCGACCAGCACCAGCAGGAGGTCGGGAACGCCCTCGCCGTTGCGGGCGCTTATGGGCACCAGGGCGATGTTCTTGGTGAAATTTTCGATGTGATCGTACCGTTCCGCGGACATGCCCTCCTCGGCCAGACGGCCGACGACGGCGTACAGCTTTTCCGACAGCGCAGCCTGGGCCTCCTCGCTCTGAGACTTCTCGGAGATGATGAACGGAGCGGACGGATGCGTGACCCAGCCGTCCACCAGGTCGATCTTGTTGAGGGCGATTATGAAGGGTGTCTTGAACCTCTTCAGGATGCTGATAGACTCCAGTGTCTGCGGTTTTAAACCCTCGTTGATGTCTATGACCAGAATGGCTATGTCCGCCAGGGAGCCACCCCTAGCCCGGAGCGTGGTGAAGGAATGATGCCCTGGCGTGTCGATGAACAGGAGCCCGGGGACGGAGAACTTCTTGGCTCCCAGGAGCTTGGCGCAGACCTTGTTGACATGCTCCAACGGCACCTCCGTCGCACCGATGTGCTGCGTTATGCGCCCGGCCTCGTGGGTGATGACCGCCGTCCCCCTGATATAGTCGAGCAGGCTGGTCTTGCCGTGGTCCACGTGGCCCAGCACGCTGACGATGGGTTGCCGGATGGTCATGTTCATCGGATTTGACAATGCCTATTAGTATCTTTCTCGCTGCGGAGGGAAGCCTGCGATTCAGCTGGAAAGGGAAAAATGAAAAGTGGGTTTCAGGAAGAGGTTTTTGCCTACTCGAACAGCCAGACCTTGTTGCAGGCCTCGTAGTTCTGGAGCTCGTAGTCGTTGAAGAACAGCTCGATCTCCCTCTTGGCGGATTCCGGGGAATCGGAGCCGTGGATTATGTTGCGGCCGGTCTGCTGGGCGAAATCGCCGCGGATGGTGCCGGGAGCGGCCTCCACCGGGTTGGTCTTGCCCATCATTCCGCGCATGACGGAGATGATGTTGTCCCCTTCCCAGACCATCACGAGCACCGGTCCGGAGGTCATGTAGCTGATGAGCCCGGGGAAGAAGCCCTTCCCCTTGTGCTCACCATAGTGCCTCTCGGCCAGCTCGCGCGGGATGCGCATGAACTTCATGGCCACCGGGCGGAAGCCCTTTGCCTCCAGCCGAGCGACTATCTGTCCCATGAGGCCGCGCTGCACGGCGTCCGGCTTCAGCATGACGAAGGTGCGCTCCATCAAGGGGCTCACTCCTTCGCTGCTTCGGTCTCAGCCTTCTTGGCCGCCCTGGCCTTCTTCCTGCTGAGGGCCTTCACCTTGGGCTCGGCCTTCTTCTCGACCTTCTCCTCGGCAACGGCCTCGACCTTCTCCTCGACCTTGGTCTCGGACTTCTCCTTGGCCGCCATGGTGATGTTCTTCTTGGTGGCGTAGGCCTTGGTCCAGGTGACGTTCCTGGGCACCCTCTTCAGCTCGATCATGTTCTTGTAGCACTTGTTGGTGCAGAAGAGCAAGGTCGTGCCGTCCTTCCTGACGTACATCTTGCCGGTTCCGGGCTCGATCTGCTCTCCGCAGAACGAGCATAAGTGTTGCTCAACCATGTGAATGACCTCCTTACCTCAGGGAGAGCTTCCTCGCCTCTCTGGACGTCTCTCTGAGCATCAGGATGTCGCCCATGCGGACCGGCCCCATGATGTTCCTGGTTATGATCCTTCCCTTGTCGCGGCCGTCCAGCACGCGGACCTTGACCTGGGTGGCCTCCCCGGTCATGCCCGTCCTGCCGATTATCTCCACAACCTCTGAAGGAATGCTATCTTCGTCAGCCATCTATGACACCCTTTAGCCCTTTATCTTCTTGACCTGGTCGACCAAGGCCTCCAGGATGGGCTTGCCCTTTCCAGCGTCGAGTATGGCGATGGAGGCGGTGGGCTTCTCCAATCCGCAGGAGGCGCCCAGCTGGGCCTTGCTGTCAACGTAGACGTACGGAATGTTCCTCTCCTCGCAGAGCATGGGCATATGCGCCAGGATCTCCGGCGGCTGAACGTCCTCGGCCAGGACGACCAGGACGGCCTCCCCGCGCTCCACGATCTTGGTGACCTCGTTGGTGCCCTTCTTCAGCTTGCCGGTGTCCCGGGCCAGCTCGACGACCTCATAGGCCTTGTCCTTGAGTTCCTTGGGCACTTCAAATCTAACGAACACTGCTTTTGCCAAACTTATACCTCCTTCCGATGTGTAAACATCCTCATTAATCACGGGCTCATAAGAGCAGGAACGCTCAAAGGAGTGGTCCTATAAAAGGCTTATCCACCTCCGCCGAGCAGTGCCAGGGACGATGCTGGAGGAGCGATTGCCCCGGCATCCCCGAGTGCTCCAGGAAATCATTAATACGGCGATCTTGTCTCAATGCATGGTGCAAGACATGAAGATGTCGGTCGCGAAGAAGGTGTTGATCGGACTGGGAGCCGTCTTGGCGGTGACGGGGAACGCGATGGCCTACTACATGATGACCGCCACGCATGAGGAGACCGTCCTGTTCATGACCACCGAGGTGTTCACCTACGAGCGCGACGCCATAGTCACACCGCTGGCCATCGGGATCATCGGAGTGGCGCTCCTGGTGCTCGGGGCGCTGGTCAAGGATTAGGATATCCTACAGCCGGGAGAACAGCTGGCCCAGACCGTCGACGGCCAGCAGGCCCTTTTTTTCTATTGAATAGAGGTGCGTCCTCCGGTCGACCTTGATGTACCCTGCGTCCACCAGTTTCCTGATATGGAATTGGAGATGCCCTTTCTGGATCCGCAGTTCCGATCCCATCTCTGTGAAACTTCGCGAATTGGTATAAAGCAGGGCGAGGACCTTCAACCTGATGGCGTTGGAGAGCGGGGACAGCATGTCCTCCATCCTCTCCGGTTCGACACCTGCATAGGCGCTGTCGCATGACCTTCGCAGGCCTGGCCGCCCGGTGTGGAACCGCAGCGTTTCCAGCATGGCCATCTGCTGCCTGCTCCGGTCCAGGACAGCGATCAGCTCCTTCCTCAGATCAGGACCGATTTCATTACCGGATACCGAGGCTGCAAGGTCCCGCACCCGGTCCAGGACTGACAAGGCTCCTTCCAGGTCGTTGAGCTCATAGCGCTCCATCGCGATGTCGTACAGGCCGGATATCTCATCCAGGACCGGGATGGATGAGATGTTCGATCCACTCAGCACCGCGCGCACCGCCTCGCGGTTGTTGTCAAGATAGGACGCGCCTATCTGCTCGTGGAAGGCACGGTCCATTCCGTCCTTTCGCAAGGAGGTGACCGAACGCCCGAGCGCGTCCAATCCTTGACGCAGCTCCTCTATCCTTCGCAGCAGATCGTTCTCGCGCTCTTCCATGAGTAATAGAATATTAGTACTGAGACATATTAAAATATTACTGATTCCGATCGGGAACAAGGGCGATGAAATGAGGATCGGCGTAGTGGCCTGCGAGTGCTTCCGCAAGGAGATGGACCTTCTGACCGAGGGCGACCCGGACATTGTGCACAAGGAATACCTGGAGTTCGGGCTTCATTCCTACCCTCAGGACCTGAAGAAAGCGGTCGTGGAGCACGTGAACGCCCTGCAGGGAAAGGTGGACGCGGTCTTCCTGGGATTCGGTACATGCAATTCATTGAAGGATGTGACCAGGGAGCTGGTCGTTCCCACCGTCGCCATCGAGGCCGATGATTGCGTGGGCGCCCTCCTGACCAACGCGGAGTACGCCCGGGAGAAGAAGGTCTGTGCCGGTACCCTCTTCGCCATCCCCTTCGTCTCCGAGATGGGTACCGATTATTTCGAGAAGGAGCTTGCCAGCAAGATGCCGAACTACAGGGAGCTGGGGGTTGACGCGCAATGGTTCCTGGACATGCTGTTCGGCGGTTATTCCAGGGTCCTCCTCGTGGACACCGGGGTGGGCGATCGCGATGGACTGAGGTCCCGATCCAGGGACATGGCCGACCGGCTCAGGCTGCGCTACGAGGAACGCCAGGGAACCCTGGAGGGGCTGAGGGACTGCCTGCGGAGCGCCAAGGACCTGGCATCGGCGGCCGCCCGCGGATGAGCCTCAGATGAAGTGCAGCTGCTCCTCATGGGGGTGGCCCACCCTTTTCACCTTCTCGAACATGGTGCAGACCGGCTGCTCCGTCCCGCTGCCATAGTGCAGATACCACTTGCGGCATAGCCATTCCTGCAGCTTCGCCACATCAACATCGTCCATGTGCCTGAACCTCCCCTGCAGCTGCAGATAGTCCGTGACCGGCAGCATGCTCTGCGGCCGGTACGTCGTCCGGGCCTCCCCGTCCTCCAGCTCGTACAGCGTCCACATCCCGGTCTCGACCGCAAGCCGGGAGATCTCCACGGTCATCGAGGGGTCGGAACGCCAGCCAGGGACGCAGGGCGTCATGACGTGCAGGAAGCGGAAGCCCTTCTTGGCCTTGGCCTTCTCCACCTTCCTGACGAAGTCATTGAAATGGGCGATGGACAGCGAGGCGGCATAGGGCGGGTCGTGCGCGGCGATTATGGCCATGAGGTCCTTCTTGAACTCGCGCTTGCCCTCGATCCTGCTGCCGACCGGGGTGGTCGTGGTCCAGGCGCCGAAGGGCGTGGCCCCGGACCTCTGTATCCCGGTGTTCATGTAGCCCTCGTTGTCCAAGCACACGTACAGGATGTCCTCGTTGCGCTCGGCCGCTCCGGACAGGGCTTGCAGTCCGATGTCGAACGTGCCGCCGTCGCCAGCAAGGCCGACCACCGTCGAGCTGAGGCCGCGGCGCCGCTGCGCGGCGCGGATGCCGGTAGTGACAGCGCCCGTGTTCTCGAAGGCCGTGAACAGGTAGGGCGTCCGGAAGTTGCTGGTGGGGTACATGGCGCTGATGACCACCAGGCAGGACGCCGGAACATAGACGGTGGTGTCGGCGCCCAGGATGCGCATGATGTTCTTGACCGCCACGGCCATTCCGCAGCCGGCGCAGGCGCCGTGGCCGCTGACGAACATGTCGTTCACCGGCATGTCCTTGATGGTGCGCATCTCGCTCATTCCATATCCCCCCTGAGACCGTGCCAGGTGACCGGTCTCACCCGCTCACCGATGGCCGCTTGGCGAACGATCCCGTACATTTCCCGCATATGCTCGGGCGTTATGTCCCGGCCGCCGATGCCGGCCACATGGCCAGTGACGGTGGTCGGCACATTGCACAGCGCGGCGGCGACCTCGGTGTATACCGGACCGCCGCCGTTGAACGACGCCGAGCGATCGAACACGCCAAGCGCCTTCAGGTCCCGGCAGGCGGCGCACAGCTCCTTGAAGGGGAACGGCCGCATGAAGCGCAGCTTGATCAGCCCGGCCCTCTCGCCCTTCCCCCTCAGTTCGTCCACCACCTGGCGGGCCAGCCCGGTGGTCGTACCCAGGGTCAGCATGGCGTACTCGGCGTCCTCCATGCGGTAGGTGTCGATCAGACCGCCGTAGGAACGACCGAAATGCTCGGCGAAAAGCTGGTCCACCTCGGCTATCGCTTCGCGCGAGCGGTCGACGGCCCGGTCCAGCTGGTAGCGCATCTCCATGGCGTACTCCGGCGGCACGATGGGGTTGATGAGCTTGGGATCGGAGGGGTCCAGCATGTTGTAGGGGACGAAGGGGGGAAGGAAACGGTCCGCCTCCTCCTGCTCCGGAACGTCCACCCTTTCCACCGTATGCGATAGGATGAACCCGTCCAGGCAGACCATGACCGGAAGGAGCACCCGGCGGTCCTCCGCCAGGCGGAAGGCCATCAGCGTGGCGTCCAGAGCCTCCTGGTTATCCTCCACGTAAACCTGAAGCCAGCCGGAATCGCGCTCGGCCATGGAATCGTTGTACTCCACCCAGATGCCTGAGGCCGCCCCCAGCGAACGGTTCACGTTGGCCATCACGATGGGCAGACGGTTCTGCGGTACGGCGTAGAGCATCTCATGCATTAGCGCCAGCCCCTGCGAGGAGGTGGCGGTGAATACCCGCACGCCGCCGGCGCTGGCCCCTATGGCCATGCTCATCACCGAGTGCTCGCTGTCGGCGGGAATGAAATCGGCGTCCAGCTCCCCGTCGTTGATGAACTCCGCCAGCTGCTCCACGATGAGCGTCTGCGGGGTGATGGGGAAGGACGGGACCACCTCTGTCCTGGCGAGCTTCGCCGCGTAGGCCACGGCGTGATCGGCGCTTATCACCCTTACCTTCATCTGGATCCCCCCTTGATCATGTCGATGGCCTTCACCGGGCAGACCTGGGAGCAGATGCCGCAGCCCTTGCAGTAGTTGAGGTCCCAGTGCACGTAGTCGTCCTCCTCCCTCTTTATGCAGCCCTCGGGGCAGGAGAACCAGCAGCGAAGGCATCTGACGCATTTCTGCCTATCGTATCGGGGGGTCTGCACCCTCCAGCTGCCGGTGAGATTCTGGCGGGCCCCGCCCGGACCGACCGCCACTCCCTCCACCATCCCCTCGTTCAGGGTGGTGCCGATGGGAATCTCTTTCCAACCGGGAAGCCACTCCTTCTTCTGCACCAGCGGCCTCAACCCTTTGCATCGTCCGATCACCGCCTGGGAGTGCGCGGCGGCCGCTGCGGCCGAGTTCGCCCGGGCGGCGGTCTCTCCGAACTTCTCCCCGAAGCGGTTGCTGATGGCCTGCTGCATGGAATCCATGCTGACCAGGTCGCAGACGCGGACCACGGCTCCGAGTATCGCGGTGTTCACGATCGGCGCCTTCAGGAACTCCATGGCTATGGCCGTCGCCGGCACGGTGGCGCATTCCACCTCCACCCCCAGGTCGATCTCCGTGGGCACTTTCCGGGTGTTGATGACCGCCCTGCCGCCCTTCCTGAGGCCGCGGGCGACCGGCTCAATGTCCAGGAGGGACTCGTCAAGCACGACCAAAAGATCAGGCTCGTAGACCTGCGATTTGATGCTGATCTTCCTATCGTCGATCCGGGCGAAGGCCATCACAGGAGCGCCGCGGCGCTCCGCGCCGAAGTACGGAAAGGCCTGCGCGTGCTTTCCCTCGATGACCGCAGCCTCCGCCAAAGCCTGCGCGGCCATGACCGCCCCCTGCCCTCCGCGACCGTGGAACCGGACCTCGTACATAGAGCACCGGTCCATTATCTGAGCGTGGCTTATTTAACGCTCCGCCTGAGGGAAAGGAAAAAGAGGGGAAGATGGAAAGCGTTTAGACCTTCACCAGGTCGGACCATGCGGCGTAGCGGGGGTCCTCCCCCATGGCCGCCTTGTGGAACACCACGCCCAGCCTCTTGGTGAGCGGACCGATCTTTCCGTCGGCGATCAGCCGGTTATCGATGGACCGTATCGGAGAAATCTCCGCGGCCGTCCCGGTCATGAAGACCTCGTCGGCCATGTACAGCTCGGAGCGGGTGATGTCCTTCTCCACTACATCCACGCCCAGGTCCCGTCCCAGAGTCATGATGCAGTCGCGGGTGATGCCCTCCAGGATGCCTGCGGACACCGGCGGGGTGAACAGCTTGCCGTTCTTGACCATGAACACGTTCTCCCCCGTTCCCTCGGCAACGTTCCCGTTGGGGTTCAGCATCAATGCCTCGTCGCAGCCGTGCTGGATCGCCTCCAGCTTGGCGATGACCGAGTTCACGTAATGCCCGCACACCTTGGCGTTCAGTGCCGCGGCGTGGTTGGAGTACTTCTCCCAGGACGAGGTGATTATGTTCGCTCCCTGCTCCACCTGATCCTTGCCCATGTACACACCCATGTAGGTGCACATTATGCTCACGTTCGTTCCCAGCTTGCTCGGGTTGAGGCCTATCTTGAACTCGGGGTGAACCCCGTAGAAGGCCAGAGGCCGCAGGTAATCGCCCTTCGGATCCGCTTCCCGAACGACCTCGCGGCATGCCTCGCACAGCTCGTCCAAGGAGTAGGGCACCTTCATCTGCAGCACCTTGGCGGAGTTCAGGAAGCGGACCATGTGGTCCCTCAGGCGGAATATGTTTCTGCCCTGCGGGGTATGGTATACACGGATTCCCTCGAACACCCCGGTCCCGTAATGGAAGCCGTGGGCCAGCACATGCACCTTGGCGTCCTCGAACTCCACCAGGCGCCCGTCCATCCAGATCTTTCCTTTCATCTCATCACCTCAGATGGCGTTCACCGCTCTTATGAAGCGGTCCGGGTTGGTGGCCTGCAGCATCTTCTCCACTTCCTCTATGGAGCCTATCAGTCTCGCCTTCCCTACGGTGTTGCCCACCAGCGCATACGCCTCCTGGCGGCTCTCGTCCACCAGCTCGACATGGATTATGTCGTGCAGGCGCTGCAGGCTGTCCACCGCCCACTCGGCCTGCTTGCGGTCGGAGACGGTGAGGACCACGCGGGACTTGCCGGGCATCTCGCATTTCCCGACGACGATGGTGTCCACGTTGATTTTTCGGCGGGTGAACTCGCCCATGATCCTCTGCATGACCCCGAACTCGTCGTTCACGACCATCGATATGACCTCCATGTCGATCCCTGTCCTCATTTCTTTCCTTTTATCGGCATCTGATAGTTGCGCACGCTGTGGTTCTTCTTGATCGGCCGGTAATAGCCGTCGTCATTGCGACCGTTGTCGGGGCCGCAGGGGTACTTGGGAGTGGACAGCCAAGGCAGCTGATGGCTGTCGCTGCCCTCGATCACCTTGGGGCGACGCCCCGCGCCTTTCACCACGCCAAGCACCAGTACGAACGGTAACATTCTCATTGACAGACCGACCCACAATGAACGGGAAAGCCAACGGCTCCCCTTTCAGACACCCAAGACGCGCTGGACCAGAACAATGACTGTGCAAACGCTCAGCGCGCCCATGGTCCGTTTGTATTTCCGACAGCGTATTTAAGGGTTGTCTTGGGTCCCGTTGCCGTTGGGCAGGAAATCGGTGGGGATGCCGGGGTCCAGGGCCCCGACCTCCTTCAGTATCCTCCTCAGGAACACCTTGGTGCGGGGGTTCTGGGGATTGACGAATATCTCCTCGGGGGTGCCCTGCTCGGCTATCACGCCCTGGTCCATGAATATGACCTTGTCGGCCATCTCCCGGGCGAAGCCCATCTCGTGCGTCACCACCACCATGGTCATGCCGGACAACGCCAGCTTCTTCATGACATCAAGCACCTCCCCGATCAGCTCCGGGTCCAGGGCGGACGTCGGCTCGTCGAAGAGGATGACCTTGGGGTCCATGGCCATTGCCCTAGCGATGGCCACCCTCTGCTGCTGCCCTCCGGAAAGCTCGCCGGGGTACGCGTCGGCCTTTTCCCTCATGCCCACCTTGTCCAGGGTGGCCATGGTCAGCTCGTTGGCCTCGTGGCGGCCCATCTTCTTTACCTTGGTCAGCGCCAGGGATATGTTGTCCCGGGCGGTGAGATGCATGAACAGGTTGAACGATTGGAAGACCATGTTCATGTGGGACCGGACCTGGTTTATGTCGATGTCCGGGTCCATTATGTCGTGCCCCTCGAAGAATATGGAGCCGCCGGTGGGTTCGATCATCCGGTTGAGGCAGCGCAGAAGCGTGCTCTTCCCGCTGCCGCTTGGACCGATTATGACCATGCATTCGGAGGGCATCACCTCCAGGTCGATGCCCTTCAACACCTCGTTGTCACCGAACGATTTTCGGAGACCGGCCGTCCTGATTATCGGTTCTGCCATATCAGATCCCTCCCATGGTGCCAGGGATGGAGTACTTCTTTTCCACGCGCTTCATGATGAGGGCCGTGGAGAAGGTCATGACGAAGTATATGGCGGCGATGAACAGGTAGACGACGAAGGGCTGGAACGTCGTTCCGATTATTCCTTCGCCCGTGTACGTCAGCTCGAACAGGCCGATCGCCGAGACCAGCGACGAGTCCTTGATCATGATGATGAACTCGTTGGTGAACGGCGGGATGGCGTTCCTGAGCCCCTGCGGTATGATCACGTGCAGCATTGACTGGTTGTAGCTGAGGCCCATCGACCGCGCCGCCTCCATCTGACCGCTGGGGATGGACTGTATCCCGCCCCGGAATATCTCCGCCTGGTACGCGGCGCTGTTGAGGGCCAGCGCCAGCACACCTGCCCCGAACACACTGAACTCAACGCCCAGCGAGGGCAGGCCGAAGTAGATTATCAATATCTGGATAAGCAGGGGGGTGCCCCTGAATATTTCGACGTATACCGTGGTGAGCGCATAGACGACCTTGTTGCTTGAGATCCGCCCCAGTCCGAAGAATATGCCTCCCACGAAGCCCAGGAAGATCGCCAACAGGCTGATCTCTAACGTTACCCAGGCCCCTTTCATGAATAGATCGAAATGCTCGGGGATTACACTCCAGTCAAGCTCCATGCCATCACACCATTTTTACTCATCGATAGGGAAATTGATTATGGGAAGGGGTTTGAGACCCTGGGTCCGGTAACCGCTTATGTGTACTGGACCAATATGTCGTCCATCGTGCCGTCGCTGAGGATCCGCTCAAGGACGCTGTCGATGACGAACTTCAGGGCAGGGTTGCCCTTCGGGCAGGCGATCCCGTAGCTCTCGTTGGTCTCTATCGTGAAACCGACCTTGAAATCGTAGGAATCGTCTCCAGCGTACCTGTTGGCGACCGGCGTGTCGACCACGATGGCGTCCACGAGACCGCTGTCCAAGGCCATTATGGCCCCGGACACCTCAGGGTAGGGGGTGAAGTCAACGTCGACATCGGAATCCACCCAGTGGTCGGCCACATAGTAGGCTCCGGTGGTGTCCGCCTGGGCTCCGACCTTCTTCCCGTCCAGGGCATCCTCGTTGGAGATGTTGGCGCTATCCCGCACCAGCACCGCCTGGTTGGCCACGTAGTAGGGGATGGAGAAATCCACCGACTTGGCCCTGTCCGGGAGTATGGTGATCGAGGATATGGCGATGTCGATCTGTCCGGTCTGGACCGCGCCGATCAGGGCCTCGAAGTCCATGGACTTTATGACCAGGTCCACGCCAAGCTCGTCCGCGATCGCCTGGACGACGGCGATGTCTATGCCCTCATACTTCTCAGAGGTGTAGTTGTACCACTCGAAGGGCTCCCACGGCACATTGGTGCCAACTATGAGCTCCCCCCGCTCCATGATGCGGTCCAATGCCCCGCCCTCCTGTTCCTCCTGGAGGAACACGGAGCCTATCACGGTACCGAGCAGCAGCCCGACGACGAGGGCCACCACGACGACTATTATGAACATCGGCTTTCCGCTCTTCTTCTTGTAAGAGGCTGCCGATTCGGTTTGCGGTTTGTCGCCCGCAGAATCTGCCATGATTTTTAGGGCATACCATCACCCGATTTAAACCTATTTTCAATTTATTGGTCAAAAACGGTGAATTGCTACGAATTCTGCGGTACGCGATGATGAAATCGTAAAAATAACCCCTAATTGACCGTCAAACTACGGTTTTCGTGGCTCACGGGCGATCCCTCAGCCATCGGTGAGCCGTTTCCAGACGTCTATGAGGGCGTCCGCCGCATCCCTCTCCAGGTCCTCACGCACCCATAACAGCATGTTGACGGTCCGCTCCGGATCGACCGCCGTAATGGTCATGACCTCGCCCTTGCTGACCCTAACCAGCCCTGCTGATGTCAGCCTTTTGAGATGGTATGAGAGAGTGGACTTGGATATGCCCACCAGCCCCTGGACCTCCGAGAAGCCTACCGGTCCCCTGTCCAGCACATGCATCAATATCGCCCGCGAGGTCCGGCTGCGCAGGTGCGAGAGTACCTTCCGGTCATTCAATATGAAGCCGTCGGCAGGGAAGTAACGGAGATGGTTGCCCTCCTGTTCCGTCCTGATCATCCCTGCCTCGGTCAGTACCCGGAGATGATAGGACAGCATCCCCACCTGCATGTTCAGCTCCCTCTCCATCTCCCTGAGGAACGTGCCCGGCCTGGAGCGGACCAGCTCGTAAATCGTCCTCCTGCTCTCCAGGTCCAGGGCGCCACCCAATGGCCTCAGCCCTTCAGCAGCGCCAGGTAATTGGCGCCGATCATCATGGTCAGCAGCAGCACGATGATGTTCGGGATAGACCAGGAGCCGTCCCCCCACATCATCCCCAGGAGGGCCATCAGCGACAGGGCGAGGAAGCCCAGGAACGAGATCATCACCCAGAGCATGCGCCTTCCCCGGTCCCTGCGCCAGGCCTGCACGCTCACTACCCACATGATGGCGCTCAGGCCCAGGAAAACTATCCTCAGGGCCACTTCCCAAGCTTCCATGGCATTGATACCCATCTGCTGCGGATAAGCACCTTGTGGTTCAACCTTCGAACAGGGCAAACTGTTTAAACGAGGGGATGTTAGGAATGAGGCATGAACGACCTGGTGATAGGACTGGAGATAATAATCGCCTCGATCATTTCCATCATTGTCATATCAAATCCAGTCTCCACCTCAGCCGTCTTCATAGCCCTGACCAAGGGCATGGCCACCGGGGAGAGGAGGGCTGTCGCGTCCAAAAGCATCAGGTACTCGCTCGGAATACTCCTCTTCTTCTCCCTCACCGGATTGCTGGTCTTCGAGCTTTTCGGCTTCGGCATCGGAGCCTTCCGGATAGCCGGAGGAGTGCTGCTATTCAGCACCGCCGTGGGAATGCTGCACCCCAAGGACAGCGGGTCGGAGGCGGGGGAGCGCTCCAAGGACATAGCGCTCATACCCCTTTCCATACCGTTCACCAGCGGCCCGGGGACCATAGTGACCGTGGTGGTTCTGATGTCAGAGGCCATGAACCGATTCGGCGGCAGCACTACCCTGGGCATGATCTCCGTGCTGGGCGTCTATGTGGGCATTTTCGTGACCATCTTCGTCTCCTTCCGGATGATGATCAACTCCGAGCGGATCGACCGCTTCCTCGGGGAGGGCGGAAGGAACGTGGTGACCAGGCTCATGGGGCTCCTGGTCATGGCCATATCGATCCAGTTCGTCATCAACGGCATAAAGGACATCCTGCCTGAGTTCGCGCAGGTGCTGCGGGACTCCGGGATGCTGATGTGAGTTCGAGGTACGTACCAATCGGTTCGAGGGGCGAACCAAAACGCTAATGACCTCAGCCCCGGGATCTGATATCAGGTGATAAGAATGCGCAAGTCAAAGGCCTTGAGCCTTGTGTTGGGGGGCCTGCTCCTAATATCCTCCCTCGCCCTGTTCGCCGTTCCGGCAATGGCCGGCGGCGGGAACGGGGGATCGGGACACGGCCCCTGGTCCGACGGCGGCGGGGAAAGCCCCGAAGGCGCCGGACCCAGCGATGATATGTACCAGAGGGGGACCGGGAAGTCCCTGATGGGGAAGATGGGCTACGCCTACGGCCATGGCCAGGGAGGCTTCGTCTTCTATACGGTCGATGAGATGAACGGCACCATCACCGCCTACGGCCTTTACACCTCCGATGGCGAGAAGGTCCTGGTGGACAGCATCTCCGTGGAAGGATTCTCGCCGGAGGAGATCGACGTGCACGGCTCCATCGCCAAGCTGATCGATGGCGGAACCGTGGAGGTCATACACGACAACCCCACCGGGATGTACCATCTCTTTGTGGAGGAGGCCGCCAACGTGACCATCGTGCTCTCCGGGAACATGTCGGTCATCGAGAACAAGGTGCTGAACGAGTCCAGCGACTTGACATACCAGCTGGTGATCTCCGATGGCGTTTCCACCGGCGTGATCGCCTCCGATGACCCCTTCGAGGTCTCAGTGAACGGAACGGTGGTCGAGTGCGCCGTCACCGAGCATCTGATGGTCCGATTCCTGCCCCAGGTGGCCCACCGCCACCAGTGGATGGAGATGGCCCTGATGCAGGCCGTCCAGGATGGACGGGTGGCCGCCGAGGTCACCCTGGTCGGCGAGGGTGAGAACGGGATATTCGACACCGTCTCCTACCGCCAGGAGATGAACGTGCAGGTCCAGAAGGTCGTCAGGGACCAGTTCAGGCTTGTGGCCCAGGGTGAGAACCCTCAGGGAGCCCTGGTGCTGGTGCATACCGAGGAGGGCACCATGGACATGTCCCAGGACCGCCTGCGGGTGCGCTTGAACGATCAGGACCTGCGCCATTCCGAGAACCCCCTGGAACTCCTCTATGGACAGCCTGAGGACGCCTGCTACGCGGTCATCTCCGACGGCGAGGTGCAGCAGATGCTGGTATATCTGCCAGCCAGCACTCTGGGCGCCCTGACCGTCGAGAGCGTGGACCCCCTTGACGCGCTGTTCTCCCCGGCCGGCGTGGCCGTCATCGTCGGCGCCATGGCCCTGGTGGCCCTGGCCGGCGTGGTGGCCTTCAGGAAGAGGTGAGCCTTCTCTCCCCACCCTCTTCCTCCTTTTTTCATTTCACGTCCTTGGTGCTCTGCACCACCTGCCAAACCGCCCGGTCTCCCTTGTCCAGCCTGACGTGCAGGGACGCATAGGACCTGGCGAAGGCCTCCAGGGACATGGCCCAGGCCATCTTGAGCGGGTGGGAGGCGTTGTCCCTGAGGAAGCTGAGGTAGGCTCCGAAAAGGTATCTCCTGTCCCAGGTCGGAATATCGTAATCGAACCAGCGTTTCATGTACCGCTCCCCGATGTTCACCCGGGTGCGCTGCTCGAAGAAATCCTCCACGTTGGTCGGCCCGCGGTTATGGATGATGGCCGAAGGCTCGTACTTCACACTGAGCCCCCGCTTTTCCATGTCCCGCCGGATGAGGTCCTCGTCGCTCCCCATTCCGGTCGGGATGCGCAGGCCGGTGTTCCGGAAGGCCACTATCTCCCCGACCTTGGGGTGTATTAGTGACAGCCGGTGATGCATGTCCCACAGCATGTGGACGGCGAAACCCATGAACGTGCTCCTGTCGTTCACCGGCATCGGACGTCCGCCCACCATCCCGGTGGATGGGTCGAGGAAGTGCTCGGCCATCAGATCGAACGTGTCCTCATTCATGACATTGTCCGCATTGGCCAGGAAAAGGACCTCGCCCTTGGCCGCCTCGATGAATGCGTTCACCGCGGAGTTCTTTCCCTCCCGCCTCTCCTGCCTGACGAGACGCACCCTGGCGTCGACGTTCTTCGCATAATCGAGCACCATCTCGTCCGTCCTGTCGGTGCTGCCGCTGGATATCACCAGCATCTCCACCAATTCCTTTCCCTTCAGCTTCTGGGAGGTGAGGGAGCGCAGGCACCTGAGAATGTTCCTCTCCTCGTTGTATGCGCATACCCCGGCCGAGATGGTCAGCATCGATAGGAGAACGGGGAACACGGATAAATATTGTCAGAGCCGGGGGCCTGCATCCGCAAGGTGTTTCAAACTGGACAATCTATAAATATACATAAAAAATCTTGTGATGAGGATCGGGATGGCACAGAAGACCTACGATGATCTGACGGTCATACTCCCCACTTTCAACGAGGGAGGAAACATCCAGTCCATGCTGGAGACCCTCGATTCCCTGTATCCCGGGGTATCGATCATCGTGGCCGACGACAACTCCCAGGACGAGACCGCCGAACGGGTCCGTTCCTTCGCCGCCGAGCACCCCAGGGTCATGCTTCTGAGCCGCGACCCTGAGGACCGCGGCCTCACCGCAAGCATCATGGAGGGCATCGCCGAGACCCGGACCAGGTTCTTCGTGGTAATGGACGCCGACTTCCAGCATCCTCCGGAGTCCGTCGGGGGCATGTACGACCTCCTGGACGCGGGAGCGGACATGGCCGTCGGCAGGCGCGAGGACAAGACCAGCCTGAGCTTCTCCCGGATGATGGCATCGTGGGGCGCAAATGCTTTGGCGAGATCGTATCTGGCGGTCATGAGGCGGCCGACCACCGACGACACCATGAGCGGGTTCTTCGGCGGGCGCACCGATATCTGCCAGGAGGTCGTCTCCAACCACGGACGGAAGTTCGAGAGGACCGGTTTCAAGGTGCTCTTCGACATACTGAAGTTCCTGCCCCGGGACACCGAGGTAAAGGAGCTGGAGTTCCAGTTCTCCTCCCGACGCGCCGGGAAATCCAAACTGTCATCGGGCGTGATACTCTCCATCCTCCGGCAGTGCGGGCCGGCCGGAAAGGCCGCGGCATTGGGAGTGAACTTCCTGTTCATCAACATGCTGGGACGGTACATCTCCGCCCTGGTGCTGGGCCTGACCTTCACCTTCGCCCTGATGGGGACCTTGAACGTGGCGTACGACGACCACCTGGTGAACTCCACCATACTGGCCTTCGTGCTCGCCCTGGCCTACCTTGTTGTGGCCAACAAGTACGTCTTCACGCACGGGAAGAGGGACCGCCTAATCATCGGCATGAAGATGGTGTTCACCGGTTTCACCGGATATCTGGTCAGCGTCTTCTTCTTCTACATGCTGTTCTCCACCAGCTACACCGTTCAGACCTGGCCCATGTTCCTCGGCTTCGGCATGGCATATCTTTGGAACACCCTGAGCAGCGTCATACCCGAGAAGTGATCAGGACCGGACGATCCAGATCAGGGCATGGACGTATCCCCTGAGGTATTTCCGGAAAGACCCGCGGGCCTTCTGCATGCTGATCAGCATGAAGTAGTAGGGCAGAAGGATCATGGTCTGGCCGAGGAAACCGGTGGCGAACCTCGCCCCCTTCATCCGCTTGCGGACCATCAGCAGCATGTTCCGGCCATAGTAGTACGAACGGTACTCGGTCATCAGGTTGGTGCCGACCACGCCGGTCGACAGCGACACCTTGTGCTCGGCCGTGGCCTTGGGCATCAGCCATGAGCCGTAGCCGTTCTCCTTGGCCCTGAGGCACAGGTCCAGGTCCTCGGCGTAGATGTCGAAGTCCTCGTCGAAGAGGCCGACCTTCCGGAACACCTCGGAGCGGACCATCATGGCGCATCCGGTTATGTAGCGGACCTCCCGCTCCTGGTCTCCGCCATCGTCCCGCCGGTCCATCAGAGGATGGGTGGAGAAGCCCAGCAGGTCGTTGAAATGCCCCCCGTTGAACCACATGATATCCGTCCCGTAGTAGAATATCTTGGGACCGGCGATGCCGGCGGATGGGTTTCTGGCGAACAGGCCGAGCAGTTCGCTCACCATGCCCGGGCGGGCTATGGCATCGTTATTGAGCAGCAGTACATGGGTCGCCCCCTTTTCCAGGGCCAGGCGGATGCCCATGTTCGCACCTTTGACGTAGCCGAGGTTGCTGGAGTTCTCAATCACCGTCAGGTCCGGATGCCTCTCCCGGAGAAAATCAGGCGATCCGTCGGTGGAGCCGTTGTCGACCACCACCACCTCGGTCCCGGGATTGCCCTGCAGGAGCGAATCGACACACTCCAAGGTGTCCTTCGCTCGGTTCCAGTTCACCGTAACGGCGAACGGCCTGAGGGCCTGGGGCATGCCGATAGGTATGGGGTCGAGCTATAAATCTAATACTCCGTCGATTTGTTACAAAGTATTAATTCCCCGTACCATCAATTGAAAAGGGATGTCCTACAAGCAGTTCGACGTGTACGTGCAGGACCGCCCGGGGGAGGTCTCCCGGGTGGCGGAGGCCCTGGCCCGGAACGCCGTCAACATCCGCGGGATAGCCACGGACGTGGGCGGGGGTAGGCCGAGGGTGCACATAATCACCGACGACGACAACAGCGCCCGCAGCGCCTTGAAGGCCGCGCAGCTGGAGTTCGCGGAGTATGAGGTCATCGTGGTCTCCATGGCCGACAGGCCCGGCGAGCTGGCCAAGATAACCAAGAAGCTGGCCAGGGGCGGGGTAAACATCAACTCCCTGTTCATGCTGGGTCCGATGACGCCGCTGGAAGAGGTTGCCATGACCGTGGACCGCATGGACGAGGCCAAGAGGCTGCTCGATTTCTCTTAGGCCCGGCGCCTCAGCCGGGACCTCTCCAGCCCCTTGAAGGAGATCACCGCTATCGCCAGCAGGATCAGGGACCCGCCCATGACGGTGACGAGGTCCGGCCTTTCCCCGAGCAGCACGAAGGAGAAGAGCAGGCCGAAGACCATCTCCACCAGCAGGATTATTGAGGTGGTGGTGGCCCCCAGCGACCGGAGGCCCACATTGTACAGCATGAAGGCCACGGTGGTGCAGAATATGCCGGTGTAGAGAGCCAGGGACACACCTCCCACGCCCACCGAGAGGTCCTCGGCCATGAACAGCCCAATGGGGACGGCGAACACCGCGGTCAGCAGTATCATCGCCGAGGTGAAGTGGACCAGCTGGTAGCCCTTCCTGAGCTCCTTGGTGGTGAACACTATGTACAGGGCCCAGGCCACCCCGGCGGCGAACACCAGCATGTCGCCGATGAGGCTTCCCCCGCCCAGGCTCGATATGTCGCCCTTGGTGGCTATGAGCGCCACCCCGGCCATCCCCAGGACGAGGCCGATCACCGTCCTGCGGTTCAGATGCTCCTTGAGTATGAGCGCCGCCAGCACCGCCACGATGACCACGTTGATGTCCACCAGGAGCACGGTGTTGCTGGCCGTGGTGTACGTCAGTCCGACGTTCTGCAGAAGCAGCCCTCCGGCATTGAGGAAGGCGATGCCCC
This sequence comes from Methanomassiliicoccales archaeon, assembly GCA_036677555.1. Classification (GTDB taxonomy): domain Archaea; phylum Thermoplasmatota; class Thermoplasmata; order Methanomassiliicoccales; family UBA472; genus UBA472. The sequence continues at coordinate 47,506 of JAVBWG010000013.1, read as the reverse complement.
ACACCGCCTTGCTCCGGAATATGGAATAGTCGAACTTGAAGAAGAAGAACACCGGAATGATCGAGATCGCCGAGACCAGCGAGCGCAGCGCCGAGAACAGGTAGGGGTCGGTGCCCTCCACCCCCAGCTTTCCAGCCACGAACGAGGTGCCCCAGATCATTCCTGCCAGCAACAGCAGGGCTCGGGTTCGGCGGGGTGCCTCGGCCATGTTCGCCCTCTATCCTGTCCGAATATTTATCTCAGATGGAGGACCCGGCCTCCACGTTCGTTTCTGCCAGCACGCCTCCGGGCGAGACGGCGACCCCGTCCCCCAGCACGCAATCGCGCAGCGACGCCCCCTCCCCGATCCGGCATCCCTCGCCGACGACGCACCCCCGGAGCATGGCGCCCTTGCCGACCACCACCCGGTCCAGGAACAGGCATCCCTCCACCGTTCCCTGCAGGAGGCAGCCGGAGCCCACGGCGCTGTCCCTGATCTCGGCCCCCAGGGCGTCAACGCCTGGTCCGAAATGGCAGCTGCCGAACGCCTTCGCCCCGGCGGGGATCTTGGTGGGAGGGCGGCGGAGGGCCATGTCCATGTTCGCCAGGTACAGGTCCGACGGGCGCCCTATGTCCTTCCAGTATCCCTTCAGGGGGGCGGCGTAAAGACCCCGCCCCTTCTCCAGCATGTCCATGTAAAGGTTCCTGGAGAAATCGTACTTGGTTGCCGGAGGTATGAGCCTGAGGACTCCGGGCTCCAGGACGTAGGTCCCGGCGTTGATCACCCGGGAGAAGACCTCCTCGCTGCGCGGCTTCTCCTTGAACCTCTCGATCCTGCCCTCGGCGGACACCCCCACTATGCCGAACTGCTCCGGCCTATCCACCTCGGTCAGGCCCATGGTGGCTTCCGCGCCCTTGCGGAAATGGAAGTCAATAAGATCGCCGAGGTCGGCGTCGGTGAGAGTGTCCCCGCTGCCGACGACGAAGGTTCCGTCCAGGCGGTCCTCCAGAAGCTTTACGGCGCCGGCGGTGCCCATGGGCTCCTTCTCGAAAGCCATCTCGATGTCCACGCCGAAGCGCCCGCCGTCGCCCAACGCCTTCCGGATGTCCTCGGAGCGATATCCGCAGGCCAGAAAGATGTGCTGGATGCCGGCCTCCGCCAGCGAACGGATGACGTACTCTATGCACGGTACGCCCAGCACCGGCAGCAGCGGTTTCGGACGGGTGGTGGTCAACGGACGCAGCCTGGTCCCCTCCCCTCCGGCCAGGATCACCGCCTGCTTCACCCTGGACATCTCAGGCCCTCCGCTCGAACACCCTTATGACGTTGCGGTCCTTCCTGGCCCCAATCGCCCTCGCCACCGGATGGCACTTGCTGCGCAACAGGTGAGCTATGGGCCTGACCCCGGTCCCGGACAGGGCCTCGAAGTTTGCCATGCCCTTGGCGATGACCAGATCGGCGCGGGCGAAGGCCTCCTTCAGCTCATGAGGCGCCCGGTCCAGGTCCAGGCCGACCGCGAACACGCCGGTGGTCAGGCTCTCGTCCAAGAACCTGTCGGCGCCGCTTATGGACAGGTCGTCCCATGTGGCGTCGGAGATTATCGGCTCGCCCTTCACCACCCCGGTGATCCTCAGCCCCATCCCCTTCAGCTCCTTGAGGAGGGGACGGTCCAGAACGATCTCCCCGCAGTTGTCGAAGAGGTAAACCACCTCCTTTGCACCGCTGAGAAGCTCCCGCAGCTTATCCACGTCGTTCGGTTCAGGCTCCTCGGAGACCAGCTCATCGAACAGATGCCTAAGCTCCTCCGGATGCTCGTAACCGCCGATGCCGAAGTCCATCACGTTGCCGGCGATGGCCACCAGGCATGACATCAGCAGGCGGTCCTCGGAACTCTCGACAAGCTCCTCCGCCCTGGGCAGGAGCGAGAAGGCCACCCGGTTGGATTCGGCCTTAAGTTCAGCGTAAGCATCGTCCACCCCCAGGATGTCATAGCATAGGCGGTGCACCTTGGTGGCCAGTGCCGCGGAGTTCATGCCCGGCTCCCATTCCTCCGCCATCAGACGCAGGCATGAGGACATGACCTCCTCCTCCCGGGAAGGGTCGACCAGCCTGGTCTGGAACAATATGCGGCGCAGGAGGCAGGGGGCGCATTCGGCGGAGAAATCCATGAGCGGGGGAAGAGAGGGTGCGCTATTATTCCTTTCGCCGCCCGATGCAAACTTAATATCCAGAGAACAGATTCGACCCTGATAATTATGGCAGAGTCAGTCCTTCTCCGCGTGGCAAAGGCCCAGTCCCAGACCGAGGTGGGCCTGGGCCGGGCCCGGCTCGACATGAAGACCCGCAAGGAGCTGGGGGTGGACGTCGGCCAGATCGTCGAGATCACCGGCAAGAAGATGACCGTGGCCAAGGTCTTCCGGGCCCAGCAGGAGGACGAGGGGAAGGACATCATCCGCATAGACGGGGTGCTGCGCTCCAACGCCGGCGTCTCCATCGGGGAGAGGGTCACCGTCACCCGGGCGGACCCCCAGCTGGCCGGCAAGGTGGTGCTCGCTCCGGCGATATCGCAGAAGAAGAGAGTGAGCACCGTCAGCTTCGGTCCGGGGACGGACGAGCTGGTACGGAAGGGGCTGCTCGGACGACCGTTGGTCAAGGGCGACGAGATCATGATCCCCAACATGGCATGGGGGATGAGCCCCGCCCCATACATGGTGGCCTCCACCGTGCCGAGCGGGGTGGTCACGGTGGCCGAGCATACCGAGATGGTCGTGCGGTCGGAGGCCACCGAGGAGAAGGACACCTTCGTTCCCAGCATCACCTATGATGACATAGGCGGATTGGACGAGGTGCTGCAGCGCATCAGGGAGATGATCGAGCTGCCGCTGAAGCACCCGGAGCTGTTCGACCGCCTGGGCATTGACGCCCCCAAGGGTGTGCTGCTGTACGGACCGCCGGGAACGGGAAAGACACTGCTGGCCAAGGCGGTGGCCAACGAGTCGGGCGCTTCCTTCTACTCCATCCTGGGACCGGAGATAATGTCCAAGTGGTACGGGGGAAGCGAGGAGAACCTGCGTGAGAAGTTCGACGAGGCGGCCAAGAACGCCCCGTCCATCATATTCATCGATGAGATAGATTCCATCGCCCCCAAGAGGGACGATTCGCTTCACGAGGCGGAACGAAGGGTCGTCGCCCAGCTGCTCACGCTCATGGACGGCATGTCCGACCGCGGGCAGGTCATCGTGATCGGCGCCACGAACCGCCAGGATGCCCTCGACCCGGCCCTGCGCCGTCCTGGACGCTTCGACCGGGAGATCGAGGTGGGGGTGCCCTCCTTCCAGGGAAGGAAGGAGATACTGCAGATCCACACCCGTGGCATGCCCCTGGACGAGAGCGTCAGCCTGGACCAGTACGCCCATGTGACGCACGGCTTCGCCGGGGCGGACCTTTCCGCGCTGGCCAGGGAGGCGGCCATGAAGTGCCTGGGAAGGTTCGTGCCGAACATGGACCTGGACAGCGCCATCCCCCAGGACATACTGGTCCAGATGAAGGTGACCGCGGACGACTTCGACGCGGCGCTCAAGGAGATCGAGCCTTCGGCCATGCGCGAGGTGATGGTCGAGGTGCCGAACATAGGATGGGGCGACGTAGGCGGACTGGAGGAGGTCAAGCGGCAGCTCAAGGAGGTGGTGGAGATGCCCATGGACAATCCTGACGCATTCAAGCGCATGGGCGTCCGGCCGTCCCAGGGCGTGCTGCTGTACGGGCCGCCGGGAACGGGAAAGACGCTGCTGGCCAAGGCGGTGGCCAACGAGTCCAACGCCAACTTCATCAGCATCAAGGGCCCGGAGATCATGTCCAAGTGGTACGGGGAGAGCGAGAGGGCCCTGCGGGAGATATTCAAGAAGGCGCGGCAGGTCGCCCCGTCAATCGTGTTCCTGGACGAGATCGACGCCATCGCCCCCCGACGCGGGGTGTACGAGGGTTCGAAGGGATACGATACCCTGGTGAACCAGCTGCTGACGTCGCTTGACGGCCTCACTGCCAGGGAGGGCGTCACTGTGATCGCCGCCACCAACCGTCCGGACATCATCGATCAGGCGCTGCTCAGACCGGGGCGCTTCGACCGCCTCATCTTCGTGCCGGTCCCGGACACCCCGGCCCGGCGGGCGATCCTGCAGGTGCACACCAGGGTCATGCCCCTGAAGGACGTGAACATGGAGGATCTGGTCGCCAGGACCGACGGTTTCGTGGGAGCGGACCTGGAGAACCTGTGCCGGGAAGCGGCCATGTCCGCCCTGCGGGAGGACCGCGACTCCTCGGCGGTGGAGATGAGGCATTTCGAGGCGGCGTTCAAGACGGTGAGGCCGTCGGTGGACAAGGAGTCCGCCAAGCACTATGACATGCTGAGCAAGAACCTTCACAAAGCCCGGGGCGGCATGGACGACCTGGGGATATTCCGGTAGGTGATATGATGGTAAAGGTTTTGAAGCCTAAGGGTCAGATCGGGAAGGAGGAGAGGACCGGTTCGACAAAGGCCCCGGAGAAGGCCAAGCCCCCGGTGAGGAAGAAGGCGCAGTTCGACCTGCGGGAGGAGAGCCTGCGCACCCTCGCCCAGTTCTACCTGGGCGAGATGGACCTGAAGATGCGCATGCGGCAGATGACGGTGGCCACCGGCAAGGAGCCCCAGGAGTGGGTGGCCGTCCTGGAGATACTCAAGGACAATATCATCAAGACCGAGCATCCCGACCTCAAGCTGAAGATGTACCAGGGGATGGTGGACCTGCTGGCCAAGGTCGGTCAGAAGGAGGACCTCTTCACCATACAGCAGATCATCGCCCGCTACAACCTGAAGTCCTTCAAGGACATCGGGTTCGAGAAGGTGGAGGTGGAGGTGGCCAAGGACGCCTGCCCTGTGTGCAGGAAGATGGCCGGAAAGCGTTTCAGGATCGAGGAGGCCATGGAGACCATGCCCATCCCCTGCCATGATTGCTCGACCGAGGTGGATGCCGTGAAAGGGTACTGCAGATGCCGCTACTTCGCGGTGTTCTGAGGCGCCCAGACCAGCATTCTATAAATCTATAAATACGCTCAATCTCATGCGATAGTCAATCGGACCATCTGTTTGGGGTGCGCAAATGAGGAAGTTCATAACCGAGCTGAAGGGGAAGACGGTCATGACCAACGACGGTCAGATCCTAGGCATGATAGACAACTTCGTGGTCGACACCGTCACCGGCGAGATAAACCACGTCCTTGTGGTGCCGGCCGAGGAGATCGACAACCGCCTGTTCCGCACTGACAGCCACGGCCGCCTGGTCCTCCCGTTCAGCGAGATGAAGGACGTCCGTGACGTGGTGGTCATGAGCATCTCCCGCTAGGGAGCGAAACCTTACCTTTTCTCACCATTGTTTTCCATCAGCTTCAGCCATCCTGGCCTCACTTCTTGGCCAGGACCTTGGTGCGGTCCGCACCTGCCTGCGCCTCGCGGAAGCCGGGAGCCTTGGCCAGGGCGTCCTGGTAGAGGCTGAACGCCCATCTGTACTGCCTCTCGCCTTCAGCGATCACCGCCAGCATGTAGAGCACATCCGCGCTCTCCTCCATCTTCAGGGCGGATGTCAGGCTCTCCTTCGCGGAGGCGGAATCGCCTAGGGCCATCTGCACGTTGCTCAGGTTGAGCAGGTATTCCGGACGGCGGTCCTCGTCGGCGGCGGCCTTGAAGACCTCCACGGCCTCCTCGTACTTCCCGGCGGCGAAGAGCGTGCATCCGATGTTGTTCATGGCGTCCGAGTGATGCGGGTCCACCTCCAGCGCCAATTTCATGAGGTGTATCGCCTGGTCGTAATCGTACTCGCCCATGAACCGCATGCACACGCCCAGGTTGCTCAGCCCTTCGGGATAGGCGGGGAATTCTGAGATCAGCGACTTGAGGAGCTTGGACGCCTCCCGGTACCTTCCCAGGCGGACCAGGGCCAGGGACTTCGACAGGCGCAGGGGCAGCCCCTCCCTGCTCACGTCCATGCGCGCCAGCTCGTTGTACCTCTGCATTTCCAGCAGCTCCAGGGCGCGGCGGGAGCGTGCCTCCTGGCAGTCCAGCGACTGCAGCAGCTTGGCGCCCTCTCCTCCGTAGCGGTGGAACATGGCCTCCAGGTCCAGGGTTGTGCGCATGTCGCCCGGGGCGAGCCTCAGCGCCTCCTTCAGCACCTCGGCCGCCTCCTCCCCGCGACCGAGGCAGAGCAGCGCCCGGGCCTTCAGCCTCAGGACCTCGGGGCCTGCACCCTCCAGAAGCGCCCGTTCGCAGACCTCCAGGACCCTGGCATGGTCCTTCCCGGCCAGAAGAAGGGACGCTTCCTGCTTGGACCTCCCCTCATCATCGGCAGACAAAGGGGGCAGGGAGACCGAGTAAGGCCATTCCGGCGCCGTCGGCCGCTGCTCCACCGTTCCGTCCGCCTTCTCGGAGGCCTCCTTCTCCTGATCGGGCTCCGCGAGGGTACCGGCTGGGTCGGCCGGCGGCTCTATGGCCAAGGGACCGCTTACGAACTGGACCGGAAGGGCCTTGGGAACCTCCTCCAGCTTTCCCGGTTCCTCCCTGACCGCCAGAGCGCTCTCCGCCGGCATCTCGGCCGGGGGCAGCGGCTCCGGGACCTCTTCCAAGGATACCTCGTCCTCCCGGACCTGCAAAGAAACCTCGTGCGGGATTTCGGCGGGAAGGGTTTGCTCACGGACCTGCTCCAGGGCAGCGTCCGGCATCGCCGTCTCGGAGCCGCGGCTGTCGGGATGCCCGGTGGCTATGGCCTCGGACAAGGTGCGCCCGTCGGCGGGAGAGGGCTCCTGCTCCTCCACGCCCATCTGAGATGCCAGCTCATCCCTTTCCCGCCGAACGTGCTCCAGCTCAGGCTCCAGCGTCAGGGCCCGATCGAACGCCGTGAGCGCGTCCTCGTTCTCGCCGTTGGCCCTCAGGCACGTGCCCAGATGGGCCCAGATGTCCGCCCGGGAATCGACGAGGCGCAGTACGTCCTTCCATCCTTCCACGGCTCCTGACAGGTCGCCCCGCTCCTCGCGCAGGCGGGCCAGGTTGATCAGCGGGTCCTCGAACTCCGGGTCCAGGACATGCGCCTTCTCGAAGGATGCCTGGGCATCCAGAACCTTGCCCATGCCCTTGAGGGCCAGCCCGCGGTTGTTCCATCCCCGGGGCTCCTGAGGGTAGCGGTGCACCATATCGTTGAAGACCTTCAGCGACCACTCCAGGCGGCCCATCTCATACAGCGTCGCCCCCTTGTTCAGCAGTGCCGGGGCGTGCCCGGGGTTGATCCTGAGCACGTTATCGTAGGCGGCCAGCTCCCTCTCCCTGTCGCCGATCTGATTCTGGATAAGGGCTATGGTGAACCAGGTGCCGGCATCGCCCGGCCGCAGTTCGGCGGCCTTGTTGGCCGACGCCAGAGCGTCGGCTCCCCTGCCCATCTCCAGCAGATATTCCGCCCTCCTCAGCCATATGCCGTCGTTGAGTGGTTTTATCTGCAGGGCCTGGTCCAGGACGCGGACGGCGCCGGAGCGGTCTCCCTTCCTGCGCCTCTGCTCCGCCTCCTCCAGCAGCTCCTCGAGCTTGCACACCGAAGGAAGGCATGGCTCGCCGCGGTCCTCCAGCACCTTGAGGTCCTCCTTGACCGTGAGCTGTTCGTCCAGACCATACCTCTGAAGGAGAGAGACGAACCGGCCGGCGTCGGCGAAGGAGACCTCCTCCTTCTCCAGGAAGTTCAGGGTGCCGGGGTCCAGCTCCTGCAGTGACATGAACACCGGCGCCCGCCCGTCGGCCTTGGCGTCCTCCACCAGCGAACGCGCGATCAGCTCCGGGTCGGCGAAGCCGGTCCTGGACGCCAGCACCAGATATGGAACCTCTCCCTGACCGTGTATGACCAGGGCGCCATGCTGCTCCCGGGCCGATTGCACCCGGACGCCCATACCGCCCATGAGGGAGACCATCAGATCACGGTACTCCTGGGCGGGGAGGTCGCGCACCGCCTCCAGCAGCCGCAGCCTCTCGTTCTGGTCCAGCTTCTCGGAGAGGTCGGTCACGGACATCCCCTCCTCAGACGGAGGACAGCGCCCTGCAGGTCCTCGGTCATGGCCACGACCTCCGCCGCCTCGTCCTCCATCCCCAGGTCCCAATACGCCTTGGCCAGCTGCATCCGCCTGCTGTCGTCCGCGGCGGCCGCTTTGAGGTCCTCCAGCGCGTCCCCGTCTCCACCCCAGATCCTCAGCATGGCAGTGTTGGCCTTGGATATCATTGCCAGCTCCGGCACCGCTTCCGCCCGGCGGTAGAGGGCCAGGGCGCGAGCGGCCCTCTCCTTGAAGAGGTCCCTCCGGACATCATCGCCCAGCGGCAATCGGGAGACGTCCCGGGCGCTCAATGCCAGCAGGTTGCCCAGGCGCAGAAGCGCCCGGCCCCATCGCTCCCCCTGGAAATCCATTCTGTCAGGGATGCTCAACAGCTCCTTGGCCTTCGGGCGCAGCGGAAGATGCTCGTCCCCCATCAGATGAAGCCCGACGCCCATTCCGGCCAGGTAGTGGTCCAGCACCGTCGGCAGATGGGAACGGTCCTCGGCCTGAAGCGTCCTTTCCACCAGAAGGTAGGGGTCGCTGCCCTTTCGCAGGAGCACCTCACCTTGTGAGCTGGGACCGACCCTCATGCAGGCGCTCCTGATGCCCAGGGAACGGAGGTCGGACCTGGGGTCCACCGACCAATCCCTCAGGAAGAGCTCGTCTCTGACCCTCTCAACGCAAGCCGGACAGACCATGGCCCCTTCGGTCGAAGCGGCCCCGCAGAACGTGCATACCATACGCATCCCCGGGGGGATATTGGCAGTCGGGGATTAATCCTTGTCGCTGGCAAGGCGTTTTTCCATGTGCGGCAGCGACCTTGCATAGCCCCGGGAGGCGTAATAGCCGCGAACGCCGACGCCGCTGGTGACCTTGATGGATGAATAACCGTCCTTCTCTGCGGACGCCTCAGCCATGGCCAGCAACCGCCCTCCCAGGCCCAGGTGCTGCCATTCGCCGTGTTCCCCGATGCGTGCCATGCGCCCGAACACCTTCAGTTCCCTGACCAATGCGGTATCGCCTTCCGGCTTCCGCAGGCGGACGTAGCCGGCCAGGGCGTTGTTCTCCAGCACGAACGAGATGAACTCCTCACGACCTCCGGAGGCGTCGTACGAGATGATGCTGGGGACCAGCTCCTGCGGGTCGATCTCGCTGATCCCTAGCAGCCCCACCTCGCGGCAGCGTATGCAGCGGCAGCCCTGCCCCTGAAGGGCGAGAAGCTCCTTGACCAGCTCCCGCAGGTGCCCCTTGTCCACCCCCGCTTCGATCAGCGGCACGGGTATGTCCCTCTGGATGCGCTGTATACGTACGTATTCTGGAACCAGCTTCTTCATTTCCGCGATGACCCGCACCGCCTGGTCGGTGTTGTAGGGGTGATATCTCCCTGCTGCCCAGTCCTCGTGCAGCTTGGTGCCCTTCACCACCAGCGTCGGATATATCTTGACCATGTCCGGACGGAAGCGGCCGTCGTCGAACAACTGGCGGAAGGAGCTGACGTCCTTCTCCGGATCGGACCCGGGGAGGCCGGGCATGACGTGATAGCACACCTTGAGGCCCAGGTCCTTGGCGATGCGCGTGGCCTCGGCCACTTCGGCCACCCCGTGCCCCCGATTCACGGAAGCGAGTATCTCGTCATCCAGGATCTGTACGCCAAGCTCGACCCGCGTCGCGCCCAAGCGCATGCATTCCCTTGCCACGTCCTCCGTGAACGCGTCCGGCCTCGTCTCCACGGTCATACCGATGACGCGATGTTCGGCCCCCTCATTGGCAAGTTGGGCCGTTTCCAGACTGAGCGAATCGGTTCCGTTGAAGGCATCGAAGCAGCGCTTCACGAACCATTCCCGGTACTCCTCGGGACGGGAGGTGAAGGTCCCACCCATGATGATGAGGTCGACCTTGTCGGTATGATGTCCGATGGTCGATAGTTGATCGATCCGGGAACGGACCTGGCGATAAGGATCGAACTCGTTGTCGGCGGCGCGCCGGGCGGCCGGTTCCTTTCCCGTGTAGGATTGAGGCGAGTTGTTCTCGACCCCGCCGGGGCAGTATGTGCACTTGCCGTGAGGGCAAGGCGCCGGGGATGTCATGACCGCCACCACGGCCACCCCGCTGAGGGTGCGTACGGGCTTGCGGCGCAATATCTCCAGAACGTCTGGAAGCTTTTCCTTGGGAACGAGAGCGAGCGTCTCCGAGTTCTTGGGAACGCCCGAAAGACCGTACTCTCCGCTGAGCTTGACCTTCCTGCGCTGCAGCTCATCCTTATCGGAGATCTCCCCAGAGAGGAGAAGGCGGATCAGATGCTGATGAAATTCCTGGCGGCGGTCCATCTAATTCCGTTCCTGGGACGTCAGCCGAAATAGACCCCGTTCTCCTTGGGGCGCTCATCCTTCTCCTCCTTGGAGTCGATGATGTCCAGATAGATAATGGAGCGGGACGGCACCACCCTTAGTGACCCGGAGTCCAGACGCATTGTGAGAGCGACGTCGCTTCCGTACTGCATATACCCGACGAACTCCCCCTCCATCTCCATGGTGGAGCCGCCGCCGGTCCCTATCACCAGATGGTATCTGGAGCCTTTGGTTAGCCTGCTGGGGTACTTCTCATCCATTTCTATTCCTCCTTGGCCAGCCGCTGCAGGTGCTCCACCGTGCGCCGGTACGATTGCATGGCCATTTCGACGTTGGCCTCGGTGAAGCTCCAGGCCTTCCCCAGATCACCGTATCGAATGCGGTATCCCTTCTTCTTCTGCCCACCGATGTCGATGGAGACGTCCTCCAGTACGTCTATGGCCTTCAGCTTGTTGAGGTGGCGGTACACGGTGGGCTTGGTGGTGCTCAGGTAAGCGGAAAGCTCCTCGACTGCCCACACCCGGTTGAGGTTGCCTAGGAAGCACTCGGTGAAGAGGCGGTAGGGGATGCTCTCCTGGATGTTGTCCACGTCCGTCTTGGGATCGTAGCCTTTGGAAATGTAACCTATCTGTTTCAGGAACTCCAGGGAAGCCTCCTTGATGTCTTCGATCGGAGTGAGGGGAGTGTTGCTTACCACGTTGAGCTCGAACATAATATCAGTAGATGCAATAAGATGCTCGGGGTATTAAGAATTTGTAAACTTGCTTCCTTAAAAAATATTTTTAACGCTCATACGATAACACAAGAACCATCTGAATTCGACTTAACAGGGTACAGTTGGGCAATATGATTTGGAAATTGTACAAAGAGGATTAATTTTACCTATATAGACAAAAACGCTTTATACCATATTTCGATTTTAATCGTTCAGGTGACTTTCGCATGGATAAGAAGATCGCTATCATCGCTGTGGCCGTCGTGGCCATCGTCATCATCGCCGCCTTCGCCGTGACGATGCTGAACGACGGGTCTGACGACGATACCATCTATTGGTCCTCGGTCTCACAGGAAAATCAAAAGCTGGAGACGACCCAGGGATCTATCGATGGGAGTATAAGCTTGGAACCGTACAGCTCGGACCTGGTCCTATCCCTGGATTCCAAGGTCCTGATGGAATCGGGCGAGATATGGCCTGATCATCCTGGCAGCGTGCTGGCGGTCAACACCGATTTCGCCGAGGACCACCCTGAGCTGGTGGCCAGGGCGGTCGCGGCCCATCTGGAGGCCACGAACTGGATAATGGACACGGTGGCCAACAAGACCACCGATCAGGACAATTACACCAAGCTTGTGGAGATGGCCGCGGCGTCCATCAACGTCAACGAGACCGTGCTGATGTCCTCCTTCGAGAACATCACTCTCCTCTGCGCGATGAACCAGCAGTTCGAGGAGTACCTGGAGCAGTACGCCTCGGACTTCCGGTCCATCCGGCAGATAACCGATTCGATGATCGACGCTCGGGGTTATGCCTCGGTGGGCGACCTCATCGACACCATAGTTGACGAGGATTACCTGGCCCAAGCAGCCGAGCTGAACAAAACCGATTCCATCCTGGGGGACGTCAAGATCGGATACCAGAAGGGCGACCTCAACCAGATGGCCAGGATCGTCGCCTCCAATGAGAGCCTGTGGAACGGTACCCCTTACGAGGGCAAGGACCTCTTCGAGCAGTGGGGAGTGAACGTCACCGCCTCTACCGCCTATGCCAACGGGGTATACGTCATGCAGGGCTTTGAGACCGGATCGGTCGACCTGGGATATCTAGACCCCGCGTCGGCCATCGTCAGGCACCTCAGGGTGAACACCAATAACAGCGACATCCGGATCGTGTCGCAGGTGAACACCGAAGGTCTGGCCCTGATAGTGGACGCGGATATCGAATCCGTGGATGATCTGGATGGCAAGACCATCGGCATCACCGGTACCGCCTCGATGAACTACCTGCTCCTCCTCTCCCTGGCCAAGGAGAGAGACCTGGCCCTGAAGCCGGCGGCGGTCATCTATTGGGTACAGGTCCCTCCGGTGAACCAGAAGGACCAGATCGCCCAGGGATTGATAGACGGAGGGGTCAGCTGGGAGCCCTACTGCTCTGACTCCATACTCTCCGGTAGCGCCAACGCCTTGCTGTGGTCAGGAGAGTTCTGGCCCAACCACCCGTGCTGCATAGTGGCCGTCAACGCCGACTTTGGGGAGGACCACCCAGAGCTGGTGGCGAGGACGCTGGCAGCTCATATCGAGGCTACGGAATGGATACTGCACACCATCGAGAACCAGGAGGCCGAGGCCGACAACTACACCAAGCTCCTGCAGATGGGAGCGGCGTTCAGCGGACGCAACACCACGGTGGTGGCGGAGTCCTTGGAGCACATGACCCTCCTCTACGAGCTCAATGACAAGCTGAAGGAGTACCTGGTAAGCTTCACCGAGGACTTCATCACCCTGCAGCAGACCAGCGCCGCGGCGGTGGACGCCCGCGGCTACGCCTCGGTCGAGGAGTTCGTGGACGTGTTCGTGGATGCCAGCTACATCGAGGCGGCCGCCACGCTGTCCAAGGTGGACGCCACCGTGGGCACGGTACGACTCGGATATCTGCAGGGGGACCTTCACCAGTTCGCCCGGGTGGTGGCATCCGATGTGGACATGTGGGACGGGACGGAGTACGAGGGCAAGAGCCTCTTCGCCCAATGGGGTGTGCAGATCACATCTCCCAGCCCATACGCCAACGGGGCGTTGGTCATGCAGGCCTTCGACACCGGCGTTATCGACATGGGCTACCTGGGTTCCCCTCCGGCCATAGTGAAGCACCTGAACGTGAACACGCCCAACAGCGACATCAGGATCGTGGCCCAGGCTAACGTGGAAGGCTCGGCGATAATCGTGAACTCCGAGATCCTCTCCATAGAGGACCTGGCGGGGAAGACCATAGGCACCCCGGGTCCGGGGTCCATCCAGCACCTGATGCTGCTCGCCTTCGCCCAGGAATATGGGTTCCGGGTGAAGCTGTCTGGCACATGAAGAAATACCCCCCAAACCTTTTTATTTATTCAACTTTGTGAGGAGCGACATGAGCGAGGAAGGGAGCAGAGGTCTGGACGAGGCTCTGGAGCTTCTCAATAAACCCCTGATCAAGAACTCCATAGTCACGTTGATATCCCTCGCCATGTTCGTCGCCACCTGGTGGGTTGTGGCGCTGCTGGCGGACCTGGTATATCTGCCGACCCCGCCAGATGTGCTGGAGGCCTTGATCGATTCCTTTGCCAACGAGGACCCCAACCTGGGGGTCACCATGTGGCAGAACATATGGTCCTCGCTGCAGCGCTTCGGTCTGGGCTTCGCCTTGGCCTTCCTGGTGGCCATACCTCTTGGCCTGGCCATGGGATACTCCAAGATATTCGACCTTCTGGCAAAGCCGGTGGTGGAGGTCTTCCGTCCCATCCCGCCCATAGCCTGGGTGCCTTTCTTCATCGCCATATTCTTCTACTTCTGGGGGCCGATCATGGTGATCTTCATCGGCGTTCTGTTCCCCCTCTTGTCCAATATCTATTTCGGCGTCAAGAGCGTGGAGCCGATCCTGCTTGACGCGGCGAGGACCCAGGGAGCGTCCCGCCTTCAGATATTCATCAAGGTGGTGTTCCCCTACACAGTCCCATTCCTGATGACCGGCATCCGGATAGGGATGGGCATAGGCTGGATGTGCATAGTGGCGGCCGAGATGATAGGCGGCGTCGGCGGCGGGATCGGATTCTACATCAACCTTCAGGCCGGGCTTGGACTGTACACCAACATGTTCGCCGGAATGATCGTCATAGCCGTGCTCGGACTGATGACCACTGGCATCATGCAGTACCTGGAGAATGTCACCAACCGCAGGATGGGAATAAGATGATACTGGAGATCAAGGACCTGATGAAGGCCTTCCCTAAGAAGAAGGGGGAGATGCTGGCCATCGCTGACTTCGACCTCGATGTCGATGAGGGAGAGTTCGTCTGCATCCTCGGACCTTCCGGCTGCGGCAAGACCACCATTCTCAGGATCATCGCCGGCCTAGAGTCCCAGACCCGCGGGAAAATTCTGCTCAATGGAAAGGAGATCTCCGGCCCCGGTTCCGACCGAGGGATGGTGTTCCAGGAGTTCGCGCTGTTCCCCTGGCGCACGGTGCGCCGGAACGTGGAGTTCGGGCTGGAGCTCAAGGGCGTTCCGGCCGAGGAACGCCGGGAGCGCACCCAGAAGTACATCGACCTGGTCGGGCTGAACGGGTTCGAGGACTATCATCCCTATCAGTTGTCGGGGGGCATGAAACAGAGAGTGGGCATAGCCCGCGCCCTGGCCAATGAACCGGCGATATTGCTCATGGACGAACCGTTCGGGGCCTTGGACGCCCAGACCCGCAATCTGATGCAGAAGGAGCTGCTGCGCATCTGGAGCGAGACCAAGAAGACCGTGATCTTCATTACCCACTCGGTGGACGAGGCGTTGTTCTTAGCGGACCGCATAGTGGTCATGACCGCCAGGCCCAGCAGCATCGGTCAGATCCATGAGATCAGGTGGCCCAGGCCGCGGGACCGCGCCTCCCCGGAGTTCGCCGCTCTCAGAAAACAGATATTGGCTCAGTTGGAGAGCATGGTGAAGCCAGAGGAATGATCACAGCACCTTGGACGCGGCGATCTCTATGGCGCGGACCATGCTGTCCTTCGGAACGACTACGGAAACAGGTATCCTGACTATCTGCTCGACGGTCGGCGCGACGATGGGAGCGCATACCAACGCCAACGCTCCGTCCCTCTCCGCCTTCACGGCGGCGATGATGGCGTCCTCCATGGTGTTCGCAGGATATTCCTTCACCCGTACGTTCTTATCGCCCACCTTCATGAGCCTCTCCTCGATCTTGTTGAGAACGGGACGGGAGGCGATGACGGCGATGAACTCCCCGCCAGGATTGGCGTCGAGCTTCCTCACCCCTTTTATCACAGCACGCACCGTTCTCAGGTTGGGTTCGCGCTGCTCCTGCAGTATCTTGTAGATGGTGCTCGGGGATAGTCCGGTCCTCTCGCAGAACTCGGGGACCGAGATCTTCAGCTCCTCTTCCAGGATGTGGCGGAGAGCTTCTCGGAAGCCCTCCTCGCTTCGCAGGATCCCGGAGACCAGCTCCTCCACCATGCTCATCGGCTCACTCCTTTTCCTTTTTGACGTAGGCGGCGGCGGAAAGCCCGGCCACGCATCCCTCCCCCACCGCTTTCGCCAGCTGCCAAGGCAGTCCGGTCACATCGCCGCAGGCGAAGACGCCCGGGGTATCGGTGGCGCAATGGCGGTTCACCGCGATGTACCCGTTCTCGTCCGGGAAGATGTTGACCTCCATGGCCAGGTCGGCCACGCCCTTTGCGCCCAGCTCGATGAACACTCCGTCGAGCGTCAGGTCTCGGCCGTTGTCCAACAACATCCCGCGCACCACCTGGTCGCCGTGTATCTTCGTGGGCCAGGCCTGCACCATCTCGATGTCCGTGGCGTTCACCTTGTCCATCAGCTCAGGGGAGGCCTTGAACTCTTTGGCCACCCAGTATACCTTTGAGGCGTACTCGCGGAGAAGCAATGCGGCCGAGGCGGCCATGCTGGCGTCCCCCAGCACAGCTACGGTCTTCCTCTTGAAGAAGTTGCAGTCGCATGTGGCACAATACGATACGCCGAGGCCGTGGTATTCCTTCTCCCCCTCCACGTTAAGCTTCTTGCGGGAAATTCCGGGAGCCAGCACCACTGCCTTGGCCTTCAGCTCCTTGAGCGATTCGGTCTTCAGCTTGAACGATTCGCCCTCCATCTCGATGTTCAGGAGGTCCTCCTCCATGAGCACCGCCCCGAAGCCTGCCGCCGCTTTGGCGGTTATCTCCAGCATCTCCCTGCCGCTCTTAGGTTCGGAGCCAAAATAGTTCTCTATCTCCGCCTTCAGCAGGGCGCTGTTGCCCATCTTGCCCAGAACGCAGACCTTGACCTTCTTGCGCGCGGCGTGCAGGGCGGCCTGAAGGCCGGCCGGGCCCGCTCCGATGACGGCTACGTCGAAATCCATCGTTATCCCAGCCTTATCAAAATGATACGATTAAACGGTTTGGTGAAAAAGGTTTGGTAGCACCATCAGAGGTACTTGGAGAACTTCTGCCTCATGAAGTCCTTGTTGCCGGCGCCGACGATGCGGTCCAACTGAACACCGTTCTTGAACACCAGCATGGTGGGTATGGCGGTGATGTTGAACTTCATGGGAGTGTTCTCGTTCTCGTCGGTGTTCATCTTGCCGAACAGGATCTTTCCCTGGAACTCCTCCGAGAGCTGCTCTATGATGGGGGCAAGCATGCGGCAGGGACCGCACCAGGGGGCCCAGCAGTCGACTATCACCAACGGTGCGCTTTTTATGAACTCCTCGAAAGTGCTATCCTTGACCTCGGTTACTCCAGACAATTTATTCACTCCTTTTCGCTCGTTCTGACCCATCAATGCTTCCAGCTTCCGCCTTCTGATCTCGGCAAGCTCGTCCTCGGCCATCAGAAGACCCCGCTCAATCGGTTGTGCATTGTGATTACAAAACCGTATTGAAGTTCCACCGTATATAATGTTTATCACAATCCTTCCTGGTAGGCGAATTTATTGCCTTGGAGTTCACCATCCGAACGCGGACGGCAGGATCGCCTGGACCCAAGGCCAGGTTTTCATACTGATAATCTTTTTAATAGGGGATGGCGATATCTGACAAAGGGAGTGCCGATGTTAGAGGAGGCTTCTGAGCTCATAGGGATGCAGGTCTACACGCCCAACGGAGTGTTCCTGGGCAACGTGAACAACTTGGTCATCGATGTGGACACCCGCAAGGTGGACGGTCTCTTCATCAGCGAGTCCAACCCCCTGCTGGTGGAGGACTCCAAGGCCGTGAACGTACCCTTCCGCTGGATCCAGGCCATCGGGGACGTGATCCTCCTGAAGTACTTCCCCAAGCGGGTCACCGCCAGACGCCCCGCCGCCAAGCCGGCGCAGCCATAAGGCCAACCTATTTTTTCTATCATTTTAATATCGATTAACATGCCTGAGCGCAAGGTCTTCGTGGACCCGGCTGCCGTGGTGATCGGCGACGTTGAGCTGGGTGATGACGTCTCGATATGGCCGACCGCGGTGCTGCGCGGAGACGCCAATTCGATTCGGATTGGGGCCGGCAGCAACGTGCAGGAGGGTGCGGTCATACACACCAGCCATGATTTTCCCACCGTCATCGGGAAGATGGTCACCGTGGGCCATGGGGCGGTCATTAACGGCGCCCGTATAGGCGACAAATGCATAATCGGCATCAACTCCACCATCTTGGACGGGGCGGTGATAGGTGACGAATGCATCATCGGGGCGAACGCACTGGTGACCAGCATGACCGAGGTCGCGCCCCGGTCTGTGGTCATGGGACTGCCGGGAAAGGCGGTCAGGCATAACGACATGACGATTAAGGAAAGGGCGGAAAGGAGCGCGCTGAGCTACATGGAACTGAAGGACCTTCATCTGCAGGGAAGGTTCCCCCGCCGGACCTTCTGAACCTGTGAAAGCGGACATCGGATGTTGTGAACTGACATGTGGAGGAAAGGGTTCCGGGGCTGGTTCTATCTGAGCATAGCCGCAGCCATGGTGGTCAGCTTCCGGAGCGGAGACCTGTTCTGGCTGGTGCTGGAGATCGGTATGGTGGCGGCGGTCCTGGGGCGATATCCCCTGTTCGACCAGCCGGAGGAGCCGGAGCTCCAGCGCCCGTTGACCGTGTTCATGGTGATCCCCTTCACCATCTACGTCCTCATGAGCCTGTTCGACCTGGACAGCGAATTGCTGGCGAGGTCCGTCGGGACCATGGCCGTCATGATGGCCTCGCTCCTTCTCTGCCTGTTCTTCATCCTGATACTGGTGAAGAGAACCGAGTTCCACATGAACTACCGCTTCATACTTGGATTCGCCACCGTGGCCTCCATATCCATGGCCTCGCTGTTCACCCTGTTCGAGACCGCCGCGTCGATGATGATGGGGGATGCGGCGACAAATGAAGACCTGATGCGGTCCCTCATCGGCATCATGGCCGGCGGCATCGTGTCCGGCCTGCTGTTCAAGAGGGACATGAGGAGGATGGACTACACCGACCTCCTGATGGTGGAGCCGGAGGAGAGCGCATGAGGGTCCGGAATGGAACCTGGGCCCTGTTCCTCATTTCCGAGGCGGCGGTGATCGTCATGGGAGCCTGGGCCTATTCCGAGGGGAGAAGCTATCCCGGTAACGGGGCCACCATGGGAGCCCTGATATTGACTCTCCCCCTGCTGCTGGAAGGGGCGGGCTGGTTCCGAATGCCCGGATACATGCACCTCTGGGCGGCGATGGCGGTGGGGCTGCACACCTTCGGCTTGGTCATGGGTTTCTACGACACCATCTGGTGGTGGGACGAGATGACCCACGCCATATCCTCTTCGATGGTCTGCATGATCGCCGCCCTCGCGCTGTACCTGTTCGACGCCCATTCGGTCAAGATCAAGGTCCCCCGCTGGGCCTATCCGCTGATGATCCTGATCTTCGCCATGTTCATCGGCGTCATATGGGAGATAGCCGAGTTCACCGGGGACGTACTGGCGAACACTGGCATGCAGTATTCGCTCGAGGACACCCTGGGCGACTGCTTCGTGGACCTGGCCGGAGGAACGTTCACCAGCCTGCTCTGGGTGGCCTGGCTCTGGCGGGACCCCGGCGGGCAGCTGAAGGGGTCCATCCAGGCGCCGCTGGTGAGGCTGTTCAACCGTGTTTTCTGAAGGCGAAGGAGACCCTGGAGAGCATATATATGATGCGTGTTATCACCGTACACGCCTGACCGCGCGGGGCGCCGCCCTGCCCGCAGCTGGGAGGAAGCTACTTGGACGTTTGGAACCCCCATATTGAAAGATTGACCAAGGCCGAGCTGGACGCCCTCCAGTTGAAGCTATTGAAGATTCAGACGCGCCGGATGTGGGAGTTCTCTCCGTTCTATCGCGAGAGGATGAGGTCGTGCGGCGTAACTCCGGACGACATCAGGACGCTGAAGGATGTCCGGAAGCTGCCGTTCATGACAAAGAAGGACCTCCGCGACGGTTACCCTGATAAGCTTATGATGCGCGACCGGGGGGACCTGCTGCGCTACCACGCCTCCTCGGGGACCACCGGAAAGGCCACCATAGTCGGATACACCAAGAACGACCTGGAGAACTGGTCCGAATCATTGGCGAGGGCCATGACCTCCTTCGGCCTCGGCAGCAAGGACGTGATCCAGGTGGCGAACACCTACGGGCTGTTCTCCGGTGGCCTGGGGTTCCATTACGCCACGGAGAAGATCGGGGCGACGGTCATACCGGCCTCCACCGGCAACACAGACCGGCAGCTGGAGCTGATCTGCGATCTCGGCGTTACGGCCATGGCCGCCACCCCCTCCTACCTCATGTACCTTGGAGAGGTGGCCGAGAAGAAGGGGATAGACATCCGCAAGGACACCAAGCTCCGCTTCGGGCTTCTGGGCGGGGAGCCGTGGAGCGACCGCATGCGGGACCGCATCTATGAGAAGATGGGGATACGAGGCTTCAACTGCTTCGGGGCGAGCGAACTGTCCGGGCCGCTGTTCATGGAATGCGCCGAACAGGACGGCATACACTTCTGGGGGGACCTGGCGCTGCTGGAGATCGTCGACCCGGAGACGGGCGAGCCACTGGAGCCCGGACAGAAGGGCGAGATGGTGGTCACCATGCTGCAGAAGGAGGCCTTCCCGATGATGCGCTATCGCATGGGGGATATCACCTCGATAATGGAGGAGCCGTGCCCGTGCGGCCGCGCGCATCCGAGGATAACGCGCATCCAGGGGCGGGTGGACGATATGATTATTATTCGCGGCATCAATGTGTTCCCCTCGCAGGTGGAGCACTCTTTGATGCAGCATCCGGAGCTGGGCTGCGAGTTCCAGCTGGTGGTGGACCGCAAGGGACATCTGGACACCATGCTGGTGCGGGCCGAGCTGAAGCCGGAGGCGTTCACGGACAACATCATCGAGCTGAACGCCCTGCGCGAGCGCATCTCCAACCGGCTGAAGAACGTTCTTAACGTCTCGGCCAACGTGGAGCTGGTGCAGCCTGGCACCCTGCCCCGGTTCGAGGGCAAGGCCAAGCGGGTGATGGACAGGAGGGAATACTGATGAGCGAGAACGACAAGTACCGGATTAAGCAGCTCTCCATCTTCTCGGAGAACCGGCCGAACCGCCTGGGAGCGGTTGCCAAGGTGCTCAAGGAGGGCAAGATCAACATCCTGGGGTTCAGCATCGCCGAGGGCGCCGGTTACGGCGTCATACGCGTGCTGGTTGACAAGCCCGAGACCGCCAAGGACCTCCTGATCAAGGATGGCTTCGTCGTCAAGTTCACGGAGGTGCTGGCGATACAGATGCAGGACACTCCCGGCGGACTGTTCGACCTGACAGACCAGATGAAGGACATCAACATCGAGTACGGCTACGGTTACCGCAACCCCCCATACGCCGTCCTCATCGTGCGGGTGGAGGACGTCGAGCAGGGCATCAGGTCCCTGCTGGCCGGAGGCCTGAAGCTTCTGGACAACGTGACGTTCCACTGATGGACGCGACATCTGGATGAGGTGAAAAGAATGTCCTACTGGAATCCTGTAGAGGTCATGCCTGTCCCGGAGCTGAAGGCGCTGCAGCTGAAGCAGCTGAAGATGCTGGTGTACAAGCTTTACACCTTCTCCCCATTCTATCGCCAGAAGATGAAGGAGGCGGGCGTGACGCCCGAGGACATCCAGGAGCTGGATGACGTTCGGAAGCTGCCCTTCATGACCAAGAAGGACCTGCGCGACGGCTATCCGGACAAGCTGTTCCTGGCCAGCCCGCGGGAGGTGGTCAGATACCATGCCTCCTCCGGCACCACCGGAAAGCCGACCATAGTCGGCTACACGCAGAACGACATAGAGGCTTGGTCTGAATCGGTGGCCCGCGGACTGGTTTCCGCCGGCGTCGGCACCGACGACGTGCTGCAGGTCTGCTACACGTACGGACTCTTTTCCGGCGGCCTCGGTCTTCACTATGGAGCCGAAAAGGTGGGAGCGGCGGTGGTCCCGGCGTCCACGGGCAACACCGAACGCCAGATCGATCTGGTCCGCGATCTCAATGTTACGGTCATAGCCGCCACTCCCTCGTACCTGTTGCACATGGGTGAGGTGGCGGAGAGGATGGGCGTGGACATCCGCAAGGACACCAAGCTGCGCCTTGGAATACTCGGGGCTGAGCCTTGGAGCGAGCGGATGCGCGACCGCATCTACGATCGCCTGGGCATAAAGGCCATCGATATCTACGGGACAAGCGAGCTTTCCGGGCCCCTGTGGTGCGAGTGCTCGGAGCAGAACGGCATTCACGTCTGGGGGGACATCACGCTCGTGGAGGTCCTGGACCCGAAGACCGGAGAGCCTGTGCCGCCGGGCGAGAAGGGCGAGCTGGTGGTGACCATGCTTCTGAAGGAGGCCCTCCCCATCGTCCGCTACCGGACCGGGGACATCACCACGGTGAGCGAGGAGGTCTGCGCCTGCGGGCGGACTCATCCGCGCATCGGCAGGATCCAGGGCAGGGTGGACGATATGATAATTGTCCGCGGCATCAATGTCTTCCCCTCCCAGGTGGAGCATTCCCTCATGCAGCACCCGGAGGTCGGCAACGAGTTCCAGATCGTGGTGGACCGCAAGGGCGCATTGGACACGTTGCTGGTGAAGGTCGAGCTTAGGCCGGAGGCCTTCGGCGATCGCCTCTTCGAGCTGGACGCGATCAAGGACCGGTTGACGCACAAGCTACGCGATTCGCTGAACGTCGGTGTCAACGTGGAGATCGTGGAGCCGGGGTCGCTCCCGCGCTTCGAGGGAAAGGCGAAAAGGGTGGTCGACAAGCGGGTCTATTAATGTGCTAATATGTAGCATGCTAACATGTAACATTTAAATATGATCCAGCGAATCCCCCTCAAACACTTCTGGCTATAGGGAGAGAGGCTACACGATGTTCGGCATAGATGACCCCTGGATATTGCTGGGGTACGCGCTCTGCTTCATAAGCACCGCTTTCGGCGTTGTATATGGAATTCTGAAATGGAACGAAGAGGTCGACTGAGATGGTCAACCAGGTCTATTTCTGGGCGGCCGCCGCGGTCTATTCCGTGGTCATCCTCTACCTGGCATGGCTGGGATACAAACGGACCAAGTGCAACGCCGACTACATGCTGGCGGGAAGGAACGTTCATCCGGTGATCCTCGGCCTTTCCTACGGCGCGACGTTCATCAGCACCTCGGCCATAGTGGGCTTCGGCGGCTACGCCGCCAAGCTGGGGATGGGCATCATCTGGCTGGTGATGCTGAACATACTGGTCGGCGTGCTGATCGCCTTCATCGTGTTCGGCAAGCCGACCAGGCGCATAGGGAAGGCGCTTGGCGCCCTCACCTTCCCGGACCTACTGGGCAAGGTCTATAAGTCGAACCTCATGCAGTACGCCACCGGCCTCATCATCATGGTCGGCATGCCATTGTACTCCTCCGCCGTGCTCATCGGCGGCGGGCGCTTCATAGAGGAGGTGCTGAACGTTCCCTACCTCTGGGCCATCATAGGGCTGACCGTCATAACCGCCGCCTACGTGGTCTTCGGCGGACTGGTGGCGGTCATGTACACCGATGCGCTGCAGGCCTCGCTCATGGTATTCGGCATGAGCGCCATAATGATCTTCACCCTGTCCGCAGTGGGAGGGTTCGATGGGTTCCAGTCTTTGACCGACATGTCCCACCTGGTCCCTGCGGGACTGGCGAGCACCGGCATGACCGGCTGGACATCGTTCCCTGAACTGGGGTCCGCAACGTGGTACACGCTGGTCACAACCATAATCATGGGGGTCGGCATAGGGGTCCTGGCGCAGCCGCAGCTGGCCGTCCGCTTCATGACCGCCAAGGATGGCAGGTCATTGAACCGGGCGATCCCGGTGGGAGCGGTATTCATCCTGATAACCACCGGGGTGGCCTATACAATGGGTGCCCTGACGAACGTCTATTTCTACAAACACTTCGGCAAAATATCCGTGGAGATGACCGGGAACGTGGACAACATAGTGCCGCTGTTCATCAACACGGCCATGCCTGAGTGGCTCGTGGTCATGTTCGTGCTTGTGCTCCTGGCCGCCGCCATGTCCACAATGAGCTCGCTGTTCCATGTGATGGGGACGGCGGCCGGCCACGACATATGGGTGCACCTGCGCAAGGCCAGGTTCTTCCCGGCGAAGCTCAGGGGAAACGATGAGGACGCCTCCAAGCTCAAGGTCAACAAGGCGGCCACCTTCATAATGATCGCGGCCAGCCTGGGACTGGCCTTCATCATGCCCGGGGACATCATCGCCCGGGCCACCGCCATGTTCATGGGGCTCTGCGCCGCGGCGTTCCTGCCAGCATACACGGTCGCCGTGTTCTCCAAGAACCCCTCGCGGCTGGGAGCCATAGCCAGCCTGCTGACCGGGAGCATCGCCTGGGCCCTGTGGACCGTCTTCGTGCACAAGGCGGAGTCGAGCGTGCTCAAGATATCCGAGATGCTGACCGGAAGCCCGTCGGTCCTGGACTTCCCCTGGACGGTGGTGGACTCCCTGTTCATCGCCCTGCCATTGTCGATAGCCGCCCTGATCATCGGCACGATGATCGAGCGGAGGCGTTCGGCTCCGGCGGAAGCGTAAACCCCTTCCATCCCCCTTTTTCAACGTGCTACCGTGTGCCGGACTAGCTTGTAACATATATATAAAATAAAATGGATATGGCCTGCCAACGGGCCTGCCTCTGGCGCGGTCCGATCCTGAAGGAAGACCGGTAGGGGGAAGGGGCTTGTTGGGCATAGACGATCCGCAGATCATCATCGGTTTCGCCCTGGCCATAGGGCTGGGAATATTCTGCTTGGCGTACGGCATCCTTCATTGGGACGACGGAGGGG
This sequence comes from Methanomassiliicoccales archaeon, assembly GCA_036677555.1. GTDB lineage: Archaea > Thermoplasmatota > Thermoplasmata > Methanomassiliicoccales > UBA472 > UBA472. The sequence goes on along the minus strand of JAVBWG010000013.1, from coordinate 23,013 downwards.
ACGCCGATGGTTGACGTTCTGACCCTGACCGCCTTCACCGTCCTGTATGTGGGGGTCCTGCTGGCCATGTCCTTCATCGCCTACCGCCGCACCAAGAAGGGGGAGGACTATCTTCTGGCGGGACGCAAGGTGCACCCTGCGATCATCGGCCTCTCGTACGGTTCAACGTTCATCAGCACCTCGGCGATAGTGGGCTTCGGCGGCGTCGCCGCCCAGTTGGGGATGGGCATCATCTGGCTCACGGTGCTGTGCATAGGCGTTGGCGTGCTGATCGCCTTCATACTCTACGGCAAGAGGACCCGCCGCATCGGCCAGAGCCTGGGAGCGGTGACCCTGCCTGACCTGCTGGCCAAGCGATACGGGTCGGACTTCCTGCAATACGGGACCAGCGTGATAATCCTGGCCAGCATGCCGCTCTACGCCTCGGCGGTCCTCATCGGAGGCTCGCGCTTCATCGAGACCACCCTGGGCATCAACTACGAGACGGCCCTGCTGGGCTTCGCGCTCATAACCGCCCTGTACGTGGTCTTCGGCGGCATCCTGGCGGTCATGTACACCGACGCCTTCCAGGGCGGGATAATGGTGTTCGGGATGGTGGCCATCCTGGTCATCACCTACATGGCCCTGGGAGGGGTTACTGGCGCACATCAGGAGCTCACGGACATGTCCTCCCTGGTCCCGGCCGGGCTGGCCGGCCAGGGCATGACCGGATGGACGGCCATGCCCGAGTTCGGTTCGCCCATCTGGTTCACCCTGATCACCACCATAGTCATGGGAGTGGGCATAGGAGTGCTGGCGCAGCCGCAGCTTGTGGTCCGCTACATGACTGCCAAGAACGACCGGTCGCTCAACAGGGCCATCCCGGTGGGCGGACTGTTCATCCTGCTGTGCACGGGCGTTGCGTTCACCGTAGGCGCCCTGACCAACGTCTACTTCCATCGCCACAACGGCGTGATCTCCACGACCATGGTGGACGGGAACATCGACCAGATAATCCCGCTCTACATAAACACGGCCATGCCGGACGTGGTGGTCGTGCTGTTCATGCTGACACTGCTCGCCGCGGCCATGTCCACCCTGAGCGCATTGTTCCACTCCATGGGTTCGGCGGCCGGGCATGACCTGTGGACGCACCTCAGAAGCTGTCGGATGATGCCGTCCAGCCTGCGCAGGGAAAGGAACGGCGATTGTTCGCTGAAGGCCAACCGGACCGGCACCATGATCATGATCGCGGTGAGCATCGCCCTGGCCTTCCTGATGCCGGGAAGCATAATCGCCCGGGCCACCGCCATGTTCATGGGATTGAGCGCCGCGGCGTTCCTGCCGCTGTTCACCCTGGGCATATTCTCGGAGAGGCCGTCGCTGCTGGCCGCCAAGCTGAGCCTGGTGGTCGGCACCGGGACCTGGTTCATCTGGACAGCCTTCGTCCACATCAAGGAATCGCAGGTGCTGGGAATATCCAGGGCGCTTTTCGGCACCGACGCGGTGCTGGGAAGCCCCTGGACGGTGGTCGACCCGCTGGTCATCGCCCTCCCGGCGTCGGCGATAGCCCTGGTGGCAGGGGTTCTGCTCGATAGGCGCTGAGCGGGGATCAGACGCCCTCGCACTCGTCCCCGCCGTAGGCCAGGTCCTCTTCCTTCCTCTCCATAGGAGGGGCGGCCGGACAGTAGCGCTTGTTCCACTTCTTGCATATCCATGCCTGAAGGGTGTCCACGTCCTCCTTGCTCATGTGCTTGAAGCGCCCCTGCAGCTTCAGATACTCCGTCACCGGCCTCATCTCCTTCGGGCGATAGGTGATGTTCACCTCGCCGTCCACCACCTCGTACAGGGACCACATCCCTGTTTCCACGGCCATGTTGGCCAGGTCGAACGTCGCCGAGGGGTCGGACTTCCAGCCGGAGGCGCAGGGGGTCATCACGTGCAGGAAGCGGAAACCCTTGAGGCCCTTGGCCTTCTCCACCTTCTGCACGAAGTCGTTCATGTGCGCTATCGACAGCGTCGCGGCGTACGCAATGTCCTGCGACGAAACGACGGACATCAGGTCCTTCTTGAAGCCCTGCTTGCCCTTGATCTTCTTGCCCACCGGCGTGGTCGTGGTCCAGGCCCCGAAGGGAGTGGAGCCGGAGCGCTGCGTACCGGTGTTCATGTACGCCTCGTTGTCCACGCACACGTATATCACATCCTCGTTGCGCTCCGCCGCGCCGGCCAGGGCCTGGAGCCCTATGTCGAAGGTGCCGCCGTCGCCGGCGATGCCTATCACCGTGACATCCTTGCCCTGGCGCCGATACCCGGCCTTGATGCCGGAGATCACCGCCCCGGTGTTCTCGAAGGCGCTGTAGAAGAAAGGCACGTCGAACGCCGAGTGCGGATACATGCCGCCGCCGAACACGAGCAGGCAGCTCGCCGGAACGTAGACGGTGGTGTTCTCACCCAGTATGCGCATGATGTTCTTGACGGCTATCGCCACGCCGCAGCCGGCGCAGGCCCCCTGCCCGCACAGGAGGTGGTCCTCCTGGGGCATGGTCCGGATGTTCATCCTGCGGTCCATCACATCTCCCCCCTCAGCCCGTGCCAGGTGCAGTCCCGGACCTTCTTTCCGGAGGCGCTGTCCTCCAGCACCGAGAACATCTCCTTGAAGGTCGACACCTTCAGGTCGCGGCCGCCGATGCCGGCTATATGGTCCGTGACCGGTATGCCGCTCCCGTACAGGGAGCTGCGGACCTCGGTGAACACCGGGCCGAAGCCGTTGACGGATATGGAGCGGTCGAAGACCCCCAGTGCCTTGACGTTCCTAGCGGCGTCCATTATCTCCTCGTGCGGGAAAGGTCTCATGAAGCGCAGCTTGATCAGCCCTACCTTCTTTCCCTCCGACCTAAGCTCGTCGACAGCCACCCTGGCGGTGGATGTGGCCGTCCCTAACGTGATCAATGCCGTCTCCGCATCCTCCATGCGGTACGTGTCTATCAGACCGCCGTAGCGCCGGCCGAACGCCTTGGCGAATTGGCCGTCCACCTCCGATATGACATCCCGGGCGCCGGCCATCTGCCGGTCGAGCTGGTAACGCATCTCCATGGAGTGCGCCGGCGAGACAGCTATGTTGATGCTCATCGGGTTTTTGGGGTCCAGGCGGTTGAGGGGCCTGAACCGGGGAAGGAAGGAATCGACCTCCTCCTGGTCCGGGACCTCGACCCGCTCCACGGTGTGCGACAGGATGAAGCCGTCCAGACAGAGCATGAACGGCAGCACGACCCTCGGATCCTCTGCGATCCTGTATGCCTGGATGACCATGTCCAGGACCTCCTGCCCATCCTCGGCGTAGGCCTGCATCCAGCCCGAGTCGCGCTCGGCCATGGAATCGTTGTATTCGACCCAGATGCCCGACCCGGCGCCAAGCGAGCGGTTCACGTTCACCAGCAGTATCGGCAGGCGGACCTGCGGCGGCACGTAGAGCATCTCATGCATAAGCGCCAGACCGTGCGAGGCGGTGGCCGTGAAGGTCCGGACTCCGGTGGCGGAAGCGCCGATGGCCATGCTCATGGCCGAGTGCTCGCTGTCAGCGGGAATGAAATCAGCGTCCAGCTCCCCGTCGTTGATGAAATCGGCTATCTGCTCGATGATTATGGTCTGCGGGGTGATTGGATAGTTCGGTATGACCTCCGGCCGGCACAGCTTCACCCCGTACGCGGCCGCGGCGTTTCCCGTCAAGGCTTTGATGGACCTCATGCGCTCGCCCCCTTCCTCCTCATCACTATGGCGTCCTTGGGACACACCTTGGCGCAGAGTCCGCAGCCCTTGCAGTAGCGGACGTCGAACGTCAGCGCGTCATCGGAACGGCGTATGCACCCCTCGGGGCAGATGAACCAGCACCTCTGGCACTTGATGCACTTACCGCTATCGTATGATGGAACGGAAACGCCCCAGCTCCCGGTGAGGTTCTGGGTCATGCTTCCGGGGCCGACGGCCATGCCGCCCTTGGTGGTCCTCGGCAGGGCCACTCCCGGCGGGGTCTCCTGCCAGGTGGGCAGCCAGGCGTTCCTCTTCTGGATCATCCGTTCCCCCTTGCACGTTCCTTCGCGCGAGCGGTCGTAGGCGGCCTTGGCGGCATCCGCGTTCAGACGCCCGGCCTTCTCTCCCAGCTTCTCCCCGAAGCGGTTCATGATGGCCTGCCGTATCGATTCCAGCTTCACGAAATCGTTCGCCCGGGCCATCGCCCCCAGTATGGAGGTGTTGACTATTGGCGCCCTGAGCATCTCCAGGGCTATGCTGGTGGCGTCCACGCTGACGCACCGTGTCACCACGCCCAGATCGATCTCCGAAGGCGCCAGGGCGCTGTTGACCACTGCGCATCCCCCCCTCTTCAGCCCGGAGGCGACCGGTTCTATCTCCAGAAGCGATTCGTCCATGACCACCAGCATGTCCGGTTCGGACACCTGCGTGCGATCACAGATGCGCCTGTCGTCAATGCGAGCGAAGGCCATGACGGGAGCGCCCCGGCGCTCGGCGCCGAAGAACGGGAAGGCCTGGGCCTGCTTGCCTTCCAGAATGGCCGCCTCCGCTATGGTCTGGGCGGCCATGACCGCCCCCTGCCCGCCTCTTCCATGGAACCTGATCTCGTACATGTTCGTCCCTGCCAACCTGAGTTTGCCAGCTGAAGTGATAAGAGGGTTGCGGAAGGGGTTTGGCGGATCAGTTCACCGGGGTCAGCCAGTGGTGGTACTTCGGGTCGTTCCCGCGGGCGGCCTCGAAGAAGGATTCCTGCAGGTCCTTGGTGATCGGTCCGCGCTTCCCCTCGCCGATCACCCTCTGGTCCAGCGAGCGGATGGGAGTGACCTCCGCCGCCGTCCCGGTCATGAAGAACTCGTCGCACATGTAGATCTCGGAGCGGGTGATCTCCTTCTCGATGATTTGGTACCCCTTGTCCCTGGCAATGGTGGCCACGGAATCCTTGGTTATGCCCTCCAGGACCCCTGACGCCAGCGGCGGAGTGAATATCTTCCCGTTCTTGATCATGAATATGTTCTCGCCCGGCCCCTCGGCGACGGTGCCGTTGGTGTTCAGCATGAGCGCCTCGTCCGCCCCCAGCTGATTGGACTCGATCTTGGCCAGTATGGAGTTCACATAGTTCCCGCATATCTTGGCCTGCAGGGAGGTCGAAGTGTTGGCCGGCTTGGTCCAGGAGGATGTTATCAGCTTGGCCCCCTTCTCCATGTTCTCCTTCCCGAGATACGCGCCCATGTGCGCGCAGGCTATCGCCACGTTGACCTTGAACTTGAACGGGTTCAGAACGATGCGGTTCTCGTCGTTCTCCCCGTACCACATGAGGGGACGGATGTAATCGGCATTGTCCGCCGCGTTACGGACGGCCAGCCTGGTGGCCTCCACCAGCTCGTCCACCGTATAGGGGTGGGCCATGCACATGACCTTGGCGGAGTCCATGAAGCGCACCATGTGCTCCCGGAGACGGAACACCGCCTTTCCCTTCGGGGTCTCGTAAATGCGGATGCCCTCGAAGACGCCGCTGCCATAGTGCAGAGCGTGGGTCATGAAGGGCAGAAGCACCTTCTCCTGTTCGATCAACTTGCCGTTCATCCACATCATGATCTTCTTCTCGGACATGCCAAATCTCCCGTGACAGCGAGCGCTCCGGCCGAGGCCGGAGGGCGTGCGCCTTGGTAAGTAGTGACACGGATAAAACCTTTGTGAATTTCCCTGCGGGCAGGGGGGACTAGGCCAGCCTGTCGCAGCCGGCGGCCGCGGACTCCCTTGCCCCGGCCTCGTCTATGATCGTATCGATGTCCTCCCCGCACAGCCTGGCGATCTCCTCGCCCATGGCCAACATGCGGGCGGCGGTCAGTTCGAAGCCTTTGCTGCGCATCCTTTCCGCGGCCTGCGCCACGGTCTTGATGGAACGGTCGCTGACCAGGTTGTCGGCGAAGTTGACCACCTTGTCCTCCAGGGTGACGGGCATGTAATCGCCCTCGGGAAGGCCCAGCGCCTCCGCCTCTTCGGCGGTGAAGCCGGAGGCGATGTGCCGGCCGATGCATCTGACCAGCTCCTCCGGGAGCCCGCGTTCCTTCGCGATGCGCACGCCCTCCGCCACATGGTTCACGCCATGCGTGGCCGAGCGTCCGATGTCGTGAAGAAGGGAGGCGGCGTTGACCAGGCCGGGATCGGCGCCGCATCGGCGGGCGATGGCCATGGCCACCAGGTTCACCACGCAGCAGTGCCGGATCACCTGTGGGGAAAGCGCTTCCTCGCGCATGATCCGGTAGCAGTCGTCAGTGCTTGGATAGCTCGACAACGTTCTTCCCCCTCTCGCAGGGCAGCACCCTGATCTGCGCCCCCTGGTAATCCCGTTGCAGCATGCGGCCCTGGAACACCCGGTCCAGCAGAATGGCCAACGCGGCCACCTCGGAATGCGGCTGGTTGCCCACCGCCACGTTCAGGTCGGCCCTCTGGTACACTTCCGGCGGAACCTTCTCAGCCCCGACGACCACCAGCACGTTGCCGTCGGGGACCTTGGGCGCCGCCTCGTCCACCGGAAGGCCGTACATGGTCAGATGCACCACTGTCCCCTGAAAATCCTGCAGGAACTTCCGCCAGTTGACCCCGGTGGTTATCTCGAAGTCCCCGCCGAAGCGCTTCACCACGTCGTTCACGCTCTCCTCCAAGACCGTGTCCTTGGTGGAGACGATGATGCGCCTCGCTCCGAAAGCTCGGGCGGTGAGCGCCACGTGAGTGGTTATCCTCTTATCCCTCTCCGGCCGGTGGCCGAGACGGAGGACGGTGATCTCTGGCACCTTACTCCTTCACCCTTTCCAGACGGTGGCCGCGGTAGTCCATCTTCACCGAGCGCTTCACCAGGCTCTTGAGCATGGTGGCCGTCATTCCCAGGTTCTCAGCCACGTCGCCGGCGAAGCGGCCTTCCTTGCCCACCTGCTCCAGGATGTTGTCCTCGATCTCCTTGAACTCGTCCTCGGGCATCATGGCCGCGTACAGAACATCGGATATCTCATAAACAGGCCATTGGGCGTTGATGTGGAATGAGTTGTAATAGGTGTGATAAGCCTTGTCCGGGCGGTTGCCCCCGGAAGGCTGCCATCTGGTCTCCACCAGCTTCATCTTCTCGAAGAATGCCAAGGCTTCCTTACCCTCGGCCCCGTACTTCTCCTCGATCTCCTTTACGGTGCGCCATTCCAAGGTCACCTCCTTCAGGACGTCCCTCTTCACCGGGGTATCTACGGCCCTCAGCATAGATACCAACTCGGAGGGTTCGTTTATGACCTTGATTTTGTTCATACCTCCACTAATCGCTCTTAAAAAATAAAAACCCTGCGGATTCACCCGATAATTCGCTCTGAGCGGAAACGGGCTCTCGCACCGGTCTTGCCAGAGGTGATAGGCATACAAGAAAATAAGCGTTCCCCGGCCGCGACTTGGCAGAGACGAAGGTCGGGGGAATAACATTATATGCCTCCTCTCGATTTCTTCCCCCCAATGACCAAGATCATCTACCAATGCTTGGTGTGCAACAAGGTGCACCAGACCCTTGACGCGGCGGAGAACTGCCACAAGGGACCTACCCAGACCGTTGAGCAGGGCCTCACCGGTTTCAGCAAGCGCAAGGGACTCATCGGCAACTGAGCCCTTTTCTTTTTTTCTAGAAGGGAAGCTCGCCGAGCACCAGTGCCACTAAGAACACCGGCACCAGGGTCAATATCATATCATCATCGATGTACGGGAACCGCCTGGACTCCAGGAAGAGAGCTATCGGGGCCACGAGCACCGCGGACAGCAGCACCGGGAAGGTCATGCCGTAGAAGTATCCCAGACCGATCAGCAATATGAAGAAATAGACCACCATGGGGAGCATGGGGTTCAGGTCGCTCTTGCGATGCCTAAGCTCTCCCACCAGGGGGTCCACCCACCCCATGCCCAGCAGCGCGGGCAGGGTTATCTCCAGGGGGAAGTAGAGCAGGGCTATGGTCACGGAGACGGCGAAGAAGGCGGTGGCCGAAGGCCGTTCCTCCTCATAGGCCCTGAAGACCGGGACCCGGACCCTGGATATCAACCGCAGGGTGTCCGTGGCCAGGACGATGAGCATGAGCAGGATGAGCACCTGCTCCTTCGGAGCGCCGGGAAACACAGGATCGGGAACGACGTAGTATATGCACAGGAGCGGCGCTAGAACATGAACGAAGCGCCTGAACCGGTGCCAATCCATGTTTTCCGTAATGGGTTGATGTACATAATGAGATTGGTAGATCGGGAGGTTCAGAGAAAACTGGCGCCGCCCCATCTCCTTTCGATCCCGCGGTAGAAGTGCAGGCTGAGAAGCAGGAGGACCCCGCATACCGCGAGTATGCCTGCCAGGGCCCACCCGGCCCCGCTCTGCAGGCTGAACGAGAGGATGGTCAGCAGAAGGTCCGGAAGCAGGGAGATGGCGGTGAACTTGGTCAGTATCGTGGGATTGAAGAAGAAGGAGTTGGTGTTCAGCCCGGTAAGATACGCCGTGGCCAGTATCATGTAGGCGGTGGTGCAGTAGAGGACGATGAGCGCCAGCCACAGCAGCTGCATCTCGTTGTTGAGAACGGAGATCCCGACGACGAAGAGGGTGGAGACGCCGGTGGTCAGCAGGAAGAAGGCCATCAGCTTGACCTTGATCACCTGGGGCACCCGCACCGGCAGCGTCTCATAATAGTCGTTCAGGTCCGTATTGGTCATCCAGCTGTACAGCAGGACTCCGAAGAAGCCCACCATGGCCCCGTAGAACACGGCGTTGAAGCCCACCGGGATGTTCAGTCCGTGATTGACATAATATGTGGTGAAGCTCAGGAAGACCAGCGGCACGATGTAGGCGAACACCATCCGCACGGTGAGGCCGGAACGCCGGATGTCCACGAACTCCTTGGCCAGAAGCGTTCCGGATGGGAACCTGGAAAACGACCTCAGGTGCCGAAGGAACATCTCCCGGTGCCTTCCGGCGTTGACCGTTCCTCCAGGCCGGACCAGGAGCAGGGAGAGCGCCAGGAACGTGACGCTCAATGCGATGCAGACCGCCAGATAGCCGAGGGCTGACATCCAATCGGCCGGGAAGGGCAGGGCGTTCAGCTGGTAGCCCAGGCTCGGGATTATCAGCTCCAGGCCGTAAAGGTCCGTGAGTCCGTAACCGGCCACCAGGGCGATCAGCGCCGCCACGGCCAGGAGGAATATCCGCCGGTCGATGGCGAAGAGCACCGATATCAGGAAGCTGGTCGACATCCCGTAGAGGAAGGTCACCAGCAGCCCGGCGAAGATCACCAGGACGGAGAGTAGGGAATGGGAGGAAAGCGCCGCGCCCAGCACCACGCCCCCCAATGCCGGAAGAAGCATCAGGGCCGAGTAGAAGATGAGGTCGCGAAGGTACATTCCCAGGAACACCCTGCGGAATGTGACGGGCAGCAGGAAGGGCATGCTTATCAGGAAGTTGTCCTTGCCGTACCTCCGCTCGAGGTAGGTCTGCCCCAGCACGCCGAATGCGCCCACGCTGAGGCCGTAGATGAATATGCCTCCGTAGACCATGATCATCAGGTCCCACAGGCGCAGGTCGCCGGTGAGTATGTCCAGGCCGTAGGTGAAGAGGGCCGTGAAGAAGAATATGTACAACGGCAGCGACAGGAACAGCCGCCTGGAGGAGTACTTGACGTGCAGGCGGTACTCCTCGGTGAGCATCAGCCTAAGGAGCGAGGCCGTTCCCCCCGCCCACCAGTCTTAGGAACAGGGTTTCCAGGTCCTCCCCGCCCACCAGGGCGTTGGAGACCCTGTCCCGGAGCACGACCTTCCCGTGGTCCAGGATGACCATCTCCTGCACTATGCGCTGCGCCACGTCCAGAATGTGCGAGCACAGGAACACAGTGCGCCCGTCGTCCCTGAGCTCCAGGAGATAATCGCGCAGCTTACGCTGGTATATCGGATCGAGATTGATGAACGGCTCGTCCAGGAACAGCAGCCTCGGCTCGTGGATGAAGGCCGCGGCCAGCATCACCTTCTGCCTCATGCCCTTGGACAGGTCGCGGCAGAGCGTTCCCTCCGCCCCTTGGAGATCGAAGAAGTTCAGCCACCGGTCGATCCTGCCGTCCAATCCCTGCACCTCATGCAAGGTCCCCGCGAACCGCAGGAACTCCGAGGCGGTGAGATAGGAGGGAGGGCTCTCCACCTCCGGGACGATGCCCACCCTCCGCCTGACCTCCATGGCGTCCTTCGCCGGATCGAGCCCGAGCACCTCGGCCCTGCCGCCCGTCGCCTGGATCTGCCCGGTCAGGACCTTGAGCAGTGTCGACTTTCCGGCTCCGTTGGGCCCGAAGCATCCGAAGAACGTCCCCTCGTCCACGGTGAACGTGGCATTGTCCAGGGCCACGAAATCGCCGTACCTTTTGGTCAGCCCGTCCACCACGATCGCCGGCATGCGGAAATCCATGCCCCGCTCATTATTTAAGGGGTGCGCGCTGGAAGAGTGGAACGGAACATTGGAGCGAAATGGATTTAACTGTTCCAAATGTTATCACGTGTCTAGCGCTTAGGAAGTTGCCGTCATGAAGGGTCACAGCGTTCTCACCAGCAAGATAGAGGCCGAGGTCGAGCTACTGGAAAGGCATGTGGTCATGTTGAACGCCATCAAGCGGCACGAGCCCATCGGCATCATCCGCCTCTCGGAACTTCTGGACATTCCGCAGCACAAGGTGCGTTATTCATTGCGCATATTGGAGCAGGAAGGCCTGATCAACCCCTCCCCCGAAGGCGCTATCACCACGGAGAAGCTCGAAGAGTTCTATGAGAGGGTCGTGGACATCCTGGACCGCATGGAGGTCACCGTCGGCAAGCTGAAAGGCGAGCTGGAAGAGGAGTCCAAGAAAAACATAAAAGATTAATATGCGACCTCTGTTCTACAGGCTCATCAGGCCGTCGTAGCTCAGTCGGTAGAGCGTGTGACTGTTAATCACAAGGTCAGCGGTTCGATCCCGCTCGACGGCGCCTCGTAATCACTTCTTTTCTCTCATTTCCTATAGGCTACGTACACGTCCGCCTCGATGATCTGCCCTTCGATCACGTAATGATGGATGAAGTATAGGTTGCCATCCCGGTCCAGGGTGGGCTCGGCGGCGAAGGTCGAGACCACGAGCTCCGGGGCGCCCCACGTCCCGTTGACCTTGGTGGACCGCCATACCGACGGCGAACCCATGTACGTCCGGGTGAACCATAGCTCTTGGCCGTCCTCGGTGAGGAACGGCCATCCCTCGTTCTCCGGAGTGTTCAAGGGCGCCAGGTTGACCGGCGCCTGCCAATGGCCATCCTGCAGTTCCGACACCCAAAGGTCGTATTGGCCCTTGGTCCCCGGACGGTCGGAGTGGAAGAACAGCTCGGTCCCGTCGGCGCCGATGTGCATCTCCCCTACCTGGTAATCCTCATTGATCAGATCCCCGGCGTATGTCCAGTCCTTCCATGCCTGATCGCGATAGGAGGCGGTGAAAAGGTTCATGCCCGTATAGCCTTCCCTGGCCGAGGCGAACCACATAGTGTCGTTCAGGATGAAAGGCGCTCCGTCCAACGCCAGTTTGTCGGGGTATTGCAACCAAACCCGGGTCGGTTCATCCCAGCCGGTGCCGTTCCAATCGGAGCGCCATATTCCCGTCACCTCGTCGAACAGCTGCTCGTTCGCGGGCACGCTGGCGTCGGGGGTGAAGAAGAGGTACATGGTGCTGCCGTCGGGGATGATGAACGCGGAGTCCTCCGCCCCGGCGGTGTTGATCGGGCCCTCCAGCGGCACGGGGTCCTCCCATAGGTCAAGATGGAGCACGGGGGGGTAGATGTCCGACTGTGGGGTCATCTTCACGGCGCCCTCGGGTATGGCCTCGGACCTGGTCGTGTCGGGGTACGGGTCGCTCTCCGGGACGAATCCGATGCTGAGGATCAGGCCGATTAGCAGTAATGCTATGGCTATGGCGCCGACGACCGCTATGAGGAAGATGGTCCGTTTCCTCATGATACGCTAATTCTCGGCTGTGCCTATAAGCCCATATCCCCCAAAGATCAGGCCCTGATCATGATGAGCATCATCTTGAAGGCCTTGACGCCGTGAAGGGCATGGGGCTGGTTGGCGGGCATGATCAGCATCTCCCCGGCCTTGACGCGTTGCGTCTGGCCGGAGATGGTTATGTCCGCCTCTCCGTCCAGTATCTCCACCATGGCGTCATACGGCGCGGTATGCTCGCTCAGCCCCTGTCCCTGGTCGAAGGAGAAGACGGTGACCGTGCCGACGCTCTTGCTTATCAGCGTCCGGCTGACCACCGCCCCGTCCTGATAGGAGACCAGGTCCTTTGACACCATGACCTTCCCGCGCAGGTCCTCCTTTTTGACCCCGTCGGGGTTCATCATCTCCATGGCCATGAATATCACAGCACCTTGGTCGAGCTGACCGGCTTGGGCATCTTCATGACCAGGAAGCGGAACTCCGGGGATGATTCGTTGAAGAGGCGATGCGGAACGCGCGCCGGGGACTCGATGACCATGTCCCTGCTGACCTCCTGTACCTCGTCGCCGATCTCCACCTTGCCGGTGCCCTCCAGGATGTAGAACATGACGTCCACCGGGGTGATGTGCTTCTTCAGCCCCTCGCCCTTCTTAAGCGAGATGACCACCGCCTGGCCGTGGTCGTGGTCGTAGATCGTCCGCGCGCTCACCTTATGAGGGTTCTCCTTCTCCGGGAAATCCGTGTACTTGGCCGTCTTCATTTCTTCACCTCTTCTCTCTCCGTTCCATTAGTGTAGCTCAGTGCGTCCTTATGACATGTTGCCATGCATCTGCCGCACAGGTAGCATTCCGACCCCGCCCTCCCCTTGAGCACCTGGGGCGGGCAGACCTTCTCGCATCGCCCGCAATCTACGCAGCTGGAGTTCCTCCTCACTCCGTACAGGCTCTTCCAGGATAGCAGCGACGAGAGCGCCCCGAAGGGGCAGATGAACCGGCAGAAGGGCCGGTAGATCACCGTGGAAAGCAGGATGATGGCCAGGAAGATCACCAGGCCGGGACCGATGACCAGATGGAAGAGGTCCGGGAGCCCGACGATCTTGGTGAGGTTGATGGATAACCCTACCGCCAGCGCTATCATGGCGGCGAACACGACCCAGCGCAACTTGGCGGTGATCGAGCTGGGGACCTTGACCTTCCTCAGCGGCGCCAGGTATGCCAGCTCCTGCAGGGCACCAGGCGGGCAGACGTAGCCGCAGAACACCCGGCCGACGACCAGGGATGATAGAATTACCACGGAGGTCACCAGGACCACCATCGGCAGGTTCGCCTGCGGGAGCTTCCCGAGCATGAGCAGCTGCAGCTGCCAGGGGAACATCGGCGCGAAGTAGGCGAAGCCGAGCAGCGCTGATAGCGCCAGTATGACCCACCCCAGCTCCTTTCTCAGCTTACCTTTGTACAACAGGTACGTGACCGCCGGGACCATGATCGCGGTGTAGATGATTCCCAGCACCATTGCCATCTCCAGTTTCATCCTTCAGCCTCCAGACATTTCCTTAACAGCTCGAGCATAGGCGGACCCTTCTCCCTGAGATCGTAAGAGAATCCTGCGTGACGCCATTCCAGGACCGCCAGACGCAGCCCGCCCATGAACAGCAGGGAGAAGGATTCCGCGTCAACGTTGGACGAGAAGGCGCCGGAGGCCTTCCCTTCCCGGATGAGCTGGGAGATGAGCGATGAACGAGAGGAGCGCCGCAGGTCGAATCGTTCCTTCACCGAGGGGAACTCCCTGAAAATGTCCTCCTGGAAGAGGATGGAGGTGTGCATGGGGTTCCTCTGGAAGTTCTCCAGCTGCCACTTCATCATGTTCTCCATGGCCTCCCACGGACCTTCTCCATGAGGGAAGAACTGGTTATCCTCGAACACCAGGCTGGCCAGGGAATCCACGATGTCCTCCTTGCTCTTGAAATGACGGAAAAGGGCGGCCTCGCTGACGCCGACCCGATCGGATATTTCCCTCAAGGTAAGGGAGTGAATGCCATCGGCATGCACGATCGCCAGGGCGGCGTCCAGTATCTGCGACCTGCGGGCATCCCCTTTCATTCTGGCGGCCATGTGAACACCTTATTAGTTATCACTAACTAACATGATTGTTCAAGGTATAAATCATTATTGAATAAAGGAAAACGGCCTCAATCAAGAAGCAATAGCCCGGTCCACAGGTAGGTGTCCTTCGGCGGCAGGTCGATGGGCATCCCGGCGTTCTCGGCGGTCTTGATTACGTCGATGCCGAGCGACTCCATGGACGGCCTGGCCTGGAACGGGAAGCGGCAGTCCTCCCCCTCTATTGCGCTGCATTCTTCGCACAGCGGGCAGGGGCCGCCGCCCAGGCCGGCGGCGAAGCGATATCCGAACAGGAATGCGTCCCTCTCCAGCTTGGCCACGATCCCGTTCAGCTTCTTCACCTGCTCCTGCGCCGCCTTCTCCCTATCCGTGTCCTGGTCCAGCGCCGGGAGCGAGACCTGCACCAGCACGCCGAAGCGGTAGCGGGACAGCACCTTGGAGAACTCCTCGGCGCTCATGACCAGAGGCGGGCAGATATGGCTGCGGCCGTAGTACTTGCACAGCGGCACCTGGCACTTGAAATTGACCCTTGGATCGACCACTATGTTATGCGTCGGCACCGGCGCCACCTTGCTCGCCCCATACACGGTCGCGTTGGCGCACAGCGCCTGAAGATGCTCACCTATCTCCATGGGATTCCCTATCCCCTGTAACGCCTAACGAACGTAAAACGGTTGCCCGTGCTTATGATTTAATATTCGGATCATGTAGTATTCCGGGGGAAGAAGATGCTCGAATCGACCTGGAGGAAGGAGGCGGAGAAGGACAGACTGAAGGATGCTGAGAGAGCCTCCCAGTTGGTGAGCTGGTTATTCACCGGCCTGGCAGCCTGGTTCCTGCTGACTCATTGGACGGAGGATACCGGCTTCTACACCTCCGAGTTCGATCAACTTGACGCGCTCATCCTGTTCGGCCCGCTATTCTTCGGGGTGCTGCCGCCGTTGGTCCGTACTTTGCGAGGCCGCAAGAATGTCTCCAGGCCCTGGGATATCGCTGGTTCGATGCTGTTCGTGCTGTCGTCCGCGTACTTCCTTTGCGCGTTCCCGTTCGACATGACGTTCTTTGCCATCCCGCTGCCTGATGGCCTGCGGTTCCTGATAGATTGGGTGACCGAGGACTTCGCCAAGGTCATGCTGGCCATCGGAGTGGTCGGGGGCATCTTCGGCATAGGCTGGACCACCCTGACCTACTTCAAGGTCAAGGAGATCCTGGAGCACCGGGCGAGCCCGTGAGTCGGTCCTCCCTTCGAGTGAGCAGGAGCATGAGCACCAGGGCGGCAAGGCTCATGGCGATGCCGTAGCCGAAGGTCCCCCAGGGACCGACGGCATCCCATAGCAGACCGGCGACGAGGCCGCCTGGCAGCATCACCAGGCCGACGGCGGTGTGATAGACGCCTAGCGCCGTTCCGCGCAGGTCCTTCGGCACCAGGTCTATGACGAATGATTTGAAGGCGCCCTCGCTGGTGCCCTTGTAAATGCCGTAAAGAACGAAGCCGAGGACGAGGAGCAGCAGTCCGGTCGCCGCGGCCATGACCACCGAGGTCAGCGCGAACAACAGGAAGGATATGAGCAGCACCGGCTTCCGCCCGATGCGGTCCGAAAGAACGCCAGAGGGAAGCGAGACCACCACGAATATCATGTTGAACAGAGCGTAGAGCAGGATGGTGGTGATCGTGCTCATCCCCTGCTCCTGCGACTGCAGGACGAAGAAGGAGTAGCTGATCTCCCCAGCAAAGAAAATGAGGACCACCAGGGTCAGCGCCCAGAATCTCCGGCCGAGGCGACTAGCGTCCTTGAGCAAACGTCCGTCAGCCCGGGGCACCTGCCTCGGCGGCTCTTTTACGAAAAGGAAAAGCACCAGGACGGCCAGGGCGGCGGGGATGGTGGCGATGAGGAAGATCAGCCGGTAGGTGTCGGTGGTGACCGTGGCCGCCGCCAGAAGCACCGGGAGGACCAGAAGCGGCCCGATCACCGCGCCGGTGGAGTCCATGGCCTTGTGAAGACCGAACGCCTTTCCAATATGCTCCTTCGGCGTGGAATCGGCAATGAGCGCGTCGCGCGGGGCGCTCCTAAGTCCTTTTCCCACCCGTTCTGTGACCCTTACGGCGAACACATGCCAGTATGATGTGGCCAGGAAAAGCAGTGGTTTGGCCAGGGTGCTCAGCCCATAACCCGAGGTGAGGAACGGCTTACGTTTTCCTAACCGGTCCGAGAGGCGTCCTGAAACGACCTTCAGGAGCGAGGCGGTGGTCTCCGCCGCTCCCTCGATGAGACCGATGATCGCGCCTGTAGCCCCGATTCCGGTCAGGAACAGCGGCAGTATTGGATAGATCATCTCGCTGCTTACGTCGGTGAGGAGGGATACCAGACCGAGGATGAGCACATTGGTGGATAGACCGGTGAGCAACTTCCTTCGGATCCCTTCTCGCCCCGCCGTGAATATCACCTGAGATGATGGTATTGATGGGATATGGACAAAAAGGATTGCATTCTTCGCCCTAGTACACGCTCGCCTGGGCCGGGAAACAACAATTTTATATTGCGCCCCGCTTTAACCTGAACCCATCAAGGGTCCGTAGCTTAGTCCGGTGGAGCGAGCGGCTCATAACCGCTTGGTCGTCGGTTCAAATCCGACCGGGCCCATCACACTTACTGGCTCATCCGGTTTTTCAAATCGGGGTGCTTTTGAGAGCCTCCGGCTCATCTTGAGATCCTTATCGAGAAGTCCTTTTCCGGGGGCAGACCCTTGTTCATGCGGTCCCTAATCCGTGCCAGGTACTCCGCCCTCTTCCGCTGCACCTCGTCCAGATCGTCCAGAGGAAGCCCCAGATATTCCCTGGTTTGCTTGAGATCCTCGTGGCCGTACGCCTCGGAAACGATAAGCAGGGCTTTCTCGTTGTCCTTGCCAGCAGCCTCCATGGTGCACCGTCCCCAGGTTCTGCGGTTGCGGTGGTGAAGTCCGGGCTTGTGTATTCCCGATCGTCCCACGGCCCTCATCATCACCACGTCCAGGCCGCTGTCCGAGTAGGCGGACACTTTTTTTCCGTGCCGGTAGATCACCAGGTGCTCCGGCTCCGGGAAGTCTCCACCTTTCTTCCGCGCTTCGTCCAGGATCCTTTCCCGCTCTTCCAGCCAGGCCGGGAGCTCCTCGTACGTCTCCGGGGCCCATACGACCTTCCGGGGCTTGCCTTCCCCCTTTCCTTTGCCCATGACCTGCAGCCATCCTTGGCCGATGTCCTTGAGCCTCATGCGCTGCACCTCGCACCTGCGGAGTCCCAGATGCAGCTCCAGGTGAACGACGATGCGCTCCACGCCCGTCGCGGCGTCCATCAGGATCACCGCTTCTTCGGGCGTCAGCCACTCCACGTGCACTCGGTCCGAGCGGGGCCACCCCAGCTGCATCTCGGCGATTACGTTGTTCTTGTGCCGTTTCAGCAGGCCGTTGAGGACGGTCAGCTTCCAGCGCTTGGTCTTGACGGCCAGGCCGGTCCATCGCTCGTTTATGAGCCACTCTATCTCCGTTTCCCCAATCTGCTTGGGGGTCGATTGCAGCCCGGCCCTGTGAAGGTCGTTCAGCATCATGCGGAGCTCGCGCCTGTACGACGGGACTTGAGAGTCCTTGAGGCGCCCCCGCCTGTTCATGAGGTCTAGATGCTTCTCGATGATCTCGTATCTGTAATACTTCCCATCTGTCATCCAGAACCTCTCCGTTCATTTCAACCGCACCTCGCGGGTAAAGGGAAGGCCGCCCAGGTAAGCGGTTTAAGGTGGTAGGGTACTTCCAGGAGGATTCCCCGAGCGGCTGTCATTGGTGGGTTGGGGTTGGGGCCGGCAGGTAAGGCGTGTTGCTCGTAGAGGGGTGGGAAGGCCTGCCGGGTACGCGCCGCTGGAGATCCCACGGGGTCTTGGGGAACGCTGCAGCGGCTTGTACGGGAATTCATGATCTCACTTCTGGCCCTTTTTCTGCTTGCTCTTCCGGGCCTGGGGGCAATGCGCGATCAGGACGCACCAGCCGCAGGGCTCGAAGTTCTCCGGGTCGCAGCATTTCTCGGTACCGTCTCGGACGCACATGATCAGGCCTCCACCTTGGCGATCTTGAAGGAGCCGTCGTCGTTCATCACGATCTGGACGATGTCGCCGACCTGGGCGTTCATTGCCGGGATCGCTCTCCCGAGGGAGATTCGGCCGTTCCTGGTGATCTTCGTCACTTGGAGTTGGGTGGGCATTTGTTCACATTCCTGTTTTGGATTTACAAAACGGAATAGGTATGCTAGGTTAATATATTTACCTGATTTGGAAAGTCAAAACGAAATACATATTTATTTTACACGGCTAGATAATTTGTATTTCGGATTTGAAAATGCCAAATGGAAAAGAGAGAGAATTCTCGATACTAAACGAACAGCATGTAGTTGGGTTGCTGGCATATCTTAGCGAACGCGAATATGCTTACGCGAACGAACTGCGTGTAGTATCGGGCAATTACATCAAGCTCAAGGGATTGGCTGAAGAACTAAGGGATTTGGGGCTTCTTGAGATCACTATAGAGGAGAAACCTCGGCTTACCTACATTTATCGCCTCACTGAGAAGGGGAAGCTAGTCGCTGAGAAATTAAAAGATATTGAAAAAATGATAAAATGATATGTGGTCGAGATGAATGATCACCTCGAAGAGTTGAAGCCGTAGATGAGATGGCCGGTCAGGGCAGGTTTGAGTGGTCCCATTCGATTGGTTAGTGCGTGATATATTATCCATCTGTAAAAATGTACAAAACGAAATTAATATATAATATACCTTAACAATTATTCAAATGGTATTTTAGGTTACTTTCAGAGAATTGCTGGGAAATATTTATCAATGAACCTCGAAAATAGATAATATGCTCCGAAAGGAGTAGGGGGAGTATAAATGAAACAACGAATATATCAGATAGCGATAGCTATCGTATTTAGCTTCCTGATGCTGGGCACAATTGCTCCGAACGCATCAGCAGATACAGGACCGAACTTTGATAGAAGCCATACGTATTGGTATTCTCCATGTGCTGATAGTACTTGGGGGGGAGATGCATACCATCAACAAACCCTATTGTTTATTCCAGTGGCAGAAAGTCGAAGTACAGGTACTCAAGGTAGAGTTGAGGCATACGCCAATATGGCTGCAGTCGATTCTCCAATACCTCAATCGATCACAGAGACATGCAGAGTGTGGAAAACTGTAACTTGTCAACAATCGGGTAGATACAGCACCTCTGTTTTTGGTAACTGACCTTGACGCTAAACTAGTTCGCTGAATTGAAGTTCATCCAAGCCAGCATCCGAATGTTGTGCGCGGCAATCTTCGACCGCGCCTCGTTTTTCCGTCCCGTTTCCGAGCGGCATCTTATCCGGTGGCCGAAACGGCCACCGATCATGCTGAAAGCCGTTTCAGCATGATTCCGCTTGCCGTACAGGGCTGCGGCCCTGTTCGGCCAGTGCCGCCAGAACGAGGCCATCTTCTGATAGTGGGTCTCCGGTTTCGGAAAGTGCCTGGCGTTCTTCTTGATGCCGTGCAGCGGCACGGCGCCATGCTGGCGAGCTGCCTGAAGGCATCTCTCGCCGTGATACGCTGAATCGGCCAGGCTCCTCTTCGGTATCACGTTGTCGGGGAGCCCGTCCCAGACCCCTGCGAACATCTGGCTCTCGTGCACGTTCGAGGCGGTGAGTTCGTAGCTGAGCACGATGAAGCTATCGACCTCTATGGCAGCGTGCGTCTTGACCCAGTCCTGCGTAGCTTTGAGGCCGTGGTCGACCTCGCGCCACGGCCTCTTGCGACCGGAGAAGCCGGTCGCATCGGTGGCGATGACGGCCTTTCGCTTCGGTAGCGTGGAAAGGACGAATTCGTGGAACCGTTGCCAGATGGTCGACCATCTGGCACTACGGTTCTTGCGACTTAGCACGGTATGATGTGGAACGGCATCGAGACGGAAGTACTCCCGGAACAGATCCAGGAGCGCCTGAAGCTGACGGAAGGTGGCGTTGAACAGCTGGCGCACAAGGAAGGCGACCAGCAGGTCGCGTTCCTTCACTGCCGGTCTTCCAGTGCGCTTGTACCGCTGCCAGAACGGGAATGAATCGGCAAGTTCCATGATCCGTTGCATCGTCAGGTGCAGGTCGGCCACCAGCCACTTGCTGTATCGGGCACAGCCCGATACCAGCTGGTCCCGTAGGGACCAGGTATCGATGAGCGATTGACCGGAGAATCTGAATACTTCTTTGTCGATTATGTTGTCGGTAGCTCTCATCTTATACACCTTGTCTGAACAACTGGATATATAAGATGAGCTACCTTATATTTTGCTATCTAACTATATTATTAACAATATAATTATCGTAGTTTCAGTCAAAAAATCGGGCTTCCGAGTTTAGCGTCAGAGCCGTAACTATATAATTAATCTGATGACCTATGGTGGACAAGCCGGTTGTTATGCTAAAATAGAGTACCAGATCTACCATTGTGGAACTGGTCAAGTATTAGCTTCAACTCAAATATTCTACGAGTCTCAGTATTATATCGGATTCGAACACTTTGAAGATGATATAATGGGGGCAGTATTGTATTGGGATGCGGTCGCAGGAACGACCTACCATCTTCAAATTAAATTAACCACCTATGCTTGGGGATGGGGATTTACAGCAAGCTTCGCTGATGCTTGGAACGCGGAAGGCGTTTGGATCGATGAAATCTCAGTCGCACCATATTATGATGGTGGTGGCAGTGGGTGCGTATCTGGGGACACCATGGTGCTCATGGCGGATGGCACAGAATTATGTGCATCTGATATTAGAGCAGGAGATATTGTTACAACCTTCGATCCTATTACTTCTCAGTGGTCTCAGGAAACAGTCTTGTCGGTCGATAAAACAAATGTAAAGCTGACTACGGTTATTAACGATGGATTGTTGAGATTGACGCTCGATAATCAACCCATATGGGCTAGAAACGATACGTACGAAGGCTGGATAATGGATCCGATTGATCTGTGCATAGGGTGGGAGATATACAGTCCCGTTATGGATACATGGGTGGAAATTACTGGTCTTTCATTTGTTGAAGGTCCATGTCATGTATATGATATCCATGTGTCAGGTCCTGATACTTTTATAGGAAACGGGATTTTGATGGATCAAAAAACGATATAATATTATTAACGGGGGGGACCCCGTCATTTTCTTTTTTTATTTTCCATTTGTAGGATCGAACAACATATCATTTATCCACACAACGATGGTTGAACATGCTTCTTGTCCTTTTTTTGTCAATGATACCTTTTCATGACCATCATTATCTGGAATAGTGATTATTAGACCCTTATCATTCATCCATTCCAGATATTTTATCAGAGCATCATAACTCATGTTAGTTGCGACCTGAAGATGGGTTCGAAGAATGGGGGAACCGGCTTTCCACAATCTATCAAGAATTCTGGTCAGGACTATTATATCGGGTCTACTAATCGATTTATTATTGGTCGTATTCCACACCCTTTCTCATTCGTCGGATATTATTGCCCGCAGGAATTGAATATTGTTTTCCCAATTGGCTATCGCCTTATCCTGTTCGATCTTAATCTTTTTTTGCCAATTATAATAGACCAATAAAGCACCAACGAGTAAAATACCGCCAATTGGCCCCATCCCGCTTGTGGTGAGTCCCATCCCCAATAATAAGAGAACCCCGATTGAAATCCACGAACCCTGATCAAATAGATATCCGGCTTTCGCTCGATATAAATTCCAGACGGGCAGCTGCCTAGTTATCTCTAAAAGCAGTTCCATTGGAGCATCGTTTGACGCTGATCCTGATTTTTCTCTCAGTTCTGCTAGATTGATTCTGCTCTTCCATTCTCCAAGCTCAATTAATTGGGGTCTGAATTTATAATAAGCACCGATAATGATAGGGGCGGCGATTAAAAACCCAGCAATAATCCCGTAGATTAAAGAACTAATAAAATTAGCTTTAATACCGACCCCCAATGATTGATAACTGCCAATCCACACGTATACCAATCCGATGATTCCGATTAAAATTCCACCATACATTATGTTATTTTTATTGGATTTTCTTGCCATTGTAGCTTCGTCTACGATGATTCCACTTTTAATTAAAAGCCTCATTATTATCTGACGTTCGTTATTATCCTCTGTTGATTCCGGTTTCGATGCCCACAATCTGATGATTCGATGATCATTGATCTGAACCGATCCCCTTATTAATGATACTAGAATTATAATGGTGGCAATTATTGAACCCCATCCGATCAGAATCAAGAAAATAACCGTTATCCATCCAGAGGGAGTAAATGCGGCCTTGATGACGAGTTCATTCTTTTTGAATTCGATTAACAAGGAAGTTAACGAAGACGTGTCAATTCTTGCCCCATTATTAAATGGGACAATCTTTAGGTTATTTCTCAATCCATTTTGAAATAAGTCATTGCTGTCTGTTATGGCGATTTCATGACGATTAATTCTTATAATCGGAAATTTCCACACTATCATGGAAAGGATTATTGATGATACGAAACCGCCTCCGAAGGTGATCCCATAGATAATTCCCAAATATATTTCTATGTGTAATATAATATTTAATAATATAACAATTAATAATGTGACGGCCACGGGTATGCTTAAACATATTGCCGACAAGGATTTTCCACGAACTTCCCTATCCATATTATCGAATTGCTATTGGTTTTACCTCATATTCAATTAACTCATTCATAATGAGTAGGCCTTGTTGCAAAATTCAACCTGACACTTTGCCAATGTCAGTAAATTAAATTCTAATTGATTTATATTGTTATCAATATTGATTACAAAATATTTATGTGTGGTCCAATCCATT
>JAVBWG010000012.1:0-486729 GCA_036677555.1 Methanomassiliicoccales archaeon | reverse complement strand
AGTCGCGGTAGGTCATCTTCCCGTCGCCCACCAGCCTGCGGCAGACGCCCATGGCCAGCGGGTAGGCGGTCAACCTGTCCACCGGCTTGTCCTGAAGGCTTGCCACCGCCCTCTCCAAATGGTTCATCGTGTCAGCCATTTTACATCGCCCCTTTTACCTTCTTCACCGCCTCTTGCGCGTTGATGGCGTGCCAGTCGGCACCGATGTCATCAGCGAAGGGCTGGGAGGTCGGAGCGCCGCCGATGATGATCTTCACCTTCATGCGGTCTCCGTTCTCGATCAGTCCATCGACGACGGCCTTCATGCCGTCCATGGTCGGGGTCATCAAGGTGCTCATGGCGATGAGGCTCGCCTTCTCGCTCTTGACGGAGTTGACGAAGTTCTCCACCGGTACGTCCTTGCCGAAGTCGTGCATGTCCAGGCCAGCAGCGGTCAGCATGGTCTTGACGATGTTCTTTCCGATATCGTGAACATCTCCCTCGACCACTCCGATGACACCGACGACCTTCTTGCCCGCATCCTCCTTGGGGATGTGCGGCAGAAGGATGTCCAGTCCTCCATACAGCGCGTTCGCGGCCAGCAGGACCTGGGGCAGGAAGTACTCGTGCTTGGCGTACTTGTCGCCCACGATGGTCATTCCCTTGACCAGGCCCTTGTCGATGGCGTCCAGGGCCTTTACGCCCGCGTCCAACGACTCCTTGGCGAATTTGATAGAGTCAGCCTTGTTTCCGGTTATGACGGCCTTCTCCAATCCCGCCAAAATATCCTGTGCTTGCATTTTTTAACCACCTCTCCTCCAAATACCAATCAAATTGGTGAAAGAATTAAACGAATAGGGGGGGTTATAAACCATTGTTATGGATGGATTATCCATCCTAGCCCGATCGATGCCTTTTCCCCGTATCCAGCATTAACATGGGTAGGTCCAGATGGATGGACGATTCTAAAGTGGAGGCTAGCATAACAATAATTAAATAGGAAGGCAAAAACGGCCTTCGGCGGTTTCGTGCGAGATCATTTTCTGTTATAGGACCTCAAAGCCTCGATCCCGCCGTCCAGCACAGTGATGTCGTGGAAACCCATCTCGTTAAGATGGTCGACGGCCTTTAGGCATCGCTTCCCTATCTTGCAGTAGATGAGCAGGGGCATTTCCCTGTCCAGTTCGCTCAGGTCCCTTCTGATCGAATCCACAGGTACGTTCCTCGCCCCTTCGATCCTCTCCGCCCGGTATTCCTCGGGGTTGCGAACGTCGATGAGCACGCATTCCCCCTTCTCCACCCTCTCCATCAAGGATATGAAGCGTTCCGGGGTCACCTTGGCCGCCCCGACTCCGATATGTTCTTCCATGCACCGCAATCTTGCCTGCCGGGTAGATTAGCGTATCGCCCGGGCAACGATTATCTATCACCGGCTGCGTATCTCGGCCGATATGACTCTCGAAGAAGGACTGGTCGAGGAGATCGCCGCCATCGTCGGCAGGGAGAACTTCTCCACCAATATCGCCGACCTCTACACCTATGGTTTCGACTCCTCCATCCATCATCGCACCCCGGACGTCGTGGTGCGTCCGGCCAGCACCGACGAGGTCTCCCGGTTGGTCAAGCTGGCCTCTCGGGAAGGCATTCCGGTGGTGCCCAGGGGTGGAGGCACCGGTCTCTGCGGCGCGGCCGTCCCCATCAAAGGCGGCATGGTGATGGACCTCACCCGCATGAACGCGATAAGGGAGGTCAGGATCAATGACCTCTACTGCGTGTCCCAAGCCGGGGTGGTTTACGACCGCCTGAACGAGGCGCTCGCCCCCTTCAAGTTCTTCTTCCCTCCCACTCCCGGCAGCGGGGAGGCATGCACCATCGGCGGGATGGTGGCGACCAACGCCTCAGGCATGAGGGCGGTCAAGTACGGCGCCACCCGCGATTACGTGCTCGGGCTGGAAGTAGTGCTCGCGGACGGTTCGATAATCCATGCAGGCACCAACACCATAAAGAACTCCTCCGGCTACCAGCTGGAAAGGTTGTTCGTCGGGAGCGAGGGCACCCTTGGCATAATCACCGAGGTAACACTGAAGATCGCCCCCAGGCCAAAGAAAACCGCCATGGTCCTGGCGGCATTCGACGATCTGGAGGATGCCGGAAGGTGCGTGTCCAATCTCATATCCGTTCCTCTCATCCCCTCGGCAACCGAGCTGATGGACGACATCTGCATAAGGGCCGTTAATAAGGCCGTCAAAGCCGGCCTCCCTGACGTCCAGGCGATCTGCATGATCGAGGTGGACGGCGAGCCGGAGATAGTGGCCAAGGAACTGAAGATGGCGGAGGACATCGCCCGCAAGAGCGGAGCCTCCAGCGTCCAGGTTTCCGACGACAGCAAACAGATGGCCAGGTGGACCAGCGCCCGCAAGTCGGTGATGTCCGCCCTGAGCAGACTGGGGGACCAGCTCGTATCGGTATCGCTGGCCGATGACATGGCCGTGCCGATATCCAAGATACCGGAGGCCGTGGTGGCCTTCCACAAGATCGCCGAGGAGAACCAGGTGATCGTTGGAACCTACGGCCACGCGGCGGACGGAAATCTGCACACCAAGATGCTGCTGGACCCCTGCTCAGAGGATTCCTGGAGGAGGGGCGAGAGAGCTGTCGGCCAGATATTCGACGCCGTCATCTCGCTGGGAGGAACTGTCACCGGAGAGCACGGGGTCGGGATATCCAAAGCCCCCTACATGATGAGGGAGCGGCCGGACGCCTGGCGTACCATGCTGATCATAAAGAAGGCCCTGGACCCCCAGGACATCTTGAACCCGGGGAAGCTGATGCAGTGGGAGGGCGGGATAATCCGCGATCTGCGATACCCGTGCCGGGACCTCACTAAATGATGTAACCCCAGCCAACGGCCGACATGGCAACAACGATCACCATGGACAATACCCAGTATGTAGGATTCCAAGCCCAGACCTTCTTTCCGTCCAACGGTCCGAACGGAAGCAGGTTGAACAGCGCCAGCAGCAATGACAGCCTGCCGATGAGATTGAAGGCCAGGCTCCATATGCCTGCATCGGGGAATATCAGCCACAGGGCGATGAACAGCGATCCGAAGGCAATGTTCGTGGCCGGTCCTGCCAACGAGATTATGCCGTTCTGCTTCCGGTTTATCCGTCCGGAGATGTAAACCGCTCCAGGCGCGGCGAACAGGAATCCCAGGAATGAGACGATCAAGGCCATGAAAAGGCCGGTCGGATACATACGGAACTCAGCCCAGGCGCCATAGCGCTGGGCGACAAACTTGTGGGCCAGCTCGTGAAGGAGGAAACCGGTGATGGATACCACGGCCGAAACGCCCAGGGCGAACAGCCATATGGATGCGCTGTAGCTTTCCAGGTCTCCCATGAAGCCGCCCAGCAGCACGATGGTGAAGGCCACGGTCAGCACGGCCACGCTGATCCCTATCTGGATTAGCTCCTGGCGGCCGAAATGGATGCGGCCGTAGTTCTGCGGGATGACCAGGTTCCCGTATTCGTCGTACATCTCGAACGTCCACTGCACCCTCTCATAAATAAAAGTTGCCCGTCCACGCCGCAGGACAAGGTTGAAGTACGTCCGCGGCAGATAGCTTGCGGAAATGAGACACTACCAGCACGGCAAGGTCATCTTCCGGTGGTGCGACACCTGCGGCACTCTGGTCCTGGGCGAGGTCTGCGGCATCTGCGGCCGTCCCGGAAGGGAGTTCGAGGTCTCCGCGCCAGGGGACATCCGCCCCTGCTTCGGGAAGGGCGTGGACACCGTCGCCGACCTTTTCCACCGCCACTTCGGCACTTCCGGTCTGCTGCGGACCAGGAACGTTTTCCTGAACAAGGTGGCCGGCGAGGACCGCACCGACGAGGTGATATTGGACGGAAGGGTGATCGCGGTCATCCGTTTCGAGCTGGTGAAGGACGATTTCTCCCTGGAGCTGAAGGCGGAGGGAGCGGCGCTCCTGGCCAAGACGGCCCGGAAAGGGGTCATCAAGGCCAGGCGTCCGCAGGGCCACCTCAAGGGCAAGAAGCTGGACGGGACGGACGTCCTGGAGGTCCTGGGCGAGTTCAGGGCAGGCGACCCGGTCGTGGTCGTAATGGGCAACAACATCGCCGCCGGCGAGGCCCGTGTCGATTCCTCCCAGGCGAAGGAAGGGGAGAAGGCCATCCACCTGCGCAGCGTGTGCAAGGCGGATGTACCATTCTCTCTGGTCTCGGCGGACTGGAACGATTTCGTCAAGGCCAATCGGAAGCACCTCTCGCAGCTGGAGGCCATCGCCGTCAGCGATGTCCGCTCCTTCGTCAACAACATAAAGCTCCCCATCACCCTTTCCTTCTCTGGGGGGAAGGACTCCCTGGCCTGCTACGGCCTGGCCAAGAAGGCCCTCAAGAAGTTCGACATGCTCTTCGTGGACACCGGCCTGGAGTTCCCGGAGACGGTGCAGTACGTGCAGTCCTTCGCCAGGAGCAGGGACGAGCGGCTCAAGGTGGCCAAGGCGGGAAACGCCTTCTGGGATAACGTCGGGGCTTTCGGACCGCCGGCCAAGGACTTCCGCTGGTGCTGCAAGGTGTGCAAGCTCGGCCCGCTCACCACGCTGATCGAGGAGAACTATCGGAACGGAACGGTGACCATAGAGGGGAATCGCGCCCTGGAGTCCTTTGCCCGGGCGGACATCGGGTTCGTGGAGCGCAATCCCTTCGTGCCCAACCAGACCGTGCTGAATCCTATCCGCTTCTGGACGGCCGCAGAGGTCTGGGGATACATCTGGATGGAGGACCTGGAGTTCAATCCTCTTTACGAACAGGACTTCGAGCGCATCGGATGTTATCTTTGCGCTTCCTGCCTGGGCAGCGAATGGAAGGCCACCGGAGAGATACATCCGGACCTGCATTCGCAATGGGAGACGTCCCTCGGGGAATGGGGAAGACAGGTCGGGGTCTCTCCGGAGTTCGTGCGCTACGGTTTCTGGCGCTGGAAGTCGCTGCCGCCCAAGATGAGGCTGGTGGCCGAGGAGCTGCAGATGAAGGTGCCGCAGATGAGGAGCGATAGCATGGAGCTAAGGATTTCCAAGGGGGCGAGCCCGTGTGTGGCCGGAGGTTTCTCCATGGAGGGCGTGCTGACCGTGCCCAGGAAGAGGGAGTTCTCCCAGGTGGCGGAGGCGCTCAAGACCGTAGGCAAGGTCAAGTTCTCCCCCGAGTTCGAGGTGGTCATGGTGAAGACCAGGGATGGCACCCTGAAGATGTTCGGCGGCGGTCACATCTCGGCGATCGCACCGACCAAGGAGGGCGCCCAGGCGCTGTTCCGGGCCGGCGCGGAGGCCTTCCTGCGCGGGCAGCTCTGCACCAACTGCCGTATATGCGAGCGCAACTGCAAGTTCAATGCCATCACCGCCGACGGGCAGCTCAGGGTGGACGACCGCAGATGCCGCCAGTGCGGAAAATGTGCCGAAGCGTGCGTGGTCGCGCACTATTACGACAAGCTGGTGAAGGCCGGTGAGGGCAAGCCGGCCTACGCAGGCGTTAAATAATCGAAGGGAAGTTGAGCGAGCCGGACATGGATTGGACGATGATGTTGGCCGCGGCATTGGGCGTAGGTCCGGCCCTGGCCCTGATGTTCTGGACCCTGCGCGACTACACCTATCCCAAGGTGGAGAGGCCCTTCTTCGACGATCGCAAGCTGTTCCTGCTCCTGGCCGCGGGAATGGTCATCGGTGTCATCGTCTACGTCCTGCAGTCATACTTCAACCTAGGGTTCCTTCTCTTCGCGCTCCTGTTCGCGGTCTTTGAGGAGCTGATCAAGCTGGTCATCCTCAACATGCCGCGCTTCGCCCGCAAGCTGGACACTTCCTTCTACGGTCTCTCGCTGGGATTGGGCATCGGAAGCACCATGGCCTTCGGGGCGGTGTTCTACACATTGCAGCAATCGGACGGTCTGGGCATCGGGGGCTGGCTCACCGTGGTCATCCTCGGTTTCCAGATGGTGCTCCTGCATGCCTCCGCCGGCGCCATGATCGGCACCGGCTCGGCCCGGGGGGAGGTCTGGGGATATTTCGCCCAGGCCGGCCTGCTGCATATCGGCTTCAACCTGCTCATGGCCATCCCGCTCAACTTCGACAACCTGTACCTGGCCTGGGCCGGAGTCATACTGGCCACCCTGCTGGTCGTTTATTACTA
The DNA here is from genome assembly GCA_036677555.1 of Methanomassiliicoccales archaeon. Lineage (GTDB taxonomy): Archaea > Thermoplasmatota > Thermoplasmata > Methanomassiliicoccales > UBA472 > UBA472. The sequence continues at coordinate 480,550 of JAVBWG010000012.1, read as the reverse complement.
CGCCCAGGTGCACCGTCACCTCCTGCCGGCGGTGATCAGGGATGCCCTGAAGGCGATGGAGAAGGCGAAAGGATGATTTAGCCAGAACTCCCTGGAACAGACGTGTCGGAACGCAGCCGTAGAACGGGCAAGGCGCTGCTGGTAGTGGCCGTCGTACTGGTCGTGGCGCTGCTGTTGCTGCTGCCTCCCACCCAGGACCTTCTGAGGAAGCTCCTGGTCGATCCGTTCTCCCCGCAGTACCCGGAGGAGGTTCAGATGGAGATCGTCAGGACACTGACGCTCGATGCCAATGGCGGGGAGATAATCAGTTACACCGTCGACCTCCCCCGGCCGAAGAGCGTCGTCGATGACGGCACATATCTCCAGAAGGTGGACAGGATCTCGGTATCCCCTCCATACGATGAGCTGTGGGACAACGGTACGTACGATACGATGGTCTGGAACGGGGACGATCTGCAGGGGTCGTTCACCCTGACCGTCACCATGGAGGTGACCCAGAGGCTTCACGTCTGGGACCTCGACGAGGAGAGCGTGCTCGACAGGGACCAGGTCCCCCAGGACTATCGCGACAGATACCTGGGAGACGAGTGGAGGATAATAGTCGACGACCCGGAGATCGAGGCTCTGCGGGAGGAGATCGTGGGCGACGAAACGAACGTGTACCTCATCGCCAAGGCCATCTACGATTGGATCGATGACAACGTGGACTATTACATCTGGAGCGGCCATGACGGCCCCCTGTCGTCCCTGGAGACGCTCGAGGTGCTGAAGGGGGATTGCGACGACCAGTCCATGCTCTTTTGCGCCCTGGCCCGCTCGGCCGGGGTGCCGGCATGGCTGCAGCTGGGCGCCGTCTACAGCCCGGACGACGACGAGATGGGGGGGCATGCCTGGGTACAGATGTTCATGCCCACCGCGGAAGGGGGTTCGAAGGTCACCATCGACATCGTGAACGACAGGTTCCTGGTCTGGATGCCCAATCTGTTCTGTGAGTACACCGACACCGGGGATGCCGGCGACCTGTATGACGCCTATCATCATATCAGGTATTCAGTTCCCGGAGGCACGCCTTCGAGCCAGATGCCCGAGTACAGCGAAGGCTGGGAGGTGGCGAGCTACGAGGAGAGCGAGGACACGGTCGCCCTTGAGATGATGGCCGCCAGTGGCAGCCTCTATGCGGTCCGGTACCGCCCGGGGGCGCACTCGTAGACAGTTCCCAAGGAGACCAGGCGCCGCAAGGCCTCCTCGGCATCCCATCTGCCGTCCAAGGCCCTTTCGAGATCGGCCAGGTCGAACTCCCCCAGTTCCACGGCCAGGTCCTCCAGCGAGGATCTTTTAGAAGAGGGCGGCTTGCGCTCCACGCTCATGGTTCCCTTGAAGCTCTTCAGCTCCCTCCCTCTGGTGTTCAGTTCAGCCACCGCCTGGGCGGTGAGCGATGCAGAATCGGAGGTGAAATGGGCTTTCATCCGGCGGGTCTGAACCAGACGGCCGCAGTGAGGGCAGGTGGAGGAGCGATGCTCCAGATCAACCGCGAATCCCTTCCGGCAGCGGGGGCAGACCACGGCTCCGAACATCAGTATTCGACGAACACCAGGGCGCCCAGGCAGGTGCCGTAATGGTCCATGGGGATGGACAGCTCCTCTATGGCGTAGTTGATGCGGCAGAGCTTGATGCCGCGGAGGGAGGACATCTCGTTCATCTTCCACTCCAGGACTTCCTTCAACGCCTTCTTGGTCCCGTGCATGTGGCCCTCGGCCACGTAGCCGCCCTTCCCGTCCTTGCGCTGGGCGTAGGCGATCCCGGCGGAGATCATCTCGCCCTCTCCGCCCCTCATCTGGGCCAGGACGCAGTGGGTGATGGCGCCCATGGGCAGCTCCCTGACGGCGACCTTCTTGGCGCCGATGGGCAGCACTGAGGATACGGACACCAGGTTCTGCTCGCCGATGTGCGCCTTCATCAGCGCCTCATCGAAGGCATTGAGGTCGGAGACCTTGCTCACGGCCGATCCCTGGGTGACGAAGAACTTCTTCGGGACTAGATTCATAATTTCGAAGTAAAACAGACTCCCGATTTAAGGTTTGCCTTCAATCGATTTCCAACACGCGCAGTTCGCGTTCCAGCATCTTGACGTCCTGGGGGTTGAGGGCCTCCGGAACGACGGGGATGATGAGCATGGAGCCGGTCAGGGACACGTTGTCGTTGAGCAGCTGCAGGAGCTTGAGCACCTTAAGGAAATTGTTCTGGCTTATCAGATATTCCAGCCCGGACAGCAGGACCACCGCCCTGCTGTTCGCCTCAAAGAAGTTCTTGATCTCGCTGTATATCATCGGGATATCGGTAGGCTCCCGGGCGTAGCGCTTTCCGCGCTCGTACGAAAGCCAGAGCAGGGCGCCCTCCCCGATGCCGTATATCCTCTGCACCTTTTCCGGATATTCCCTGGAGAGGACCATCCCAGTGCAGCCCTCCGCCACCTGGTCCCGGTACATCTGGTACGCCGCGTCGAGCGAGGACGACTCCACCAGATAGGACGTTCCAGGCTCCAACAGGTACTTCCGTCCCGCCTCCTCCTTTCTCTGGGCGTCCGCTTTCTCCGTCGGATAGGTGGTCGACGGCGTGAGGACATGGACGCACTTGCCCGCCCCGTCGGAGATGCACGAGGCCTCGTACGCATCGTACCGGCGCCGCATGAGCGACGATATTATCCCGGATATGTAGCCGCGGGTGAAATCGCAATGGTCCCCGTTGTCGGCCTCCACCGACTCCTTGAAAGTGATGACTATCTCCGTCTCATTGATCATCTCTATGTTCATGCGGGAGAGCCCGGTCTCCATCCAAACCTGTTCGATGATGGCCTTCGCCTCATGAACATCGGCGCATTCCAGTCCCAGCGTGCGGACCAATCCCACGCCGGCCCGAAAGCCGTATCTCTCCAGCGTACGGCCGGCGTCGTTGCCGTTCAGCAGCTGCAGCTCCTCCCTGAGGTCCTTCAGGGCCGAACCGGGCATGACGAAGAAGGACCGCATGTCCTTGCCCATCTCATCCCTCCATGAGCCTTTCGCCCAAGGCCAGGAAGGCCTCCTGGACGTTCTGTCCGGTCCTGGCGCTGGTGAGCATGGACGGGCAGCCCAGGGTGGCGGCGAAACCCTCCAGCTCCTGGAGGCCGGTACTCATCTCCAGGTCGCATTTGTTCCCCAGCACGACGATCGGTATCTCCCCGGACACCTCCAGCAGGTCGGCGGACCAGTGCTTCAGATGCTCGAGAGTCTCCGGCCGGGTCATGTCGCAGACGAGGAGCGCTCCGTTCGCTCCGGCGTAGTATGATGAATGAAGGGCCTTCTGGGTCTTCTGGCCGAGCACGTCCCAGATCATCAGGGTGAGATTGACATTCTCCAGCTCCAGCACCTTCTTGCTGACCTTCGCCCCGAACGTCTGTATGTACTGATCGTCGAATTGGTCCAGCACATAACGTCGGATAAGGCTGGTCTTCCCCACCTCCCCGTCCCCCAGAAGGCAAATCTTCTTGACGTACTGGCGCTTAGCCATCCAGTTCACAGTATACGGCCAGCGTCTATATATTCATTTCACTCGGCCAGGTTCGGGCAGTGCCAGCAAGGTGCGGCAGGGGCCGTCCGCCGCAATGGTAATGTATCCCGACCAAGAATTACCGGGCATGCCCAAGACGGAGAAGAGGTTCGAGGACGTGCTCGTTGACGACGTCTTCGACAGGTTCGTATTGAAAGCATCCCAGGTGGGGAGGGACTCCACCATCGCCATGGTCATCGACCAGATGCTGGCCAATCCTCTCTCCCGGAAGGTTTACGTCACCGATGCCGAAGGCCGCTACGCGGGGACGGTCAGCACCGAGACGGTGCTCCGGCTTATGGGCTACCGTCTCGGGGTCCGCGAGTACGGGGGCGCCTCCTTCATTCGCTTCCTGCGGGACACCCTCAAGGAGAATGCGGCCGACATCATGGTCAAGGGGCGCACGGTCACCAGGGAGACGAAGCTGACCGCGGCCATGAAGATCATGATCGACGACCACCTGAACGACCTTCCAGTGGTGGATGGGGACGGAAAGCTGGTTGGCGAACTGGTAAGCCTGGAGCTGCTTCTGGCCGGGAAGAAGGTGTTCGAAGGCAAGGACAACCTCGCCCCGCCCAACGAGCATTAGCCGTAGAGCTGGGAGTATTCCACCGGCTTCTTCGGCTGCTGCACCGACTCCATGGCCTTCTGCATCTCGCTCTCGATCTGCTCGGCCTCCTTTATGAGCGGCTCCGGGTCCAGTTTGATCTCGGGCAGCATGTCGCCGACCACGTCCAGGAGGTTGGCCGCCCCCCTGGCGTCCGGAACGTCGGTGCGGGCCGCTCCCAGCAGGCATATGACATCCATCTGGTAACGCTCGCCCTCCGACAGGAGCAGCCCGGATATCCCGGTGACCATCCCCTCCCTGAGCTCCTTGATGCCGTAGGTCTTCAGCATCTCCCGGGTGCGTTCGGTCGTTCCCACCCCGAAGACCTTGGTATCGGACTCCCCTCCCATGTTGATGCCCTCCAGGGTCAGGATGGTGGCTATGCCCTTCTTCTTGCACCAGCCCAGGATATCGTCCGACAGCTCCTTTATGAGGTCCGGCTGGGGCATGAACTCGCAGGTGATCACGGCAAGCTTCTCGCACCTCTCGCCCTTCTCGCAATCACGATGCCCTGCGTAGATGCGGACCGGCGGTGACGGTATCCCGTCATGGATGATGGTGAACGGAGGGAAATGCTTGGATATGATGGCCGCTCTCCGCTCCAGCTTCATTGTGCGCACGATGTAGTTGGAGGCGATCGAGCTCACCAGTCCGACACTGGGGAACCCGACGATGACCATCGCGTCCTTCAGGTCGACCTCGTCGTACTCATGGATGAATATCTCGCCTTCGCTCATGGGGTTCACAGGCGTTGAAAGGTGGCTGAGGGGCTTAATACTTGACGGTGCGGCAATCGAAAGGCCATTATCCAGGGAAGGCGATCCGATGGCGTGGTGGAATCAGGTTTAGGTCTGCATCGCACGGCGGCGGGGATACCGGTCATTGTGGAGGAGGCCCCCCGCTCCAGGACGGCAGCGCTGTCGGTCAACTTCAGCGTGGGGTGCCGGGACGAAGACCGGGACAATTGCGGAACCGCGCATTTCCTGGAGCACATCATGTTCAAGGGAACGCGCAAGCGCAACGCCAGACAGTTCTCGGAGCTCGTCGAGGGCGCCGGCGGGGAGATGAACGCCTACACCACCAAGGAATCGACGTCGTTCCACGTCTTCTCCCTGGACGAGACGTTCGACATCATGATGGGGCTGATGGCGGACATGATGACAGCCCCCCTCATTGACGAGGAACATGTGGAGCTGGAGCGCGGCGTCGTCCTGCAGGAGATACGCATGCTGGAGGATGATCCGGAGGACTACTCCCGGGTTCTGCTTGACCGCTCGATCTGGGAAGGGCACCCAATGTCCAACACCGAGACCGGGGGGCCGGATTGTGTGGCGAACCTCAAGGCCAATGACCTGCGCCGCTTCTTCACAGACCATTACCGTCCACCGAACATGAGCGTCGTGGCCTGCGGGAATGTGTCCGCGGAGGCCGTTGTTTCCTGGACCGAAAGGACGTTCGACGGCCTGGAGAAGGCCAAGGGCGGAAGCGCCAGGACCCCTCCGGCCCCGAAGGCCTGCACCAAGGTGTTCCCGAAGGAGGGCGATCAGGCCTACGTGGAGCTAGGATTCCCCGGGCTGCCGGGGAGGCACCCGGACCGCAAGGCTCTGACGGTGGCCTGCATCATATTGGGCGGCGGTACATCGTCGCGCCTCTACCAGACGGTGCGGGAGGACCAGGGGCTGGTGTACCACATCAGCACGTTCCCGCAATCCTACACCGACTGCGGGATAGTGGACACCTTCTTCTCCGCCTCCATCGGAAAGCTGGACCAGGTCATGCGGACGCTGGCCAAGGAGATCTCCTCGTTCAAGGACCAGGGGCCTACGGATGAGGAGGTCAGAAGGGCCAAACGGTGGATCAAGGGGATGCTGGTGCGGAAGCTGGAAGGCACCGACAGCCGTCTGTACTGGCAGGGCGAGCATTACATGCTGAACGGGGAGCTGGCCGATGCCGAGCTCACGATAGCTGAGTTCGAGAAGGTGGGCCGCGAGGATGTGATGAGGGTGATCAACGAGACGTTCCAGAGGAAAAGGATGTGCGCGGCGCTCCTGGCCCCTCAGAAGGAGGGGGAGGCCGCCGCCAGGCGAATGCAGTCCCTTGACTTCTAATCGTTCAGGACCTTGAGGACCGCCTGCACCGCCTCCGGGATGGCCCTCTCCACGTCCTCGGTCATGACGTCGGTGACGGTCCAGACGTCATTTACCTCCACCGCGATGAACTGGATGTCCTCCGGCATGCGTCCGGGGGAGAGCCTCTTGCCCAGCTCGATGGCCATGTGTATGTTCGTCTCGTGCGGGTTCGTGCCGTGCAGGGCGTTCTTGAAATCCTCCGGCTCCAGCAGCATGACCGTGCCTGCCGGGTACTTCTCGGTGACGATGGCGTCCACCACGACCACCTTCTTGTAGTCCATCATTATCTCGATGAGGTCCAAACCGCTTACGGACTGCTGGTCCACATCCAGGTCCGGCAGGTTCAGCTTCTTGATCTCTTCCACGACCCGGAAGCCAAGTCCATCATCGCAGACGATGGGGCTGCCGATGCCCAGCAACAGGCGGGACGCTTTCATGGTCCCGCCGAAGAAGGGAGGCGGTTATTAACTTTGCCATTTCCGGCGCGGGTCGGCGGATTAATCTAATCCCTCGGCCATCAGAGGGGCATGGCCAAAGTGCAGGCGTCGCTGGCCGTGCAGGTCAACGGTCATGCGCTGACGGAGAGGCAGTCCCAGGCCGTTCTCTCCCTGTACCTCAACGGCACCCAGAGGGCGGCCGCCCGCTCCCTTGGGATATCCGCCCCGGTGCTGTGCCGGCATCTCCGCCAGGTGGAGGCGAAGGCCGGGGCTCCGATAATGGACTGCGGCGCCCGGGGCACGGTGCTCAACGAGATCGGGGAGAGCATAGCCAAGGAGCTGCTCGCCCTGCAGGGCAAGCTCCGGGAGCGACAGCAGCTGGCGGTGGCCTGCACACCGCTCACGGAAGAGCTGCTGATGCAGGCGTTGAACGCCGCCGACCCCCAGGGGAAGGCGGACGTGATCATTTCGGACGACAGGCACAACGTCACCGACTTCCAGGCCGGACTGCTGGACCTGGTGCTGCTGGACGATCCCATTCACGCGTACGAGACAGAGGGCGGCGGCTGGGAGGAGGTGGGCAGCGACCGTCTGCTCCATGTGCGCAAGGGTGATGACTACGCCTCGTTCCGATTCGGCCCGCAGCGGCTGGGTTTCCTTTCCCTCCATTCGGACAATATTCCGTACCGGGTGGTCCGGACCTATTCGTCGCTGGGCGCGCTGATCCGCAGCGGTCACAGCTATTTCGTGAGCGAGGGGCTGATGGTCCGCAAGGGTCACCGTCCGAAGGGGGACGAGCCGTCCATACCGTATGCCATCCTCTGCATGTACAGGCCGGCGCCGGGGGTGGAAGAGGTGCTCGCGGCGCTGCGTCAGAACACCATGCATTAGTGTAACCTATTTAGGCAACACTCGTACGAATTTTCGTTCACTTTTATATACGATATATCCGCTCCCCGAGCCAAGAGGAAGACTTTCATGTCGAACGCCAAGATTCCAGACCCGGCCTTCGCCCAGAGCATCGTCGATGCCGGCGGCAAGACCTTGGACCTGTGCTACCAGTGCGGAACCTGCACTGGCAGCTGCCCATCCGGACGCACCACCGCGTTCCGCACCAGGCAGCTGATCAGGAAAGCCCAGCTCGGATTGAAGGATGACATACTCCCCTCGGAGGACCTGTGGATGTGCACCACCTGCTACTCCTGCGTGGAGAGATGCCCCAGGGACGTTGATATCGTCGATATCATCATCCTGATGAGGAACATGGCCGTCCAGAAGGGCTACATGGCCGAGGACCACAAGAAGGTGGGGCGCTCCCTGCTCAAGATCGGGCACACCGTTCCCGCCTCCGACAAGCTGAAGGCGCTGCGCGTCAGCATGGGCCTTTCCGCGGACCCGCCGACCACCATCGCCGACCCCCAGGCCATGGCCGACTTCAAGAAGATCATGGCCAAGACCGGCTTCGAGAAGCTGATCGGAGGTGCCTGAAATGGCCGCTGACAAGTTCGCGCTGTTCCTGGGCTGCGTCGCCCCGCTGAGGTACCCCGGGATCGAGAAGGCCACCCGTGAGCTGTTCAAGGCCCTGGGTTACGACCTCAAGGAGATGACCGGAGCCGGCTGCTGCCCCGCCCCGGGCGTTATCCGCTCCTTCGACCAGGCCACCTGGCTGGCGCTGGCGGCCCGCAACCTCTGCATCGCCGAGAAGCAGGGCTGCGACATACTGACCATCTGCAACGGCTGCTACGGTTCCCTGTACGAGGCCAACCACATGCTCCAGGAGGACCCCGAGCTGCTGAAGAAGGTCAACATGATCCTGGCCGAGGTCGGCATGAAGTACGAGGGCAAGGTCCGCGTGCGCCACTTCGCCGACGTCCTGTTCAAGGACATAGGCATCGAGAAGATGAAGCAGAAGTTCACCAAGCCGCTGTCCTACAACGTGGCGGTGCACTACGGATGCCACTTCTCCAGGCCCACCAAGATAAAGCACATCGACGACCCCGAGAGGCCCCACGTGCTCGATGAGCTGGTCGAGTGGACCGGCGCCAAGAGCGTTCCGTACGCCGACAAGAACATGTGCTGCGGCGCTGGCGGCGGCGTGAGGAGCAGGGACGCCAAGTTCGCCCTGAGCTTCACCGAGACCAAGCTGAAGAACATGAAGGCGGTCAACGCCCAGTTCATCATCGACGTCTGCCCGTTCTGCCACCTGCAGTTCGACCGCGGCCAGAAGGACCTGCCCGGATACGACATACCGGTCATCCACCTGGCGCAGCTCTACGGCCTCGCTCTGGGCCTGCCCGAGTCCTCCCTGGGACTCGAGGCCCATGAGATCAAGGTCACCCTGTGAGGCGTCGGATTGGACCAAGCGCACCTGATCGGGGTATACACCCAAGAGGAGATGCCTGAGGAGCTGGAAGGCTTCGTCAGGTATCAGGCCGCCCGCGACGGCCACCAGATGAAGGCCGGGGAGAGGATAGCCGTGCTGAACGTCACCGGCACATCCTCCTACGTCCCGGTGTTCCTGGGCGACGTCAAGGACGCCACGGACCTGGAATCCCGTCTCTCTCAGCATGGGGTCCAGGCGGACCAGGTGAGCATGGTGTCCCTGCGGCGGGTGCTGCAGGAGATGGGCCACAGCTAAACCACTTCCCTGCAATTTTTATTATCCAGCAAAAAGGCGGATAATGTTTTTGCGAGGAAAAACCTTTTAATAGGTTTACTTGTTTCCGAGTTCATCTCACGATTGGAGGCTATTAATTGGCTGCTACTAAAAAAGCGTCTACGAAGGCCGCCTCAAGGAAGGTCAAGGACCGGTGGAAGGCCAAGGAGTGGTACAAGATCTACGCTCCGCGCATGTTCAACCAGGCCCAGCTGGGCGAAACCCCCAGCGCCGATGCCACTAACCTGATCGGCAGGACCACCGAGGCAACCGTCCACGACATAAACGGCGACTTCTCGAAGATGCACGTTAAGCTCAAGTTCAAGGTTCAGGACATCAACGGGTTCGACGCGCACACCGTGTTCATCGGCCAGGACCTGACCAGCGATTACATCAGGCGCCTTACGCGCCGCAAGCGGACCAAGACCGACCATGTAATCGACGTCCGCACCAAGGACGGATACCTCATCCGCGTGAAGCCCATGAGCATCACCGAGAAGCGCATCCAGTCCTCCCAGGAGACCGCTCTGCGCACCATGATGGACGCCGAGATGGCGAAGATGGGCGAGGAGAAGACCATCTCCGAGATCGTCAAGGCCATCATCGACGGCGAGATGGCTCACCGCCTGGGCACCGTCTGCAAGGTCATCGTCCCCATCAAGAGGGTCGAGATCCGCAAGACCGAGGTGCTGGAGATGGGCGCCGGTCCGCAGGACCAGCCGGTCTTCATGCCCGAGGCCCCCGCCGAGCCTGAGGCCGCTGCCGAAGCCCCGGTCGAGGAAGCCATTGAGGCTCCGGCCGAGGCCGAACAGTAAACCACTTCCCCGAATGCCGGGGTGGCTCAGCCTGGTGGAGCGTCGGACTCATAGGGATTAGGAACAAGACCCTCTCCAGGGAAATCCGAAGGTCAGGGGTTCGAACCCCCTCCCCGGCACTCCCCTGCCACTCAACCTTTCTTTGTGGCGATCCTTGACGAAGCAATCATTCAAGTAGGTCCGCTTATCTTGCTTCTTTCCGGTGAGAGAACGAGGGTCATCATATACACTGGCAAGGGCGGCGTCGGAAAGACGTCCGTTTCTGCGGCTACCGCCCTGCGCTGCGCCAAGCTCGGTTACCGCACCATCGCTATAAGCACCGATTCCGCTCATTCGCTGGCAGATTCGCTCGACGTCCCGCTGTCCGGCGAGATCAGGAAGGTCAGCAAGAACCTGGACGCCATCGAGGTGGACGTCATACATGAGATGGAGACGCGGTGGCAGGAGATCGGGCAGTACCTGAGCGACTTCATGGTCTCGCAGGGCCTTGACCCCATATCCTCCAAGGAGATGACCGTGTGGCCAGGCATGGAGCTGATGTCCGCGCTGTTCTACATCGAGGAGTTCCAGAAGAGCGGGGCGTACGACGTGGTGGTCATGGACACGGCGCCCACGGCCGAAACGCTCCGTCTGCTGAGCTTCCCGGACACAGCCGACTGGTACTTCGACAAGATGTACAAGATTTTCAAGAACACCGTGCGTCTGGCCCGGGCGACCGTGGGAAAGGTCATGAGCATGCCCATGCCCACCGACGCCTTCCTGAACGACCTCGATCACCTCAAGGACCGCCTGAAGACCGTCCGCCAGATACTTATTGACTCCGAGACCACGTCCGTCCGTCTGGTCCTCAACCCGGAGAAGATGGTGATCAACGAGACCAAGCGCGCCTACACCTATCTTTCCCTGTACAATCTGACGGTGGAATGCATAGTCGTGAACCGTCTTCTGCCCGAGGGGGCCCGGGAACACTATCCGGAGGCGAAGTACGAGGAGCAGTCCCGCTACATGCAGATGATCGAGGAGTCGTTCTCGCCGCTGAAGATGCTCAAGGCCTACCAGTCCTCCACCGAGGTCGTGGGGAAAAGATCATTGGAGGTGCTCGCCGAACAGCTGTTCGGAGACACGGACCCCTCGCAGGTGTACACCACCGAGAAGAGCATGGAGATATTCAGCAAGGACGGGGTGGACCAGCTCTCGCTGAAACTGCCTTTCTCCAGCAAGGACCAGGTAGAGTTATATAAATCGAACGATGTTTTAATCGTGACCGTCGGCTGGTACAAGCGCTCGGTCTCCCTGCCCTATTCGCTGGTCAAGAAGGAGGCCCATAAGGCGGAGTTCAAGGACGGCCGTCTGGTCATCAGCTTCAGATGAGGTAGGCAAATGACAAGCAAGAAGGAAAGCACCGAGGAGAAGCAGGAGGCACCCCCCCAATCCTTCAGGGGCGGCCCGCTGCCCCAGGACACCGTGGTCCATCTGATGAGGTCTGGCACGGAGTTCTTGGCCGCCATGGACACCCTGATGCCCCGCAACGTCATGCCCCCGGAGGTCAAGGAGCACTACAACAACATCCGAAAGGAGACCCTGCTGATGTTCCGTTCCTTCATCGACTCCCAGCTCAAGGAGATCGACAAGAAGAAGGAGGCTCCCGCCCCCCGCCTGCGCAAGATCGACCTCGATTGATCATTCCTCGCGGCAGTCCGGACAGAGCAGGGAACCGTTCTCCAGCCTCAGGTCTATGGTGTAGGCGTCGCAGCTCTCGCAGTATCCGGCCAGGCTCCCGAAGCTGTTGGATATGGCTCCCGGTCTCCCTCCGATCTTCCCCCACTCCCTGGTCAACTCGATGAGCGAGGGGGAGAGCTTGAGTATGTCCTTCTCGGTGAGCATCCCTATGAGCTTCCCGTCCTCCACCACCGGCAACCGCCTCAGATGCAGGTCGGACATCCGCTTGGCGGCAATGGACACATTGGACCCCGGGGAGATGGTGATCACCGGCGAGGACATCACCCTCTCCACCCTGGTCCTCGATGGGACCTTGCCCACGGCCACCACCTTATAGAGGAGGTCCCTTTCGGTCAGTATCCCGACCGGCTCCCCCTCCTCCAAGATGATCAGGCTGCCCACGCCCTCCCGGAGCATCAGGGCCGCTGCTTCCTTAACGGTCATGTCCGGCCTCCCTGTGCGCGGACGGCTGGACATCACCTCCCGGACCAGTATCTCCCTTACCTCCTTGGCCTGCATGCTTATCATATTCCCGGGGGCACTAGATATCTTTGCCGTCAAGGTTCTCAGGAGGGAAGATCACGCCGGAGCGGAAAATCCACAGCTTTATTATCGCGCAGGACAACATCCACCGGGGTCGGGCATGAAGGACCAGGAAGGAGCGATGGCGGTTAAGCTGGCCCGCAGGGCCATCGACGCGGAGACCAGGGACCTGGACATCGACCGTTTCGATGTACCGGACGGCTTCAGGAAGAACAGCGGGGCGTTTGTCACCATCAAGACGTTCCCTGGCGACGAACTGCGCGGGTGCATCGGCTATCCGGAGCCGACGTTCCCCCTGGCAGAGACCATCCTGAGGGCGGCGCAGGGGTCATGCCACGATCCCCGCTTCCCTCCGCTGCGGCCGGAGGAGCTGGACCAGGTCGTCGTGGAGGTCAGCGTGCTGACCCCGCCGGCGGAACTGAAGCTGGCGGACAGGAAGGACGCTCCGAACGCCATCGTCATCGGCAGGGACGGGCTGATCATGGAGCGGGGCATGTTCAGAGGGCTGCTGCTGCCCCAGGTGCCTGTGGAATGGGGATGGGACGCCACCACGTTCCTGGAGCAGGCATGCATGAAGGCCGGGCTGACCCCGGACATGTGGCTTGACCGGAAGACCAAAGTGCTCACCTTCCAGGCCGACATCTTCCACGAGGAGTCGCCATACGGTCAAATACTCCGGGGCCGTACCCAGTGATGGCATGGACGTCGTAGAGGGAAGGCTGTTCTTTCAGGGAAGGCTTCAGAAGGCCTGCGTCGGCATGGAGGACGGAAGGATCGTCAGCGTGAGGAAGGTGCTCAGGGGCGACGAGCACTTCGATTTCGGCGACCGGCTGGTTCTTCCCGGGGCGGTCGACCCGCACGTCCATTTCCGCGACCCGGGCCTTACCGGCAAGGAGGACTTCTCCTCCGGTTCGCTCTCGGCGCTCCATGGAGGCGTCACCTGCGTCCTGGACATGCCGAACACCGTGCCTCCGGTCATCGACGCTTCCTCTCTGAAGGAGAAACGCGAGGCGGTGTCCGGCCGCTCCTGGGTCGATTACGGCATCATCGCCGGCATCGCCCCCGGAACCGACGTGGCATCGCTGGGCGGATGCGTCGGGTACAAGATATTCCTCGGGTCGTCCACCCAGAGCGTGCTGCTTAGGGAGGAAGGGGACCTGGCCAGGGCGATCGAGGCGGCCGGAAAGGCCGGCCGGCCGGTGAGCGTGCACGCCGAGGAGGACGCCATGCTTATGCGCAGGGAGGAGCGTTCCCTGCGCGACCATGAGGAATGCCGGCCGCGCCAGGCGGAGCTGGTGGCCATCGAGAGGCTGAAAAGATATCACGAAAGGGCGCGCATAAACGTGTGCCATGTGAGCAGCTCCGAATCGCTTTCATCGCTCAGGGGGAGCGGAATGACCTTCGAGGCCACCCCGCACCACATGCTCCTCGACTCGAGCATGGACCTGGGCGCCTGGGGAAAGGTGAATCCCCCGTTGCGGAGGAGGGCGGACCGGGAAGCGCTCTTCCAGGCCTTCTGCAGGGGCGAGGTGCCGATGCTGGCCACCGACCACGCCCCCCATGCCCACGAGGAGAAGGAGCGGGGGTTCGGAGAGGCTCCCTCCGGCCTGCCCGGGGTGGAGACGGGATTCGCCATGATGCTGGCTCTGGTGAAGAAGGGCTTCCTGTCCCTGGATGTTCTGCTTCGGTCCGCCTGCGGCAACCCCGCCAAGACCTTCGGGCTGAACAAGGGCGAGATCGCGGAGGGGCGGGACGCCGACCTGGTGATCATCGACCCTCGGGAGATGGCGGTCATCAGGGGGGAGGAGATGCACAGCAAATGCGGCTGGACCCCTTACGAGGGAAGGGAGGCGCTGTTCCCGCAGGCGGTGTTCCTCCGAGGGAAGCTGGTCCTCAAGGACGGCTCGACCACGGCCGAAAGGAAGGGAAGGGAGGTATCATATGCTTAATGGGCCGCTGCCTTTGGACCTCAGTGAGCTGGAAGGAAGACGATTCATTTGCCAGGACCCCTGCAAGCTGTGCTGCCTTTGCCAGCCGGAATGCCTGCCCGGGGAGGTGGAGTTCTTCAAGAAGAATCACCCGAACCGCCTGGTGTTGAAAAAGGAGCCGCACCGGCATTATGCGCTCGCTCTCAAGAAGGGGCAGGGTTCCTGCTCGTTCCTGCAGGCCGGAAGATGCGAGGTCTACCCTCATCGCCCGCATTTCTGCCGGCAGTTCCCCTTCCACATTCACGTAGGTTCCCGGGCCCAGGTCGAGCTGGACCTCAGCTGCCGCGGGGTGTGGCTGGACAGGGGCGATGAGGCCATGGCGGAGGGTCTGAGGATGGTCCAGGACAACGAGGCCGAGATACGCCGGACCCTGAAGGAATCCGTGCCGGTGTACCGGGAGTTCACCCTCAACTGCCTGGAGGCCGGGTTGGATGTGGATGTTGGAAAGGCCCGCTCCCAGGTGGCCGCCCGTCTGGACGAGCTGACCGACCTCCGCCTGATCGCCTCGCTTCTGGAGGGAAGCGTGGAGGAGGACGAGCTTTCCATCCCCGATCTCAAGGCCAGACCGGCGTTGGATGTGAAGACCATGCAAGAGCTCTCGCACTCCGCCCTGGAGATGGTCACCGACTCCATGGCCGCCGACGAGCTGTTCCAGGCCCCGGTGTACTGCGCCCCGGACGGCAGCTGGAACCTGTTCCGCGTGCTTGGCCAGAATGTCGAGTGGCATATCATGGACGCAGAGGGCGACGTGCGCAAGAAGGGCGAGCTCCCCATCAAGGACATCAAGCTGCAGCAACCGGAGGGAAGGGACCGCCAGGTGCTGCGCGATTACCTGAAGGTCCTGAACAACCGGGACAGCTTCATGGGCTACGCCTTCTACCTCATGGACGAATACGACTATGAGGACCCGTGGCCGAACGTGTACGGCGGGGTGCTCTCAACGTCCGTCCTGGACCTGCTCTGGAGGACGTCGCTTCTCGCCGCTTTCTTCCCGGGGATGAAGGACGGGGAGCGCATGAGGGAGGGGATTATATTCTACGACATGGACCGCTTGGACGCGCCGACGCTGGGGGCCTTCATATGACTGGCTGTTACGGATGGAATACTGGAGCACAAAAACTTCATATAGTGAACGCTCATTCGCACGGTAAGGTGAAGTGAGCATGCAGAAACCTCTGAATGTCCTCAACCAGGCGATAAACAACCAGGTGATCGTCACGTTGAAGGGCAACCGCGAGTACCGTGGGGTGCTGGACGGTTACGATCCGCACATGAACCTGGTGCTCAAGAACGCGGAGGAGCTCATAAACAGCGAGGTCGTCCGCAAGCTCACGGTAGCCATTGTCCGCGGCGACAACGTGATATACATCTCACCCTGAGGTTACTCTTATGACGAAAGGTACGGCAGCACACGGAAAGATGGGAGACAAGAAGACGCACGTCCCCTGCCGCAGGTGCGGAAGGCGGGCCTACAACATACGCGCTTCCTTCTGCGCCTCCTGTGGTTATGGCAAGACCGCCACCATGAGAACGTATAATTGGGCCAAGACCCATTGACGTTCGAGGTAGCTCTCTTGGAGGATGACCGTCCAAAGCATTTCTGCGGAATCGTCGGCATGGCCCTGGAGGGTGATGCCGTTCCCCAGCTGAAAAAGGCGCTGCGGATCATCCAGCACCGTGGCCAGGAGGCCGCGGGCATAGCCGTTCACAACGGCAAGACCATCTCATACCATAGGGGAATGGGACTGGTCCATGAGGTTTTGGTAGGCCGGCAGTACAACAGCCTGATCGGCAACCTGGGCATCGGCCATGTTCGCTATTCCACGTCCGGCTCCTCCTGCGCGGAGAACTGCCAGCCCATAACCGTCACCACCAAGGAAGGGGATCTTGCTCTAGCTCACAACGGCGACATCGTCAACGCCGCCTCGATACGTACAAAATTGCAGTCGGAGGGCTGGGCCTTTCTGACCTCCACCGATTCCGAGATCATCGTCCGCATAATGGCCACCGAGCTGTCCATCAGCCCCGATCCGATCCGGGCCATCAAGACGGTCATGAAGACGCTCGAGGGGGCGTACTCCATCACTATGATGCTGGGTGGGCGCATCTTCGGGTTCCGCGACCCCTTCGGTTTCCGGCCGCTCTGCCTGGGCAAGCTCCCAGGAGGCTATGTTCTCGCTTCCGAGAGCTCGGTCTTCGACGTCCTTCGCGGCGAGTTCATCCGGGACATACTTCCCGGGGAGATAGTGGAGATAACTCCTCACGGGGTCACCTCCACCCGCACGCCCGCCGCGCCGCACAAGGCGCACTGCATGTTCGAATGGGTGTACTTCGCCCGCCCTGACGCGGTCATCGACGGTCAGGAGGTTTACCGCGTACGCACCAGCATCGGGCGCATCCTGGCCAAGGAGCAGCCCGTGGAGGCTGACGTGGTCGTTCCCGTTCCGGACTCCGGCAGGGCGCACGCGCTGGGGTATGCGGAAGGCTCCGGCATACCATATGCGGAAGGGTTCATGAAGAACCGCTACATCGAGAGGACTTTCATCCTTCCGGACCAGTCCCAGAGGGACGAGGGCGTACTGCTGAAACTGAATCCCATCCGATCCACCGTGGCCGGGAAGAGGGTGGTCATCGTTGACGATTCGATCGTACGCGGTACCACCATGCTCAAGATAGTCCAGATGACCAGAAGGGCCGGGGCTAAGGAGGTCCATGTGCGCATCGGCTGCCCGCCTGTGATCGCCCCCTGCTTCTACGGCGTGGACATGAAGACCAGGGAGCAGTTCGCCGCTTTGAACCGGACCCCGCAGCAGATCGCCGAGCTCATCACGGCCGATTCGGTCGGCTACATCAGCCAGGCCGGTCTCGTCGAGGCGCTGCAGATCCCGGAGTCCGAACTGTGCCTGGCCTGCGTGAACGGCGAGTATCCGACCCGCATTGCCGGCGAGAAGATGCGCTTCCAGAAGACCCTGGAGATCTGAGACCGGTCACGAATCCCAGTCCAGTAAGCATTATTATCCCCTGGAAATATTTCTGAACATGGGAAACAAGGTGCGTAGGGACCGCCCTCTCGGCGTGACCATCATCGGCGTGCTACTGTTATTGGCGGGTATCCTCGCGATAATCGGCGGGCTGACCCTCGGCGCCATCACCGACCTGGAAGGTCTTGATCTGGCCATCGAGGTGGTGTCCCTGGTCATCGGTCTGGTCTACATCATTGTCGCCTTCGGGTTCTTCAAGGGCTGGGGCTTCGTCTGGCTGCTGACAATGGTCGTGGTCGTCTTCGGCATCATCTGGAGCATTCTGTCCTGGGTGATCGGAGGGCTCGAGGCGGGAGAGCTGAGCGGGCTCGCCATCAGCCTGTTGATCTCCATCATCATCGTGCTCTATATGAACAGCCAAAACGTGAAGACCTTCTTCCGCCGCAGCTGAAACCTTTTCATTACCACTCATCTATCATCCGCCGGTACAGGCCAGCCCGTCCCATTAAGATAAGATTAAATAGAGAAAATCGCTTTGCCAATTCCACTGGGCAGGTAGATCAGCTGGAAGATCGCTACCTTGGCATGGTAGAGGCCGGGGGTTCAAATCCCCCCCTGTCCATTCACTTCACTGGCTTCTATATAACCGTCCCTCATTAATATTGTCCGAAGGGGTCTGGTGGCTGATTGATTACGCCGGTAATCTGGGAGAAGGCTGGCATTCAATTTTCAAATCCGGATCTATATGTTTCAACAGGTCGTCACTTCAAACGCATCTGCTTCACAAACCAGAATGCTCAATATCAAAGAGATATCTGGGTTTCAAGTGGTTGTATTAAATAACTATTAGTGTGATTAACATCTTAGTCTGTACTTGGGGAGTATTAGTCGATGGCATACCCTGAACCGATTCCTGTTGTTAAAAATAATGATGCAAAGGAATTCGATATGAAATTAAGGTCATTTCGACTGAATAGTGCACAAAAAGAATTTTATCGGGAAGCGCTAAGGATTTTTGGCTCTAAGAAGAAAAAATAGGGGGCCTAACAAATATCAAGATTGTTTGACAGCCCCTCTGAGGTTGAACCTCTTGATTTGGAATTTGAGCAATATAAAACGGAATCGAGACCCGTTGATTCGTTCGATTGTGGGAATGCTGAACTGAACGATTTCTTATGCACCGACGAGGTCGAAAAATACGAAAGGGAATTATTCGGTAGAACATGGCTAGTCTTTTACAAAGGAGAGCTTGTTGCATATTACACGGTTAGTAACGGGTCTTTGAGAATTGAATATTTAAAAAGCCATAGAGGTTTCTCGAATGCTGGTGAATACCATATCAATTCCATCCCCTCACTGATAGTTGGTAGATTGGCAGTGGATAAAAGATGGCAAAAAAAGGGGATTGGTAGAAATATTATGGCGAAAATTGCCGCTCAGGCGTACGAGTCCTCTGAAACTGCTGGTTTGAGGTTGATCGTGGTTCAAGCAGAAAAAGAAGCCATTAATTTTTATGATAAATTAGGATTTGTTCCAGTATTTGAAACGCGTGAAGAAAAAAGAAGATTTAAGAGCAGGCATACTCGAACGATGTTCCTCGATCTGCTCGCTTTGAGTGACATAGCTTAATGGATCATTTTATGGTATTCCTGAGTTGGGGCAGATTAGCGACTGCCAGTTGTCAATAGCAATAAAACCTCCTTGCCCACTTTTCATCTGGCTTTCATCGAAAAAGTCGTTTTCGATAAGCAGGTCCTTTGATGATACTGGTGATATCTGTCCATAACTTTGGGCAAATCCTCACGAACTGGACCATAAAACCTGAACCGTTTGGTCCCTCATCTTATTCCATTTGAAGAAAGCATTCGAAATTTTATCCTTAATGCGTCACGACCCTTTTTTAAAATAAGACTCCAACGGATCCTTGAACTTGTATTCCAGTGACTTCGTGTTGCCTCTCCTCTCAAAGATGCCCTCGTCGCATAGTTCCTTCAAATGAATACGGACCGTTTGTTCGGATCTGCCGTCGATCCATGAATATGCTTCCGACGCTCTGAACCAGTCCCCCGCATTCTTTCCCTTTATTATCAATCTCTTTTTCAATTCGTCCATGCCAGAGCTCAGCAGGTCTTTGGACCTCAAATACTCGACCGCATCGGAATAGCTGCGCAGGATGCAATCGGACATGTAGTCGATCAGCTCAGTGTATGATTTGCTATAATCCGTATATGCCAGAAGCTGGTAGTACGCTTCCTTGTCCCTGAGCACGTTCTCATCGACCTTACAGAGATATGAATTGGGCAATCCGTTCTGTTGCAGATATAGATGGAACAATGTCCTCCCTGTTCTCCCGTTTCCATCCGAGAACGGATGAATGCTCTCGAACTCATGGAACATTATTGTCGCAGAGACAACCGGGTGATAAGCGCTTGCGTAATTATTTATCCAATCAAATAAATAATCCATCTGTCCGTCCACTGCATCTGGCGGTGTTGCGTAAAAAACGGCGGTCCCATCGTTCTCCTGGATCACTCCCTCGCCCGTTCTATATGCTCCGATGGTTCCTGAGGCGGTTGTATTGGACAACAGCTGTCTGTGCATGCTTTGGAACTTCACCTTATCCCAAGGCAACCTAAAATTGTCTGAGCCAGAAAGTACGCCTAAATGATTGATGATCTCCTGAGAGGGTCCGTTCGGCGCTTCCTTTCGTTCCGTCTCGGTCATCGTTTCTCTGATGATCCTTCTCACTTCCTCTTCGGTCAGAGGGTTGCCCTCAAGTTTTGTTGACCAATGGACATTTGATGAATAGGAATCGAATATTATCTCTGAGAGGTCCTCGGCCTTCAGAATGAACCTGCTCAATTCGAAATCATACTGCTGTATCTGCATTGCCCTTTGGGTAAAATCCTTCGGCACTTTGATATCCGGTTTGAACGGGATCACCGGTCTTCTTGTCAACACGCCGGGGATCGAGTAAATATGAGGATATAGTGATTTGATTGTCATAATCAATTAATTAAATCAATTACTATTATTTCAATGTTAACGAATTTCATGCTCATAGATATGACGGATCATAGCAATTGCACAATGTTTAATTGTATTTTGGTAGCTTAGAAAAACCACCTTTTCTGAAATGGTGTTAAAGCGATCTGAAACCGCCACCATACCGGGTCCGAGAAAGCGATCGAGCAGATTTCAACCGCGATTTTTTCCTTTGAGGCGATCCCACTGCGAATAAATTCTCCATCATTTACCCATTCAGATCTATGGGCCATCGTCCTTCCGTCGACCTCTCGTTCGTACGGACGAAGGTCGTTCTATATGCGCAAATTAGGTCCGTCCGATCCTCGGATCGATGTACGTTTCTAGATCGACGGTATGTCAGATCTATTAACTCAAGGACGATCATTATCTCATCGTATCCATGAAGGCGGTTGTTTGGACAAGATACGGACCTCCCGACGTACTTGAGATGAGGGAGGTCACGAAGCCTGTTCCGAAGGAGAGCGAGGTCTTGATCAGGGTCCACGCCACCTCCGCATTCGCCGGCGATTGCGAGCTCCGGCGCTTCCAGGTCCCCCCGTCCTTATGGCTCTTCACCAGGTTGTATATGGGGTTGACCAGACCGATACGGGTCACCATCCTAGGCCAGGAGATGGCCGGCGTGGTGGAGGCGGTGGGCAAGGATGTTTCCCGTTTCAAGACCGGGGACGAGGTCTTCGGGTTGACGGGGATGCGTTTCGGGACCTACGCCGAATATGTATGCGTTCCTGAGGATGCATTGATAGTTGAAAAGACGGCACTTCTCACCTTCGAGGAGGCCGCGGTCCTGTCCGTTGGGGGACTGGAGGCACTGCATTTCATCAAGAAGGCGGGAATTCAGAATGGAAATAGCGTGCTGATAAACGGGGCGGGGGGCAGCATAGGAACCATGGCCTTACAGATGGTGAAAAATGCAGATGCTGAGGTGACCTGCGTGGACAGCCATTTGAAAATGGACATGCTGAAGGATCTGGGCGCCGATCAGGTGCTGGACTACGTGAAGGACGATATTACGGCCAGCAAGGAGAGGTTCGACGTGATCCTGGACCTGGTGGGGAGGGCGTCGGTCCCGGTCCTGTTGCGTTTGCTTAAGGATGACGGCCTCCTCATCCTGGGCAATTCGGGGCCGTTCGTTCCCAAACTGCACGGCCTCTGGGCTGCGCTATTTGGAAAGAGGGTGGTCAACAATCAATCGTTCGGGACGGTCGAGGAGCTCGTACTGCTGAGGGACCTCGTTGCATCGGGAGCGGTCAGATCGGTGATCGACCGGAGCTTCCCCCTGGAGAGGGCCGCCGATGCGCACCGCTATATCGAACAGGGTCTGAAGAAGGGCAACGCCGTCATCATAGTGGTCGATGCAAAGAATAGCCAACAGAATCCAGCCAGGCTTTGACGGCTCATTGGGTTGAGTATCCGGTCAATATCTCTCTCAATATCCTTCCTTCAGCCTTTCTAAGATGTTCCATCAGCGTGCCCTTGCTGATGCCCAACCTCTTGGACAGGTCTTCGCTCGATATCCTCTTGGGGTAGTCGTAATAGCCATGGAGGTAAGCGGCCATCACCGTTTCCTTCTGTCTACCGGTCAGCGCGTTCAGGACATCCTGCTTCTGATAGGCCGCCCTCATGAAGGACATGCTGGTGATCCTCTCCGCGGTCGGTTTGACCAGCTCCAGGAACCTCCTGAGCTCCGGCTGCTCCGCCAGCACGCTGACGACCATCCTGTCCTCAGTTATCTTCGTCGGAGCGGTATAGATCAGCTCAAGGTCGAACTCCCGGAACTCCTCCCTGCGCTCTTCGGGCTCATGATGCTTGATGAGGCAGACCCGTTTCCTGCCCTCCGATCTGAGGACGCTCAGGACCTCCATGTCGCCTATGCTCGCCCTCTCCTCGATCTCCACGTCATCCTTAAGGACGAACTCGACCAGATCTATGCAGGTGCATTCCTCCAGATCGATCCGCAGTGACTCGAGTATCTCATAGGAGTGTATCTTCTCGAAGAGGGGCCGCATCTCCTCCTTCGTGGATGCGCTCGGCACCATGTCTAAAGTGAGCTTCCTCATCAGTCTCGTTAAAAATGTATGTGTATATAAAGAACCCCACATGTAAGGCTCAATTTGCTTGAATTCGACCATCACTACCTTGGAACAAGGAATCAAAGAGGTGATGACGAACGTACAGCGAAAAAATGTGGAAAAAGAGAACGGAACGGTCCGCGCAAGATCGAAATGACCAGGATGGGCCGGGAACAAGGGCCGCATGGCCAACGAGGAGGCTCGTGCTCACCGCCGGACTCCTGTATCTGGGGCTGATCCTCCTGGGGGTATTGGCCCAGCTGCTGCGCATGGAGATGATCGTACCAGGGGATGCTTCGGCGACGGTGGACAACATCGTCAGCTCCGGAGGGTTGCTCCAGATCGCTCTGCTGAGCGACATCGTGATGTGCTCCTGCTTCGTTCTGCTGGGGGCGGTCTCCTACGTGATGTTCAAGAAGACCCATGATTGCGTCGCATGGCTCATGCTGGTCCTGGTGGTAGTCAGCGGGGCCTACGCCTTATACAACCTGCACAACGTCCTGGAGGCCGTTCAGATCGTCAGCGGCGCCGGTCAGTTGACCGCTGCCGAACAGGGATCTGTCCTGGTCCATCTAAACGCTCACGAGGACGGCACCTACATCGCGCAGGTCATCGGGTGGGGGCCATGGCTGGTCCCCCTGGGTTATCTGGGGTACAGGTCAAGGTTCGTTCCCAAGGCGATAGGGTTCATTCTGATCGCCGGGGGCATCGGTCTGACCGCGCAGGGCCTGCAGTATTTCCTGCTCCCGGACATGGGCGACCTGTTCGCCCCCGGAGTGATTCTGTCCATCATCGGAGAGTTCGCCATCTGCGGCTGGTTCCTCTATTCAGGGATAAGGGGGAACAGGTTCTCGGCAGGTGGCGACGGGCGTACGGGAGAGATCGGTCCTGCCAGTACTAAATGAACCTCTTTTCGTTAGGGACGGGATCGGACATCCCGTCCCCCCATTTTTTATCTCATAACATGGGACTACAATTTCCGGAAACCTAAAACGTCCCGTCCATATCGATCTTGAACAGCCTTTTTACCTATCAATTAATACATCCAAAAACGTAATGAGGGACCGATTGGGAACGATCAGAATCCCTCATTCGTTCTCGATCCGATCCGCCATGTGCTCCTTTCCCCAGGAATAGAGCTGCTCAACGATTGGCTGAAGCGAACGATATCTCTCGGTCAGGGTATACTCCACCCTGGGCGGCACTTCGGGGTAGACCCTCCTCGTCACCAATCCGTCCCGCTCGAGCTCCCGGAGCTGTTTGGTGAGCATCCTCTGGGTGATGTTCGGGGTGACCGTTGAAAGCTCCCTTTCTATCTCTCCGAACCTGAGCGTCCCAGACCTCAGCGCCCACAGTATGAGGGGCTTCCACCTGCCAGCGAGAACGTCCACGGCGGCCTCCACCGGGCCATGATATCTTTTCTGAGGCATTGCGATCGGCTCCCCGGAACTCATAGGTATACAGTATGATAGTTGATACCAGGGAATATTCTGATCACGTAATATATTCTTGGCCGCATCACTGGGACAGCGGGTCGGTGATGAAGGTCCGCTCAGAGGACGAAAGGTCTGTAGAACAGGAGGTAGGAACGATGCCGATAATCACGCTGGACATGGGACCGCTGACGACAGAACAGAAGGAAAGGCTGATAGTCTCTTTCACGAGGGATGTCTGCGAGGTGACCGGAATGCCCCCGGAGGCGATGGTCGTTATGATCAACGAGCACAGCCGCGAGAACATGGGCGTCGCCGGCCGCCAGCTGTCAAAGATGGTCAATGGAAAATGACGGCCTCCGTGCCGGTCAAAACCTCTTTTCCATTCTTTCATTCATACGCTTGTCAATACCGGGACGGAGCGTTATTCATGACGCGCGTACGAAGGCCATCGGTCGTGCCCGTCACCGATCGCCATGGTCCTTTCTGAACCATCAGCAGGAAAACAGGCTAGTGCTGAGGTACTTCTCGCCCCTGTCGGCGAATATCGTCACAATGGTCCCTTCGTCGATAGTCTTGGCTATCTCCGCAGCCGCATACATGGCCGCCCCGCTGCTCATTCCCACGAATATGCCTTCCTGCTTGACGATCTGACGCGTCATCTCGTAAGCGTCCTCGGTCTCCACCATGATGGTGATGTCGATCTTGGTGGGATCGTATATCGCCGGGACGATGGCCTCCTCCATGTTCTTCAGCCCCTGGATGTAGTGTCCCTTCACCGGGTGAGCGCTGACGATCTTGATGTTCGGATTGTGCTCCTTTAACGCTTTTCCAACGCCCATGATGGTGCCGGAGGTACCCAAGGCGGAGACGATGTAATCGACATTCCCTCCGGTCTGCCTCCATATCTCGTCGCCGGTGGTCTTGTAGTGGGCCATCTTGTTGTACTTGTTGGAGAACTGGTCGGGCATGAAGTACTTGTCAGGGTTCTTTTCCACCAGCTTCTTTGCCAAACGGATCGCGCCGTCCGTGCCGTCCTTGGCCGGACTGAGAGTTACCGTCCCGCCGAAGGCCTTTATCATCTGCCTCCGTTCGACAGAGACGGATTCGCACATGACGATCTCCACATCGTAACCCTTTATCGCACCGATCATGGCCAACGCCACGCCAGTGTTCCCCGAGGTGGGCTCGATGATGGTCTTGCCTTCTTTAAGCTTCCCCTCCTGCTCGGCCTGCTCGATCATGGCCAGGGCGATGCGGTCCTTGATGCTTCCGGTAGGATTGAACCCCTCGACCTTGGCCAGTATGGTCACCTTCGGATTGGGGTTCAGCTTGTTGATCCTGACTAAAGGGGTGTTTCCGATCGACTGGAGTATATGTTCCTTGTAATCGGTGGTGAGCTTCTTCATGTTCGATTCTCCAGATGCAAAGGGTGAGATTGATAATAACTATTTCACAGCTAGGTTTGTAATGTATTGACCGGGACCGGAGGCGGTCAACTCTCATGCCTCCGACCATCTTGACGGATCGCATCGGCACGGCCCGGGCCAAATGCCAAATATCATCCAACGCCCTTTCAGAAAGGAATCCAGATGATAATTGACAGTCACGTTCATCTCTGGCTCAGGGATCATCTCCCGGACGCCATGGTCCGCATGTACCTCGAACCGCTGGCAGCCTTGGAAGGGCTCATGGACTGGGACGTTCAGACAGATACCGTTTGGCCAGAATACACGGTGGATGCGGAGAAGGTCCTGGATACGCTGGATGCAGGAGGCATCGACAAGGCGGTCGTGCTGCCCATCGACTTCAATCTGGTGGAGAAGGCCCGCCTCGATGTGAACGAGTACAACACCTGGGCT
Source organism: Methanomassiliicoccales archaeon (assembly GCA_036677555.1). GTDB lineage: Archaea > Thermoplasmatota > Thermoplasmata > Methanomassiliicoccales > UBA472 > UBA472. Next base: position 454,681 of record JAVBWG010000012.1, on the reverse strand, counting down.
TTCGAGACGTGCGCTCAAGCCGCGGACCGGCTCATTCCTTTCATAGGCGTGGACCCGCAAAGGGGCGACCAGGCGCTCGACATTCTTGACCGATTCGTCAAGAGATATGACGCCAAGGGGGTGAAGCTCTATCCGTCCACAGGATGGTATCCTAACGAGGAGCGCGTCCGGAAGTTCCTGGACCGCGTGGACGAGCTCGGCCTGATGATCATCACGCACGCTGGCGCGGCATGGGGCTCGCTCGAGGAAAAGTACAGCGAACCGGTTTTCTGGACGGACGTGCTTCGTCGCTATCCGGACACCAATGTTGTGCTCGCGCATCTCGGCGGAAGGTGGAGGCAGGAGGCCTATCAGATGTGCAAAGAGTTCCCCAACTGCTACACCGACTGCTCGGCGCTCCAGGGCTGGCTCCCGTCCGATCCTGAAACGGCGATGTCCCGCCTTACGGAACTGGCGGCGTTGATACCGGACAAGGTGTCCTTCGGTTCCGATTTCCCGCTGTTCGAACTGAGCTACACCACGCCCCTCTGGGCGAACTTCGTGAAGACCCAGCCCTGGGCGGACGACGACACGAAGGAGAAGCTGCTGGGCAGGAACATGCAAAGGGTACTGGGGATCTGAGGACAGCAAAACGTATTCAAGCCCGAAACCGATCCATCCCAGCGATGATGATAGACGGACATGTCCACATGTGGCTCCGGCCGATGTACCCGGACGTCATAATCAACGCCTACCTCGAACCATGGCTGGCCATGTCCGAGTTCATGGATATGACCCAGGAGATCGAGGAGAACTTTCCCACCTCGGAGGTGCGCCCCGAGCTTCTGGTCGAATCTATGAAGCAGGCCGGAGTGGACCGTTCGGTGATCCTGCCATTGGATTTCGGACTGGTGCAGGAACCGAAGGTAGGTGTGGAGGAGTTCAACGACTGGGTCTTCGAATCATCCGTGAACTATTCTGACAAGCTCATCCCTTTCATGGGCATCGATCCCGGCCGGGGGGAGCTGGCCATACGCCTGATGCGCAAGTACTTCGCCAAGTTCGAGCCGAAAGGGATAAAGATCTACCCGCCGAACGGCTTCTATCCGTACGAAGAACGCCTGGAACCGTTCTGGAAGGAGGTCAAGGACATGGGGCTGATCGTGGTCAGCCATGCCGGCGCAAGCTGGGGTCCCCTGGACGAAGAGAAGAGCCGCCCCATTCACTTCCGCAGCGTTCTTGACAGGCATCCCGACCTTAAGCTCATCATCGCCCATCTGGGCGGCAAGTACCGGGCGGACACGTACGAGCTGGCGAAAGAGTACGACAATCTGTACACCGACTGCTCGGCCCTGCAGGGCTGGTTACCGGCCGAACCGCAAACGGTGAAGGACCGGCTGAACGAGGCGTTCTCGGTCATGGGCGACCGGGTGATATTCGGGACCGACTGGCCGCTGTTCGATCTCGCCTATCCTTACGAATCGTGGTGCGCCTTCGTCAGGGAGCAGGACATCTGCTCCGAGGAACGGCGGGAGAAGCTGCTCGGCGGCACCATGCGGAAGCTGCTGGGCATCTGATCATTTCCAGGGCTGTCCCCAACGTCCGTCGAAGAAGTTCTCTCCGACCGACTTGCGTGGGGGGCGGTCCACCTCCGCCAGCAGCTGCTTCTCAGACAGCATGGACACATCCGTTCCAGGGTATCCGCATATGACCAGGGTGATTAGGACGTGATCGGCCGGAATGGCCAGCTTTTCCTTTATCGCCAATGCGTCGTACCCGGCGATAGGATGGGCGATGAGCCCCAGCTCGGTGGCCCGCAGCACCATCTCGCCCACGGCGATCCCGGTGCTGAACAGATAGTAGTCCCGGCGATCGGCGAGCTTGCAGTCATCGTCCAGGCGTGCACAGATGACGAATATCAGTGGAGCCTTGGTCGCCCATCCGTTGCCTTTGGGGAGGGACGTCCGGACGGACTCCAGGGAGGCCGGGTCCCGGACCACCACAACGCGCCAGGGCTGATTGTTGTTGCATGAGGGCGAGAGCCTCATGGTCTCGATCAGTTCGGATATGAGCCCGTCCGATACTGGCTTCTCAACGAACGCCCTGGTCGCCCGGCGCCGGTCCACCGCTTCCTTGACATCCATGTTATCCCATTAGGAACGTCCGGCCGATTAATATCGTTTGCCGGTGGCATTATGATTTTTATACTGCTCTTCATGTTCCGATGCTCTGGGATTGCTGTTATCCAACCGTAAACCTTTAAATCGGGTGACGGTAATTGCGGAGCGTTCGGGCCCGTGGCTTAGCTGGATATAGCACTGGCCTTCTATTCCCTGGCAACAGGGGAGAGGCAAGTCAGTGGTCCCGGGTTCGAATCCCGGCGGGCCCGCCAACGAACATAATAAAGAAAAAATAAAAAGGACGGCGGAGGGCTCTTAAAGCTCCTCCAAGGCCTCCTTGCGTTCCTTCTCATACTCTTCCTGGCTGATGACGCCCCTCTTGCGCAGGTCCTCGATCTTATCGAGCTTCTCCGCAGCGCTCATCTTACCGTCCGGCTGGTTCATCACCACCACTGGCGTCGTGTCCATGTGAATGACCGCGCTGGCGATCTTGGTGACCTCGAAGGGCTTCCCAACGTTCTCCCAGGAGACCGCTCCCCCGCTCATCAGCTTGATGCCCGGTGATTCGTAGTCGATACCGCCCTTCTCCCCGGCGGTGGCGAAGAACACGTCGCCATACCCGAATATACGCTCGTACCAGGGCTGGATGGTGGTGACGCTCTGTACCTTCTCGATGCCGGTGTCTGCATACCGCAGAGTGAATATTCCATATCGAGTGATGATCCTTTGGTCAGTGACCACGAAGAGCACCCGGCTCAGATAGACGTAGTTGATGACCAGGAGCAGCAGCGCGAAGGCCAGGGGTATCAGGTACCAGTACCAGTCCAACCTCTCGCCTTCGATAGCGGTCCAGGTCAGAATAGCTATTCCGGCCAGTCCTCCGATCAGACCGAGCTTCTTGCGGTCCGTTATGATCATCAGCAGACAGGCCGCCGCGGCAATGCCCAGCACCAGGATGTCATCGTTGCTCTCATAGAACAGCTCCATCAGCACGACGTAGATCAAGGCGAAGGCGGTCAGAAGCAGCCCCTTGCCCATGATGATTATGGCAGCCGGCTTGCCCTGCCACTTTATGTTCTCCCCCGAGATCAGATAGTCCGAGGCCGGCGAACCGCTCGCCGCCCGGGATAACAGTGAACCTCCCTTGCTCTTCCCCATCTTACGTCCCTTCTTCGCACCCCGACCAAGCCGATGCGCCGGCCATCAGGTCCCGGGATACGGGGAACCATGGTCGTGTTGAATATTATAATGATTTGTGATACTGTGCCAGACCTGGTCAGGCGGCGGTGGCTGATTCGATCGGTTTAAGTTCATGCAGGATCTGTCTAGCGACCCTGAAAAGGGAAATTATAGGTCCATAAGCGAACCCTGAGGGGCTCATGCGAGCAAAAGGTTATTAAAGAACGATTGAATGAGGGCAGCTAGTCTGGTGTGTACTGATGAAGAGAAGTTCACGCGCCTGGAAGAAGAAAGGCAAGCAGCGCTGGAAATGGCGCAAGAAAAAGATGAGACGGCGGAAGCACGCCCAGAAGATGCGAAAGCGTTAAAGCTGAACCAGTGGGGGTATGGGGTAACACGGTATCCTCGCGGGCTCCAGTTAATATGGAGTGATTGCTAACGGGTTTGCTGATCCGGTGATGACTAACTGGAGCGATGACCTGTTAATTCGCGTGGGGTCGCTCCCCACGTGGTGGAAACCCGCTGATCTGGGTTCAAATCCCAGTGCCCCCACCTAACCATACTGGATAGAAACCCTTTCTGCGACGAAAATGGGTTAACACGCTTAACCCTCATCGGGAGATCCTCCTCTCCGGCTCCGGCCGCGGGGGCTCCCGATTGTCGTTTTCCTTTTCTAGATCCTGCAGATAAGCGTAGATCTTCTCCTGAGCCTTCTTGAGCTCGTCCACCCTCAGGCCCAGGTATCTGATCGTCTGCTTCTCCGTGGTGTGTCCCATGCCTTCCATGATCTCCACCAGGGGCACTCCCGCGTAGTAGGCGATGCGCCCTCCGGTTCTCCGGAGGGTGTGATTGGAAACACCTCGCTCGATCCCTGCCCGTCTGGCCGCCGAGGCCACGATGTTGTCCACGGCCGTGTTGCCGTACGCTCCCAAGGTCTTCCCGCGGCGATAGATGATCCACTGGTCCGGAGCGAAGGCCATCGGGTCCAGCGCCCGGGCCTGCTCGATCATCCTTTCCCTTTCCGCTTCCCATTCCATAAGCACGGCCAGGGTGTCCGGTCCCCAGGCCACGGAGCGCCATTTCCCGCCGCAGCGGCCCTTGCCGTGCACGTCGAACAGCTCCTCCTTGATGTCCTGCGTCCTCAGCCTCCGCACCTCTATGCGGCGGAACCAGAGGCGAAGCTCCAAATGGATCACCGGCCGCTCGACGCCCACGGCGCACCTGATCAGCGCTAAGGCTTCGTGCGGCGTCAGCCAGTCCACGTTGGTCCGCACGTTCTGCGGCCAGCCCAGCAGCATCTTCTCCACCACGTCGTTGTCGGCCTGCTTGAGCATGCCGTTGAATATCGAAAGGTACCAGCGCACCGTCTCCGGCTTCGCGCAGGGGAACATGTCGTTCCTGATGAAGTCGATCTCCTTCTCCCCTACGCGACTCGGCCGCCATTCCAGTCCCGCGGTGTCCAGGGAGCAGAAGATGTAGCGGAGGACTCGCCGGTAATCCTTGGCCGACTCCTCCGAGAGCCTCCCCCGACGTGTCGCCTTGCTCAGGTGCTCCGAGATCAGCCTTGATGCGTAAGGGGATAGCATTCATACCGAGCCTCCAGATGATAGGAAGGCCGCCCGGGTAAGCGGTTTAAGGTGGTAGGGTACTTCCAGGAGGATTCCCCGGGCGGTTGTCATTGGTAGGTTGGGGTTTGATCCGGCAGGGAAGACGTTTAGCTGCTCGTAACGGTGGGATGGGTCCTGCCGGGTACGCGCCGCTGGAGATCCCACGGGGCCTTGGGGAACGGTGCAGCGGCTTGTACAGGAATTCATGATATCACTTCTGGCCTGAGTTCTTCTTGCTCTTCCTGGCCTGGGGGCAGCGTGCGATCAGGATGCACCAGCCGCAGGGCTCGAAGTTCTCAGGATCACAGCACTTCTCGGTGCCGTCGCGGACGCACATGATCAGGCCGCCCTCCATCCCATGAGCCTCGCGGTTCTCGGGTACTTGCTGGCCACGTAGGTCCTGAACTTCGGGCGCTCCTTCGGCTTCAGCATGGCCATATCGTTCTTGAGATCCTCGATCTCCCACTCCAGGTCGGCCTTCTTCGTGCCGTCCTTGAGACGGGTCTCTATGTCATCCACCAGGCCATCGAGCCTGGCGTAGAAGCTGTCCTGGTCGATCAGGCGGCTGACCTCGAAGACGATCGCTCCGGTCTCGGACATGATCAGGCCTCTGCAGGGGAGCGGAGCTTGTCGATGCAGATCTTGCCATCATCCTCGTAGATCATCACAATGTCGCCGATCTCTGCCTTCAAGCGGTCGATGACTGGCTTGGTCAGTACGATCCGGCCGCCGATGGTGATCTTCACAGTCACGGGTTTCTCAAGCATGTTTCCACGTTCCCAATGAAGAATCTAGAATGTTTGTAAGGTATTAAAGGTTTCTGATTTCAAAATAAGTATCGATAACCAATTCATATTATCGTCGCAACAGAATTTAGTTTTCAAATGAGGAATCAAAAATTCGAGTTGTGTGGCTCACTAAATGAACCTGGTGCGGTTTCAGCGGTGCTTTTCTTACTCGAAAATCAAGAACCTTTTGCGACCGATATGAGGGTCGTCGTATCAAGTTATGACCGTTTAAAAAGGCTAATGGAAAAATTAGAACAGGACGGCCTGGTGGACATCAATATCGAAGAGTATCCGCGAGTCCGGATCACCTACAAGCTGACCTCTAAGGGGAAGGAGGTTGCCCAGAAGTTGCTGGAGATTGAAAAAATTATGACCATGTAATTATATTATTGGTGGTGGGGAATGATGGAGAAGCAGACAGTTAGGAAGACCAATGTATCAATTCACGACTCGAAAAGAACCAGAGGGATCATATGAAGATTGAAAATAAGACATTCAATCCTATGGATCTATCTCTAGATCTCAACAACCCTCGCTTTCTTAAGAAGCTAACAAACGAAGCGGAGATGAGACTTTATTTCATCGAATATGAAGACGCTCTCAGCGTGGCGGATAACCTGGCCGTATATGGCATGCTTCCCGGTGACTCAGTCGTTTGCGTGATCGAGGGCGGTAAAACGATCGTGATAGAAGGGAACAGAAGAGTATCCATCATGCAGATGTTGCTGAACCGCGACCTGATCCCCGATAAGTATAGAGAGTCCATGCCTAAAGTATCGGACAATACGATTGAAGAGATCAAGAACCTAAACGTGCAGATCATCGAGAATCGCGATCTGGCCATGCCTGTCATGGCGAACAGGCATATCACCGGTATTAAACAGTGGAAGCCCCTGGCTAAAAAGAAGTTCTTCGCGTCCCGTTTTAATGGGGGCGAATCTATAGACCAGTTGGCACGTATCACGAACATAAATAAAAGTGAAATTGCGAATGATATATCGGATTATAAGTTCTTCATCAGCAATTATGAGAAATATAGAGCGGACAAACCCTCATTCGACCCGGACATCACCGACCTGAAGATAGATCGTTTCCTGAGGATATTCGGTACAAAACTGGATTTCGACGGTGAGATCGTTCCCGTTAAGGACTATCTGATGATGGAGAGGGGTGATGATATGGAATACTCCTCCAAGCTTCCCGATGAGATATTCATGGGCTTTACGCAACACGTATTCGGAAAGGCCTTTGATAGTAATGAGGAGGAATCGGTCAACACCAGAAGCACTTTCGACGATATACCCGATATAAAAGAATGGAGATCAAAGATCGACGAGTGCCGTGATAAACTTCCTATTACGCCCCATGACGAGGCCCCTTCAACAACAGCCCCGACTCAAACATCATCGGCCACTCAGACTTCATCTCCTGTAAAGACATCCCCTTCCGGTGGTCCCCCGGCCCCAAAGTTCATGGAGGCATTGTACTGGCGTGATAAATTGTCTTCTGATAACCGGGACCACCTGGCGCTGATGAGGATCTTACCAGAGCTTCACAAGATGAGTTCGGGTCGCGGCAAGGATTATGTGAAGTACCCAGTGGCAGCTGCTATAATAGTTCGTTCCGCCTACGAACAGGGGTTGAAACTCCTAATAAAAACAGCTGGATTATGGGATGATTTCGAATCAAGATATAACAACACCCGCAACCAGACATTGAGCGTGTTAGAGAACTTCGTACAGGAAAATAATAAAACAATTCTAGAAAAAGACACGCCGCTCTGGAAATCTTTCCACACCATCAAGCGCGGCAATTACAGATCATTCCTTAATGATTGCACCCATAATATCGACTTCGCTTATGCCTCAAAGGACACCCTCGAGGCGTTCGCTGGTCAGGGCCTGGCGGGTTTTCTGCAGGGGGTCGTCGACAAGGTAGCCGAGAATGACAAGAAATGAGGCGGCGGGCTACGCAACGTATTTGGCCGAGCACAACGTTGGGACCACTGTGGAGATAAACACCCCCCTTCGATACCCCGGTGGTAAGTCTCGGTTGACCCCCTACTTCAGGAAGGTTCTTGAAGCCAACTCTTTGCGCGGCGGTGTCTATGCGGAGCCGTTCGCTGGCGGCGCGGGTGTGGCAATTAATCTCCTTACCGTTGGTGATGTTTCTGAAATCAGGATTAACGATGCTGACCGATCTGTATACGCCTTCTGGAAGTCAGTAACAGAGCACAATACTGAATTCCTGGAGATCTTCGATAGAACTTCGGTGGACATCGATGAATGGTATGATGAGAAGATCGTGCAGGAACGCAAGGAGACAGCTGGCATTCTGGAACTGGGGTTTTCGACGTTTTTCTTGAACAGGACGAATCGTTCTGGAATCCTATCTGGAGGTGTCATAGGTGGAAAAGACCAGACTGGTAAGTACAAGATCGATGCGAGGTTCAACCGATCGGTCCTTCGAGCAAAGATTCATCTTATCGGGGAAATAGCCGACCGAATAAAAGTCACGTGCATGGACGCTATGGACTTTATGAGCAACCTAGAAAAGGAAACCCAAGGTGGGTTGCTGCTTTACATAGATCCACCCTACTACGATAAGGGCAGCACGTTATACCTGAATTATTACACCCACAAAGATCACGTGAATCTGTCCAAAGCCATCGACCGCCTCGGATGCAAATGGATACTTAGCTACGATGACACACCAGAGATCCGCAGAATGTATGAGGACATGGAACCATTGGGATTCGATCTGAGATATAGCTCATACGAGAGCAGACTCGGGAAGGAGGTCTTCTATTGCAGCAAGAACCTAACAATGCCCAGTATGGGTAAATGAATGTGCCCTCCAATAAAACTGATAATTTATCAGATTCTATTCACACCCATCACAGTCCTCGCAGCCATTCATGATCGTGCCCATGTCGATAGCAATACGATGATTATTCTCTTTCTTCATCGCATCGAGATAGTATGCCATCATCCTAAGCGCTATGCATTTCTTACGGTGTTTGATCGGCACACGCTGGGCAATCTGATCGTACGCTGACTCAAATCCTTTCTCCAGACGGATGTCTTCCATCATTTTCCTCACCTGGAGTGAATACCAATCACGGTCTCGTATTAAACCCGGGCGGGGAGAGGTCAGCGAAAGTGAGATGGCTAGTATTATTACTGTTCATATCGTCGGATTAAGCTCATTTAAGCCAGTCAATGTTTGTCTCCGAGATTTCGCAGATCAGGATCATACCGTTGTCATAGGTGAACTGCATCTTAAGCGGCCAGCCTACGTCGGGTTCTATCCAGTAGTTATACATGTAGTCTCCATAATCGATGGCATATTGCTCCACGACCCTGGTACCGAACTCTGTAACAAGGCTAGAGGAGCCTAGGAACGCTCCATAATCGCCAGTGTCGGAAGAACCTTCAATTCCAGAACCGATGAAAGAGAACATTCCAGATTCAGGGTCATACTCAAAATCTATAGGTATCTCGGTTGGATCTTGATCTTCGATGATTAGTATATAGGTCATCGTTCCAGATGTGTCGGTCATGTCCGAAAATTCTATTCTAAGTATGAGATTTGACGAGTCTGGCCCGGATGCCGCGATCGAATCATATTCGACGTAGTCTCCATCAGAAAGTCCAAAGAAACCAGTACCGCCACCTTGTGGCTCAGATCCGAAGATCACCCAGAGGCCAGCGACGATTATCACAGCGGCGATCACGATAGCGACACCTATTATCAGAGGGCCATTCCCGGATCTCTTCGGAACCAGGTCGGGGCTCGCTTTCGACGCGGGTACGAGCACGTAACCTTTTGGTACGCTATAGATGTGCCCATCGATCTCCTGAGGTGGCTGATAATCATCTCTCAACACTCTGTACGGGTCCTTCGCATCTTCTCCAACCATACTACCACCACGAGCGGAGAATAGGATGGGATAGATCGCTATAATAATTTCCCTGTGATTATCTAAATGAAAATGCGGTGAACGCACTTTAAAAAATGAATGTGGGTGGAGCCTATTCGAAATCCGAAAGAGGTAATTCCTGTTCCGGATGAAGGTAAGCACACGGAACTAATAATACGTTTTTTTACATCATCCAGATCATAGCAATAACCTTGATGATCTGAACGATTAGGTTTGCTATACTGATCTTCTCTTCTGTTTTCATTTGACGGTCACCTCCTATCATACTATTTCAGAAGAGAAACTGAAACGCCTTACCTCGCATCGTGAAATTTATCAAAATTTCACGAATGCTGCCCCTTTCTTGAGAAATTTTGCGGGAACTCACGGTCTCGGTTATATAGGATTCGCTCAAAATAAAAATTAATGAATTTATTAGTTGTGATTCCTGGAGCGAAAGTTTTATTGTTTTTTGAAAAAATCGAATTAAATGTGGGAGAAGGAGCAGGTCTTTTAAAACAAATTGTCAACATGATCTGCTCACCCACGAGGAGAAGGAGCAATGAAAACTAGAAAAAGAGGTTTGAACAAAACCGTGGTTTTTTCCACGGTGAGCATACTGGCGCTATTGATGATATCGATGGCGGTCTTACCAGCTGGCTTAGCTCGAGCAGACAATATTGTTGTTAGCATGGATAATCTGCCGGGTTCTGCCGGATCGGGCTGGGGTAATAAATACGGTGTGGCCACATTTACATGCAACGAGAAAAGTTGGAATCCCGCAACACATTCTGGGGCCTATTATGCATTTGGCCAGGCCTTGGGAAGTGGAAAACAACTGAGCAAAATAACTGGTTACGCTTACACCGCCGCACAGTTTACCTTTACTATAACAAGTGCTGGTTCACACCATATCAACATCATCTCTCATGCAGATTTCGGGCAATACCTGAGATGCTCGGATGTGGGAGGGCCATCAGAAATTAAAACACAGTTGTGGGTTAATCTGTGGGACCCCGTGACTGGTGACATAGTGTTGGATCAACGCTACAATATTCTGGTCACGACCGAGTCATGTGCATTAAATGACCCAGATTTGTTTGATGATACCGTTAGTAAATCCATCTCGATTAATTTAAGTCAAAAAACATACGAGATTCGTGTAGGTATTTACACCACTTGCGTGTTCTATGCATGGGGAAACGGAAATTTATCAATGGGTTTCGTTGATGTATATGACTACACACTGAGTTATTTCTCCATAACAACGTAGAAACACAAACACGATGAACGACTTTTGTGGTCGTTCATTCACATTTTTTCGAGCGTCATGTTAAAAAGGAACTAATTCGATCGTCGCTGGCGGAGCCTTCGCGTCAAGCCTGATCTCTCGCTCCGAGCCGCTAGCGAGGTTGTACACGCTCAGGATCAGCTCACGTCCGGACCTCTGCGCCTCCAACACCTCCGGCCGCAGTTCCTCGATCGGCAGCGAGATCTTCCGCTTGATCGTGAGCGCCTTGCATGAGTAGACGTACTTCATGCCCTCCGGATGATCGGCGAGGATGTCTGGCTTCCCTGTCCCGCCGCGCCTCCGCACCTGGAGGCCCACGGCTTCGAGCTGCGATGCCTTCCAGAGCTCGTACTCCTCCCCGGCCACGCGCGACAGCTCTCCTTGGAACCTTTGGATCATCCGGGCCACCTCTGCCCGCGAGCACTTGATCTTAGGATCCTTCCCCACGAGCTCGTGCTTCATGTGCTCGGTGTTGTGCAGGTAGAACGCCCTCGCCTCCTTCCTCCACGCCCTATCGTTCATGTACCGCTGCACCGCCGCCTCCAAGTCCCACCTGAAAGGCTGGATTTCGCCTTTCACCCCCGGATTATTGGCGCATTTTCCATCCCAGAATTTCAGTATCCGGGGCCTCATCTCGTGCCGGAAGATCCCGGACTCGTTGGAGAACGGAAAATGAGCGATGCTCTCGGACTTCACGGAATCGTCCGCGTCCTCGTAGATCGCCCGGGTGATCCTCTGCAGCCGCTCGTAAGCGAAGGGCGGCACGTACCGCAGGATCTCCTTCTGATCGCTCGGGTCGACGGCTGCCGTCTTGAAGATGATCATGTGCGCGTTGCGAAACACAATGTCGAGCGACTTGAAGCGCTGCGCGGCCCAGATGGTGATGACCACTCCGGCCATCGTTTCCGCTTTTCTTTCAAATATATGCCTTACCTCATAAAAATCTGCCACGTCGTCCGCCTGGGCCATGCTCTTGCGGGAGTTAGCGCCCTTGACGGCATCATCAACGATCAACAGCTGCACCGGGCGGCGGTCTATCAGGTCCAATGCGTCGGAGATCTGATAGACGGCAATGACGTTCACGTTGCCCTTGCCATACGTCTTAAGCGCCTGGTGCGCGATCGAGTTCAAGAGCTCGGTCTTCCCGCACTCCGGCAACCCGAACAGCACCAGGTGCCGGTGACGGACGGCGTTATGATCAGGGATCGCCGGGAACAGCAGCTTCCAGCCCTTCTGAGTAAGGTTCCTCAGGGAGTAGGCGTGTATGATGCTCTCGGTCCTCAGCAGCTCCCCGGAGAGCCGCAGGGGGAGGAGCTCCCCGTCCAACCTATCCCCGCTCCTGCAGGGCGGCCGCCGTGAGCATGTCGTTCTCCAGGAGGCGACGTCGCACCTCGTCTATGCCGACCTTGTTGGAGTGGTTGTCCTCCCAGCGCATGAGGTCCTTCACCGTCTCCATGCCCTTCTTCGTCGCGGCGATCTCCCAGCCCGCCCGCAGCGTTTCCTGCAGCAGAGTCACCTCCCTCAGCAGCGCGTCCATGTCCTCGCCCAGAGGGATGGTGATCTCCGTCTCGCCTATCTCAAAGGTCCGGGGGCTCTCCCGCAGCTGATCCAGGCGCTTCCTCGCCTCGGCCTCCCGGCGCTCCAGGTCCTTCAGGACGCCCTTGTAGAACTGCACGGCAGCCTTGGCGTTCAGATACTCGCTGCCGGCCGGCACGCTCTCCTTGATCTCCCTTCCTAACCGTATCGCCTCCAGGAGGCCTTTCTTCTCTTCGCTCATTGTTTCACCTTCTTCCTGCCCCGCTTGCTCTCGTTCGAGGCCTTGGAGGTCTTCTTCGGGGCCTCCTTGGGCTTCTCTTCCTGCTTCTCCACGGTCTGCAGCTCCTCCTGCTCGGTCTCCTCAGGGATCTCCGTCTCGGCTTCCTCGATGACGTTGAGCTCATGCTCGTTCAGGGAGATCTCCTGCGGATCGCCCAGGTCCTGCCTGAACCTCTCGATGGCCTCGTGATGGCTTACCATCTGCGAGTGCGTGATGAGATCGCTGGCCATCGCCGTGGTCTCCGCCGCGCGCGTCAGCCGGTCCTTCACCCGGGCGTTCTCGCTGAACTCCAAGCGGTCCGAGAGCTCGTAGAACGCTTTAGAAGTCTGCAGCCAGAGGTAATGAGGCATGCGCGAGGCGTTGGCCAGAATGTACTTCGTGCGCAGCTTGGCCCATTTGATCCTGGCCTTCTCGACCGTCTCCTGCTCCGTCACCGACTTCTGGATCCAGAGCCCGGGGGCTCGGATCTTCGGCAGATAGGGCTTCTTGATGTGCATCGACCAGTCGGCCGCTATCGGCCCGTCCGTGCGTAGCTCGTGATGAATGCCCAGCCACCTGGCGAGCAGCGCCTTGTTGCTCTGCGCCTGGATGCAGGGTTTGTTGCGGTCCTCCGGATAATAGATCACCTGCGGCCTCACCGTGAGGGACTTGGACTCGGAATCGATGAGCATGGGCATGATGTAGGGGATATGCCAGATGAAGAAGCCCATTACGTACCCGGCCAGGAATGGCAGGTACCAGAGGCGGTCCCATTCCCCGGTGAACGCGAAGGCGAAGTCCAGGACGATGAAGGCGTAAAGCATGTAGCTTAACAGGTCCATCGGCACCAGGAACTTCGTCCAGGCCTTGATGCCGCAGCCCAGGCACACCCCGGCCGTAACCACGACCGTGGTGATGGCTAGCGTCTCCAGCGTGATGCTGCTGAGCATGGCCAGCCAGTCCCGCTCCGTGTACAGCTTGGGGTCCTGCAGGGACTCCGGGGGCTTCCAGGTCCAGGAATCCGAGGGGGGCGGGAGCAGGTACGATCCTCGGCTCAGCTGCTTGCTGAACACGGTCTGCCCGGCGATCTCCAGGGAGACGGTATAATGCGTCTCCACGTCCGGGAACTGCGCCTCCACCAGCTGCGAGCTGTACGCCGGGAGCACCAGCGTGAGATACGTTCGGTTCTGATGAATGGTGTACTGCTCTCCCTCGATCGTCAGGATCATGGAGCTGTCGGCGTAGTTGACGATGATCAGCAGCTCGTTCGGTTGCGGCTCCCCCGGGGGGAGCCAGATGTCGAACCCGTCCCCGGAGTGCTTGTCCAGGTATATGTCCGCTCCGGAGGCGGCCGGCAACAGCAGCAGCGGCACCAGCGCCAGGGAGAGCAACAGCACGATGGCCTTCCAATTCATAGCCCGACCCCCATCACATACGCAGCGCCAGTTGCCGCCAGGGCGCAGATTGCCATGATCCCGGCGATCCCGTTACGCCATACAGCCGCGATGACGATCAGGGCGGCGGACGCGCCTCCGAGCAACGCCCCGGTGGGCGAGAGCAGCCAGCCGATAATACCCATCTGAGTTCCGGACAGCACGTCCAGCTCGGACGTGATATGGCCGTCTATCTCCGCCAGCTTGTATTCTCTCGGCGTGAGCTCGCCATTCCCGGCCAGCGCATCGTCCAGCCAGTACAGGCCCTCGCGCTCCGCCCAGACGGTGCGGTCGGCGATAAGGATGGACAGATGATAATGAGCCAGGGCGAGCCGCATGCAGGTTCGGGCGCTCCCGGCGTCATCAGCCTTCAGCCAGTACTGCGCCGCGGTGATGTTCTGTGCTGCCATCGCACGATGCGCCGAGGCCTCGGCGATGGCCGCGGCTCCGAACGCTCCAGACAACAGGGTATGCCACCTGCCGACGTCCAGCATTTTGTCCTCAATGGAGCGCGAAAATCCGTACCAGGCGCTGCGGTTCTCAAGGTCCGTGGATGGGAACCAGTCGATCATAGCGTCGTACTTGACCCAATCCAAGCCCATTCCGTCCGCATAAGATGTATGGCCGCAGCCACGGGAGGGGTCCTCGGGCCTCCAAAGGGCCTGGGACATTGACGGCACGTCGTAGAGCCCCGCCGTCTGGTTCCGTTGTCCGGTGCTTCGTACATGGACGGCGAACTCAAGGGTCTCCCGGCTGGCCGCCCCGGCCTGCAGGGAGGCGAATGGATGATAGAACCCGTCGCCCTCCAGGACATACAGCCTGACGTCCACGTTCTCCAGCCACACGGACTGGTTGCGCCACATTAATCCGCTCCCGTCAGCGTACAGGTTGAGGAATGCCCTTACCTGCCCGATCTGCCATCCGTCCGGCTCGTGATGATCCCTGCCTATCGTACCGTCCGGATTCAGCCAGCATATGTCGTACTCGGACTCGGTCAGGATGCTCCACGACAGCTCGTTGCTCGATGCGACATAACCAACAGGCCAGTTGTACAGGGTAGCGGCAACATTGATTACATTGTTCGAGACCTGCAGATCGGAATAGCCATAGTACCCGAAATCCCCGTTGTACAGCCTCCACGAGTGGTAGTCGTAGTCGTTCGTCGGGTCGGGGCTGATCTCCCCGGTTGCTGCCGCGGAAGGCAGCAGCAGGACAGCCAGGGCCAGGGCTGAAAAGAGCAGGGGAAGGCGTTTCAACCGGATCACCTCAGGTTCTGCAGCCACATCGTCAGGTTCCGCGGCTCGATGCTCAGCCAGTCCAGCAGGCTGGTGTCGCCCGCGAGATACCATCCGATCCCGCCTGCCGCGAGCAGCACCAGGCCAGCGGCCATGATCGGCATGTTCCGCGTGGCGATCGCCCCCAAAAGGCAGATCACGCCGCCGATGATGGCGATATAGTACCAGTGATCGATGATCCAGTCCAGGTCATTCATTCCCTGCGGCATGGTGATGTTGCCTCCGGGCTGGTAAACAACCCACTTGATCTGGGTCACTGTCAACGTCGTCTGCGTCACCGGAGCGCCCTTCAGCGTCATCTCCTCGATCGAGAGGTTCCAGCCCGCGGTGATGGGCACATAAACGCAGGTCGTGGGTCGCGTGAAATTGTCAAGGTCCGCAGCGCTTCCCCAGACGATTATGAACCCTGGCTGCGTCATGGTGTTGTTCTGCCCGGCGATCAAGGTCATGTCATCCAGGCTTATGTAAGGGGTCCAGACGGTATCGTTGCCGTACACCATGCCTCCGCTGGCGTTATAGATCGCGCCGCGACAGAGCAGATCGAGCGATTCCTCGGATATGTTCACGTCATCCTGGCCCATCACCGAATGGTCCTCGAACCAGGGGTCCATCTGGGTCAGGTAGGCCAAAAGCATGGCGTACACCTGCTGCCATGACATTCCTTCCATTTGTATGGGGTCGGGGAACAATATATCCGGCATGATGCGCGGGGCGTCCGGGCCGTTCGCCACAAGGTAGTTGTAGTAGCTCTGGGCGAACGTGTTGGCAGTGATCTGCATGTTCGCGGTGTTATCAATGATCGTCTGCAGTTTCCTGAAACAATCCGTTATGTTTACTCTGGGAACCTCTATATTGAACGTTTTATCGGAGTCGAAAAACAGATATATCTCGCCTGATCCGCGCGATACGAATTGAGATATTGACTGATAGGAGTACATCTTATTGTTGTATAGTACCGTCCAGAAATCCAGCGTGGCATTTTCTCCGTTCTTCGTCCATGATATCAGTGCCGGCAATATCACTCCGGATGATGATATCGGCTTGGAAAAATCACCGAACCATCGGAAGAAATCTTCATTGATATTATCTACATTTGTAGATAATTTGTAATCCCCCGATTCATAACCCATCTCCTTAAGATTGAATTTTACGAAACCGCCAGCGCCAGGGATGTTCAATGATTGCGAATAAACGACAGTTCCGTTCCTGTGCGTGATAGCAACCGCCTTGGTCGCTGAGTTAGCCCCTGTGTTCACCAGGTACAGGTCTGAATCGGCGCATATGGTGACATACGTTGATCCATAGGTCCTAGCCATGGCTAAAAAATCATTGTGCCTGTTCGGCTTATAATCCAACGCGGAAAATGTATCTACTTTCCCGGTCGAGCCAGAGTTTGATTCGCCTCCGATCACCAGGCCGTATGACATGCCATCATACGTACCGATGAAGCTGGCGGGAAGATCGGAGTAGCCATTCAGAATGTTGCCGTACTGTTCTGACATTGCCCAAGCATATGACGCGGTTGCGTTGGAGACCTCGGAGTTGGACAGCACATAATACGGATCATAGACGGTAGCGAGTCCGTTAGCTATCTGGTGGTCGTAAAGCTGCTGAGCCGCCCATTCCGCTTTCCTGACGAGATAGTACTGGCTGGTGTTCCACAGCGTGTTGAGATTGT
This sequence comes from Methanomassiliicoccales archaeon, assembly GCA_036677555.1. GTDB lineage: Archaea > Thermoplasmatota > Thermoplasmata > Methanomassiliicoccales > UBA472 > UBA472. Next base: position 437,594 of record JAVBWG010000012.1, on the reverse strand, counting down.
CAACCATCGCGTTTGCCAGTCCCAGATAATCCGTCGTGATGTTCGCCAGGGCGCGGGCATAAACGGCCTTAGCGCCAGCAGATAGTGCCTGATTGGCTTTCTCAGCGTTCATGTAGAGCAGAATTGCGCCTATCGCTGCTCCTCCCGCGCCGCCAATCGCCGCGCCCAATGGTCCGCCCACCATAGCGCCAGCAGCAGCGCCGGTGGCAGCGGTGGTACCCACGAATGCGACCTCCGTCCAGGGGATTCCCGCCTCGACCTCTTCGGTGGAAGGGCCTATGATCGCTAGAGTGACGAATGATAAAGCGAGCAGTACGCTCAGGGTGAGAGTGAAATGGGAAAGGAGTCGCCGAGAGAGCCTCGGCTTGTTGGGGTTTGGGGGGGTTGCGTCCATTGGATCTACCTCAGAGGTACTCCATGACCACCAGGACGATCAGCATGGCACCAGCGACGATCAGGATCCTGAAGTCCCTCATCAGGAAGAAGGCCACCAGAGCCAGCAGGCCAGCGGCGGCGATGACCCACTGAACGACGGTCAGGCCGTAGTACTCGCCGGTGGCGGCGGTGGCGTTGTCTCCGACGGCCAAGGCGGTCGGGACCTCGATCACGACCTCCTCCGCGGCCGCATTCCCCACGCCGCCGCACATGAATAGCGCAACGGCGATCGCAAAGCACACGGCCACGGCTGCCATCAGCCGGCCGGTCAGGGCAGGTTTGAGTGCTCCCATGACCGGTAGTATATGCACGAGGGGGATATATCGCCCTTGAAACGCAGAAATCGCAAGCATTAAATAATAATAACTGGCGGATTACGGACGTAATCCGTCAGTCCCCGTTTTCGTCAAGAGTATTTGAACCGGGGCCGGTTTCCGAGGGGGAGGTATTCCGACAGGGGGGAGCTGTCGGAATCTCGACACCCTCCCGGATCAGGTGATCCCTGAGCGTGGTCCGGGGGATGCCGAGCAGCTCTGCCGTCTCCGAGAGGGATTTGATCTTGAGCAGCTCGGCGGCGAGCTGCACGTTCACATCCTTCCGCTGCTTCCTACCCCATTTTCCCTGCCGTTTGATGTGTCGGGCGATGCCTTCCTTGGTGCGTTCCGCGATGAGCCGACGCTCCAGCTGCCCGATCGCAAAGATCGTGGTCAGCATGAACTCCCCCATCGGTGTGGAGGTGTCAACCTGCCCCAGCATGGCGTCCCGCACCAGGACGAGGGAGCACCCGGCCGCCTGCAGCTTCCTGCAGTGGTCCATGCCCTCCACAACATCACGCATAAAGCGATCGAGACGGAGGACAATGATCACGTCGATCTCTTTTCCCATAGCTCGCCCGATCATTTCCTTGAAGGCCGGACGATTGGTGGAGGATCTCCCGGAGGCCCGGTCCACATACTCCGCGACGTCATCATAACCTCTCGATCGGGCGTAGTCCCTCAGTATGATCAGTTGCGTCTCCGGGTCCTGCAACTCCTTTTCTTCCGCTGTGCTAACCCTGGCGTAGAGGGCCGCCCTGGTCATTCCAAGTTCTCCTTGGGCTGCTTGGCCCCAACGGGTAACGGCTGGGGGGAGTACGTGCCTATCGGGGCGGTGAGGAATCGCATGAGCGCTTCCGTCGCTAGTTCGCTCTGCGTCTTGTCCTCGCTCATGCTCTTAGCCCTCAGCGCCGTTTTCAATGACTCGGGAATATCGATGGTGACCCGGGCCTTCGGCCCTTCCGTGGTGATCCGGATCACTATTGCACCACCCTCACTCATGCCCTCACCTCCTGCGGGCCCGGGGAGGCCTCCGGACGCAGCAGGGAGCGCGCCTTCTCCTGGAGGTAGAGGGCGATGCAGTCCGGGCAATGCGACGCCTTGCGGAGCTCCGGGGTGGCCTCGCAGGGCAGGGCGTCCCTGCCCTGTCCCTTGAACGGGCAGTTGATCATCTGAGGCCTCCGCAAAGGATGTAGAGCGCGGCCGCGGTGATCTCGCTTACCCATACCGCCACGAACACACACACCAGTTTACCCAGGCACCCGGAGCTCACGTTTCCACCTCAAGCACCTTCCGGAACTTCCGCAGGATCCCGCGGAGCTCCGGGGTCGCCTTGAGCTTCAGCTCCGCCCTAGTGGCCTCCAGGGAGTGTATGTATGAGCCCTGGCGCAGCGCCAGGAACTCCTCGGGGGGCTCGGAGAGGTCCATGAGATAGCTGGCCGGCTGGTTGCAACCCGGACAGAAGAGCCGAGTGCCATCCGGGTCCCGGGCGAGCTCGCGGGGCTGTCCCTGCCATCCGCAGAGCAGGCAGATGTAGATCGAGGGGCGCTCGACCATCAGATACCCTCCAGCCCGAAATCACGCTTGAACTTGATCTCGCCTTGATCGAGGCGCTGTCCGAGGTACTTGGTGCTGTCGGCGTCTTTACTGAGACCGATTATTGAACCACCATTATCCCGCATGAAATCTATCATCGCCTCAACTCCGTTGAGGAAGGCCTGTTCATAGGTGATGTGGATCAATTGGGCGGGAGGAAGGTGGACATTGTTCCAACGACCTTGATCATGCATGGTCGCACACCTCCCCGATCAGCTGGCGGTAGGTCCTGCATGTCAGGCCGTCCATGACCACGATCGTGGCCTTGCATCCGCGGCCGTAGTGCTGATGGAAGTAGCAGTCGTTCCTTTCGCACTCCTGGGGCGGGAGAGCCGTCCTGGGGCCTCGCGGAGGGCTACGATATGTGATCGGCCGGTCCCTGGTGCGGAGCTCCTCGAGGAGCTGCTCGTGAGCTCGTGCTGCGGCGGTGGAGCTCATACGATCCCTCCTTCTCCAGCGTACTTGCGCTGGATCTCCTTGATCCTCTCACCTCGGGTGAGTCCTCTGGCCTCATAGGACCGCTTCTTCTGGGCGATGAGGTCCTTGTTCTCCTCGTAGTACTGGCGCATGTATGCGGCCCTATCTCGGCCGCCGATCATCGCAGGACCTGCGGCGTTCCTCTCCCGGAGCGCCTTGAAGCGCTCATATTCCTGGAGGAGATCGGAGTCGGAGATGGCCATCACACCACCTCCTCGAGCCGCGTCTGCCCGTCCCGCCTGTGCCGGTACCTCCAGAGCTTCTTCCGTTGCTCCACCCACCTGGTGAACTCGTACTCATCATCGTCCTCGAAGTGCCGCTCGCAGGCGCGCTCGTGCGTCGCGAGGCCTCTGATGCGGCAGCTCATGCCGCAGATGGTGCAAGGGCGCGTGGCGGGGCCGCGAGGGGCTTCCGCGGAGATCTCCGTGGCCATCACGCAGCCACCCCCTGCTCCTCTTCCTTATCTTCCTCCGCCTTCCGCCTCGGGGAGATCATATGCATCTCGCGGATCGGGCAGGGATCGCGAGGGCCGTTGGTGCCGGCCCAGCGGCGGTAGCATGTTCGACCGGAGGCGTGCCGGAAGCGGCACCTGCGGACGATCTTGTGATCATAATCGTCGCGCTCGATGGCCTGAGGGTCGATGCATTCCGGTTTGATGTCGCGGCCGTTCTCGTCCCGGGGCCATGTTCGGATCTTGCCCATGTTCAGGCCCCCAGGGGAAACCAGAATTCGATGCAGCCACACTTGGGGCAGCGGCGCTGCCGGCGCGATCGGATCTTGAACTCGCTGCCGCACATGCGGCATTTGACTTCCGCGCCAGCCTCCTTGATGATCTTGGGCCGGTTGGAGATCATGGCCTCATCTCCTTGTCCAGGATCTCGAGCGCGTACTGGCACCTGATGCAGCCGCAGCGCTCCAGCACCTGCCGCTTGACCTCGCCGATTCGGACGCGTCTGGATATTTCCCGGGCGTCGTCCAGGATGTGACCGGCGCGGTAGACTCCGCAGGGGCGGACTATCTGATGATAGAGGACGTCGCTCAAGCCTTCACCACCTGGCGAATGGTCTCGCGCTCATCGTCTTCCCCTGGAGGCACCCATGCCTTGAACTGATACCAGGACTTGTTCAGCGGCCGGATCATCCCGAACGTGCGGAAGATCTGCGTGTAGCTCTGTATCGTCCGCTTGCTGCAGCCGAAGTTCTCTCCGATCAGCCGCTCGAAGACCTCTCGCGGGACTTTTCCCTGATTGATCTTCGCGAGGTCCTCTAGCTCGGGCCCTATCGTATTATAGATGGTCTCAAATTTTGCCATACTATTCCTCTCACACTCGATTTTGTGTGTGCGTGTGCGTGCGGGGGTGTGAGTGCGTGTAGGGGGAGGGGGAGGGAGACACCCTTTTCCGAGAGCCTCCCGCGCCCCAGAGGGGGCTGGGGCGCATCGTTTCGGCACGATAGAGCCCCTGCTAACCGGAGGGTACCCCCGGGGTCCTCAGGGGATAAAAAGTTCGGGGCGGTTAAGGGGCGTTAAGCAAGGCGGTTTTCGTTAAAGGAAAACCGTCCAGCTAACGCCTCAAAACCCGCCTAGAACCTCTTGATCTCCGACTTCCCGCCGTATAGGGGTGTCCCTCCCCCTCCCTCCCCCAACACACGCACACACACGCTCCCTCACACCCTCCCTCTCACGCACACGCGCACACGCACACACGTTTTCGGTGGTGCGCGTCTGCTTAGGGGAGGGTCCGGAGCGGTGTCCGCCGCTGTCGAGATCCGTGGAGAGCGGCGGCTGATCGACAGCCTCGCCGCCCTGCTGTCCTAGTGCATCCCATCCCTGACCGGCGCGATGCCGGTCCGGGCTGGTCCCTTGTGAATTAAGGACTGTGAATTTCCTGGCCCTAAGGGCCGAGAATCCAATTCTGAACGAATCGCAGAGCTCACGGGCTTCGCAATCCTGGCACTCATCCAGTCTGGCCAGGAGGGAAAAATCCCAGTGCCCCCACCTCATTTCCCTTAAAATATCGGCCAGCACTGTAAAAGGTGCGGCCCGTCTTTTGCCCCTTTAATTTTATGGACCTCTGAATCAGTTGATCTGGTCTTTCTCTCATCATATCTGTTCTAATCTGATCGTCCGCGCAGCAAGGCACATCCGGGCGGCTTTTTATATCATAAGCTTCCATCTTGCTGAAGCGGCAAATGAACGTCACCATCTTCGCTTTCATCTACGTCATCTGCGCTGCCTTGGCGCTCTACATCCGGGTCATCTTCATGACGATGATAGGCCAAAGGAAGGCGTACGAGAGCTCATTGGCGGACAAACTGCTGGTCTTCATGATCGTTGCCAGCATGATCTTCCCTCTCGCTCACATACTCACCCCGCACCTTGACTTCGCCAACTACGCCGTCCCGGATGCCATGGCCTGGTCCGGCGCAGTCATCATCCTCGCATCCCTGGTCATCCTGTGGCTGTCGCACAGGGACCTGGGGATCAATTTTGCCTTGACGCCCTGCGTGAAGGAAGGCTATTTCCTGGTGAAGAAAGGGGTGTACCGCCGGGTGCGCCATCCCATGTACACCTCGCTCTGGCTCTGGGCGTTCTCCATGCCCCTTCTTCTGCATAACGTCGTGGCCGCCATCCCCTTCCTGCTGGTCTTCGGGTCCTTTTACCTGTCCAGGGTCCCGGTCGAGGAATCCCTGATGCTGGAGAAGTTCGGGGATGAGTACCGGGGGTACATGGAGGAGACAGGCAGGCTCCTTCCCCGGTTTAAAAAATGAAATTTCACTCAAGGACCGTCCCGGAGATGTGCGATAGATTAATTTCGGCATGACATATCTCCGGCCATGCCCGGGAGGGACCCGCTGACCGTCTACATACTGAACCAGATGGTCCACTGGTTCATCGTGGGCTTGACCCTGCCGGTCATGGTCCTGTACATGACGGACAAGGGACTCGACCTCTTCCAGGCAGGCCTGGTCATGTCCGTATACTCGGGCACGGTCATCCTGCTGGAGCTTCCCACCGGCGGCCTGAGCGATTCCCTGGGAAGGAAGAAGGTCTACACATACTCCCTGGCCTTCTCGCTCATGAGCGGCGCAGTTCTTCTGTTCGCCCAGGGACTTCTGCTCTTCATCATCGGCTTCATGATCTATGGGACTGCGAGGGCCCTCTCATCAGGTTCCATGGACGCCTGGTTCGTCGATGAGTTCGCCTCCCGGAACCCCGATGGCGACCTGCAGAAGGCCCTGGCCACGGCGAACGTCTTCATACCCCTGGGCATCGGCGCCGGCTCCTTGCTCGGGGGCATCGTCCCCATGCTGGCCAAGGGGCTTCCGGGAGCGGTCGGCGGCGCCAGCATCTATTCTGCGAACATCGCGCTGATGGTCATCATGGTGGTCGTGCAGATGGTCCTGACCCATGTCCTGGTCGAGGAGACCGCCGCGAGGTCTCCCGTCGCGCTCCGCTCCGGCCTCAAGGCTCTCCCCTCCGTGCTCTCTGACGCCCTGTCCTACGGCGTCAGGGACCGGTTCACCTTCGTGATGATGCTGGCATCATCCTTCCTCGGCTTCGGCCTGCTATCCGTCGAACTGCTGTGGCAGCCCCGGGCCCAGGCTCTGATGGAAGACCCGTCACAGACCTGGGTGTTCGGAGCCCTGGCCGCCGGTTACTTCGCCTCCTCCGCTTTCGGCAACCTGCTGGCCTCCCGGGGGGCCGACCTGCTGGGGAGGAACCTGCTGAGATCGCTGACCTGGATCAGGGGGATGAGCGGGGCGGTGCTGCTGATCCTCGCCTGGCAGTCCGGGCTGCTGTGGTTCGCCCTGCTCTACCTCGTCCTTTACGCGATATTCGGACTCGCCGGCTCGCCGCATGCCGCCGCCTTCAACAGGCACATCCCCAAGGAGAGGCGCTCCACCCTGATGTCCTTCGAGTCTCTGATGCTGCAGGCAGGCGGGCTCATCGGGTCGCTGACCATCGGCTGGTTGGCGCAGTCCCAGGGCGTTCCCTGGGCTTGGACCGTCGCCGGCCTGGTGCTGCTCGCCTCCTCGGCCACATACGGATTTCTGTGGTTGAAGGGCGGTCCCGTCCGATAAGGTACGTTACGATGGACGGGACCAGCGGCGCAGATGCATTATGAAAAATGATACTATTAGGGCGTAATCTTTATAATCAGCAACTAATCAGGAGTATGGGAGTTCCCCGCGGACCTTCTCCAACTTCCCCACCATTAACGTTTTGCGGGGGCTCCTTAACACTTACTCTCAAACGATCTCCTTCCAGGGAAACCTGCTCTTTATCGTCGATATCACCCTCAGGTCCCTGGCCAGGCGGTCACCCAGCGATGACCCCTCGAGAACGTTCACCCTCACCCGCTCGTTTCGGTAGTCATCGACCGTCTTCCCCATCCACTCCCCCCTGATCCTTATCCCGGTGCCCTTGAGCGTCAGGGACGTATGCAGAATGCTCAGGTCGTACAGCAGCTCGGTGATCAGCCACGGATCGTAATCTATGGTAGGGGGCACCTCGTACGGATATGAGATGAGCAGCGAGGGCACCTTGTGGGCGTTGGCGTGCGCCCTCGTCTTGTCATCGTTGGTCAGGAAGAGCACGTCCACCCGTTGCTCCAGCATCTCAGCCGCGACGGACCTCAGCATGTCATCGTCCCTGGCCTCCTTGTCATCGGAGAACGGGCCGCCCTGCGCCGACCAGCAATTGTACCGTTGCTTCATGGCCACCACCTCCGCCTGTCCGTTCAGCGCCTTCCGCCCGCTCTTGTTCAGGCAGTTGAACAGGTCATCGGCGACCCTGCGGTCGCGAAGCACTCGGCGGAGTTCCTCCACATCCCTTCGATCATACTTCCTGCCCACCCGGCGGGACAGCTCCTCCTCGGCCAGGGAGGGTATGAGCACCTGCACCTTCTGGGGATCGAACGGGCGGATGTTACAGCCCTTTCCCGCCAGCAGCAGGCGGGAGAACAGTCTCCGATAGAGGAGGTTGGTGTCCACCCCGAAGCACATCTGGCGAGGGAATCGGTAGGGGTCACCGCGCCTCTCGTTCAGGCGATATATCTCGGACATGATGGCGTCCAGGTTGGTGGGCGGCAGGAACAGCGAGGATTGCAGCGCCTCCCGAAGGTCCAGGAAGGTCGGGAGGTCCTTGGCCAGCTGCTCTCCGAGAGCGCTTGATGCTCTGGCGTGTGCCTCATCGTAATCCCTCTCCCGGGCCACCCACTGCACCTCCTGCCGGTCAAGGTCCAGGGCCAGGAGGTCAACGTCCAACAGGTCCGAACGCACGACGATGCTGCCTTTCCCGGCCATCCTGGCCTCGTTCAGCGCGACGGTGATGAACTCCTTGTCCGCCTCCATCAGCGCACCTCCCTCAGCAGGTCATGCGAGCTCTGCAGGTCCAAAGGTATCTCCAGATAGGGCCGGGAGGCGTTCTGCAGGGATGCGATGTACAGATAGAAGATATGGTCCACCTTGACCTTTCCCGCCCCGATGACCGTGCCGAGCACGGCGGCCTTGGAGCCAGGTGTCACGTCCACGGCCACCTCGTTGCCCCGGGCGTTCTCCGCCCCGATGATCTCGTTGACCTGTTGCCCGATCTCCTTGATGTCGTGTCCCTGGACATCGACCAGCTCCACGTCCGCCTTGGAACCGTGCTCCCTCAGCAGCACAGTCAGCATGTCCTTGGCCATCTGGCCTCTTGCGGCCTCGCATCCGGCCGTCAGCACGTACACCTTGTCCGGAAGGTAATCGAACTGGCGGATGTCCGACCAGACGGAGTTGAAAAGCCCCCAAGCGCTCCGTCCCATCATGGTCAGCAAGACCTTGCCCATGCCGGAGCCATGGGGGTGCGGGATTGATTAGACTTTCCTTCGTTATACGGAAAAAAAGGATGGGGGAAGGCGTTTACGCATCGCAGACTGGCAGGTCCAACAGGTCCGGCAGCCAGATCTTGAAATGCAGTCCCCCGTCCACATAGTGCAGCAGGAGGTGGGCCTTGAGGTCCATCTCCAAATCCAATGGCAGGGACGATATCTCCGCGTTCAGATGGGCGTTGACGATCGCCCTCTCCAGGCAGCATTCGCTGACCGTGACGTGGGCCACGATCTGCAGGTTCCTAAACTCCAGGGCCAGCACCTCCTCCCCGTCGATGGATATGCTGATGTCACCATGCCAGAACGCCTGCAGCTTCACATCCAGGCAGCCTTTCTTCTCCCAGGCCTTCAGGTTCACATGGACCATCCCGTCCAAGGCCACGGTGATTACCTCGTCATCCCATTCCTCGATGGCCCTCAGCAGGCAGGGATGCTCCTCGGCCAACCTTTCCAGGTCCTCCGGAGGTATCATCTCCAGCACCGCGTACAGGTCCTCCTTCTCAATATCGAAGGCCAGGTCGACCTTCTCCGTGACCACCACGTCGGCGACCTTGTCCGCCGCTGATGCCGCCGGGGCGCTCAAAGCGAAAGCGCCCAGCATCGCCAAGGCCATGACGATGGCCACGACCGCTCGCAGAACAGTTCTCATTTCGTCCTCCCGGGACTCACGTCCCTCGGTATGAAAGAGCTTGGTCGGTGACCTAATAAACCCTGCGGCATCGGCCCTAAAGGAGCTTGGCGATGGCCTCCTGGGTCTCCTGCGGGGTGGCGGTGGTGTTGACCAGATGCACTCTGGACTGGGAAAGGAACTGCCGGAAGAACCGTTCCCGGACCTCGGCCTTGCGCTCGTCGCGAATCATCTGGTGGGGGTTGCACAGGTCGTTGGCCTTCAGGTACTCCCACGCTTCGTCCGCGCTCAGCTCCCTGACCAAGACCGGATCATTGCGGTCGCGTTTCAGGAGCACCACCTCGTGAATGGTGGTCAGGGGGACGACGGAACCCTTCCCGGTGACCCAGCGCACATTGACCACCGCCCTCTGGCGGTTATCGAACTTGGCCTTCTCCACCAGGCCGCGGTATTCGTCCCAGATGTTGCCTATGTCCGCGTCTATGTAGCAGTTCTTCTCCGAGCCGTAGGCTACTGGGCGGCGCTCGGACAGGCGGACGAAGTACCAGTCGTCCGTCACCAGGCGGGCGTCCTTGGAGCGCAGCAGCCCCCAGGAATGCGTGGTCTTCCCTGTTTTCGACGGTGCTATGAGCGTCAATCCCTTGCCGCCGATGTCCAGCGCGGCCCCGTGCACCGAGTGGATCTGGTGCTCGTCCTCCAGTATATCGCCGGCCAGGGCCAGCGCGACGCTCTTGATCCATCCGTAGTAATCGAAGTTGAAGAGGAAGGCCGTTTTCGTGTTGGGCTCGAACAGCACCTCCAGGGGACGCTCGGAATCCTCCAGACAGATGATGCGGCCGTGAGAGCGCACCGTCTCGGACATGGAGTAGAAGTTATCCTCCCACATGTCCTTGACCGAGCTGCTCAGCGTGTACAGCTTGATGCAGCAGCCGCTGATGTCCGCCTTGGCGGTGTGGAACGGGTACGAGGAATACCGTTCGTAGAGGAGGTCCTTCTCCTCGTACGATATCAGCTTGACCGGGTAGCTCATGTGCGGAGGAAGGCGTTACTGGCAATTCAAGCTAACGCCGTTCCCGTTCGTTCCGGCCCTCATGAGCTTGTACTCGATGCTGTCGGTGAGCGCCATCAGCGACGCCTCGATGATATTGCCGGAGACGCCGATCGTCGTCCAGGTCTGGTTGCCGTCGGTGGACGTAATGAGCACCCGGACCTTGGCCGCCGTGGCCTCCTTTCCGTCGATGACCCTGACCTTGTAATCTATGAGGCGCACCTCCCTCAGCACCGGGTAGAATCGCTCCAGCGCCTTTCTCAAGGCCCGGTCCAGGGCGTTCACCGGTCCGTTGCCGTCGGCGGCGGTGTGCTCCATGGTGCCGTCGGAATCCACGACGCGGACGGACGCTTCGGAGGTCATCACGTCCCCGGCAACGTCCATGAATGTGCGGAACCCCTCCAGCCTGAACGGCGAGGTGTTCTCCCCCTTCAGCTTGCGCATGAGCAGCTCCAGGCTTGCCTCCGCCGCCTCGTACTGGAAGCCCTCCGCCTCCCGGCGCTTCATCAGTTCCAGGATTGACCGCCCTCCGTCCTTCTCGGTGTCGATCCCCATCTCCCCGGCCTTGGCCAATATGTTGGAGACGCCGGAGAGCTCGGACACCAGTATGCGGCGCTGATTGCCGACGAGCTCCGGTTCGACATGCTCGTACGTACGGGAATCCTTCAGCACCGCGCTGACATGTATCCCGCCCTTATGGGCGAAGGCGCTCTTGCCCACGTACGGGGCCCTCGGATCAGGCGACACGTTGGCCATCTCGGCCACGAAATGCGAGAGCTTGGAGAGATGGTCCAGGTTCTTCACCCCGGTCTCCACCTTCATCTTGAGCATCAGGTTGGGGATTATCGAACAGAGGTTGGCGTTGCCGCAGCGCTCCCCAAGGCCGTTCATGGTCCCCTGCACCATGGATGCGCCCGCCTCGACGGCCGCCAGTGAGTTGCCCACGGCAAGCTCGCCATCGTTGTGCGCATGCACGCCTATCGGCACCCTCATCTCCCCGCGCACTTTGGAGACCACTTCCCCTATCTGGCTGGGAAAGCCGCCCCCGTTGGTGTCGCACAGGCACAGCCACTCCGCACCGGCATCCTCCGCCCGGTGGAGCACCTTCATGGCGTAATCGGGATTGTTTCGGTAGCCATCAAAGAAGTGCTCGGCATCGAATATGACCCGCCGTCCCTTCTTCCTCAGATATGCGACGGTATCATGCACTATGTTCAGGTTCTCCTCCAACGACACCTGCAATGCCTTCTCCGCATGCAGGTCCCAGGACTTGCCGAACACGCAGACCCATTCAGTCCTCGCCTCCAGAATGGCGTCCATGCCCTTGTCCTGCTCCGGACGCACGCCCGGACGGTGCGTGGAGCCGAAGGCCACCAGCTTCGCGTTCTTGAGCTTGACATTCTGGGCCGCCTTGAAGAACGCCTTGTCCTTGGGGTTGGAACCCGGATATCCGCCTTCGATGAAGTCTATCCCGAAGGCGTCCAGCCGCTCAAGGATCTCCAGCTTGTCCTCGGTGGAGAATGAGACTCCCTCGGTCTGCGCGCCGTCCCTCAACGTGGTGTCGAAGATGCTAGCCCTGGCGGGCAATAAATAAATCCCACCCGTAGTTTGATTTCGGCATTGAGATACCTCAGGTAAGGTGTGCTTTATCATGGCACGACCTATTTAACCTTGCCGTTCAGAAGGCAGGCGTTCCTCTTGAGCAGCCCGACCAGGTCGCTCATTATCGCGCTGGCCGTCTCCTTCCTTCCCGCACCCCTCCCGGTGACGGTGATGGCGCCTGCGAGGTCCGTATGCATGTGCAGCACGTTGAGCGTTCCGGATATGGACAGGGGATGCCCTAAGGGAACCATGCGCGGCGAGACCTCGACCCCGCCTCCGTTCACCTCTCCTATGAGCCGGATGACCTTTTTCTCCTTGGCGGCCAGCTCCACCGCTTCCTGGGTTATGCGCCGGATCCCGGTGCGCCTAACATCATGATACGTAACGTCCAGGCCCATTATGGCGTTGGCCAGGATCGCCAGCTTGCTGGCGCTGTCTATGCCGTCGATGTCGTAGCTGGGGTCCGTCTCCGCGTAGCCCATCTCCTGCGCTTCCTTGAGGACGTACCCGAACGGTAGGCCCTCCTCCGCCATGCGGGATAGGATGAAGTTGCACGTCCCGTTGAGGATGCCCTTCATGGACTCCACCTTCTCGGCCATGAGCAGCTCCCTGGACAGGTTGATTATCGGGGTGGCCCCGCCCACGGTGGCCTCGAAACGCAGCTCGACGCCGTTCTTCCTGGACAGCTCGTCCAAGGTGCGGTACTTCAGGGCCAGCGGCCCCTTGTTGGAGGTGACCACGTCACGGCAGCATTCCAGGGCGGTGCGAATGTTGGTGTACCCCGGTTCAGCGTTCTCAATGTTGGTGGGCGTCATCTCCACCAGCACGTCGTAGTCGAGATCGCTCAGCATCTCCGCCACGCTCTTCGGCCTGGTCTTGCCCATTCCCTTTCCGGACTGTTTCCTGGCCACCAGCTCCAGGGGCTTCAGCCCCTTGGGGTCCGCGGCATAGGTAAGCGAATCGAACGCCGCCACGATCTTCAGGTCGGTGCCGAAGCGGTCGAATATGAAGTCCTTTTTCATGGCCACGGCTTCGGCCACTCCTTGGCCGACCGTGCCGAACCCCACGAGCGCGAGGCGCATGTCACACCCCCATCCCGCGGATGAGAAGGAAATCGTTACGCTTGCTCCTCGACATCAGGTAGTCGTCTATGGCCTTCACCTTGTCCTTGTTGCGGACGTTGACCAGCAGAAGCACGGATTTGTTGGCCGTGCTGGTGGACAGCGAATATTGAAGGTCGATGGTCTCCACCCCTTCCATCCTCTCGATGCCTTCGGTGATGGCCCGCAGGGTGGTATGGGCGAGGTCGCCCACCATGAGGTACTCCGCCGCATAGGTGCGGAATATCTCGCCCATCTTGACAACCTCCACGCCTCTCTCCTTCCAGGCGGAGAATATGGCGTCCAGGGCCCTCTGGTCCTTGTACTCGAAGGTGACGTTGACCGATATGCGCCCTCCGGTGACAAGGTCATGGTTGTGCACCACTCCCACGATGTTCCCTTCGTTGACCGATATCGGTTCCAGGGCCTTGATCAACTGCCCCGGCACATCCTTCAAGCGCAGATCCACGTTGACCCTCATCTGGTCATCTCCTCATTAAATGGGCATTATGCCAATCGGCGGTGCCCGGCCACATATATGGGTTCGATTATGTAATGCTTTCAATACACAGTGTCCGGCACCGATGAGTAACGGAGAATGGCGCCGAGGGGGAGATTTGAACTCCCGAGGCGTTGCCGCCACGAGCTAGCTGGCGGAAAGTTTCCAGGCTCGCGCCTTACCGGTCTGGGCCACCTCGGCACTCCTGCGGCGATAATCGTGGGCTCATTTAAAACTATTTGCCCCGCGAGGTTCAACGAAGGCTTCCCAGCGAATCCCTGATGGTCGGCCTGGCCCTCCTGGCCGGTTCGGTCTGGAGCATATCCACGTACACCACATCCACCGCCTCCCTCAGGTACGGCAGCTTGGCCAGCTGCCGTCCGCGGGCGTCATAGGCTTGGCTTCCGCCGAAGAACACCATGTTCCGCTGGTTCCCCACGTTGTTCACGTAGGCGATGGGGCAGGTGTTCTCCACCGCTCTGGCCGGGATGATGCTCTCGAAGGGGATCCTGGAGGTCACGGGCGAGGCGGCCAAGCACAGCAGGAGGTCCGCACCCTGCATGGCGTAGGCCTTGGTTATCTCCGGGAAGAAGAGATCGTAGCAGATGCACACCCCGATCCCACGCCCGCGGAAGCTGAACATTGCCGGGGTTTGACCAGGGGTGAAGTACAGCCCTTCCTCGAACGGACCGAAGTTCGCCGGATGGATCTTGTCATAGCGCTGCACGCGGCCGTCCGGCGAGACCAGTATGGCGCTGTTGGTGATCAGGCCGCGCGTGCAAGGGTCGGTCAGGGGCATCCCGAAGGCCACTGCCTTGCCGGTGCGGTCGGCCAGTTCCATGATGAAGTTCACCGAGTCCCCGTCAATGTCCTCCGCCAGGGTGAAGAAATCGTCTCTCACCATGTATCCGGTGACATACGTTTCCGGGAAGACGAACAGGTCAGCGTCCGTGGCCTCAACCGCATCGTTCATCCGCTTGAGGTTGCCGTCCTTGTCGCCGACAGCGCTCCTTAGCTGGCAAAGGGCCAATCGCATGAGGGTTTGAATTGAGGGGAATGGTATTCAACCTTTGCCAGAAAGAGAATTATTAAACGGGAGGGCATTATCCTATCCGATGCCGCAGCTGAAGGAGCTCACCGTAGAGACGATCCAGGAGTTCATCAGGACCCAGTTCGCAGAGTCGGGCGCTTCCGGCGTGGCGGTCGGTCTCTCCGGGGGCATCGATTCGGCCGTGGTCACCAAGCTGTGCGTGGACGCCATCGGTGCAGAGAAGGTGCTGAACGTCTTCATGCCCTCCCCGAGCACACCCAAGCAGGACCTTCGGGACGTACAGGAGATGTCCAGGACCTGGGGGACGACGCTATTGGTCTACGACATCGGGCAGCTTCTGAAGGCATATCACGGGATAATGCCCGGTTCCGACAGGAAGGAGGTTTCCGGGAACCTCATGGCCAGGATCAGGATGACCATCCTGTATGCCCACGCCAATCTGGACGGGCGGCTGGTGATGGGGACGGGCAACAAGTCCGAGCTACTCATGGGCTACTTCACCAAGTACGGGGACGGAGGGGCGGACCTGCTTCCCATAGGCGACCTGTACAAGACGGAGGTGAGGGAACTGGCACGCTCGATCGGGGTTCCGGAGAGGATCATCGACAAGGAACCCTCCGCCGGCCTGTGGGAGGGCCAGACGGACGAATCGGAGATGGGCATCGCCTATGATGACCTGGACGTGGTCCTGGCCGGCCTGGAGGACCAGCAGACGCTGGATGTGATATCCAGGAGGACCGGCGTGCCCATGACGCTGGTGGAGATGGTGGCAGCGAAGAATTCCGCCTCCAAGCACAAGAGACGCCTGGCCCTGATCCCCAAGCTAGGCAGCCGGACCATCGGCTGCGACTGGCGCGAGTGATCGTTGGCACCTCGTCACCTCGGCCAGGAAGCGTTCGCTCTCCGTGACGTCAAAGATAACCACGTCCACCTTCTTCCAGAAGGCCGATGGCACCCTGACCGGGTCCCTGATCTCCAGGCGCATCCCGTTGGTCTTGGCGTCGGTCATGACCAGCGTTCGGTTGAATGCGTCCAGGAGGACCCCTTCCTTGGCCTCGATCCGCTCCAGGCGCTGCAACCCCTTCACCCTGTCCACCGGAACCGTCAACTTCACATGCCATCCCTGGCGCAGCCGGATCTCCCCGTCGGCGATCTCGTGCTCGGTGAGCATTGGCGATACCCCAACTACCAGGACTGAGGCGGTGAGGGCGATTCCGGTCAGGACGATGATGGGCGATATCTCCTGGGGAACGAGCACCAGGATCACCATCAGCCAAACGGCGGCAATGGACCAGATGACGAGGTTGATGAACACCGGCCGGCGGTCGTACTCGAACTGCATGGACGAAAAAGATAGGCGGCCGGGGGATTATTATTCCTTCCCTGCGCTAGCCATCCGTAAGGTTTAATTATGGTCATTTAATTGGGGAGCCTACACGCTCCCGTGGTGTAGTCCGGCCAATCATGAAGCCCTCTCGAGGCTTCGACTCGGGTTCAAATCCCGACGGGAGCACCATCACTATTATCCAGTAACCAATTTTTTAAAATCAATTCGGCGATTTTTAGCATAATTGAATTCTGGCCTGCGCCAAACTCTTTCCATTTTTTCTATGAGTTTATTTTGATGCGTGTAAAAAGACGATTAGTCTCTAAGGATCAACGAATCCCTTACAACGCAATTCGGTCATGCATCAAATCCACGATTAATCAATAATCTGCGGTACTAAGCATGTATTAATGGCAGGTCCGCTGGGGACGGATAAAATGGCATATCCAGTTCATTCTTTTTTCCGAGCTGATAACAGCATTTCAGCAATCCTATTAATTATGTAATAATATTATCATCAATAAGATTATTTTACCTTATCGATAAAACAATCGTTTCACTTTTTACACTAATACAAAATTTTTTGTATTGTAAATTTAAATAAGAGAGCAATTACCAAATTTTAAAGAGAACGTACTATGCATCAATCGTGCAATTGGGCCAGATATAATAATTGAGGATTGATCCAGTACGAGTTTATTAATTATCACCTGGAGAATATCAAACCATTAATCATAAAACGCGCATTTTTTATCCGCTCATTTCTCTCTACTTAAAAATATATCTGTGTAAATGTATAAACATATTAAAAAAGTACAAGTTGGAGAGAAAACCTGAATAAACCAAGAAAATGATTAATAATATTAATATGAAATAATAAGGTGGGGGGGGGAGTATTATGAGTGAGAGTGAAATAGCAGTATTGGACATCCAGAAGGATTTGGTTAGGATATTATTAAGAAACACTATTGAAACTTATCCGCCCGAATGGCGATTGATTCAAGAACCGCTTCAAAATGCTATTGACTCATTCATTAATATTGATGGAACAACTATTGATATGAAAGGGGAAGAGCCTACTGTAGTTATTGAATTAGATATTGGTGATAATAGGGTTAATGTTATTGATAACGGCAAGGGAGTTCCGTTATCACAATGTTGTGATTTTATTCATCTTGGTTCGGGATCAAAAGGAGCGATTAATGAGGATGAGATAAAAAAATTATTAAAAGGTTCTCAAGGTGTGGGCATAAAGGCGTCGGTATTTACATCAGAATTTTTCAATATCGAAACAATTTGCGATGGCGAACGATGGTCTATGACCCTTAATGATTTTTATAATTATTCGGATCCGACCTTTAAAGAAAAAATGTCTTTACCAAAATCAGAAAAAGTCGGTCAAAATAGTGGAACAAAAATTAGTCTTCGACTTCACGATTATTCCGTCTGGGATTTTATATATGATAGAATTATGGATTTTTTTAAAACGGTGGAAATAGATAATGAAAAAATTGATGTAAATGGTAAGATAGATATCGGTGATGGTAGACCAATAGATTCAATCGACCCGATGAAAATTTTAATGAGATATTTTAAAAAGGATAGTTATGCCGGATGTGTAACAAGGTCGATAGATTCAGATACATTACCTAAGGTGAAATTTATATTAAAGGTGATTCCAGATCCATCTGAACAAAAAGGAAATGATTATCATATCTCTGGAATAAAGCCATTTCAATCTAATAAATTATATGTCCAAGAGAATAAGGTTGGATATTTAGATTATAGAGAGATAATCGAACAGTTGCCATCGAGACAGCGGCCAAAAATTGTTACTGATTATAAGGCAATAATGGAAAGTGGAAATAAGTTTAATGAACCGGCGGTTTTTTATCAAATTTTAACTAAATCAGATGTAAAATCAATGGTTGGTCAATTAAGAAAGAGAAGAAAGGGAGATCCGCAGGATGTGACGAAACCGTTAATTCTCGTTCCAGATACAGTAAAAGAGCAAAAATACAAAACGGTTTTGGGAAAAATTAACGGTGGAATTTTGTTTATTGCCTCTAGACCATTTTTAAAAAATCCTCTAGCTCATAAATCGTCAATATGCCTTTCCGTTAATGGATTACCAACCGATATAATATTAGATGTTTCTGGAGCTGAACTAGGATATCTTCCGTCCACTCATTTGGTCCTTGATGTGAGTGAAACACTGGGATATGGAAAAAGAAATTTACATCCAAAATCAAAAGGATCGTATAATAATTTAGGTAAAGATTTATGGCGAAATTTACATAAATTAGCAAAACTCATCGTCACAGAAGAAGAAAGTTTTGACCCGACAATTGATGGTTTTATGTTTGATAAAACGGCTGAATTCATTAAGATAGAAAAAAAGAATTCCGCCCAATTGAAAAAATTCCATATGATTACGGGGAGGAGTACTCAACCAGAAACGGAAGAAGATGTAATTGCTACTTATTTCCATATGGTCGGTAGAGGGTATTTAACAAGCCATAATTGGATTAGATTGAATGATAGGACGGTATATGATGGTATTTTAATACCGGGACAAATAAAAACTGAAGAAATGAACGAAACTAAAATATTCACTGTTGAATTTAAATATAAATTGCAGGACTTATGTGAAAGTGATGAAGAAAGAAGGCAGAGATTTGAGGATATTCAATTAGCCATCGTTTGGAGAATGGGTTCAAATGAGGATTTACCAGCGGATTACAATTATGTAACGATGGAACAAGATATTGGATATTCACATTACCTACCCGATGTTAATTATCGAGTAAAACATGCGAGGCACAGCATTCAGGTTATCTGTTTAGAAGATATTGTTACACAATTAATGTCTGAGAACATTGAAATTGGAGGAAATTAATAATATATATAATAATATAAAATCTTTAATTGAATCATTATTTATTGTGTACTATTTCAAATCAGTTTTTTGTATCCGTTCATCTCCGTCATCTGATATCATCTCATCTTTCCAACCACTCTCGAATAAAACTAATTTCTTCCATCTGGACCTTCATGGCATTTTCCTTTAGAACTGCTTCCTCATATTCGCGGAGAACGAACGCAGTAAGGTAGAGCTGCTTCCCCCTCCAGAACGATGGTTGTTTAAATCGTGGTGTTGATTTTTCTAGTTTTATTGCCGAATCCGAACCAAGACTATAGATGAATTCATTGAAGTCTTTCATCGCTCTGGGCCTTTTTTCATCGTTGATGATAGCCGTTATCATACCAGTCGCATATCTCCCTAAGGCCACGATCACTAACTCATCCGCGGGGATAGCTATCAGTTCGGATCGAAGATGGTTGATACACCTCACAGAACACTCAGGCCAATCAACACGGATAGCTTTCCTTCGTGACGGGATACATTTCAAGGAATGGGTCCAGTATACCGTATCATTGAACGGATCTAATTTCCGTCCTATGATATCATTGATCTGCTCTATCATCCGGCGGGATGAATCGGAGCGACCGAGGCACTCATCCTGTAGGTGTTGTTCGATTCCATAATTATCATCGGAAAATATTACCAATTGATTTGAGGGATCCTGTGAGACGACAACCACCCTAATCTTCACATCCCTGTTCACAAAAGGGAATAGAATCATGGGATTATTTCCTCCCCGGGGGCAGCCTTCCCGATGCGTACAAGCAGATTTTTTCATATTCTCGTCCTTTGTATGATGCATTAATGCTAACCAATGTGTTTATTTCCATTTTATGGGAGAAAATTCCGTATTTGAAACTATTGTCCAATCATTTACCTGAGACGCTTGAATTGATCTGTAAATTTCTGAAAAAAATTTGTACGGCGATAAATTAATAAATAGCGAATATAAATAAAAAATGATGCATCGGGGAGATGGTCACCACTTGTAATCCCCTCCGCGGTTTAGATATTTCGATGAGTCCACGAATTTAGAAATATCCCCACATACCAGATCCTCCAATGGGATCTTACTATATGACTGACCTCGATCGATCGTCAGATCACCATCGGGTGAAAGCATGAGATATGACCCAAGCATGTCCGAATTTCTTTCGAACACTGGTTTTTCAAAATCACGTAATCTCGTCTGTTGGTTGTTCCGAATAAAAATCTCAAACTGTTCTGTTGTAACCTCCATATCGGAGCTATAATCATCATTGCATCCAATCATGTGGAGATATTGGAAAACCTTCCAACGATGAGGTTCGAGTTTTTCAATAAATGATTTCATGTCTTCCAGGTAGTTCAATTTTGTAACAACTGTATTGATTTTCAGTTTAATACCAAGATCGTTCACGTTCTTAGCTACCTCAACAGAATGTTTGACATGATCGCCCCAACCTCTACCGAGCTCCCTCTCGATATTGTCATTGGATGAATCAATCGATAAGCCGACCCAATCAAGCGAATCCTTAACCTCAGTCAGCATTTTCAAATTTAAGAGATAACCATTTGTCACAATGCTGGTCGTGAATCCCATATTCTTCGCTTCCCTTAGAATATCCAAGAATAACGGATGGAGGGCGGGCTCTCCACCAGCTAGATTGATCTTCTGGATTCCCTTCTGTTTTAATCGGCTCAAGATTGTCTTTATTTTATCGAGGTCCCGAAGCTCTTCTCCCCTATCTCTTGCGAAACAGAACTTGCATCTGTAATTGCATCTAGAAGTGATGTGCCAGTTCATCGATTTAACAACTGGGACATTTTTCCCGACATTCATCTCGATTATTCCGACCGCTTCAACGACTTTGCTCTCGACCATCATAGTCCCAGTGAGTTAAAACAGTAGCCGAATTTATAATATATAGAACAGTATATTTTATTTATATTAGTTTACTAGTCGAGTTATCTGGCTAATTACTGAATAGATAAGTATTTAGTTTACTCTTGTGATATATGAAATAATGTCACGAGACATTTCATTTAAAGAATATATTGTCCTTTGGGATTTGCTTAACGAAACCGATTATCAGGCATACCCAGCAAAAATTGAACGTGACCATACGTTTCTTGACCGTAAGACTGGAAAAAAGAAACCGTCGGTGAGTAGGGTATCGATTCGAAAGATATGTGAAAAATTTGAGGATATTGGTGTTTTAACTCATCAGATGGGTCCAACACTAAGAAGAGCAGAGAGGAGTAAGTATTACAGAGCAAATGAGACAAGAAAAGCCTACTCAGCCCTCTGCAAATATGTTTCCACCCACGGCGGGATGTTTGGCCATGACCTTATTTTAAGATCCCAATATGCTCAATTGATGCTGAATAGGCAATTTGTTCTTGAAATCTTAAAAGAGAAAAAAATCTTCTTCCAAATCCCTTTCAATTCGGATTATTCATTTCATAATACTTTTTCTGAGAATGGTGAGAAACGGGTAGATTTCAGACCGTCAAATATTTGTCAGATAAATCTCCCTGTTCTAGGCACATATCCCAAAATTTTCGAAGATGTGGGAAGTATCCGTAAGATAGTACCTGATGAAAATTCGTTTTATAATTGTCCATCCCATACGTTTGAAAAGAGTATGATTGACCGGGAGGACATCAATCGATTCTATAATAAAATTATGAAAAAGCCCCAGAAGTACTATCAATTCAGATTTGAAGATCCCTGGAAAGACGTCGTGATATCTGAGGAAGACCTTACCAATATCCAGATATTAAACCCTGGCAAGTTCGATGTCGTGGAAAATTTGAATTGGATCAGGGATTATTACGGGGAATATCAAGAGAAGCACATTATTCTCCCAATATTATGCCTCATCCAGATATCTCCTTCTGCATTGTTTGAATTTTTATTTTCTGATTGGGAAAAGAGGAATGGTGGGGCTGTGAAAAGTGGGAGTCCTACAGAACCCACAGACTCACTTTTATTCCGTTTATTATTGAAGGCCACCGATGATGTCGTTCAAAATGTACATTTCTATGACGGCAATCTTCTGGTCCGTCATGTTTATTTTGGAGAAACCGAGAGGAATGGTGAACGATTATCTTCATTATTGACACTGGGGCTGAAAGACGGCAGATTGGTTGTATACGAAGGCGGATTTAACACGGATATTTTGGAAATCGCATTAAACGATGAAGATGTAATTCCAATCTCACCTAATAATGAAAACTCCAACATTCGAACAAAAGTCATTGGAGAACGATTAGATCAATATCCCTGGTTTATATAAGTCAAACATAAAAATTATTGTTTGGTCGTCTTGAAACTGAGCCTTTTACTTCATTCAGTAATAACCATAGAGAATATTTGAATTTGATTCCCATGATAATTGTCTAGATCCTGAGATTGACAGTTGATAAGCATATTTTTCTAAGAAACAGGGCAATCATTTAATGCTGGATGCTGTGGCGTCCAGCATTGAAGATTTCAACATTTGCCCCATAACCCGACCTAGCCAGGTGTCAAGGTCAGGTTATAGTGGGAGCAGTCTCGCTCGTTTCCCAGTTAACATGACCGACTAGTGCTTTAGCCACTAGCGATCTACCTTGTCTGAATTCATAGAATTTGTACCGAGTGAGGCAATCGTCTCCTTGGTAATCGGCAGATCCGATGAGCGCGATACCTTTCCATCTATTCCATTTAAAAAAATCTCCTTTTCCCGTGATGGACCTTCGTGAAATAAACGACACCATCATCAGGATTGGCATCCAGTAGATTGCGGAGGCAGGGAACCCGCCCTTCGTTGGAAAGCCTGATTATTAAACCATCGCAAGTGGTGTTCCAAAAAAGAACAGTTTCCGTTTCATTTTTGGCGCACATTGTCAATGGGTCGAATTCTTCATTATCATCTGTCGACCAAAAAGGGAGGATGACGAAACCATACCCGCATAACCATCTATGAAGTCGATGGTATCCTTTTTTACAATCTTCGTCAGAGTCATATCTGATAATAATTGAGACAGAATTCGGACATAAATCAATCGTCTCTCGATATATGTATGAGCCACTATTCCAACCTAGTTCCCACCCTTTATTATCCATGATGCAAGGCAATTAATTACAAAGGTATTTTGTCCCCTATGGCTCTGACGCCAAACTCGTATATCCATTTGAAACTATGGTTAGCCAGTTAAAATGAAATCGAGGCTCCACTAGAAATAATTGAGGTTTAGCGTCAAAGCCCCCTATATAAAATTTTATTTCTTGCAGCCGTATTAAAATTTTTATCATACGGACTGGTTGGCTATCTCGCTGAGATACGCCCTCAATTCGTAATCTGAGTTCATAGCCTCGAGCTTTTCTGAATCCAGTCTCCTTGGGTCAATCACCATGATTGTATCAACCGGTTTGAAATGCCTTGAATTCTCAGTTATGATGAAATCGTTCCCATATTTCATGTGGGTCATAATTGTCATCACATCACCAGTATCTGAAATACTCTTTCGTAGACGCATATACTCCTCATTATCGTCGAATCCTGCCACCCTGCAATGACCTAGCCGGGAATACCCAACAACCGCTATGCCGCATTGTTCCTCGAATGATGCTGATTTCCCCAACCTTTCGACCATCTTCTCGGGTGGGTTGGTCCTGTCCCTGCATCTGCCAATCTCTGTGTCCTGAACATCGGTCTTGATTATTCGTACTAATCCTTTGTTAGCCAGGTGTTCCAGGGCTCGGATCTGATAATAGTATGTCTTCTTGCTGTCCTTTCCTTCGATGAGAATACAGTTCGTATCCAGCGTTAATTTAACTATCATCCACAGATAATTGCGTGGGGATGATTTAAGGATGGCTATTGCCAGTTCACTTTTTTCGAGTCAATAACGGAATTTTAATAATAATTTTTTAAGATGAAAAATATGATAATAATTTAGCAACGCTTATCTTATCATATACAATACAATAAATTTAATGGTGGAAAATATTTCCAATGAGAGTATCGAGCCCCTAGATAAAAAAATTAAAGAAATTGACGACTCTCTAAAAAAACAGGTAAGCGAACTTAATGAGGAAAAAGACCAGACAATAAAAACAATTTCCCAAGTAAACAAGGGAATTCAAGTAAAACAAACACAATATAAAAAAACCGTAACAGAAAATGCAGCTATTTATAAAAATAATCTTGAAAGCAAATATGCTACATATTATCAGGAAGCAGGAAAGGTAAAGGAAAAATTTCAATTGATATTACATCGTTTTTTACGCTTAATAATTCCAGCAATCGTAATTATAATATTATGTACATTATTTATTATTACACAATTTATATCATCCTCTAACCTACTCCAAAATTCTTTAATTAGTGGTTTTGTCTTAGCATTACTTACTATTGTTATATTGATTTTTATTATTTATCTTCATGAAACGTATCGAAATATTAATGAGATTAATCCGGAACCTGTTAAAAATTTAACCACTGAACTGGGAAAAATTAAACTAACTGATGTTGAACCATATGATTTTAAAAGTGACATCAGTAAACAAAAGGAATCTTCAAATCAATTAGTTACCTACGCACAGTCTGCCCTAGATATTATCTCATCAAAAATTCCATTTTATAAAGAATGCATCGAAGACGATCTTTTTAGAAGAAGATGGAAATTAAAATGCGACGAATACCAAAATGCATTAAAATTTTTTGGGCTTGATCGCGACATGGAATTTCAGCAACTGAAGAATAAACCGAAAATTCATATAAAGGGAGCGGACGACTCAGTTTTGGATGATACCGTTCTCAAAGATGTATCTATACTTCTCAGAATTCCGAACGAAATATCTGAAATTTTCATTAAATATTATCGTGGAAAAAATACCCGGGTATTATGGGATAAAATTAAGACCAACACCAGTCAATTAATCACACTTAATAAATATTTATATGATTCCAATCAAATTGATATTGATAAAAGTAGGTTGCCAGAAAATGAATTTTTACAACTAATTAGACGTACGCAAGAATTTAATTTAGGCCATTTATCAAGAAACTCATCATTATTTGTACAAATTCAGTTAAAAATTACCAATTATATAAAAATATTAAATGACAATGGGATCTCCATTCGAGATGAGCAGAATAATCTATTTGATTCCATTAATTTTAATATTTCATTTGAAGACAATTTTTTAAACATCCTCTCGAGTTTGCTTGATCCGGTACTGCCAGATGTGGATGCGGACGAATATAAAAAAGCATTGATTGCTATCTTGCTCAATGATGAGTTTTTATTTAAACAAAAGGTGTGCCGAAATGCTGCTGAGGATGAGACAGTTTTAATTCTTATGACTTATCATGAGTTATTGAGAAAGCGAAAGGAAAACAATCAACCATTCATATTGAATGATCTGTTAGAAAATGTCGATTCACTGGAGTCGACAAAAGTTAAAATTCGGACAGACATTGAATTAAAAAATCGGTTTGAATACTTTAAAAAGGATTTGTCAAATGGTTGTTGGTGGGATGACGGACTATTATTACAACGAAAAATGTTCGACGATCTGACCTATGAAGTAACAGAAAAAATTGAGACTTTAAACCAATCGATAAATGTTTCTAAATTGTTTGAAAGAACGTTTACAGAAATAAATATTAATACAGTTGATAAGGCCATTGACGCAAATTTATTTTCTACATATTTGATATTGACAACAGCTCGAAAAGGTCATCTTCTTGAATTATTGGATCATATTAGTATTAGACGCTCAGATTATTCAAAAAGGGAGCTTTCGGAATTAAAGGTCTATGAGGATTTGTATGGTATTACTTTATTTAATAATGGTAAGCCAAAATACGATTTCGTAAAATACTCCGATCGAACAAGAATTGGTGTTCTTCCAAGAAATTCGAATTTTTCTGACTTCGTTCAGGACATTAAATATGACATTGATAAAATTCTACAAGTGGAATCTAAAAAACCCGATGGTGCAATGAATGATATTGGCATAGCGTTAATCAGAATTAATCCTTCAAAATACAGTTTTGGATTACTCGACGAAGAGATTGAAAAAAACAGTAATGTTAGAACAAAAAACTTGCTTATTGCCAGGATTATTGCTTCTTTGGCAAGGGATTATACCACGAACTCGGAACAATATCTCTTATCGGCATTCGATGGAAAAATAAATTTAACTGAAATATTCAATCAAATGTCTATTTTTGAATTAATTCGCACTAAGGATATGGATATATCAGATGATTATGCCCGATTTTTAAAAGGTGATGAATTAAAAAAAGCTATTCTATTATCATTGGAGAAAGAAGGGATATCCAGTTTTAAGGGGCTGTCAAGAAATTTAAGAAGCGATAAAGAGAACCGTAAGAAATTAGAAGCGATCATTAAGGAAGCGATTACTGATGAATATTTTAAAAGAAATAATGTCACAATCCAGTCCGTTCGATTGAATACATTAGTAAGTGAATTAATGAAATCACTTGATTCTATTGCTTCGTTATTAGATAATTTGTCAAAATAAAATGATAGATGGGTTCAAACGAGACCTAATGCCAACAGATTATCACTTCTAAGAAGGATCCATGAAAAGGTGCTTAACATCCGCGAAGAACTCATCAGCTTACAATCCGTTACAAGCCCTTTGAATACACCGGATCCAACATTTTTGTTAAATCTCATTAATGTCGTCGGGAGAAACCCCATCAGGGACGATGCGACAAAATGAATTGTAGAAGAACGAGTACACCATAATTGACATTACATCGATAATGCTAATGTTGAGGTACATCAGGGCGCTTGCCACTAATCAATCGATTGAGGGGACATATGAAGATTATTATTCCCACCTATGCCTGCTATATCCAATATAGTATGGTATTGAGATTAGTCAGTAGAGAGTCTTCTGGTTCTAAAAAGAAGATAATCAATTAATTAGAATGAAGAGGATAGCTGGGGACAGCATTAATATTTCATAATTAATTGTGGCTGAGGTGGATAATTGAGTACAGCGAGGTTGATAACTGAAGAGCGCCTCGATGAGTGGGTACGGGCCAATTATCGCGATGCACAGAGTGTAATTGTTGAACTCATCAGCCGTTTAATTAGCGCCTCCTGTCCGTGGCCAAAAAACAAACGTTTCCCAATCGGAGGAGGAATAGGACAGCATGGTCCCGACGGCATATTGAAAGTAGACCTGTCGTATGAGCCCTTCGTTCCAACAGGAGTAACTTATTGGCAAATAGGCTCATCTTTGGACGCCCATAGAAAAGCCACAAAGGATTATAATGAATTAACAAAAGAGACTCCAAAGTCTGTTAGGCTCGAGTCAACTTTCATATTTGTTACTCCGTTGTCTGGAAGAAGAGATTGGGAATGTACCTGGAAAAAAGAAGCCCAGCTTTCCTGGTTAAAGGAACATAGAGAGGAAAATCAGTGGAAAGATATTCGCATTATTGATGGGACGGTCTTAGTTGATTGGCTCAGTAATTTTTTACCAGTGGAATTGTGGCTAGCAAAAATTATTAATGGACTGCCGACGGAAAAAATCGTTGCGCTCGACATTCATTGGGAAATCATGAAAACAATTGGAGAGCCACCACAATTGGATTCTTCAGTTTTTCTGATTGGTCGAGAAAAGGCTTGTTCTAAACTTAAGGAATTATTTGACGATAAAATTACCACTCTAAGGTTGATCACTCCTTATCCGGACCAGGTGGTTGATTTCGTTGCTGCATACCTTGCAAGAGCTGATCTGGAAGAGAGAATTGGTATTGTGGGCCGATGTCTTGCGATTTCGGGAGTGGATGCCTGGAATTCAGTCTGTACACAGTATAGGAATTATTTCCTCGTGGCCATGCCCGATTTAGACCTCTCTGGGAATAGCGATTTGATGTTACTAGTAAAAGCCCGGGCAGCGGGTCATCGAGTAATATATGGATGCACCTCAGCAGGCGCGCAGGATTGTAATATTGCCGATCTCCCCCAGCCATCACCCCATCAATTAAGTAAAACCTTAGAGACTGTTGGTTACGATAAAGAGAGAGCATTTTCCGTCGCAAAGAATTGCTCGGGCAATCTATCAAATTTCTTGAAAATTATACAGGGACTACCATTATCGATTACTTGTGCAACCGAATCTGATTCGTCAACATTATCCATTGCATTACTACTAGGTTCCTGGAATGAGAAAAATAATGAAGATAGAAAAATTATTGAAAAAATAGCACAGAAGCCATATAATGACTGGATAGAAAAAGCTCGCCACCTCTTACACAGTCCTAATTCACCACTCAGATATGGAGATGGGATTTGGGAATTTGTAGACAAACGTACAGGATGGGAATCGCTCGGATGTAATATCTTCGATGATTATTTAGAGCTCTTTCAAAAAATTGTAGTGACTGTTCTGAGAGAAAAAGATCCAAAGTTTGATTTACCGTCAGAAGAACAATTTATGGCACAAGTGCGTGGGAAAATACTCTCTCATTCCGATGAATTGAGAACTGGGCTTGTAGAGTCATTGGCAATCATGGGCAGCAATCCTCAATGGCTCACATCCGCCTCTACTAATATTGTACAAAAAACAACCAATATCTCCGTTAGGAACGTGCTAGATGAAGCTGATGGAATATTATGGGCAAGTTTGAATGATATACTACCGATGTTAGCTGAGGCTGCTCCATCTGTCTTTATCTCACAAGTTCAACTCGCCCTGAAAAAAAAGCCAAGTCCCTTTGATTCAGTGTACGCACAAGAAAGTTCAGGATTATTCGGTTCGACATATATAACCGGGCTATTATGGGCGTTAGAAACATTGGCCTGGGACCCTGACCATATTGTTACTGTAATAAGCGTGTTAGGGGAGTTGGCAACGCATGACCCCGGTGGTAATTGGAAGAATCGACCTAAAAATTCGATAACAGCTATCCTATTGCCTTGGCTACCACAGACGTGTGCCTCTATTGAAAAAAGATTGGTGGCCGTTAAAATCTTATTACGTGACTATCCAGATGTAGGATGGGAAATATTGTTAACCCTCCTTCCAAAGCACCATAGCGTTTCCGAATATACTCGAAAGCCCACATGGATGAGAATAATTCCCAATGACTGGTCACAACATGTTTCATTTGAGGAATACTGGAAGCAAACTAATAACTACTCGGATTTGGCAGTTAGAATCGCCCTTAATAATAACCATTGGCTGGTTGAAATTGTTGATAGTCTTGATGATTTACCTATTAATTATCGCGGAGCACTTTTACAATACCTAGAATCTGAAGCATTTATTAACCGACCGGAAGAAGTAAGGAGCCGGGTATGGGACGCTCTCGTGAAATTGATAAACCGGCATAGAGTATATTCTGATGCAGAATGGGCATTGAATTGCGAAGCAATTGATGAAATTCAGAAAGTCGCAGACCGGATTGCTCCAAAATCGCCTCAGAAATTGTTTGCTC
Organism: Methanomassiliicoccales archaeon; assembly: GCA_036677555.1. GTDB lineage: Archaea > Thermoplasmatota > Thermoplasmata > Methanomassiliicoccales > UBA472 > UBA472. The sequence continues at coordinate 408,262 of JAVBWG010000012.1, read as the reverse complement.
GGCTATTCAACGACAACGATTTAGACCTATTTACTCGAAAGGGAGATTTCCAAGATCAAGAGCGGGATTTGGAGACAGAACGTGAAACCGGCATTCGGGAAATATTTAGGAACAATAAAAGCAGTTGTTGAATTTGCAGAATCTGTACGGTATCCAGAAAGGGTGGGGTTTGCCTTTGGAGCAATAGCTAGCGACGAGGTAGATATTGAAGTACTACCAAAAATGATGGAATCGGAACAGTCATTCACTAGCCCCTTTATGAGTGGATATGTCGGGGGACGATTTTGTAAACATGGTTGGCCATGGGCCTATAATCTTGAGACAGTTGGTTGGTCGAAAGAATCTATAGGTTCATTCCTGGCTTATTTACCATTTACTAAGGACTCATGGGAATTGTCAACTCGCTGGCTTGCAGATGAGGAACATCAATACTGGATGAGAACTGCTGCTAACCCATACCATACCGATAACGATTTAGGGTATGCTGTTGAAAAGTTAATGGCGCACGGAAGACCTCTTGCCGCCCTGAAATGTATGCATAAAATGTTGATGGGTAAACATGCCGTAGACAGTAAAAAAGCCGCTAAGGCCCTACTAAGTGCGACGGAATCTACAGAGACAGTTCATTCAATCGATAGATATACAATAATCGAAATAATAAAACACTTACAAGAAAGTCATGAAACGGACGCTGACGATTTGTTTCAGATTGAATTAGCTTATCTTTCCCTACTCGAAGGTGACCGTGATGCGTCCCCTCGATTTCTTGAAAGCAGACTGACTAATGACCCAAAATTTTTCTGTGAGGTAATACGCCACATATTCAGGTCCACAAAGAACGATAGTGTTAGTAAGGAGCCCACTGAGACTGAACAAAATGAAGAAGTAGAACAACTTGCCCCTCACCTATTTCATTTATTAAATGGATGGAGGAAGCCCCCCGGCTGGCGTGAGAATGCTCCATATGACGATGTTGCCTTAAAGTCTTGGTTGGAAACCGTAAGAGTTGAGTGCACCGCAACTGGCCATTTAGAGATTTCTATGAATATGGTTGGCCATGTACTAGCATATGCTCCCGCCGATCAGAATGGATTATGGATTAATCGCTCTGTTGCCGAAGTACTGAATGCGTCAGACTCTGATGAAATTCGAGAAGGTTTTTCAACTGAGTTATATAATTCAAGAGGAGTACACATTGTGGATCCGAGTGGAAAGGATGAGAGGGAACTGGCCACAAAATATGCTAAACAAGCAGAGGATGTTGAATCAATTGGGTATCATAGACTTGCCATTACTTTAAGAGAGTTGGCCGAGCAATTTAAAAGGGAGGCTGCCCGGGTCTCATATCGAAGTGAATTTATATAAAATTTTATTATGATTTCAGTTAATTGTACCCTATGTTGCATACCAACGCCATTTAATATATATTAAAAGTTATAAATGTGAATAGGTATTATTCCCTGACGTATCGAACGTAATCGTTCGAACTTGCGCATCGAAATGCCGTTTCTTGCACCTGGGGCACCGTTCCCCTCTTCCCCGGAGCGCCCAGTACGCTATCCCGCCGAAGAACGTGAATGCCGACAGCCAGAACTGAATTCCTGGGGAACCGTGATACCCTTCCACGAACACGTGACCACAGTTCCGGCAGGTCTTGATGGTCACATTGATGGCTCCATCCTTCAATTCAGAGGGTCGAACGTTCCTCCGCGATCTCATTTTACCCTACCCCCGCACTTCCTGCAATATGATGAATCACTGAGGATCGGTTCCCCGCATTCCTTACAGAACGTACCACCGGAGGGGGCATCGGGCGATCGCCCCATCGGAACCTTGATCTTCAAGATCAGAATGCCAGCCGCTGCCAATAAGATAATGCCGATCAGTACGATCATCGTGGTCGATGATAAGGACGCGGATAACCCTTCATCGTCCGAATCGCCCTGAAGGGGCGTCGGGGTGTACGAATAATGCACCGAGGCGGTGCTGCTCCCGTCATTGCTCAGGATGAGGCAGTACGTGCCTGAATAGAGGTAAACGTCTCCTTCAGTCTCGTCGCAGCCGGAGAAAGTACCATCGGGATAATGGGTGAACGAGTCACCGTTCTGATAGTCGTTCAGATCGGAGTAAGGGATCAGGATGACATCTATGTCCGGGCCTGAGCGGACCTCGATGCCGAACTCGAAAACGCCGTCCGTGGCCATCACGAACGGCAGCTTGCAGCAGTACCCCGGCTCTATCGAGACGGTGCCAGTGACCTCGAAACCATCGGCGGCGGTCACGTTCCCGACGAACGGCAGGAACGTCAGAAACAGGGTTAGGAGACATATTTGGCTCAAACACAAGGAATTCCTCCATAAACGATGCAAAAACGGTCTGATGGCGAAATATGTACCCCTATCGAACGATTTCATATGCATGCTCATATCCTCTTTCCTCTGTAGCGTTCGTCGAAGAGAGCTGACGTTTTCCTTGGATTTCGACCACTTCATTGTCCGTTCGATTGTTGGTGCATTCGGGTCAACAAGCACTAGGAACGATGCCATTTGAATCATAATACCGAATCCGGTAATATGAATAGTTCAATACCAATATTATAATATCGGTTCCAGAATCCGGGTTTCTACAACATTTTCTTTTGTACATAAAACTGAATTCTGGATGTTGAATGATAGACTCGGACTCTGTGCTCAATTTAGACCATGTGGCAGGCATACTTGTCTTCCTGCTGCACAATGATGGATCCTTAGCTACGGAGCTGAGGAAGGTGATGGGCAACTATGAGCGCCTCTCACGCATCCTCAAGTTGCTTGAGTCTGCCGGACTAGTCAGCATAGTCATCGAGAACAAGCCTCGCGTCACCCATAACGTAAGGTTGACGGAGAAGGGAAAGGTCATCGCAGAGAAGTATGAGGAGATAGATGCGATCTTGAGGTCATAGTACGGGGTCTGTCTTCATACCTATTCGAATTGCCCCAGATTATTGTTTTACATCGCTTCATCGTTCATTACATCGCCCTCGAATGATGATGGTCATCATCGATCAGTGAGTGCACACCATCTACGTAGACGGTCCACTGTTCTTATTGCTTAATTATTATACGCGCGCGTAAAGAGAAGCGGTGTCATAGTGCACCCCACTGCACCCCTCATAGACCCCATCGATGCCACGATCTGGCATGGGTTGTGAGATAGTCCAGGGTAGTGCGATGAACGGTTTTATGGTCTCCTATCCAGATAGTTAGTGATCTTATTTCGACCCTTTCCGCTACTGTTATTGATGGTCTTAGTGAGTTTGTCATAAGTTCATGTTCACGACACCCATATTAATGAACTGGCACACTGTCGTTTCGAACCCGAGGTATAGGGGTGAACGACCGGACATATCCCCGAGCCATGTAGGTTGCACGACCTGAGGATGGTAACAGAATAAAAAGAGGATCTCCTGCCCTGAAATCCGATCATCGCCTCAATATCCCCCGGTGATATGGGACCCTAAAATCTCGACAAAACTATCAGCTCTTTACTTGAACTCTGCTCGGAACCTCGCTCGTAGCCTTGCCGAGCAACATTACCCTTGAGCATATTTCGCAGGGGGGGGGGAGAAGGTAGAGAAAATGTATCCTAGAATATCATTAATCGAATCGCCTTTGTTATGAGATTATACTATAGTAGTTTCCGCCGATGATTTTCACCGAGATTAATCACCGAGTTTTTATCGGTGAATCGCTCGGTGAAATGTTCGATGAATCGTCGATGATTCGACCGGTAACGATCGCCGATAAGGACCGGTACCTTTGAAGAGCAACCTCATCGACCTTGCGCTGCCCTACCTCCTCGCCCTCCTTCTTGGGAGCGCCCATGAACGGCATCCTGTCGCAATGCATCTGGCCAACGCTCGCGAGCAACAATTCCCTCTGGTCTTCGTTCAGCAGTGACGCCCATGACTTGAGCACGTGCGAGATCGCGTCCTCGATAAGTTCGAGACCTTCCTGTTCCGGAGAGAGCATATCCCATTGGAGCTGGATGATCGACATTAAGGGACTGTTCGGCACATTGCCGTTATGTTCCCTCAGAGAGCCGATGGCCATGATAGATTCCGCCCGGACGTTCCTATCGGCATCCTTCTTCATTGCCAGTCGTGTCAGTGGATCGAGAAGACCGTTATAGGTCGTGACATAATCACGGTCGTTCCTGCTGTCGATGATGGCCCTACCGATGATCCGTATCAGCAGAAGACGGGACGGCTCGTCCCACCTCTCGGCATCCAGGGTCGAGAAGAGATATGTCAGGTCCTCGGAGGCGTACCATCCCTCGGTCTTAGAGGATGAGGCGTCCAGCGCCGCATTGAACAATCGTTCGAAGTCGAGTTTTCCTGTTCCAGAGGTCATCGCCTCTTTCACCCGTTCGGCCTCGCTATGGGCCAGGACCCGCGCATCATCCCCCGGCCCCTTGAGGTCCAATGCCCGCCTCAATTCCACAAAGAGCGAGTTATCCCTGATGGCGGCGATCGCCCCCATCACCCGTCTGCCCTTCTCGGTGAGCGTCATCACCTTCACGCCGTGATCATCCGGGTCTTCCTTGACAAGGAGTCCCAGCTCCTGCATGCGACCGGTGCGTTTGCTGACCCATTGTATAGGTCTGCTTAGTGCTTTAGCGACTTCGGTCGGACTTTGCGACCCGATGCTCAGCTCCTTCATGATGAGGTACGGTGCCCCCGTTAGCCAGACCATCAATGTCATGTCGGAGCCTGCTGCATCTTTCTTATTCACACCTTTTCGGGACAGGTTTTCCACCCCCGTCAAATGGTTCGAGATGCCATGGAAATAGGCGCTTAAATAGCTTGGACCGCAAAATCCTGAACGATAGGATGTGCAAGAGAAAGCCTGGACACAAAGGAGATACCAAACGTCTAGCTGATGCCGTTTCCCTTTCGAACGACATCACAGATACCGTTCATGACGGGGAGGCGTCAACGACCGGGCGGTCCGCGGAAGACCGAGATCGTTTCGACCGAGAGAGAAGGAGAACCTCGACGGTTCGCCGTGTCCTCCTCCAGACACTTTTTCGGATGTCGGGCTCGGTCATCCAACGGTCAAACGGTGCCTCCGCAGGCACAGAGTGCAAAAAACGGGAGGAAAACCCGGGGAGGCCAGTCATTTGAATGACATCGTCCAGTGATGGGGCTACGGGATCGGACGATAATTTTACACTCTACCCCGTCCTTACTCACTCCGGGGGCGCTAACCTTGCAAGAAAGCGAGGGCGTCCTAGCAAGGCCGAAAAGCTGGCTCAAAGGGGGAGATCGATGGGCAGATACCCCCTGAAGGCCGCTATCGAAAGATACATCGAAAAGAGGAAGCTGCAAGTGGGACAAAGTACCTGGAAGAACGAAAGGCGATACCTTCGCCACATGGCGGATCAATTTGAGCCTGTGAACGGGCCGAGACCGTTGACCACGACCAACCCCGAACTGATCGGTCCAAAGGACATTCGAATAATCATCAACTGGATGCAGGACCCTGCCAAGCACCGTAACGGGAAGCCGCTGGACCCTGATACCCAGGTCCGTTATCTGGAGAAGCTTGAAGGTGTTCTGAAAATGAACGGCAACAACATCTTCCAGCAGATGAGGGACGAGGGCTATCAATTCCCTCAAAGGATCGCGAGGAGACCGATCAGGGCGCTGACCATGAACGACCTGGAATCGATACAGCAAGCAGCTGAGAAGATCGGGAGCGCCAGGGGAGAGCCGAAGGAATGGCGGGCATCGAAGGCTAAGCTACTTGCTTATGCTTACGTAGCCACGGGGTTGCGACCATCGGAACTACGCTTATCCCATCTGGTCGATCTGGACACCCGCACCTGGAAATTATACGTCAGGGTTCCCAAGGGAGCGGCCAAGTGGGCAGAGAACCGCCGCGTCACCGTCGTCCCACCGTACCGCCAAGCCTTCCTTGATTTTTTAAAGGCCCGAACACAACTATTGCAATACTACGGGCGAAAGGAAGCGACGTATCTCATCCCGAACCTCCAGGGGGGTAAGGATACGTACTATAGCTCCAACCACTTCGGAGACTTAAAGAAGGAGATCCAGAACATATGCGGCATAGATTTCAGGTTGAAGGATTTCCGACCTACCTACGCATCTCTGACCGTGGAAATGGACCCGAACAGCCTCATAGATGTATCGACCACGCTAGGGCACTCCAACCTAAAGACCACTCAGCGCTATTACGCCCAGATCAGCGCTGACAGCGCAGGAGATCGCATTAACAAGCTGTGGGAGAAAAACATGATGAAAAAGTCATCTCCCCCGACCGATCCGGTATCGTCCGGAACGGTGGAAGAACTTCTCAAGACCCTCGGAGCATCGTCGGTCGAGGAGCTGCAAACAATGCTATCCCAGAATTCAATTATGACGAAAAAGCGTGGAATTGATCTGAAAGATTGGATACCTGGCTATTATTGATGGATTCCCCGACGGGAGCACCATACGCTTCTCCGGCGTCCTCGCTATCATCCCGGCCGACGCGATCCTTCTGCAGAATTACCGTCTGTTTCTCCCTGGCAAAAGCAAGGTCCCCGAGGTCAGAAACGATCCGAGGTGCAGATGGGCATCCTCTTGCCACGCCATGCATGATCGCCAACAGGATCGGAATCATGGCGACATGGCTGGAACGGCTGTTCGGTCGGTTTGAAGTATCGCCATCGCATATCGGGCATCGTGCTTGATGCAGGGTCTGGTGGGTTCGATGCCGTCCGTTCGTTATTTTGTTCATTCGACCACTCATTGGCGGTGCGGGCGGTCCTCGCCGGAGTCGCCCCTGGAAAGGTCTTCGTTGACGACATCGAAGATCCCGCAATAGCCGTGCTCATGGTCCGTTCCAGGATATATCTGGCGGTACGGCAGGGCGCCCACGGCGTGGTCGATGAACTGTGTGACATCCGGGACCAGGCCCTTCCCGCGTACCGTCATGAGGCCGGCATCGGCATGCTGTCGATTCACTATACCGAGCCGGAACTGGACGATCCGATCGCCGAGGTCTTTGGAATAAATGTCACCTTCAAAGGGATGAGACGTTACTACGAGCGGGAGGTCGCCGTGGACAGCTTACAAACAGTGTCGCCAGAAGATTTCGTCCTCCGCCCGGTGGACGCAAGGCTGCTGTCCGAGGAACGGCTGGCCAACCTGGATGATCTCAGGTACGAGATGTGCTCCGAACGCCCGTACGTACAGGACTTCCTGGACCGCAGCTTCGGCGTCTGCCTGGTCAAGGATGACGAGCTGGTCGGCTGGTGCCTGTCGGAGTACAACCTGGGGGACCGATGCGAAGTGGGCATCGAGGTGGTAGATGGCCACCGTAGGAAAAGGTTGGGCGTCCTCCTGGTCTCCGCCTTCATGCGCAGCGCCTCGGCGCACGGGGTGCGGCGGGTCGGCTGGCATTGCTGGGCCTTCAACGACGCGTCGAACGCCACTGCGGCGTCGGCAGGCTTCACGCACTCGCTCGATTATCAGTCCTGTATCCTCCGTTTCGAATGATCATTGGTAAAAGGCTCATGTCCGGCCGTTCGGACCGGATGAACCGGGTTCGGGAAATTATTCCCAGACGGACGGGTCTTCATGAGATACCTTGACCTCGTCCACGACCCTCTGGGTGAGGAACAACGTTCGGACGCAATGCTAATCGTTAACGAACTCAATGGTTAGCGGAACGCCCTTCCTGGCGTTGGACCGGGCGATAAGCCCCGCCTCCACCCAGGCGGCGGTGATGACGCCGGAGAGCACCAGGCAGTTGCAGCTCATGTCCGAGGCCAGGAATTCACGGTAGATCTTGCCCTCCCTCTTGCTGGTCAGGTCTTCCATGGTCAGCACCGCCAGCCCGTTCACGAACCTCTCGGCCTTGGGGCAGGTGCTCTCCGCGCTTATCGAATAGTCCCCATCCTCTCTCGTCTCAACGGTCACCACGGTCTTGTTGTCGCAGGGGAACATGCTTATCCGCACTTTCGAGGCCATTTCGCCATCTCCCTCAGGAAAGACATGTTCTTGATGACGCTAATCGTTTATTATCCATCGCAATCGTGGGCATCCCTGTAATCGCGACAAAGCCTTTGTTCCCGCCACCAGACATCGCCTCAATCCCGCATCAATCGGTCGATGGCCCGGGACATGTCCAACGGACCTCCGGAGGTTCCATTCAGGACCCAGCCCTTCAGTTCCAGTCCGCCGCCGCTCAGCATCCTGATGGTCTCCATGAGCAGGGGCACCTCCCGGCTGCGCTGCCGTTCGCGGAGCGCGGATGCCAGCTCCTCTTTGGAGGCGTAGCGTTCCCGCAGGTCCCCGATGGCGAACTCGTCGTAGGCAACGGTCGCCCCTCGGTCCAGCTCCGGGGTGCAGACATGCACCATCGATCCATAGGTCCGGTCCTCGCTCTCGGCGACCCTTTTGACGATATCCTCCCAGGTGCCCTGGTAGGTGTTCGGCAGGGCCGGGTGCAGGTTGATGATGTCATATTCCGCACAGGTCCGAGGATCGAGTATCAGCATGTACCCGGCCAGCACCCCGAAGTCCATAGGGTGTTCGGATATCAGGTCCCTCATCGCCCTTCCGTATTCGTCCCGCCAGGCGGGGAGGTCTCTGGCCTTCAGATCGCTGCGGAAGCCGTCGGAAGGCAGCATCAGGACCGGTACCCCATCCTCCTCGGCCATGGCGACCAGCTTCGCCCGGTTGGCATTGCCCTTGACATCCCGGTTAATGAACACGAAAGAGATCCGGGCATCGATCTGCCCGCTGGTGATCCCGGACCTCACGGTGCTGAAAAGGCCCAGAGAACCAGGTCCTCGCCCGGTGGTGAACCAGCCTATACGTTTCATCTTGATCCCCCTATCCTTTGCTAGAACATATTTATTCCCGCTTCCGGCCTTCCTTGGGCCTCAGCGAAGCGACATGAACGGTCACGGCCGCGGCGATGAAAAGGAGGAGGATCCTCATCCAGGTTTCGTTGACGAAGAAAAGGGCGGTCAGGCCGATGGTCAGCCACAACATGGTGATGGTGAACGCCCTTACCCTCAGGGGAAGCCCGCGTCCCTCCCGGTAGCTGCGGATGTAGGCGCCGAACAGACGATTGTTCATCAGCCAGCAGTAGAAGCGCTGCGATCCCCGGGCATAGCAGGCGGCCGCCAGCAGCAGAAAGGGGGTGGTGGGCAGCACCGGTACGAGGATGCCGAACAGTCCCAGCCCCAGGAACAGGGTCCCTGCGAACAGGAGGGACCACCGTATCGCCCTCGACCTCGGCCGGCACGAGCTTTCTCCTTTCATCTGACCCTTGACGATGCATGTTCGATTATTTCAAGCCCCAAGCCATCAACTCCAATGTCAGCGGAGATCCGAACGACGAACGGGCAGCGGAGCGCTCCGGCCGAACGTCATCAAGAAGGGGATGTGAACCATTATGACCGCCTCAGGTCAATAGCCGAGCATATGTCCGATCCCTACGCCCTGATCGATAGCATGGCCTTCAGCATCATCGACGAGCACCGGAGGAAGCGTCCAGAGGAGTACGCCGGATATTCCGGGGAGGGCAATCAGCATTGCATCAACGACACCAAGTACCACCTCAGGTTCCTGTTCGATGCGGCCAGCATCGGATCCCCCCAGCTGTTCGTCGATTATATTGCCTGGGCCAAGGTGCTAATGCAGCACCTCGAAATATCCGATGACATGTTCCGGGAGGTGCTGGAGCACATCCTGGACGAATGCCGAAGGCGGCTGGAGGGTGAGTTCGCCAAGGCCGTCGATGATATCGTCCTGACAACGCTCGGCAGGTATCCTGAAATGCCTCTGAGCGTCCCCAGCTATCTGGAGGACCAGGAAGCGGCGGGAAGGCTGGCCAAACAATACCTCGAGCTCGTGCTCAGCGGACGAAGGAGGGAGGCACAATCCCTCGTCCAGAAGGGACTGGACGAGGGCATGGGTGTCCATGAGATGTACCTGAAGGTGTTCCAGATGACACAGTATGAGGTAGGCAGGCTGTGGCAGCACCGCCAGGTGAGCGTGGTCCAGGAGCACCTGACCATCATGGTCACCCAGCAGATACTGGGCCAGCTCTATCCCCGCCTTCTCGGGGCCGCTTCCAGAAAAGGGGTACTGGTGGTCACCTGCGTGGGCAACGAACTTCACGAGATGGGGGCGAGGATGGTGGCGGACTTCCTCGAGCTGGACGGCTGGGACGTCAGCTACCTGGGTTCGAACACCCCGCACCGGGACGTCGTTTCCCTGGTAAAGGAGCGCAAGGCCAAGGCGGTCCTGGTCTCGGCCACCATGGGATTCAACGTCCGGCACGTGAGGGACCTCGTCGCCATGATACGGGCCGATCCGGCCCTGCTGGACCTCAAGGTGGTGGTGGGCGGCTTCCCGTTCAACACCGTTGAGGGACTCTGGGCGTCTGTAGGCGCTGACGCTCATGCCAGGGACGCGGAGGGCGCGGTGAGCACCATGAATAGGATCCTGGGATGAGGCCGGGCATGGTCTCCATGAAAGCCATGGCCATGGTCTGCGATCGGGACCTGACGGTGCTCTCGGTAAAAGGCTTGGGCAACGAACTATATGATGCCGCGAAGGGGATGAACCTCCGCGACCTGGTAGGCCCCTCGTCCGCCCCGGCGCTCCGGGAGGCTATGATGAGGCTGGAAAGAGGGCGTCCGGTGTCCAACAAGCAGCTGGTCATGCGTTTCGGCGAGGATGTTCAGGTCATGCAGCTGTTCGGGGCCAAGGTCGGCGCGCACTACATCTTCCTGGCAGGGCAGACCCTTGAGGACGTGGTCTCCATGCTGGGCGACGGGGGGCTGAGGGCCGACCCGGATTTCTCCGAACATCTCCCCAAGCTGCTAGCCTCCCTGCTAAGCGCCCCCGCCGACATCGGCGTGGAGGCAGAGGTGCTGGACGAGATCTCCCGTCTCAATAACGAGATAGTGAACTCCGCACGGGAGCTGGCCAAGCGCAATCATGAGCTGCACCTGGAGAAGGAGAAGGAAAGGGTCACCATCGCCAGCATCGGGGATGCGGTGGTGGTCACCGACGATCGGCTCAGGGTGACCAACATCAACGCCATCGCACAGGGGCTCACCGGCTGGAGGGCGGACGAGGCACTAGGAAGGGATGTGAACGAGGTGGTCCGATTTGTGGACGCCGAGGGGCGGAACGCGGTGGAGGGCGGCTTCCAGAGGGTGCTGGACGAAAGGGGCGCACGCGGGCTTCCCCTGGACGCATGGCTGCTGAACAGAAGCGGAAAGAGGAGGCCGGTCGACGACAGCATGTCCCCGATAATCGACGAGCGGGGGCAGGTCCTCGGCCTGGTCATAGTGTTCAAGGACATAACCGAAAGGAAGCGCATGGAGCAGAGCCTGCTGGACACGAACGATGCCATCCGCCTCATCAACAAGACCATGCGCCACGACATCATGAACGAGCTGACCGTGACCAGCGGTGGACTGGACCTTTATCGGCTGAAGGGCTCGGACAGGGCGCTGGTCCTGGCGGAGAACGCCATTGCCAGGGCCATCAAGCTCATCGATAACATGAGGTCGCTGGAGGCCGGACTGCTTTCCGGCCGCAATTTCAAGGAATACGACATCAGGGATGTGGCGGCCAAGGTGCTTAGCACCTTCGAACTGCCCTCCTCTTTGGAAGGCCCCTCGGCGATCGTGGAGGCGGACGAGGCGCTGCCCTCCGTCCTGGAGAACATCGTGCGCAACGCCGTCATCCACGGGAGGACCGACCGCCTGCGGGTGGAGATATCGGTTCAGGGGGACAGGTGCCTCGTCAGCATCATGGACTGGGGGATCGGCATCCCGGCGGACGTCCGCTCACGCATATTCGAGGAGGGCTTCCGGTTCGGGAGCAGCGGCGGGACCGGACTGGGGCTCTACATCGTCTGGAAGGTCATGAACAGGTACGGGGGCTCGGTATCGGTGAGGGAGAACCAGCCCAACGGGACCATTTTCGACCTGGAGCTCCCGCTGCACCGCGCCGGCGTCACTTAGAACCGGTCCAGGGTCCCCTTGCTCCTGGCCAGGTGCTCGAACCAGCGGAACATCAGATATCCGGCCGTCATAACGATGAAGCCGACCAGGGCCTCCAGGCCCAGCAGTCCCGAGAGATCTCCCAGGGAAGCGCCCTCCACGGCCATCCTGGCCGCCTCCGTCCCGTAGGTCATCGGTATGGCGTAGGACAGCGGCTGCATCCATCCCGGAAGGTAAGACACAGGGAAATTGACCCCGCACAGCAGCAGCCCGATGAACAGGAATATGTTGGCGATAATCATGGACGTCCGGAGGAACAGGCCGAGCGAACTCAGCATGAGCCCGAAGCCGGTCATGGCGAAGGTGGTCACCAGTATCACCAGCGTCAGCCCCAGGTAGTTGGCCTGGGAGAAGTCCACGTTGAATATAAGGGCGGCGTACATGAAGGCGATGGTCACCGTCGCCAGTCCGTTGGCGATCTGGAAGACCGCCCTTCCGACGAACACGGAGAAGCGATTGGCCGGGGAGACCAGCAGGTTCTCTATGGTCCCCTGGTTCTTCTCCTCCCCGGTGATGTTGCACACCGCGAACACGCTCACGTACGCCAGCGATTGCAGGGCGTTCCCGATGGCCACGAACTCCACGCTGACCTCGGAGTTGTTGACGAACTTCGCGACGAAGACGAAGAAGGCGATCTGGAACAGCGACATGCCGAAGAGCTGCATTATCCACATGGCCGGGTTCAGCCAGGCGAAGAGGGCGCGCTTGGCCAGCACCGCCGAGCTCCAGAACACGCGCAATGGACTGTTGACGTTATCGGACATGTCAGTACCTCATGAGGTTGGCGGTCTTGCGCGCCTGGTGGTCGACGACCCTGTATAGCCAGATGGAGACGGCCAGATAAAACAGTGCCAGTATCGACATGTACAGCATGTCTCCCCAATACCCGGCGGCGAAGCCGTCCGCGTAGGCGGGAAGCGCGGCATACCTTATGGCGTCAATTCCCCAGGTCGGTGCCAGGCTGTAGGACAGCGGATGCGTCCAGTAGGGAAGCAGGAATATCGGGAACATGCTGCCCGTTCCGACGTATATGGGGAACTCCAGCCCGTTCGTCAGCACCTGCGCAGACCGGGTGAGGACGAAGGCGGCGCTGAACAGCATGCCCAGGGCTGCCAGCGAGAGCAAGGTCAGAACGAAGGCCAGCAAGAACAGCCCGAGGTCCGCCACTTCCAGAGGGGTCTGGAATATGATCATGGCGGCCACCAGCACGAAGAGGCCGTTGACTATCCCCACGAAGGCGTTCCAGATGGTTCTGCCGCCGATTATCCAGATGAGCGGGCTGGGAGCGGCGAAGACCGCATCCACCGTACCCCACCAGCGGTCGGACTGGATCGAGAAGCCGGAGGCGTAGAGTGTGTTCCCCCACATCCCCATCATCCCGCCGCCCAGCACCGCGTACAGCACCGCCTCCGGGCTCGGTTCGCGGTACAGCATCAGCACCACCATGGCCAGTACGAACGGGGCGATTATGTTGGGTATCAGCCACTGCGGCTCGGCCAAAAACATTGCCGCCTGGTGGCGGAAGGACGCCGCGGTGGCGCGGAGCCTAGGCATCTTCTCTCACCAGCCAAAGATAGGCGTCCTCCAACGTAGGTTCCTTCACCTTCATCCCGATGACCTTGCGGTCCTCAAGCAGGTGGGTGACCTTCGGAAGGAGCGATACAGCGTCTCCGACCTGCACGCGCATGGTCTGCTTGTCCTCGCACATGTTGGCGGTGACCGTGCGGACGCCGTCCAATGCCTTCAGGGCTTCCAGGTCCTTGTCGGTGATCCCGAAACCCTCGACCTCGATGACCGAGGTGTCCCTGACCAGGGACTTCAATCCCTTGGGGGTGTCCAACGCCACGATCTTCCCGCGGGTGATGACCCCGATGCGATCGCAGAGCTCGTCCGCCTCGTACATGTAATGGGTGGTCAGGAGAATGGTCTTCCCCTCGGCCACCAGCTCCTTGGTCATGTCCCTGGCGTCCCTCGCCGCCTCCGGATCGAGGCCGATGGTCAGCTCATCCATGAATATCAGCTCGGGGTCATGGATGATGCCCTTGGCAATGTGCAGCCGCTGCTTCATCCCCCGTGAGTAGTCCTCCACCCTGGCGTCCGCCTTGTCCAGGAGGTTGACCCTTTTCAGGACCTCCTCGATGCGCTTCTCTCTGATGGACATCGGGACTCCGTAGATATCGGCGAAGTAGCGCAGGTTCTGCCTGGCTGTGATCCGATAGTAGAGGCCTCGTTCCCCACCCAGAATGAGCCCGATGCGCTTGCGGACCTCCATCGACTCCTTGACCACGTCGTGGCCGAGTATCGTCACGCTGCCGGAGGTCGGAAGCAGAAGGGTGGTCAGCACCTTGATGGTGGTGGTCTTGCCCGCCCCGTTGGGGCCGAGCAGTCCGAAGAGCTCACCGCGGCGGACCTGAAAATCGATGTTGCTGACCGCCACGGTCTCCTTCCTCTTCTGGTGAAGGACACCAGTGGTGCTGTGGTACTTCCTTACCAGCCCCTTCACGTCAATGACTACATCGTCCCCATCTGCCATGCGGCTCCCCGTTTTCCGCATTCCCTGTTCGGTAATAACCTTTGCCATGGGCGGCCGAAAGTGATCGTGCTGACCTTTCCGCCGAACGTCGCACCGCAGGACCGGAAGGTGGCTTCGAAAGGCTCTTAAGGCCGCAAGGACAAGCTCTATCAGGTGTTAAAATGACAGCAAAGAGGAAGCCCGCATCGCACGGTGATAGGCCATGCCGGATGGCGGTGACGTCCAAGGGCGATGGCCTGGACGGGGAGATCGCACCCATGGCCAGGAGCAACTTCTTCATCATTTTCGAGGGAAGCCCGGAGAACCGCATGGTCATGGAGAACCTGGTGAGGAAGGGAGGCAGCGAATCGGCCATCAGGACCGCCGGGGAGCTGGCCAAGCAGAAGGTCGACATCGTCATCACCGGAACGATCGGACCGAGGGCCTTCAAGCAGCTGGAGTCAGCAGGCGTGAAGGTACACGCCGGATGCGAGGGAAAGGTCTCGGATATGCTGGAGAGATGCCTCAAGGGAAAGCTCCCGGTATGCAGGAAGGCCACTTACGGCGGGTATCTGGGGACCTGAATCAGCGCAGGGGGGCGCCGCAGGAACGACAGCGCAGGTCACCTTCAGCGTTCATGCCACCGCAATAATCGCATTGCAGGCGGTCCAGCTCATTCCGCCGCATGACCTCGTGGCGGACCAGGGTCTTCCTCCAGATGCTCCAGGCGGACAGCATCATGATGGTGGCCGCGACCATGACCGCCAGGGCGGGAACCATGAGACCGCCCACGCCCAGGCCTGCCACCAGAAGGAAGAAAGATCCCATGAAAAGGAGCAGGCCGCCGACCGATGCGAGGACGATGGCCGATATGGGGGCCTGGAGTCGCTTTGCGGTCTGCTCGCCCTCTCCGTCAGTTTGGCGAAGGGCCGTCTTTCCCTCCGCTTCTCCACCGTTCATTCCTTCCAGCTCCCGCGGCCGACATGGCTCCCCCAGCATTTATTCGTTGCTAGCCGGTCGGCCGCGCTCGCTGCGATGATATCCATCATGCTTATGAGCAAGAAAGTTCGTTAAGCGTCTCAGATACCATGATGTCCAAGATCCCCATCGACCTGCAGGCCCTGAAATCTGACCACCTGGACCGCGAGATACTGAGGGCGGCCATCATAGCCGAGCTGGACGCGGTAAGCCTGTATGAGCAGCTGGCCGCCATGACCGCCGACCATAAGATCCGCCGCATCCTTTTGGACGTGGCCAAGGAGGAAAAGACCCACGTCGGCGAGTTCCAGACCCTGCTGCTTTTGATAGACCCGGAGCAGAGCGAGGAATTGGAGGAAGGGCGAAAGGAAGTGGAGGAAGAGCTGGGCTGACCAGCAATTTTTCCGCAGCACTCCTCATCTCTTCTGGCCATGGCGACCGGCAAGCGAATCACCGTGATAGTGCATGGGCCGGAGGCCGTGGACACCGGACTGGCATCCAGGGTCATCGACCTCGTCTCCAGCATTGGTCCGGTCAGAGCCATGGTCGGCGGGACCACCGCCATGGCAGCGGTCATAGATGCCGGATTGGAGCGGACGATCGACATCAGTTGCCGGGAGCTGCCCTCTGCCGCGATTAGGCGGGCATCGGCCGATTCGGACCTCATCCTGCTGGTGAATCAAGGGAAGGACCGCGAAAGCTCCCTTGCCTTCGGGCGTTTGGTCGCTTCCAAGGCGGTGACCGACATCCCCCTGATCCAGATAGAGGACGGCCTCAGCATACTGTGGGCCGGGCCGGATCAGGTCCTCGAAGGGCTTCTGGCCCTCCTGGGGGGCGAGGTGCTCGACCGCCGGGGAGCGGTTCCGGCCCGCAACGAGGATGTGCGGGTTCTCAGCGGCGTCCGCCCAGGAGAGAACATCTGGATAAACGGCCATGTAATCGGAAGGGCGGAGGGTTCCCAGGTGACGATTGGGCGATCGCCGGACGGCTCTCTGGTGGCCAGGGGCGTAAGGACCAAATCCACCGGCATCGAACGGCTGGGCAGTTTCGACCTGCGGAACGCGATAATCCGCAGCGGCCATGTCCGCCGCACCTGTGCGAAGCCGCGCAGCCTGGGGTCGCATAAGACCATGGCCTGCCTTATAGACCATTGCGCCGAGGATTCCCTGTTCCGCTGCCGGGACGCGGCCTACGCGGTCACGGTCGGGGACGATACCAGCAAGATCGCCTCCGCCCTCCTCTACCGGCTGGGCGTACCGGTCATCGCCATAACGGACGGGGACGAGGATGGCATATCGTCCGAGGAACTGCTGTACCCAGGTTCGTACCTGTTCCGGCTGGCACCGGGGAACGATGATCAGGTGGGAGCGGAGATAGCCCGTTCCTGCTTCTCGGAAGGCCACTGCATCAAGGCAGAATTGAAGATCGAGGACATGGCCGCCCTGGTCCGGGCGGCCTGCGGTGCCAAGATATTATGGGAAAGGCGTTTCTGACTCACTTGTAGCCGAACTTGTTGCGGAACATGGTGAGCGAATCGGCGACGATCTCCGTGGCGCGGGCGCGTCCCTGCCAGCCGATGACGTTGGTCCCCTTCTTCTCCTCCAGCCTCTTGTAGGTCTTGAAGAACTCGGAGATCTCGTCCAGCAGGTGCTGGGGCACGTCCTCCAGTTCCAAGTATTCGTTGTTGCGCGGATCTCCGCAAGCCACGGTCAGGATCTTGTCGTCCTGGCCCTTCTCGTCGCTCATCTCCAGCACGCCTATGGGCCGGGCCTCGACGACACAGCCGGGGAAGGTGGGCTCGCTGATCAGCACCATGGCATCCAGCGGGTCCCCGTCCTCGTAAAATGTGCGCGGTATCAGTCCGTATGCCAGCGGGAACACGACGCTGGAGTGCAGCACGCGGTCCAGGAGCATGCAGTCGAACTCCTTGGAGACCTCGTACTTGTTCTTGCTGTCCTTGGGGGTCTCGATGATGACGTTGATGACCTCAGGGGGGTTTCGTCCGGAAGGAAGGTTCTTCCATAATGACATCTTGTTTCCTCTCGGCCGCTTCGATCGCCTTTGGTTACTTATCTTTTTTGCCTTGACGTTCCGCCTAGTATTATCGAGGAAACCCTCTTCATGGATCGCTGACTCAATCGATCACAACACGCGCATCTGGTAGCCTGCTCAGAATTTAATATATGACCTAAGGCATACAGTACTCCGATGGGAGAGGACTTCATACAGACGGTGCTGTTTCAGCTTTTCATCATAATCGTGCTGGTCGAAGTGGCCAGGATGGTGTGCAACAAGGTCAAGATCCCCACGGTCATCGGGGAGATCCTGGTCGGCATCATCATAGCCAACACCTTCCTTTACGACTTCATCAATCTGGGGTCAGACCGCGAGGTGTTCGAGGTACTCAAGGAGCTGGGTGTGATATTCCTGCTCTTCACGGTCGGTCTGGAGACCCCGTTCAGCGCCATACGGAAGGTCGGCAAGACCGCCATGTTCGTGGCGGTGTTCGGGGTGGTAGTCCCGTTCATCGTCGGCTACGTGTTCATGATGTTCGCCCTGGGGCCGGAGAAGCAGCTCGAAGCATTGTTCGTCGGCGCGGCCATGGTGGCCACCAGCGTCGGGATCACCGCCCGCGTCATCAAGGACATGAACCTGATGCAGGCGGTGGAGTCCAGGGTGATCATCGGCGCTGCGGTCATCGACGACATTCTGGGCATGATAGTGCTGGCCATTGTGGTCGGTATTGCGAGCGGGGGAAGCCTGGACATCATACAGGTGGCCGCGGTGTCCATACAGGCGGTGCTGTTCGTTCTGGCCATAATATTCGTCGGTTCGCTTCTCCTGCCTAAGATGATGAAGCAGAGGGATGAGAAGAAAGCGAATGAGGTTTGCACAGCAGAACGCAAGCGCAAGGGCATCGGCCCGCTGCCGCTGGCGCTCATAGTCTGTTTCGCGCTCTCGTCCATATCTGCATTCCTGGACCTTGCGGCGATAATCGGGGCGTTCCTTGCCGGGATGGCCTTCGCAGAGTTCAAGGACAAATGGCCTTGTGAAGAGAAGATCGAGCCCATCACAGAGTTCCTCACCCCGTTCTTCTTCGTGTTCGTGGGCATCGAGGTCTCCCTGGACGCCTTCGGCGAGTACAGCGTGCTCGTGATGGCCGGCATAATCACCATACTGGCAATAATAACCAAGTTCGTCGGCTGCGGTCTCGGGGCAAAGAGCATGGGGGGAAAATCCGCGGCCATCATCGGGGTGGGCATGGTGCCCAGAGGTGAGGTGGGGCTCATAGTCGCCAGCATAGGTCTGGGCATGAAGGATCCTGTGACCGGCCTGGGGATAATCGAGCCCGGGCTCTACAACGCCATCGTCTTCATGTCACTGGTGACGACGCTGGTCGCTCCGCCGCTGCTCACATACACCTTCCGCCGGAAACTTGGCAAGAAATGTGAGATGGTGCCGCCTGATGCGGAATGAGGCTAAACGACTTCCCCGGAATTTATTTTTAATAAATCATGTGGGGTATAAGGCGCTGGCCAGCACAACCACGGCGATGGTGATGACGCACAGGGCGATGACCACATAGGGGCTGAGCTTCAGGGCCTTTTCGTCCTCGTTGTCAAAATACCTGATGAGGCCCGCCGCGGACTGGAATCCCCCGGTCTTGCTGTCCTTTGCCATATCGATCGGACCTGCTACCTGCAAAAGGATATAAAAGAATTATGCACCGCCGCCTCGGACGGATCAGGGCACCCAATTGCGACAAACCTTATAACGGGCAGGGGACTTCACGGCTTGATAGCATGCATTGGGCAGACGTGATAGCTAACACCCTCATCGAGAGGGGCGGTAAGCATCTGATATCAACCGGCATCACACCCTCCGGCTACATACACGTGGGCAGCCTAAGGGAATCCATCACCGCCAACGCGGTGTACAAGGCGCTCAAGGACAAGAAGGCTGATGTCGACTTCATCTATCTGGTAGATTCCTACGATCCCCTGCGGAAGCGCTATCCTTTCCTTCCGGAATGTTTCGAGAAGGAGGTTGGAAAGCCGATATGCTACATACCCTGCCCGGACGGCTGCCACGCCACCTACGCGGAGCATTTCATCAATCCGTTCCTGGACGCAATCGGCGAGCTGGGCATCAAGCCCCGCATCATCTGGACGCACAAGCTATACGAGGAGGGAAAGTTCACCGAGATAGTCGACCTGGTCCTCAGGGAGAGGTCCAGGGTGGCCGCGATACTGGGGGAGGTCACCGGCCGCAAGATGCCAGAGGACTTCTGGCCTTTCTCCGCCGAGTGCCCGCAGTGCGGCATGTTCAGCGACAAGATCACCGGATACGATTTCCCGTTCGTCCACTTCAAATGCCACTGCGGTTACGAAGGGGACGCTGACATTCGGAAAGGCCAAGGCAAGATGCCATGGCGGGTGGAGTGGCCAGCCAAATGGAAGCTGTTCGGCGTTACCTGCGAGCCGTTCGGCAAGGACCACGCCGCCGCCGGGGGTTCCTACGACAGCGGCGTCCGGCTGTGCCGCGAGATATACGGTGTGGAGCCGCCGCACCCGGTGCCCTACGAGTTCATTCAGTTCAAAGGAAAAGGCCAGATGCACAAGTCCACCGGTAACGTGGTCACCGGGACGGATGCCCTGCTGATCACACCCGCTCCGGTGCTTGCCTTCAGCGTCCTGCGCTATAATCCGGAACGCCATATCGACTACGACCCGGGCATGGGCATACTGGACATCGTGGATGAGTTCGACAAGGTGGAGGCGCTTTACTTCAACGGCGGTGCGGACGAGAAGGAGATCGACCTGCTGCGGGCGTACGAGATCGCCCAGCCCTCCGCCGTGCGGTCCAAGCTTCCGCTGCAGGTGCCCTATCGGCATCTGGTGAGCGTGGCGCAGATATCCGATTCCTTCGATGGCGTGGTAAAGGTTCTCAAGCGCTCCATGGACATTCCCGAGATATCCGAGGAGGACATGGAGGTGCTGAAGCAGAGGCTGGACTGCGTGCGGCACTGGTTGAACGCCTTCGCCTCCGAGGAGGTGCTGTTCACTGTCAGCCAGGAAAGGCCGGACGTGGAGATCGCCGATGAGGAGAGGGCTTACATTGCCGTGCTCAGGGAGCGGCTGGCTTCAGCGGAATGGACCGGGGACAGGATACATGACGCCATATACAATACCGCCAAGGAGCGGGGGATGCAGCCGAAGGTTTGCTTCCAGGCCCTGTACCGCCTGTTCATCGCCAGGCGCTCCGGCCCCCGGCTCGGCTTCTTCCTGTCCACCCTGGACCGGGACTTCGTGCTGAAGAGGCTGTCCGAGGCCTGAGCCTCGCATCACTTCTTCTTCAGGGTGAAGAGGACCACGGCCAGGCCCAGCCAGACCAGGAAACCGATCACCAGGAAGAGCATGTTGTCCGGGTAGGCGTAGTTAATCGCCCAGATCACCCCGAAAGCCACGAGCAGCGTGCCCCAGAACATCAGGAAATTGCCATCGTTCCTCCGCCTCCGGTCGAAAGCACCGGTGCGCTGCCGAAGGCCTACAAACGTGGCGAACGCTCCTCCCAGCAGGAGCATGGATGGGATGAACAGCGTCCAATCCTCGGTCATCCAAGCGACCAGGATGGCCGCCGCGGTGGCAATGATCAGGTACGACACAGTCAAACTGGTCAGGGAGACCGAGGCTCGATCGTTCATAATGATGCGGATGAAAAAGGAATGACGCTCTTATCAAACTTGCCCTCGTTCGCTCCCGCAGTCTCGCCCCGCTCATTAAACAGCCACGGCAGCGCACGGTGGCCGGCATCGCCCTCCGTGCGCGCATCGTCCCCTCATCGGACCGGTCCAACATCCCGGGCTCTGGGTCCGAAGGGCAAACGGTCTCCGGGAACTAGCGCAGCACTCCCATGTTGGTCAGCTTCTCCGGCAGGTACTTGTCGGTGACGAAGTCCAGGCCGTATTTGGCCAGGGCCTGCTGTTCCGCCTTCTTGTTCAGCTTCAGCATGGTCTCTATCTCCCCGCGCCAGTACTCGTCGGCGAACCTGGGGTCCTTCAGTTCGGCGCTCAGTGCCCGGACGTCCATATCCGTGAGCTTATCGGTCGGCAGCTTGTAGTTGGTGATGTCGGATGCGGTGATCCCCACGAACTCGGCGGTCGGGGTGGCCAGATATTCCGATATGTGCGCGGTCTTGATCGCTCCGTAGGCCACCGATGCAAAGATACGGAAGGACCAGGGGTCGCCATCGGTGAACACCACCACCGGCAGGTTCAGCTCCTCGTTCAGGCGCTTTATTATGCGGCGCGTGGCGCGGGCCGGCTGTCCCTTCAGATGCACCAGTATGGCGTTGAAGTCCTCGTCGAATCCGTTCTCCACCAGCCTGTCGAACATACCGCCCGTCTCGATGGCTATGACGAACTTGGCGTTGGTGCTGAGCAACTGGACCTTCTCCTTCTCCACGTTGTTGGGTATTCCATAACCGGAATCGCCGACGTCGTCCCGGCAGTTTATCCTCTTCAGGCGGCCCTTGCGGTCCATCTCCGTGATGTCGATGTCGCCGATTATGCTGGCCCCGTTCTCCTCCGCTCTCAGCTTGAGGTCCTCGCGCATGCAGGCGGTGACGATCTCCAGGTCCTCGGCCAGCAGATTGCTCTCGTCCTGCGAGGAGAATTTCGCTTTCTCCCATCCCTCCGAGATGTAGTACATCTCCCTGAGGGTGGATGACTTGCTGGTGGCGATCATGTCCTCGATGAACTCCAGGACGTACATGGTGCGCAGGAGCATGAGCGCACCGTTGACCTTCTTGGCGGAACGGGCGCCGGTGGCCTTCCCGTACTTGAACACCCCGTGCTTCGGATCGAACCTGATGTTGCTCTTGGTCCTCAGGGGCAACGTCATCTTCGGTATGCGTCCGGAATCGATCTGGTCGTAGATGGATTGCGCGATCTCCGTCAGAGAGCGCACCGCCTTGTTCTCATCATCAGTCATCGTTGAGCGCCTCCTTGGACTCGTCGTAGTCTACCTCTTCATCCTCTTCCTCGACCACCGGCGCTTCCTCGCTCTCGGTGATCTGCAGCCCTTTCAGGTCCCAATCGCCCGGCAGCGGCTCGGCTCCGATGATGAAGACCGGATTGATGCCCGAGGCATAGATCTCGTTCTCGTCGTAATCTTCCTTGTTCAGGCCGTTCAGGGAGAAGACGATGTCCAAACGTTCCGTGGACATTATCTTCGGAAGCTCCCAGGACACCTTGCCGTCCTCCCGCACCTCGGTCGGGAAGAACTGCAGCCCCTTGTAGTCGAACGATCCCGGCGGGAGGGCCATGTGCAGGTTGAACCTCTGCGATTGCGGGGTGTAGTTGTAGATGGACACCCGCACCCGGTGATGCCCCCTCTCGAACGTGACCGCATCGTCTATCCAGACCACGTTCATGATCTTGGTTATGCTCCCGCTGAGCTTAGGGACCGGCTTCCCGACGATCTTGGCGCTCTTCTGGGCGATGAGCGGCAGTATCTCCTGCACGATCTCGAACTTGACCCGGGTCTTGCTCTTGGTCTCCCTCTTGTTGAGGTGCGTCTTCAGCGAACGGCCGCAAATCTTCAGGGCCAGCTCGATCTCCGTCTGCAGCTCCGGGAGGTTCGCTATGGCCTCCTTGGCCTCGGAGGTGAACGGCACCTTCGTGGAGGCGACATGGACCAGTATGATGGCCGGTCCGAACGGGATGCCGGAACCGCCGCGCTGCTCCAGCCCATAGCGCCGCCAGTCGGTGTTCTCAATGGCCTTGGTGACCACGCATGCCCCCTGCTGGTAGAGCAGCGGCACGCGGTTGGCGAAGCGCAGGATCTGTACCTGCGAGTCCTTGGGCAGGTCCCCGCCGTACACTATCCCGACCTCGATGAGGAAAGGGTTGCCGGAATGCACCTTGGGGTCCCTGGTCACCGGCGGGGCGTAGAACTCCGGCCGCACGTCATCAAGCACGTTGCGCAGGCCTTTCTTGATCAGGTTGGCGCCGATGGGCGACAGGCAGTCCGTGGGCGGGGCCATTATCTTCACCGCTGCGATAGCGGCCAGCAGCCGCTTCTGATCATCCAGGCCGAGCTTGGCCGGGTTGACCTCCATGCTCAGGGCGGCCTTTTCGCATATCTCCTTGGCCAGCCGGTCGCTTATGCGCGAGAAGTCCAACTGCAGGAACTTGCCCAGGGTCTTGTTCCTGGTGTCCTTGGACATGTTCATGAGAGTTCCCAGCTCTAGACCGGACGGGTGCGGCTTGATCTCCCTGGTGGCCGGGGGCATCTTGTCCGTCGCCCGCTCGAAGGTAGTCCTCCTTCCCTCCGGGTCCACGAAGGTTATCCGGGAGTGAGGGTTCACTATTGCCGTCTGCTTCAGGTACTCCATTACCGACTGCTTTCCGCCGACATAACGGCCGTTCATGTGATAGGTGATCCTGGTCCCGTGCTCCTTGCCGTCCCAAATGAACGGGTCCTCCTTCAGCACATCGGGCATGTTCTTCTTGGTATTGACCATGATCTCCATGCGCCAGGCCACGTCCTCGGAGCCAGTCTTGGACACCACCACCGCCGGTTTGCCGGTGGTAATCTGTCCATACATGACGGTGGCCGATATGCCGATTCCCTGCTGGCCGCGGGATTGCCTAACGGCGTGGAAACGGGAGCCGTACAGCAGCCGGCCGAACACGTTGGGGATGGCTTTCTTGACTATGCCGGGTCCGTTGTCCTCCACGGTCACCCGGAACTCGTCCTTTTCCACCCGCTCCACCATGACCATGATCTCCGGGAGGATGCCAGCCTCCTCGCAGGCGTCCAGGGAGTTATCCACCGCCTCCTTAATGCCCATGATCAGGGACTTGATCTGGGAATCGAAGCCCAATATGTGCCGGTTGCGTTCGAAGAACTCGGAGACCGAGATCTCCTTCTGCTTTTTCGCCAGTTCGTCAGCTATCGAAGACATTGGACCATCCCTTCCTAGAAAAGAGCGATTGCATCCCGGGGTCCATATCCCCGGGAGCGGTAAAAAGGTTTTGCGCGCTCAGAGCTTCTTGCCACAGTTCCAGCACTTGGTGTCGGACTTCAGCAGCTTGGCGGAGCACTGCGGGCACTTGAGCTCGTCCTCATCGAACTTGGCCCCGCAGGATGGGCACTTGTCCGCCTCTCCGGGAACCTCGGCTCCGCAGTCGGAGCAGACGAACTTCTCCTCCTTAGCGTCCTTGACCTTCCTGTCCCTGTTCTGGGCCTTCTTCTGCTCCATCTCAAAGATCTTCTTCTTGGAGCGGTCCATCCACCAGGTCAGCAGGATCAGGATGTAGAAGAGCACGGCCATGCTGTAGAAGGAGTATATGGTCCCGGAAAGCAGCGAGTTGCTGAACACCTTGCCCAGGTCAGCGTTCACCGGTCCGAAGCTCTGCGGGGTCTCGGTCCAGTTGGTGCCTTCCAGGACACCGAACTGGAAGTAGTAGATGCCCTCAGCGAGAACGCTGGTGTTGAACGTATATACGGCACCCAATGACGAATTGTACACCGCCGTCGGTTCGGTCATGTTGGGGTTGTCCTCCGGTTCACCCCAGTTGTTGTACAGGAGCAGGCTCACATTGGCGTTCATGTCTCCCGAGGTAAGCACCACGCTGAAATGGATGGGGTCGCCCGGTTCGGCGTGCGACGGCGACACCGTCCCTCCGACCAGCAGGTTATTGTCAGACTTCACGTCCTGGACATCGAAGTTGGCGACGCTGCTGTACAGCGCGCTTCCCAGGGAGAGCCCTATGGCCAGGAACAGCACTACGCCGAAAACGGCCAGCTTCTTCCGGTCCTTGAGCCCGAAGTAGGTGGGTATGTAATAGGCGAGCAGCGCCACCAGTATCGGGAGCAGGCAGATGATCTGGGCCAGCCAGAGCTGGACGGTCAGGGTAAGGGAGATGGTGACCAGGAGAGCCAAGGCCATGCCCACCCAGATGGACATCTTGGACTGCCGCACCCCCTTCAGCATCTCATTGATATCGCCGATTAATGACATCGCTCGGCCATAATTATTGTATCTTTAAACCCTTTCGTTCAGACCATGGAGGGAGCGAGGCCGGGCGAGGGCGGATCGGCCGTGCTGGCCCTGGGCGGGAACGCCATACTCAAGGCCGGCCAGGAGGCCAGGGACGACGTGCAGATCGGGAACCTGCAGGAGGCGTTCCGCATGATGATGCCTCTGCTGGACCGGTATCCCAGGATGGTCATCACCCACGGCAACGGCCCGCAGGTGGGCAATATTCTGTTGAGGAACGAGCTCTGCCATTCCGAGGTCCCGCCCATGCCCCTCGACGTATGCGTGGCGGAATCGCAGGGGCAGATCGCATACCTGGCCCTGCAGGCGTGGGACCGGGCCTGCCGTTCCGCTGGTCGGGAGGTGCCCATGGTCCCGGTGATCACCCGCACCGTGGTGTCGTCGGATGACCCGGCCTTCCTGGACCCGACCAAGCCGATCGGACCTTTCTATCCGAAGGAGCGGGCAGCGGTGCTGGCAAGGGAGAAGGGGTGGGTGTTCCGGGAGGATGCCCGGCGAGGCGGGATGAGAAGGGTGGTGCCTTCCCCGGACGTGGTCAGGGTGGCCAAGGAGGAGCATCTCCGAGCATTGGCCGAGTCGCTCACCCCGCCCTTCGCCGTGCTCTGCGGCGGCGGAGGCGGGGTCCCTGTGGTCCAGGGCGGAGCTGGGTTCTCAGGGGTGGAGGCGGTGGTGGACAAGGACCTCGCGTCTGCCAGATTGGCCGTGGTGTTGCATGCCGATATTTTAATAATGGTGACCGATGTTGAGGCGGTCTATCTGGATTTCACGAGCGACCGGCCGCGCCCCCTGCGGAGGGCAACGGCCGAGGAACTGGGCCGCCACGCCGCCGATGGCCAGTTCGGCCCAGGGTCCATGGGGCCCAAGGTGGAGGCGGCGATAAGGTACGTGAAGGCCACCGGGAGGCGGGCCGTGATAACCTCGGCCGACCGGTTGATGGATGCCCTGGACGGAAAGGCCGGCACCACAGTGGAGTGAGGACAAGCGAAGATGGCCTCGACGATCGAAGAACAGATAAAGGCGATCCAGGAAGAGATCGACAAGACCCAGAAGAACAAGGCCACCGAATACCACATCGGAAAGCTGAAGGCCAAGATGGCCAAGCTGCGCGACGATGTGGAGAAGAGGAGGGCCTCCAGCGGAGGCCCTGCCAAAGGTTATAACGTAAAAAAGAGCGGCAACGCCACCGTCGCCCTGGTGGGGTTCCCGAGCGTGGGCAAGTCCACCCTTCTGAACACCTTGACGGGGGCGAGGAGCGAGGTGGGGGCCTACGACTTCACAACCCTGGACGTGGTCCCCGGCGCATATGAGTACATGGGGGCCAAGATACAGGTGCTGGACATGCCCGGTCTGATCCGCGACGCCTCCAAAGGCAAGGGCCGCGGCAGGGAGGTCATATCTGTCGTTCGCTCCTCGGACCTGATACTCTTCGTCCTTGATTTCTACGACACCAACCTCCAAGTGCTGATGCGCGAGCTGGAGAACGCCGGCATGCGCATAAACACCCACCCGCCGGACGTGGTCATCTCCAAGAAGGATATCGGCGGGATCGACATCAAGACCACTATAAAGCTCACCAAGCTGGACCTGGACCTGGCCAAGGCCATGATCATGGAGTTCGGCCTGGTGAACGCCGACGTGGTCATCCGCGAGGACATCGACCAGGACCAGCTGGTGGATGTGCTCGCCGGGAACCGCATCTATCTCAACGCGGTGCTGGCGATAAACAAGATCGACATATCCGATGCTGAATACCTGAAGGAGGTGCGCAAGAAGTTCAAGCACTGGGATCCGGTGTTCATCTCCGCCGCCAAGAACATCGGCATCGACGAGCTCAAGGCCAAGATATTCGAGAGGCTGGAGCTCATCCGGGTCTACATGAAGAAGCAGGGTGAGGAGGCGGACATGGAGGTGCCGCTGATCACCAAGCACGGGGCGACCGTGGGCGACGTGTGCGATTCCCTGCACCGCATCTTCCGGCAGAACTTCCGTTACGCGCTGATCTGGGGGAAGAGCGCCAGGTTCCCCGGCCAGATGGTGGGGCTGGATCATCGCCTGGCGGACGGCGACGTCCTTTCGGTGATCATTCGCCGCACCGGCGAGTGAAGGGAGAACGATTATACGCATCGGGGGGAATCCCCCGGGCGATGGCCAAGAAAGGTAAGTCCACCCGTTCGGTGCATGACGGAGACAGGTCCCTGCGCTACGAGGGCGCGATCAACACCCCGATCTTCCAGAGCAGCACCTTCGCCTTTCCGACGGAGGATCCGCGCACCTGGTCCGGTGAGGTTCCTGACGGCACCTACATCTATTCCCGATACAGCAATCCCACGGTGAGGGCGGTGGAGGACAAGCTAGCCTCGCTGGAAGGTGCGGAGTCCGCACTGGCCTTCTCCTCTGGGATGGCAGCCATAACCACCGCCCTGCTTGCGTTCCTGCAGAAGGGCGACCGGATGGTGGCCATGCAGGACCTCTACGGAGGGACGTACGGATTCCTTAAGAACGAGATGCCCCGCATCGGCGTGGACGTGGAGTTCGTCGGCACCACCGACCCGGCGGAGCTGTGCTCGGCCATCGACGCCCGGACGAAGGTCCTTTACTTGGAAAGTCCGACCAACCCCTTGCTCAAGCTCATCGACATCCGGGAGGCGTGCCGGCTCGCGCATGAGAAGGGATGCATGGTTATGATCGACAACACGTTCGCCTCTCCCATACTGCAGAGGCCTCTGGAGCTGGGGGTGGACGTGGTTCTGCACAGCGCCACCAAGTACCTCAACGGTCACTCGGACGTCATCGCCGGCTTCGTGGCCGGATCAAAGGCGGATATGGGGCCGGTGCATCTGAAGCGGAAACTTTACGGCGGGGTGCTCGATCCGCTGCCGGCTTACCTTCTCGGCAGGGGGATGAGGACCCTGGACCTGAGGGTTCGCAAGCATGATTCCAACGCCATGGCCGTGGCCAAGTTCCTGGAGTCACATCCGTCGGTCTCCAAGTGCATCTATCCCGGCCTGCCCTCCCATGCCGACCATGACCTCGCCAAGCGTCAGATGGATGGCTTCGGGGGAATGGTCACCTTCGAGGTGAAGGGCGGCCGCCAGGCGGCCGAACGGGCGCTCAAACGCTTCGAGATCATAGCCAGGGCGGCCAGCCTGGGCGGGGTCGAATCGTTGGCCAGCATGCCGGTCAACACCTCGCACACCTCCTACAGCTTCGAAGAACGGCAGAAGCTGGGCATAGGCGAGGGCATGATAAGGCTGTCCGTAGGCATCGAGGACCCCGAGGACCTCTGCCAGGACCTGGACCAGGCGCTGAGCTAATCGAGGATGGCCTGCACGAACACCTCCGAGGACAGGCCCCACTCCCGGACCATGTCCTCGACGGCATCCAAGCAGTCGAACGGCACCAGGAGCATTACCACATCGCCGCGGTAGGCGTAGCTCATGACCCGGGAGAACATTCTTCCGTCCTCCTGCAGCGATTCGCAGAGCCAGATCTCCCCCACCAATCGGCGGCCGTCCTTTCTGGTGGCCACGATGTCCGGCACGTTCTCCCCGAAACCCCGCGGTCTGATCGGATACGTGTCCAGGTTGACCTGGAGGTCGATAAAGCCCTTGCGGTCCAGGTCGTCCGCCCAGGCCTGAAGCAGGCGCTCCTTACGTCCACGGTCCTCCCCGTCCAACATGTATTCGTACTATGGCCCAGATCGTAGTTCAGGTTTGCGCTGGAACCCCCGCGCAATATTTATTATCGACCGTTACTTCTCACGCCACATGATCCAAAGGCCCCGGGGGACCAGGGATTTCGGCCCGGAGGAGATGGAGGTTAGACGGCATTTCGAGGGCATGATGCGCCAGGAGGCCGTCCTGCATGGCTTCAGGGAGATATCCACGCCCATCTTCGAGCATACCGAGCTGTTCACCCTCAAGTCCGGCCCCGGGGTGGTCGAGGAGATATACGCCTTCCAGGACAAGGGGGGGCGCGAGATCTGCCTGAGGCCGGAGCTTACCGCATCCGTAATGCGCTTCTTCGTCAGCGATCTGGCGACCCTGCCGCGCCCGCTGAAGATGTTCTACTTCGGCCAGTGCTTCCGTTACGAGAGGCCGCAGGCCGGGCGCTACAGGGAGTTCTTCCAGTTCGGGGCGGAGATCGTCGGCAATCCCACCCCGGAGACCGACGCCGAGGCCATCGGGCTGGCGGCGGCCATACTGGAGAGGTCTGGTCTCAAGGACTACCGCATACGCGTGGGGCACATCGGCATCCTCAGGGAGATGCTGGCGAACGCTGGCGTCACCGGCGATAAGGCGCTGCCGATACTGCAGAAGCTGGACAAGAAGATCTACCCGGAGGCGGAGGAGCTGATGGCCCAGGCCGGAATCGGTCCCCAGGCTGCCCAGGAGATCATCGAGACCACCAAGGTCACCGGACCGATGTCGGTGTTGGATTCCCGGCAGGGTCCGGCCAGCGATCACATCCGTCAGGTTTGCGATATATTGCTGGCCATGGGGTTCGGGAACGTCAGCGTGGACCTGGGAGTGGTGAGGGGATTGGCCTACTACACCGGCATGGTGTTCGAGGTGGACGCGCCGAAGCTCGGGGCGGAGAAGCAGATATGCGGAGGCGGCTCCTACGCGCTCTCCGAGCTGTTCGGGGGCGAGAAGGTGTTCTCCACCGGTTTCGCTATCGGCTTCGACCGCACTCTACTGGCCTTGCAGACGGAAGGCGTTGCGTATGAGAAGCAGGGCATTACCGCCTTCGTCGTTCCGGTGAGCGATTCCGTCCGGACCAAGGCGTTCGAGGTGGTCGCCTTGCTGCGCCGTTCCGGCATATCGTCGGATGTGGATCTGATGAGGAGAGGGGTCGGCAAGAGCCTGAAATATGCGGCGACCGTCCCGAGCAGATACGCCGTCATCGTCGGCGAGAAGGAGCTGGAGAGCAGCTCCGTGACGATGCGTGACATGAGCAGCGGCGAGCAGTCCCTGGTCAGGATCGAGGATCTGGTCAAGAAGCTTGGAGGTTGAGGGGCTGCAGGGCCGGAAGATATGGGGGATCACAAGGGAGATTGAGTTTAGGAGGAAAATCGCCTCCGGCCCCTGACGCCTCAAACGGTGCACTTAGCATCTAATATATAATGATTTGCTTGCTGCAATTAGATTGTATCGAACAACTAGCGTCTGAGCTGCCTAGCAAGATTGTGCTGGTCCAATGTCCAGTTGACCAAAGCGTCGGCTTTAATTATGACATCATGCTCCCGCCGAACGTGGCTGACCTTGGCCGATCTCATTCCTGTGAGAATGTCCACCGCCTCGCGGTTCAGCGGCGCGAGGTTCGGTGCCTTGACCCGGTACTGACCCTTGAGCTGCTTGATCACCAGCTCGGAGTCCATGAACACCTCGACCTCGTCCGCTCCCATCCTCAGCAGCTCCTTCAGTCCAGCCAGCAGGCCATGGTATTCCGCCTCGTTGTTGGTCATGACCCCCAAATAATTGGAACCGGAGGCTATCTCGTTCCCGTCCTTATCGCGGATGATATATGCGTAGGCGGAATCCCCCGGATTCCCCCGGGACCCTCCATCGGTGAACAGCTGGAACTTCATCGTTTCCGGTATGTCCTAGGTTATTAATCCCACCTGGTATGCGAAACCTTGACAATGTGCGATAATATACCCACCATCGCCGTTGAGCGGCAAGGATGTCGATAGCATGGAGCGAGAGACCATAGCCCGGGTGGCCAAGGTGGCCAGGCTGAACCTCACCGAAGAGGAGATGGAGAGATACGCCAAGGACCTGGACGACATCCTGAATAGCTTCTCTGTTCTGGATGAGGCGCCTGCCGGCGACAGCTACAGCTTCAACCCCATCCCGGTGGTGGACGTCCTCCGCGAGGACGAGCCTGCCCAGGACCTCGACCCGCAGGTCCTGAGGTCCCAGATGACAACTTATGATGATTACGTAAGGGGGCCCAGATTGTCTTGAGCGCCATCTACGGTCTCATCCGTCACGCCCAGCTCAGGCACCGGGCCTTCGTCGAGGTGGTCGAGGAGATCGACGAGAGCAAGTTCCACTTCTCCGCCAAGGACAACCTGTGCGCGGACGGTTTTCAGGCGAGGGCGGGATCGGCGGTACTCGACGGATATCGCCCCCCATTCGATGCGACCCCGGTCCGGAAAATGAAAGAGTCCGGAGGGCAGCTTATCGGA
This sequence comes from Methanomassiliicoccales archaeon, assembly GCA_036677555.1. Taxonomy (GTDB): domain Archaea; phylum Thermoplasmatota; class Thermoplasmata; order Methanomassiliicoccales; family UBA472; genus UBA472. The sequence goes on along the minus strand of JAVBWG010000012.1, from coordinate 376,430 downwards.
AAGACCACCATGGACGAGTTCGGTTTCGGAACGTTCAGCACCAACTCCGCGCACGGCGTCCCGCTCAACCCATTCGATGTGGAGCGGAGCTGCGGCGGTTCCTCCGGCGGGGCTGGTGCCGCGGCCTGCCTCATACCCGGGCATATCGCTCTGGGCGTGTCCACTGGGGGATCCATCTCCGGTCCCGCATCCTTCTGCGGCGTGGTCGGCCTGACCCCGACCTACGGGCGCGTCTCCCGTTACGGCCTGATAGATTACGGCAACTCACTGGACAAGGTCGGCCTTCTGGCCAGATCGGCGTCATTGATTTCCAGGCATTTCGGGACCATCGCCGGTCCGGACCCCAAAGACCCCACGTCCTGCGCCCAGCCTTCACTACCCGAGAAAGGGATGCGGCCAAGCGTACTGGCGGTGCCCAAGGAATCCCTGCAGAACCTGGACCATTCCGTCCTGTCCTCATTCCAAGGGGCGTTGGCAACGCTCAAGGATATGGGCACGGAGGTGCACGAGGTATCCATGCCCTCCCTGCGTTATTCGCTGCCAGCCTATTACATCCTGGCCACATCGGAGGCGTCGACGAATCTGGCACGTTACTGCGGCATGCGCTTCGGCCGCCGCGAGGAGGAGCTGAACCAGCACTTCAACGACTTCTTCACCGGGGTGCGTTCGGAAAGCTTCGGTGACGAGGCCAAGAGAAGGATACTGCTGGGAACGTTCTGCCGCATGGTCGGCTTCCGCTCTCGTTATTATCTCAAATCGCTGGCGGTGAGGCAGCTGCTGATAGACGAATACCGCAGGGTGTTCCAGGACCACGACGCGGTGGTGACGCCGACCATGCCCTTCGTGGCGCCGCGTTTCGAGGATATCGGACGTATGAAGCCTCTGGAGATGTACAGCGCGGACGTTCTCACAGTCCCGCCGAACCTCACCGGGATGCCGCACATATCCGTTCCCTGCGCCTACGTCGGGGGAATGCCGGTCGGCATGCAGATGGTGGCCGACCACTGGAAGGAGCTGGACCTGCTGGAGGCGGCCATGGCCTGGGAGAAGGCGTTCGTCTACCGGTTCCCGGAGGTGTCCCCATGAAGATAGGGCTGGAGATGCACTTCCAGTTGCCGACCAGGTCCAAGCTGTTCTGCTCCTGCCCCACGGCGTCCGCGGAACCGAACCATAACGTATGCCCGGTCTGCCTGGGGTATCCAGGTTCCCGTCCGTCCCTCAACCGCAAGGCCCTGGAGGCCGGTTTGAGCATCGCCCGCTTCCTGGATTGCGCGATCGAGGAAAGGGTGTGGTTCAGCCGGAAGACCTACTTCTATCCCGACCTGCCAAAGAACTTCCAGATCACCCAGTACGAATCACCGCTGGGCACGAACGGACATTTCGATCTGAACGGAAGGAGGATCGGGATCTGGCGGGTGCACCTCGAGGAGGACCCTGGGCGGATCAAAAGGGTGGGCCGCTCCGGCGAGGAGATAGCCTTCGTCGACTACAACCGCTCAGGTATCCCTCTGGTGGAGATCGTCACCGCCCCCGATCTGACGTCACCGGAGGAGGCTAGGGCGTTCATCGACCAGCTGGTCATAGAGCTCCGTTCGCTCTGCGGGCTGGAGGCTCAGGACGAACAGACGGTGCGCGTGGACGCCAACATCTCGGTGGGCGAGGAGCGCGTTGAGGTCAAGAACGTGCAGGGGCTGCGCAACCTGGAAAAGGCGCTGAGGTTCGAGGCCAGCCGCCAATCCAAACTTCTGGCGGCCGGAAAGAAGGTCATCCGGGAGACCCGCCGTTTCGACGAGGAGAGGAAGGTGACCTCATCCGCCAGGGAGAAGGAGACCGAGGAGGATTACGGATACATAGGTGAACCGGACCTGGGGGAGTTCCGCATCGGGGAGATGGCTCGCAACCTGGACCTCAAGGAGACCCCTCTGGCCAGGGCCAGGAGGCTGGTCTCGTCCTTCGGCATAGGAGAGGCCACCGCCAAGCAGCTGGTCCTCACGTCGCCGACGCTGACCGACCTGTTCGAGGAGCTGTGCCGGCATGTGCCGCCGGAGAGGGCGGTCAGCTGGACCACTGGCCCGATCTCCGGGAACTGGACGGCGCTGCAGGAACCGGAAAAATGGCCGTTGCTGCTGCAGATAGTGAAGGATGATTCCGACGGACGCATAAACGACAGCGAGGCCAAGCGGCGCATTCTATCACTGGCCGGTGTGCAGCAAGAGGAGGTTGCCGAGGGAGGGGATGACCTCGCGAAGCTCATATCTGACTTCGTGGACGCTCACCCGGAGGTGCTGGCCGATTATCGTAAGAACACCAAGGCCGCCAACACGGTCATCGGGCATGTGATGAAGGAGAGCAAAGGCCGCTACTCGTCAAAAGAGGTCGTCGAGGAAGTCAAGAAGGAAATGGAAAAAAGGGTTTAGTCCTCTTCGTCCTCGTCGGCAAGGCAGAGCAGCTGCAGCTCGGAGAGCTTGGCCTCCTCGACCTTGGTGGGCGCGCCGTCCACCAGGGATTGGAACTTCTTGTTCTTCGGGAACGCAATGACATCCCGGATGCTCTCGCAGCCCAGGAGCATTGAGCACAGGCGGTCCATGCCCATGCCAATACCGCCGTGCGGTGGCGCCCCGAACTCCAGGGCCTCAAGGAAGAAGTCGAACTCCCTCTGTATCGTCTCTTCATCCATTCCCAGGATACCGAAGACCTTGCGCTGCATCTCCGGGTCATGGTTCCTGAGCGAACCGGAGCCGATCTCGCTGCCGTCGAACACCAGGTCGTACGAATGCCCCATCCCCTTAGCGCATTCCTTTCCGTCGGGAATTACATCTCCGACCGGCCTTACGAAGGGGTGATGGAAGGATGTCAGTCCGCCGGTGGCGGGGTCCTTCTGGAACAGCGGGCAGGAGACCAGCCAGACGAACTGGTGGCCTTTTCCCTCCAGCAGCCCCAGGTCCCTGGCCAGCTTCAGGCGCAGCTGTCCTCCGGCCTTTAGCACGCTCTCCCGCGGTCCGGCCAGGTACAGCAGGAGGTCGCCCAGCTGTGCGCCGGTGCGTTCGGCGATTTTTTTACGGATCTCCTCGGGGAAGTACTTCACGATGTTGGAGCTCAATCCCTCGGGGGTCATGCGCATCCAGGTCAATCCGCCCATGCCCTGGGACTTTGCCCATTCGATGAGGCGGTCCACCTGTTTCCGGCCAACGGAACCGTCGGTGTCCTGCTCCTTGATCAGGGACGCCTTCAGGTTGATGCAGGTGACCATGCCGCCCTTGGAAAGGACCTTCTGGAATATCTCGTAGGGAGCGTCCTTCACCAGGTCGGTGACCTCCTCCATCTCCAGCCCGAAGCGCACGTCCGGAGCGTCCGTCCCATACTTGGCCAGGGCGTCCTTCAGGTCTATGCGCGGGAACGGCGTTCGGAGGGTCTCGTTGAACATCTCCTTCCAGACGAAGGCGTACATGCCCTCCACCATGCTCAGGATGTCCTCCATCTCCACGAAGGACATCTCCATGTCGAGCTGCGTGAACTCAGGCTGGCGGTCCGCCCGGCTGTCCTCGTCGCGGAAGCAGCGGGCGATCTGGAAGTAGCGTTCCACTCCGCCCACCATCAGCATCTGCTTGTAGAGCTGCGGCGATTGCGGCAATGCGTAGAACTGCCCCGGCATGGTGCGCGACGGCACCAGGAAGTCCCTGGCCCCCTCGCGGCTGCTGCGGGTCAGCATGGGCGTCTCGACCTCTATGAACCCCTGCTCCTCCAGATAGCGGCGGGCGGAGGATATCAGCTTGGACCGGAACCTGAGGTTGGCGTTCATCTCCTTTCGGCGCAGGTCGAGGTACCTGTATTTCAGCCTGAGGTCCTCCCCCGGCAGCATGGAGTTCTTCTGCTCGGCCACCTCGAACGGGATGGGCTTGGAGCGGCTGATTATCCTGACATCCTCGATGAGAAGCTCTATCTCCCCGGTTGGGTTTCGTGCGTCGGTGGTCCCTTCCACCCTGTCCCGCACGGTTCCGGTCACGGTCACCACGAACTCGCGACCGATATTATTCAGGACGGTCTCCAACCGGTCCAAGTCCCCGCTGTTGGAGGCCTCAGGGTCGAACACCGCCTGGGTGCTCCCATGGGAGTCCGCTATGTCGTAGAACAGAACTCCTCCATGGTCCCTGTAGAACCTTACCCAACCGGCGAGGGTAGCTCTCTTGCCAAGGTCCCCTTTCGTCAGTTGTCCGCAATGGTGTGTCCTTAACATTTCCATTCCTCTGGTTGGATATGGTCGGTAAGCCGGAGTAACGTAGATGCCCTATTAAACCCTTATCTACCCTGAAAATAGCAAAATGACCATTAATGGCAATGAAAAGGCAAATTATCGTTCAAATTGCCAAATTATATAAAGGAAGGTGGACGGATTGCCCCCTACTACTTCTGCTCCACCGGGCTGAAGTCCGGCAGGAAGTTGAAGGGATCCTTTATCACGTTCAGAATGACGTAGGTATTGGTCTTCTTGACCCCCTTGATGGTCAGCATCGACTTGACCACCTGGCTGAACTCTTCGCGGGACCGGCAGGCCACCCAGGCGATGGAGTCGCATTCCCCCGTCACGTCCAGCACGGCCACCACGTTCTTCAGGTCCTTGATGCTCTGCTGAACGGTTATGAGGTCCCCCTCTACATAGATGTGCACGATGGCCATGAACTCGTAGCCCAGCTTCATGTAGTCCACGTTGGCTCGGTAACCGCGGATGACGTTGTGGGTCTCCAGGTTGCGTACCCTCTGGATCAGGGTGGTGGGATGTATGCCCAGCCTCTTAGCGATGGCCCTGGACGATCCCTGGCTGGATTTGCACAGTTCTTCAATGATCCGCTTGTCCAATTCGTCGAGCATGATGAACGCCTTGTTACCCGGTTCCCTAATGGCCTCCGTAGATATATGTCTTTCAAGGCTATGAATCGGATGCGCAATTGTCTAGTTCTTTCCTTTATAAACTCGGCGTGGACTATTTACAGGAAATGAACCATCCACAGTCCATGACCATCAAGCTCTATGAGTCCGATCCCTACCTTAAGGAGTTCAATGCCACCGTGACCAAGGTGGAAGGGGACTGGGTGGTCCTGGACCGGACCGCTTTCTACCCCGGCGGAGGAGGCCAGGATCGGGACCGCGGTACATTGGACGGGCGCGAGGTCATGGGGGTCAGGGGGAAAGAGGAGATATCCCATCAGGTCCCCGGTCACGGGCTGTCCGTCGGTTCGCCGGTGAAGGGCGAACTGGATTGGGAGAACCGCTACGGCCTGATGAAGGCGCACACCGGGGAGCATCTGCTGTTCTCATCGCTATCAAAACGCACGGAGATGGAGCTGGTCAAGATCTCGCTGTCCAAGGAGAAGAAGGTGCTCATCGTGAAGGGGCACTTGGACTGGGACATGGTCAGGGATGCCGTGCACGAGGTGAACGATATCATCGCCGCTGGAGCAGAGGTCTCCTGCCAGCACGTCGACCGCGAGAACATGGTGGAGGGCGGTCCGCGCGTGAAGCTGGACCGCATAGCCGATCGCATGGTCCGGGTGGTCAGCATTGGCGGTCACGACAGCGCGGCCTGCGCCGGCGTTCACCTGAGGGACGCCAAGGAGATCGGGATGCTGCTGGTAAGCAAGTTCACGTCGGCCAAGCCGGCCGGCGACTGGGAGATCGAGTTCCTGGTCGGAAAGGAAGCCGTGGCCTCGGCGGTGGACCATTCCGTGCGCTCCCTCATGCTCGCTGAACGGATGGGCGCCCTGCCGCAGGACAGCCTCACCGCCTTCGACAACCGGGACCGAGAGCTGACCAGGGCCAGGGACGCCTTGAAGGCGTACGGGAAGCTGGCACTCTCATCGGTCGAGCCGGAACGGCTGGGAGATATCACTCTGTTCTCCGGGTCCTTCATCGGCCTGGACCGCAAGTTGGTGATGGAGAGGGCGAACGAGATGGTCGCCGCTGAAAGGTCGGTGGCCGCCTTCGTGTGCCAGGACGAACGGACCTTCCTGGTCCTGGCCCGCTCCGCCGATATGGAGCTGGATTGCGTCTCCCTGCTCAACGCGGTCCTTTCCAGTTACCAGGGCAGGGGTGGCGGCAGACCGAACTTCGCCAGCGGAGGCACGTCTGGCATTGTCGAGCCCTCCGAGCTTCTGAACGAGGTGGTTCGTCTGCTCAAAAATAGGTAATAATGTAAAAAATATATTCATTTGTACAATAACAGAATTAAAAATTATACAAATGTATTGAAGAGGATTTGATAGATGCGCATTTGTTGCCTAGAAAATTATATTAAATACCTTGTTGTAACCCCTTCCCAATGCCTACCAACAAGAACTTCGATGAGATGAAAGAGGACATCTTAAAGAAGGTGAAGAAGGAGAACGTCAAGTTCATCGAGATGCAGTTCTCGGACATTCTGGGGACCGTGAAGAGCGTGTCCATCCCCACCACCAGGGTGGAGAACGTCATCGACGACGGCGTGTTCCTCGACGGCTCCTCGATTCTGGGGTACGCGACCATAGAGGAATCCGACATGAGGGCCAACCCCATCCTGGATTCCTTCCAAATATACCCATGGATAGACTCCGGGGTCAAGACCGCCCGCTTCATGTGCACCATATCCGACCACAGCGGAAACCGCTTCAAGGGCGATCCCCGCTACGCCTTGGAGAAGATGGTGGACAAGGTCAAGGAAATGGGCTATGATTTCAACGTAGGTCCGGAGTTCGAGTTCTTCATGTTCCCTATGCAGAACGGTGTTCCGGTCCCGGTGCCGGCGGACGCCGGCGGCTATTTCGACCTGATGCCCCAGGACAAGGGCGAGATCGCCAGGAAGGAGATGGTCCTGGCGTTCGATGAGCTCGGATACGACATGGAGGCGGCGCACCACGAGGTCGCCCCGGGTCAGCTGGAGATAGACCTGCGCTACCAGAACGCCCTTACCATGGCCGACCGCATGCTCACCCTGAAGTTCGGCGTAAAGTCGATAGCCATGAAGCACGGGCTGTACGCCAGTTTCATGCCCAAACCCCTCTTCGGCGAGAACGGTTCTGGCATGCACGTGCACATGTCCCTATCCAACAAGGAGAAGAACGCCTTCTACGACCCGGACGGCAAGTGGGGTCTGAGCGAGATGGCCATGAACTACATGGGCGGACTGCTGGCCCACGCCAGGGAGAACTGCGCCATACTGGCGTCCCATGTCAACTCCTACAAGAGGCTCGTTCCCGGTTACGAAGCGCCATGCTACATATCCTGGGCCAACATGAACCGCAGCGCCCTGCTCAGGGTGCCTGCCGGCCGCGGGATGCGCACCAGGGTGGAGCAGAGGAATCCCGACCCGGCCGGAAACCCGTACCTGCAGTTCGCGGTGATGCTGGCGGCTGGCCTGGACGGTATAAAGAACAAGCTCAGCCCCGGCGAGCCGACGGAGAAGGACATATACCACATGTCCCCGGATGAGCGCCGTAAGAACAAGATCGTGGACCTGCCCATGAACCTCGGGGACGCGCTGGACGTGCTGGCGGAGAGCAAGGTGATGAAGGAGGCTCTGGGAGAGCACATCTTCAGCCACTACCTGCACATCAAGAGGCTGGAGTGGGACGAGTACCGCAAGTATGTCACCGACTGGGAGATACAGAGGTATCTCCGCGTACTATGAAGTGATCTCACAAATCCCTTCGAAACCCCTTCCTAAACCTTTTTCCGTTCTCCGTCCAATATGAATGCATGTGCGGCCGCTTCTCCCTCGGCCTGGTCTACGGCTTTTCCACCCGTTTCGGGGTGCCCGAGGTGCCCGGGCTGAGGCCTCGCTACAACATCGCCCCCTTCCAGCAGGTCCCGGTCATCATCGGCGGGGAGGCCAAGAGCGTCAAAATGATGAGATGGGGTCTCGTTCCCCACTGGGCCAAGGGCGAGGAGTTCGGTCTCAAGCTGATAAATGTACGTGCCGAATCGGCTATGGAGAAGCCGATGTTCAAGCCGCTCCTGAACCGACAGAGGTGCCTGGTCCCGGCCACGGGATTCTACGAGTGGCAGAAGCAGGCGACCAGGAAAAAGCCCTACCACATCCGGGTCAAGGAGCAGGAGTACTTCGCCATGGCCGGGATATTTGACACCTGGTCCAAGGAAGGGACGGAGCTGATGACCTTCTCCATCCTGACCACAGCGGCCAACGAAGCGTTATCACCGATCCATGACCGCATGCCGGTGATCCTCCACCGGGAAAAGGAAAGCGAGTGGGCGTCCAGGGAGGTGCTCTCCGCTGATTCATTATCGGACATGTTCCGGCCGTTTCCATCCTCCAGCATCGACGCGTATCCGGTCTCCGACATGGTCAACGATTCACGCGCCGACCATCCGGACATGGTGGTGCCACAAAGGATGCAGCAGGCCACCTTGTTCTGAACCGCGTCGTTAAAATCCCAACGGTTTTTATACAGGCAGGAATAATCCGTCGAACGATCTCATGATGCCAGGAATGGGTAGGGGCGTCAATCCGCGCCAGATGAAGCAGGCCATGAAGCGCATGGGCATCTCCCAGGAGGAGATGCAGGGCGTGGAGGAGGTCGTGATCCGGACCGCTGATAAGGAGTACGTGATCAAGGATGCGGCGGTCACCTGCGTGACCATGCAGGGCCAGAAGACCTATCAGGTGGTCGGCGATGCTGAGATCCGTTCCCGTCAGATGGTGAAAGAGGAGGCGCCTGGCATTCCGGAGGAGGACATCCAGCTGGTGATGTCTCAGACCGGGGTGTCCAAGGACAAGGCCGTTCAGGCTCTGAAGGAGTGCGACGGACAGCCTGCCGAGGCCATCTTGAAGATAATGTCCGGGTGATGAACATGTGCCTAGCCATGCCAGCCAAGATACTTTCCATCCAGGGGGACGAGGCCGAGGTGGACTTCGGCGGCGCGATACGCCGGACCAACGTGTCCATGGTGGACGCGAAGGTCGGAGAATATGTGATCATCCACGCCGGGTTCGCCATCCAGAAGGTCGATGAGGAAGAGGCCAAGGAGACCCTTGCTCTCTGGAACGAGTTCCTGGACAGCAGCGAAGAGTCCTGAGCGGGAAACATTTAAGTTACTTGCCCTACCCTAGTGGGGCTGAGAAGGCACATGAGGGTCGTTTACGGGCCGATCAGGTCCCTGGGCTTGGGAAGGGTGGTGGCGATCGATCCCATCGGTCGATCCCCCAAGGTCTGTAACCTGAACTGCATCTACTGCCGCCTCGGTACCGGGGGGATCATGCTTCTTGAGAGGGCCGCCTTCGTCGACGGTTCCTCCATACTGGATCAGATCAGCGAGTGCCTGTATCGCGACGAATGCGAAGCGGTCATCTTCAAGGGGGCTGGAGAGACCCTTCTGGCGGAGAACATCTTCCACATGGCCATGATGGTCCGTGAGCGTTCCAACAAGAAGGTCGCGCTGTTCACCAACGCCACGCTTCTGGGGGACCCCGCGGTCCTGGAGCAGCTGGAGGCGTTCGACATCATCATCGCCAAGCTGGATGCCGCCAGTGAGGACGTTTTCCGCATTGTCAACCGGCCTCATCCATCCATCTCCCTCCAGGATGTGGTCGAAGGGATCAGGAAGGCCCGGGAGCGGTTCAGCGGTTCGTTCCGCATCCATGTCACCCTCGTACGGGAGAACATTGCCGATCTCGATGGCATCTCACGGCTCTGCCGGGAGATATGCCCCGACTACGTCTATCTGGACCATCCCGAGGGCTGTGACCCCCATCATTCCGTCTGCAAGAAGGAAATGAACGAGGCTGTGAGCCGCTTCTATGGAATAAAGTGCTTAAGCTCCCAAAGCAAGGAGTGAGAAAAAGAAAAGGGATGGGAAAGGGTTTGCTCACATCTTGCTGAGCTTCAGCAGCGACTCCCACTTCTTGTCCACGTTCTGCTGTATCTCGTCGGCCACCGGGGAGAACTTGCCCTTGGTCAGCTGCTTGAACCGGCCCTGGGAGTTCAGCCAGTCCATCACCGGCCTCTTCTCCTTCTTCCCCTCGGCTATGCGCAGGGACTCGCCGGTCAGCCTCCATTCTCCGTTCTCGTACTCATAGAGAGGCCATACGCAGGTCTCAACCGCCAGCTTGGAGAGGGCGATGGTCTGCGACCCGTCATGCCTCCAGCCGCGCGGGCAGGGGGATATGACGTTTATGAACTTCGGGCCGGCTATCTCGAAAGCCTTGCGGGACTTCTCGACCAGGTCCTTCCAGTTGTGGGGGGACGCCTGGGCCGCATAGGGCAGGTCGTGGGCTATGATGATCCTGGTCAGGTCCTTGGGAAACTCCTTCTTGCCCGGGGTGCAGGTGCCGCTCGGGCAGGTCGTTGTGGAAGCTCCCTTGGGGGTCGCCCCGCTCCTCTGGATGCCGGTGTTCATGTACGCTTCGTTGTTGAAGCAGACGTACAGGAAGTCATGCCCCCGCTCTATCGCGCCGGAAAGGGATTGGAATCCGATGTCGTAGGTGGCGCCATCGCCTCCGAAGACCACGAACTTCACCTCGTCGCTGATCTTGTTCTGCCTTCTCAGGGAATTGTAGGCGGCCTCTACGCCGCTGATGGTGGCCGGGGCGTTCTCGAAGGCGGTGTGTATCCATGGCACGTTCCAGGACGTGAACGGATAGTTGGAGGTGGAGACCTCGAAACAGCCGGTGGCGTTGGCCACGACGACCGGCTTGCTGGTGCCCATGAGCACCTGGCGGGCGATTATCGGTTCGGCGCATCCGGCGCACAGGCGGTGGCCTTCGACAAGCCGCTCCTCGGTATGGCTTAGCTCCCTCAGATTCATTTCCTCACCCCCATGAAGTTGATGCGTTCTCCCTTTCCAGCCATGACCTCTTCGAACACCTCGGTGAGCTGTCCAGGTATGAGGTCTCTCCCTCCCAGTCCATAGACGTAGTCGCTGACTCGCGGCGGGTCCTTCATGCGGGATATCGACTGAAGCACATCCATGTACAGGGGGGACCCGGTGCCGGGGCTCATGGCCCGGTCCATGACCGCCACGGCCTTCTTGCCCTCCAGCATCTTGGCCACATCGGCGGCGGGGAACGGCCGGAACAGGCGCACCTTCAGCGCGCCGACCTTCTTCCCCTGGGCCCTGAGCTGGTCGACCACGTAGCGCATAGTGCCCGCGGTCGATCCCATGGCCACCATCACGTAATCGGCATCCTCGATGCGGTAGCCCTCCACAAGCTGGTACTTGCGTCCGGAGACCTTGGCGAAATCGTCCATGGTCTTCCTGGCCACCTCAAGGGCGGCCTCCATGGAGGTCTGGACCTGGTATTTCAGTTCATAGTAGTAGTCAGGCATGGCCAGCGGTCCGTAGGTGGTCGGCTCCTTCACATCCAGCAGCGGCCTGACTGGCTTGAACGGACCGATGAAATCCTTCACGGTCTTGTCATCCAGCATCTCCAGCCTTTCCAGGGCATGGGTGATTATGAATCCGTCCAGGCAGGTCATTATGGGCAGGCGGACGCGCATGTCCTCCGCGATGCGGAATGCCATTAAGGTGTTGTCATATGCCTCCTGCACGTTCTCACCGAACATCTGGAGCCATCCCGAGTCCCTGCCTCCCATGGCATCGCTGTGGTCGCAGTGGATGTTGATGGGCCCGCTCAACGTGCGGTTGGCGACGGCCATGACGATCGGCATCCTCATGGATGCGGTGACATAGAGCATCTCCCACATGAACGCCAGTCCGGCGGAAGCAGTGGCAGTTGCCACCCTGGCGCCGGCCGCGGAGGCCCCCACGCATATAGTGAGGGCGCTGTGCTCCGACTCTGCGCAGACGTATTCCGTGTTCACCTCTCCATTCGCCACGAAATCGGAGAAGGCCTCGACGATGATGGTCTGCGGGGTTATGGGGTACGCCGCCACCACATCAGGGTCTATCTGCTTCCAGGCCATGGCAATTGCCATGTCCCCATTTATCGCCATAGGTTCGCTCATTCCACTCCCTCCTCCTTCATGGTGATGGCCTTCACTGGGCACTGGTTGGCGCAGATCCCACACCCTTTGCAGTGGGAATACTTGAAGCCGACCATCTTCTCATCCTTGACCACGATGCTGTTGTCCGGGCAGTAGATCCAGCAGGTCAAGCAATCGGTGCACTTCTCCTTGTCCACCTCCGGCCTCTGGGCCCTCCATTCCCCGGTCTTGTACTTCTTCGAGCTGCCGGCCTCGACTATCATGCCGCCGGCGGGCAATGAACTGGAACCTTCGTTAGCCATCACTGCACCTCCTCGTAGGCCCTCTTGACCGCGTTGAGGTTCTTGGCCAGGACCTCCTTGCTGAGCTTCCCGCCCATCTTGGCGTTCATCTCGTCGATGATCGAGTCCAGGCTGACCACCTTGGTCACCTTGACCAGGGCACCCAGCATGGCGGTGTTGGTCATCGGCTTGCCTATCTCCTCCACCGCGATCTTGGTGGCGTTGACGGCATAGATGTTCTTGGAGTGCCCGATGACCTGGGCCATCTTGGCCTTGTCATCCGGGAAGTTGGCGATTACCACTCCGTTCTCCTTCAGACCATCGGTCACCTTGACCGCCTTCAACAGGGTGGGGTCGATGACGATGACGGCATCCGGATAATAGACCTGGCTATGTACGGTCATAGGCTCGTCGGAGATCCGAGCGAAGGCGCGGATGGGGGCGCCCATGCGCTCCGCCCCGAACTCAGGGAAGGCCTTGATGTACTTCCCCTCCTTCAACGCCGCGCCAGCCAGTATCTCGTTCCCCGTAACGACTCCTTGGCCACCTCTTCCATGCCACCTGATCTCAATGGTGCTCACAGCATCTCCTCACGGTATTCCCTCTAAATTGTTATGATATAAAATCATTTCAGAAAAATGTTTACGAAACACACAATTAAACGGGATAAATTCTTCGAAAATACGAGTTACGCACATTGCTTGCGGAATCATCGCTGTCAAAACCGATGTTATTAAGCTCTATAAGATAACCACCCTGCTACACCTTCTCATTCCGTAGAATATTCTTTTAGGAATCATAACGAAAGGCACCCCCAACACCCCTGTGATGGTAGTGTTTTTTCTGAAAACGCATCATCGGGAAATGACCCCGATGCATCTGGCTCGGGATGACCCGGGAAAAATTAGATACGAACGTACCCGAAATAATTATCATAGGAATCATTCAGCATTTAGAAAAATTAATAGACCCCACGCCTATTTTCCACCCGGGTTAGGACATTGAAGGGCCATCGGCCCCTGTGAACTTGCCTGCATCGAACGTTCTTAGAGTGGTGAAACAACCCATGAAAAGGATAGTGAGCATATCTGACCTAGGCAAGAATGACATCGACATCGCCGGTGGCAAGGGAGCGAACTTGGGTGAACTGGTCGCGGCCGGTTTCAATGTTCCTCCCGGTTTCGTCCTGACCACGGCGGCGTACGATCATTTCATGGAGAACAGCAAGATCGGGGACCGCGTCAAGGAGCTTCTGGCGAAGGTGGATGCCAGCTCCGAGGCGTCGCTGCAGGAGACCTCGACAAAGATTCGCGATCTGTTCGACACCGTGGAGATACCCGCGGACCTCAAGGAGCAGGTCCTGGCATCCCACAAGGCCATGTTCAAGGGGAAGAAGATGGGTTTGGTCGCCGTGCGTTCGAGCGCCACTGCGGAGGACCTTCCGACGGCAAGCTTCGCCGGCCAGCAGGACACATACCTCAACGTGGAGAGCTCCGATGAGCTGCTCGACAAGGTCCGCAGGTGCTGGTCCTCCCTGTTCACCCCGAGGGCCATCTACTACCGCGTGACCAAGGGGTTCGAGCACTCCAAGGTGAAACTGGCGGTGGTCGTCCAGAAGATGATCAACTCCGAGATCTCCGGCATCATGTTCACCGTCGATCCCAACTCCGAGATGCCTCATATCATAATCGAGGCAGGTTACGGTCTGGGCGAGGCGCTGGTCGGTGGGAAGGTGACGCCCGACACATACGTCGTGGACAAGTTCCACGACAAGATTCTGAGCAAAAGGATAGCCAAACAGAACTGGAAGCTCGTGCGGGGCAGGGACGGGGAGTGCGAGAAGGCCGATGTCCCAGAGGAGCTGCGCAACGCCCAGAAGATGACCGACGAGCAGATATTGGCTTTGGGTGAGATAGGCCGCAACATCGAGGCCCATTACGACCGCCCAATGGACATCGAGTGGTGCATCGAGGAGCGGGTCATGTACATCGTTCAGGCCCGTCCGGTCACGACCCTGTCGTCCAACGGTGCCAAGCCCAACGGCAAGGCGCAGGACCATGGGCTGGGGCAGAGCGCCAAGATCCTGCTGAAGGGATTGGGGGCTTCGCCAGGGGTCGCCGGGGGCCCGGTGCGCATCGTCTCCGAGGACATGAATTTGGAGGTTGTCAAGAAGGGCGACGTTATGGTCACCTCCATGACCTCCCCCGACATGGTGCCCGCAATGACCCGCGCCGCGGCGATTGTGACCGACGAGGGAGGGATGACGTGTCACGCCGCCATAGTGGCCCGTGAGCTGGGAATTCCATGCATAGTCGGGGCCACCCACGCCACCGAGCTGCTCAAGGACGGCGAGAAGATCACCGTCGACGGGAGCATGGGCGTGGTGTACGAGGGAATAGCCGCTCCCAAGAAGGAGGAGAAGGCATCCGTCGTTGTCGCGACATCCGCCCCGGTCACCGGAACCAAGGTGTACGTGAACCTCGCCATTCCGCAGAAGGCCGAGGAGGTCTCCAAGCTCCCGGTGTCCGGCGTCGGGCTCATGCGCATCGAGTTCCTGTTCACATCCTACATCCAGGAGCACCCCTGCGCGCTCATCGAGAAGGGAGAGTCCAAGTTCCTGGTCGACAAGCTCTCCGACGGCATCGCCATGGTGGCCAAGGCATTCTACCCGCGCCCGGTCATCCTGCGCACCTCGGACTTCAAGACCAATGAGTACCGGGATATGGAGGGCGGGGAGAAGTTCGAGCCGCATGAGGAGAATCCCATGATCGGCTGGCGCGGATGCTCCCGCTACGTTTCCGATTCGTACCGCGAGGCATTCAAGCTTGAACTGAAGGCCATCAAGAAGGTCCGCGAGGAGATGGGGCTGAAGAACCTGCATGTCATGCTGCCGTTCGTCCGCACCATCGACGAGGTCCGGCAGATCACGGGCATGATGAAAGAGGTCGGGCTGGTTCGCAGCCGCGACTTCAAGCTGTACCTGATGGCCGAGATTCCCTGCAACATCTTCATGGCCGAGGAGTTCGCCGAGTGGTGCGACGGGTTCAGCATCGGCTCCAACGACCTGACCCAGTTGACCATGGGCGCCGACCGCGACTCGGACATACTGGGAAAGATGGGCTACTTCGACGAGAGGAACGAGGCGATCAAGAGGGCCATCAACATGCTCATCCAGGCGGCGCACCGCAAGGGATGCACCGTGGGTATCTGCGGACAGGCACCTTCCGTCTACCCGGAGTTCACCGAGTTCCTGGTGAAGGCGGGCATCGACACTATCAGCCTGAACCCGGATACGGTGGTCAGCACGATAGGGACCATCGCCTCCGCCGAGCAGCGCATCCTGCTGGAGGCGGCGCGCAGGACGCTTCAGTAAAACCCTTTCAGGGCTCGCTCTTCAAAAGCCTGGTGGTTATCTCCACCAGGGGGTGGTGCGAGCCGTCAATTATCTTCACATCGTCCAGGGTATGCAATCCCTGCTCCTCGGCGCTCTTCTCCAATCCCAGCTCGACGTCTCTCGACGGTTCCAGCACGAAGGCGGAGAACTGCTTGACGCCCATCTGCTTGGACGCCAGCGCCCGGTGGTGGCCGTCCACAAGAATGTAACCGTCATGGTTCTGAATGACGATGATTGGTTCCACCAGGCCGCGCTTGATCTCCTCCTTGCGGCCCAGGAGCTCATCGGCGTAGACCTCTTTCTGGGTCGGTCGCAGGTCCTCGACAGGCACGATGCGCCTGCGTACCATTATCGACACGCCATGCTTGGTCTCCAGGAAGTTCTTTATCATCGCCACCTTGTTGGGCGTGGCGCGTTCGATATGCGATCGAACGATGTCCAGGTTCGAGATGATCCCCAGTAGCGTGCCGCTCTCGTTGATCACCGGCACGTTCCTCAGGCCGTAGCGGAACAGAATGCGCGCCGCGTCGTCCAGGTCCATTTTCGGGTTGACCGTGACCGTGCCCTTCCTGATGATATCGGAGATGGGCATGTCCGGCGTCTGATAGTTGCGCAGAAGCTCCTTGGCGGTTATGAAACCCACGAGCTTGCCGTCCCTGGTGACCGGCATCCCGTGGAACTCGCTGGACACCAGGGTCGCCACGGCCTGTTCGACGGTATAGTCCAAGGGAACATGGACCACCTCGCGGATCATGTAGTCCTCTACTTTCAGCTTCCGTTCGGCCATGTGATCCGACAATCTAACCGCAGTCCTCGATTAATAGTTTGTCAGGAGGCGGGGTAGGCCGATCGTCGACCTCCGCAGGTGCTGATGCCGGCATATGCCGGATGAAAGGCGCTGGCACGGCACCGGCCGCAGGGTGCCAGCATCATCCCGGCACCTAAGGATTAAATATTACGACTCGATAAGGGGAAAGGCCGCATGCCCCGGTAGTGTAGCGGCCTATCATGAAGCCCTGTCGAGGCTTCGACTCGGGTTCAAATCCCGACCGGGGCGCTTCTCTCATCTTCTTCTTATCAGGAGCGCGGCGATCGCAGCCGACACTATCAAAACCATCGCCGCTCCGATCAGCAAATAGGGGAACGTTCCCGCACGTTCGGCGGAGCCGGTCCAAACATTGTCCTGCAGGTCGGAATCCCAATCATCCGGGGTCTGCATCGTCACATTCACCTCTCCTCCCTCGAAGTCCTTGAGGACCAGGGTGATGGGCGCGGACGATAGTCCACCGACGTAACGGACCGCCGTGAACTGCATTCCGCCAGCATTGACCACTAGGGTCACGTTCAGAGGTATGTCCCCCTGGTTGACGATCTCTCCGAGCAGCACCCACCCCGTTCCCTTGACATCCTCCAGATGGGGATCGGACAGGGAAACGTTCACCTGGCGGACCATCACCTCTGACACAACCTCCGTCGCACCGCCCAGGTCATCCACGACCGACAGCGTTACCGCGTAGGTCCCCTCCAGCGCGTATCTGTGACTGACAGAGAGGCCGTTCCCGAACGTTCCATCCCCGAAGCTCCAGCCGAACGCCGATGGAACTCCATCATCATCCTCCGCCGATGCGATGAAGACCACCTCCAGCGGATGGTTCCCCCGTTCCATGCGCACCTCGGCCCGGGGAACGAGGTTCAGCACGCTGATGTTGGTGCTGAAGGTCGCCTCCCCGCCTGAATCGTCGACCGCGGTCAGCGATACCATGTAGTTGCCAGGGATCAGGTAGGCGTGTCTGGCCGTCTCGCCCGCCAGGACCGTCCCGTCCCCCATGTCCCACGTGAAGGAGGTCACGGTTCCGTCCGCGTCATGCCCAGAAGCCACGAACACCAGGTCATCAAGGGACCAGTGGTCTCCCTCAGGCACGGTCATGTTCACCGCCGGAGGCCGGTTCAGGACGGTGATCGAACGCGACACCTTGTTCTGGGACCCCCGGTCGTCGGTCACGGTCAGGTTTATCTGGAACGTTCCCGGCCTATGGAAAACGTGGGAGGGCGAGGTCTCGTTCGAGCTGCCGCCGTCGCCGAACTCCCAGAACCACGCCGTCACGTTCCCGTCCGGATCGTAGGACCGGTCCAAGAACTCCACCTCAAGCAGGCTCAGGGTCTCCGAAGGGCATTCGAAGACGGCCGCCGGCCTGCTGTTGCTCACCAGCACAGTCTTGGTCTGCGAGGCGGACCCGCCGTCCTCGTCGGTCACGGTCAGGGTGACCGGGAACCTGCCCAGGCTGGAATAGCGGTGGACCGCCACAGGTCCGTTCGCCGTCGTTCCATCTCCGAAGTCCCAGGACCAGGAGACGACCTGTCCGTCCGGGTCGGTGCTCCGGGAGGTGAATGTGACCTCCGTCGATGTGGTTACGGCCAGGGGATTCCAGGCGAAGTCAGCCACCGGCAGGTCATTGCCCACCGGGACCAGTATGGAGCACGTGTCGCTTCCGCCCTCGTCATCAAGGACGGTCAGGGCGATAAGGTAGATGCCTTCGTTCAGGAAGGCGTGCACCGGGGCCGGTCCATCGGATGACGCCCCGTCCCCGAAATCCCAATGCCAGGAAACAATTTCGCCATCAGGATCATGTGACAGGTCCTGGAATGTTACGTTCCCTCCGGGCAATGGATCATCGGGCGAGAGGGAGAAACGCGAGACCGGCGGCAGATTGACTATCTCGACCTCATGAACTGCTTGATCGGTCATCCCCTTATGGTCGGTGACCAGCAGCGTCACCGTGTATGTGCCCAGGGTGGAGTAGGTATGCTCCACCGAAGGGCCGTATCCATGGCCGCCGTCCCCGAACTCCCAGGTCCAATTGGCGATTCCGATGCCGCTCTGACCCGTGCTGATGAACGATACGGCCTCCACCCGGTCCCCCTCCTCCGGGAACACCCCGAAGTCAGCCGCTGGCCGGTCGTAGGGATAGCTGGACCTGGACACCTTGGGGTAGGGGTCCACGAATCCTTCGGAGCGGTAGGGCGAATCGAACATCCCATCGGCTCCGGCCTGGTCCTGGTCCGCCCCGCCCAGGTCATCCGCCCCGGACATGTCCGACCAGTGGTTCCCGCCCACGGGATATCCCTTAGCGAAAGAGGCCGATGAGCGGACCTGGCGCGCCTGCAAGGCATTGTCAAGGAGGTCGTTCCCCCACACCGATCCCTGGGAATCCATGACCATCAATCCCACGGCGCATTCCTCGAAGGCGTTCCATTTCACCTCGAAGCCGGAACAGTCGACAAGGGCAAGTCCGTTGCCAGCGCCGCGGAACTGGGAATTCATCACGGTCACGTTCTCGCAGCCAACCAAGTAAAGGGAGCCGCTGGCGTTCTCGATGACCGATCCGTACGCCCCTACGATCACCGCGAGCGGCCCATAGGTCAGGTTCACATCGTCCACGACATGAATGAAATGCGAGGGCGTCTCGCCGAAGATCCCCATGTCCATGGCGTTGCCCTTCATCTCGAGTCCCTGCAGCGTCAGACCGGTGCACCTCTCGATGATTAGCCCCGCCGACCCTCCGGTCCATGAGGAATCGGTCACCGCGCCGCTCGTGCTCAGCAGGCGCATACCATCGCCTCCATGTCCGCATAGCCGGTCCACGTTCGCAGCGCAATCGACGATCGTCCATTCCCCTTGCTGATCGGAGAGCGTTACGTTGGAGATGTTGACCGACGCACCCTTCACCCACCATCCCGCTCCGCCGGTCACCGTGGTGTTCCTCAGGAATGCAGACCCGCCATAGATGGAGCTGTTCGGCGTTGCCGACAACCCGGTCAGCAGGGAATCGGAAATGTCCAGGTACCCGCCGTCGGCCTGCAATGAGAAAGGAGAGCCCTGTATCGTGCAGTTGCGCAGGACAAGGGCTCCCTCCACGCCAAGAATGTACGGAGCATCGCATGGGGTTAGAACCATGCGGCAGTCCTCCGCGGTCACCACCGTTCCCGGGCTTATTACGAATCCGCTTGTCAGCGTCACGTCACCGCTCCAGGTCTCGTCCGCCTCGATCCGGCGGTCGACCATGGCCTGTCCGTAAGCGATGTCATTCTCCGGGCGCTGGTCCTCCGGGCAGTCAGCCATCGCGGCAATCTCGGTCACGCCGACAGCGGAGGGCATCCACTCGATGGTTACGATGGTCCTCTCTCCCGGGAGCAGGGAGACCGGTGCGCTCCCCGCCTCCCCGCCGCCGACCATGAGTCTCACGGTCCCCTGGCATTCAGACTGGCCGACGTTCCTTACGGCCACCTCGACCTGGCAGGGCTCCCCCAGTACCGTCCGGCCGGCCTCCACATCCTCCACGGCAAGGTCGTTAAGCGCCCGTCCGGGCAGATGCACCCGCGTTTCCGGGTCCCCCAGGAGGTTCAGCTCCAGATACACCCAGCGGGTGGTCCCGGACAGGGCCGCCTCCGCCGCCCACTCCTCCTTGGAATAGGAGAGGGCTCGACCCAGGTCGGTAACCTCGTAATCGTACACCTGGCTGAAGAATGATATATCGAACTTCTGGGATGTTCCGCTGGTCCCTCCAGGGGAATACCATCCGTAGCGGGAGTTGCCGATGAAGGCAACGGCACCCCCCTCTCCCTGCACGAACTCCTCGGCTATGCAATCGCCTGGCCGGTCCGGTTTCTCGTCGAAACCGGCCACATGGCACGCCTGGGTGTACAGGACGAAGGGCAGATCGTTGGTCAGGGTCGCGATGTCGTCATTCCCCAGTTCGACCATGCTGACAAAGTCGCCGTGGCCCATGTGGTTTATGACATGGACCCCCGATCCCATGGCCTGCAGTACGGCGTTTCCGGAGAACGTTCCGTCCCGGGCGTACAGCGTGGAATGCTCCAGCCCTTCATCGGCAAGGACCAGGTCGTAGACCTCGTCCTTGTAGTCGTCCCCATAGGTCGGCATGGTGTCCAGCAGCTCCCCGATGAGAAGGAGGTCGTCCGCATATTGGTTGGAGTAGCCCATCTCGTAGCGGATGGTCTTGTTGACGAAGTTCCAGGCCTGGACGGCAGTTGAGACGGTGGCCCGGCCGACGAACACCTCGGCCAGCAGGTCGGCCTCGTCCGAACCAGGATTGCCCGAGGTTCCGACCTCGCCATAGATCCCGTCCCCATCCCTATCCCAATTACCGTCGAGACCGGAATAATAGATGTCGGCGGCCAGCTTATCGTACTTGCGGTCGTATATCGGCGCCTTGACCATGCGCGCGGGTATGACGTCATCGTCACCGCCGATGAGCACATATTCCACCCCCCATTCCTGGTGGGCGGCGATGATGAAATTGCGCACGATGGTCTGGGTGTCGTTCCCGGTCCCCGCGTGAGAGCTGGGATCGCCCCAGAACCGGCTGTCGGCCAAAATGTCCTCCAGCAGGACAACGGTGCTCCCTATGTCATCATGGACCGAGCCCCTCGCGCTCCTCTCCCCCTTCCACTCCGCCAGCGCGGTGAAGGGGGCGGACAGATCTTCGCTGGTTATGATGAGGTGAACATAGCTTCCCAGGGGAAGCCGGTCGGTGACGGTCTCGGACCTGGCATCGGCGACCGCCTCCGGATTGTCCACCAGCTCCCTGACCCGATCCATATCCCCCAGGAACCCTTCGCCGCCCTCCTCGTATGTAAGCGTCACGGTGAAATCGCGGATGAACGAGAGGGCTTCCGTTCTTTCATCCCAGATCAAGGGGCGAAGGTCCAGTCCAAGCACCTCGATCCCTTCGAGCACATAGCTCCCGGACATCTCCCAAGGAACGCCCGTGTACTCATAGGCGTAGGATGCCTCGCCGTCCAGGGATATCTCGGCCTGATTGGTCGGATATGTCGAGAACAGTTCGATGGTGCGGGGGTCGGAGCAGGTCACCTTGACGCCGACCAGATGGTGCCCGGCCGGCACGGCCAAGGAAAGAGAGGACCGGGGAAGGGTAGGGACGCCGCCTCTTTCATCGGAGCGCAACCCATGGATACCATAGGTGCGATCGGGCGTCGTCAGGTCAAGGTAGGGTTCCGGGAAGTGATACTCATAGGTCATGGTGAGCGGTCCGCCCCCCTCGGCCTCCGGCGCCTGAATTAGAGGCACGAGGAACAGCGCCGTGATAAGGACCACGGTCAGATAACGGCGGCTAAGGGCGCTCATCGGTGAACCCAGTGATGTATGGTAGTGAGGCTGTCATATATAATCAGATTCGCAGTGCCCCCGGATAAATAGTATTATAAAATTTAATACCGTATTAAGAAATTAAAATAAACGGTTCGAACCATGATCTGACGATACCTATGACCGCCATATTGGGTACCTTGGGCTTCCGCGCCAAATCCCTCCTTCCGACCCTGGAGTCCACGCCTGGCGTGGACAGGGTGGTGGTGTTCTGTAACGACCACCCCCGGGCGGTGGAGGCACTGGCCGAGGTCCAGGGTATTTGCGCCATCATGAACGTACGCATCGACCAGGTGGCCATTCCGGACGCCTTCGACCTTCTGCAGGCCGCCAAGGCCATGCGCTCCCAGGTCCATCAGCTGAGGAGGGAGGGGCACGAGATCGCGGTCTTCAACATCGCCGGCGGAACGAAGATGATGAGCGCCGCCGCGCTCCTGGTGTGCGCCATGGAGGGCCTCAGTTCGGTCTATGTTCACGACGAGACGTATCGCGAGATACCGCTGCCCCTGCTGAAGGTGGACTATTCCCAGCTCCTGACCACCGCCCAGAAGGAGATCATGGCCTACATCTGGAAGAATCGGGCCCGGTCCATGACCCAGGTGGAGATAGCCCATGGTATGGGAAAGCACAAGGCGACGATAAACCACCACATCCAGGTCCTGGAGGGGAAGAACATCCTCCGGCTGGTGGAGGACCCCCGGGACCGCCGCAAGAAGGTGGTCAGAGTGGACGATGCTCTGGAGCTTATGCTGGAGATGGATTGATGGAGGGGCGGAGGGACCTTCTGATAAGCACCTTCGGGGGCGAGATCGGCGAGATCGTGGGCGGGATACGGTCACTGCCCCACGACCATCTGGTCCTGGTCGTAGACGAACCTCCTGACGAGAACGCCGCCGTCCGCTCGTTCCTGGACAGGCTGGGCATCCGTCACGAGATACTGCCGGTGGACCCTTCCGACATCACCGGGTCCGCCCTGCTCATCGAGCGTAAGGTCCAGGAGCACATCGCCAACGGGTGGCGGGCGAGGGTGGACATCACCGGCGGCCGCAAGCTCCTGAGCGACGCCGCGATGCTGGCCGCGCTGTCCACCGGGGCCGAGATATGCTGTTTCGAGATGGGTGCCAGGCGATTCCCGCTCCTGGCGGCCATGGGGGTGCGGGAGGCCCTGCCCAAGGACCTGGCGGAACTGATCACATCCAGGAGCTGGCCCATGTCCATGGACGAGGTCCGCGGTCTGGGAAAGGACCATCCCCTTCCCCCCTCGCTCAGGAGGATGAAGCGGATGGACCTGGTCCGTCTGGATGATCACGGATCACCGATGATATGCCTGACGGAACGGGGCAAGGCATGCCTGGACCGGCTGCTGAGGATGAAAGAGCTCAGCGGATCTTCGGAATGACCTCGTCAAAGAGGTAGTCCAGACGTTTGTGGAACTCCTCTTGCTGCACCTTCCATTTTCGGTTGAGCCCCGAGTCCTGCATCAGGTGCATTCCTTCAGGGTTCAGGGGGAAGGAGCCGGAGACGGTGCAAACCGCTATGCTCCAGATGCGGCGGGCCGCGTCGATCGAATATCCGCCCCCTCCGGTGACCAGGTAGCGCCCGTCGCAATGCTCGTGCGCCAGCCGATGGGTTATCTCCGCGACCTTCTCATAGGTCCGGGTGGTCAACCCCATTCCCACCATCTGGTCGCTGTAATGGGCGTCCGTCCCGAACTGATGGATTATTATCTCCGGCCGATACGCCTCAAGAGCGGCCGAGAGCACCTTGTCGTATGTGGGCGCGTACACCTCGTCAGGCGTGCAGCGTGGCAATGGCACGTTTACGGCGTACCCTTCCCCATCCCCCTCGCCGAAATCGGTTACCGCGCCGGTGCCTGGATAGAACCCCGCTCCATAACGGTGGAAGGAGACGGTTAGTATCTTCTCACCGTTGAATATGGACTGGGTGCCGTCGCCGTGATGGCCGTCGATGTCGATGATGGCAATGCGCTCGTAACCGTACCGGCGCTGCAATCGTCTTGCGGCGATGGCCAGATCGTTGAACACGCTGAACCCCGCCGCCCGTTCCCGCCGGGCGTGATGCAGCCCGCCTCCCGGCGTCATCACGTGATCAAAGTCCCCCCGGGCGATGCTCTCCGCCCCGTTCAGGGTGGCACCGACCGCCGCCAATGCGCCTTCAAAAAGGCCGTGGCAGACCGGGGTATCGCCCATGTCCAGGTAACCGGTGCCGGTGGTGCTCATCTCCTTCACGTAGTCGATCAGTGAGCGGTCGTGCACCTCCCTGAGATCTTCTTCCGTGGCGGAGGGCGGTTCCACGTACTCCAGGCGTCCATCGAAGACGTCGAGGTCCCGCAGGGTGTCCCGGATGAGCTGGAATCTGATGGGCTGATACGGATGCTCGGGTCCGAACTGATACCTGAGCAGATCATCGTTGTAGAAGAAGGCAGTGGTGCCGCACATCAGGGGTCCTTGTCCGTTGGCCTTCTCACTTTAGGGTCGATGAAGACCAAATAACTTTTCCCGTCTCAATCCACGAAATGAACGGAGATCGAGCCTTCCTTGGTCGCCAGGCGCTTGGATATCATGCCCGCCTCGACCCAGCAGGCGTTCATGACGCCGATGGGGACCAGGCAGGTGGGCGTAAGGATCCCGTCCTCGGCCGCCGTCAGGATCCGGGAGCCACGTTGTTCGTTTATGTCGTCCATGGTCACGACCCCCAATCGTTCCGCATAGTTCATAACGTTGGAGCAGTCCGATTCGATACGCACCTTCAGGCGGTCCTCGCCGTCCATCTCTGCGGTGATCCAGGTCTCATGAGAACATATGGGGGTGACCACCTTGACCCTGGAAGCCATGTTGAAAGAGAAGGGCGATTTGGTATAACTCTCTTCCATCTCCATTACCGAAACAGATGATCGACACATAATTGTGAAGACGGAGATGATCGGTACCAACTTTCTTCGCTTTAACGGTTCTTTCACTTCAGTATCACGAATGGAATTATAATTTATACCGCATTAGTATTACTCTTAACACTTTACAGGAAGGTACCATGATGAGATTCCAAAGAGTCCTCGCCGCGCTGATGGTCCTAGCAATGCTGACCGTCGCGATACCAGTCGTAACCCAGGCGGATACTGTGAACGGCTCCCCGATAAGCATAACAGATTCACGGGGCGTAACCACCAACCTCACCGGTCCGGCGGTGCACGTCGCTTCTTTCGGAGCCTTCGCCACCAACACCCTGGTGGACATTGACATGCTCGGCTCAGCCGTCGTCTTCGATGCCAGTTCCGAGTTCAACAAGAGCGCCATCCCTGAGATGGAGGGGATGCCAGGCAATATGTTCGTCGCCGTCAGCTCCACCAGCAAGGATATGGTGGTGCAGAAGATGCTGGACCTGGTGGACGATGGTGACTGGAACAAGAGCACCGACGTCATATTCGGATATGGATACTCATACCTGTCCGCCATCTGGACGGACCTGGAGGGACTGGGTTTCAAGGTCATAACCTTCTATCCGAACTCCTACGACGGCATCGTCCAGGTCGTGGAGGACATCGAGACGGTCATGGGCGCCGATCACGATCTCTCGGACTGGATGGGGTTCGTCAAGGAGTATATCGCTGAGACGCTGAGCCTAAACGGTATCGACGAGGAATCAGAGTTCGTCACCGCTCTGTACGCCAGCTATAGCAGCAGCACCCTGAAGCTAGGCAACAACGGATCAGTGACCGTGGACTTCATCAACTTCGCTGGCGGCTTGAATGTGGCCGAGGATGCCAACAAGACCGTGCCTACCTACGCCGCAGACTTCACGGCCATCCTCCAGCTGAACCCGGAGTACGTTCTTCTGGATGGATACTACAGCGGTACGGCCGAGGACTTCTCGGACATGATCATGGATGACAGCATCATCGTGTACAAGCTGAACAAGTCCTGGAACTCCTACTGTCCCGATGCAACAGAGGGATTGTGGACCATCGCCTGCCTCTTCTACCCCGACTACTTCGAGGGTGAGATGCCGGTGGAGGGTCAGCCGGTGGTCGGCCCGATATCCATTACCGACTCCCGCGGCGTCATCATCAACCTGACCGGACCCGCCTCGCATGTCGCTTCGTTCGGAGCCTTCGCCACCAACACCTTGGTGGACATCGGGATGCTGGATAAGGCGGTCATCTTCGACGCCAGCTCCGAGTTCAACAAGAGCGCCATCCCGGAGATGCAGGGCATGCCCGCCGACAAGTTCGTCACCGTCAGCTCCTCCAACAAGGACATGGTCGTTCAGACCATGCTGGACCTGGTGGATGACGGAAAGTGGAACAAGACCAGCGACGTGGTCTTCGGTTACGGCTACTCCTACCTCTCGACCGTCTGGGCCGAACTGGAGGATTATGGCTTCAATGTGGTGACATTCTATCCGAACTCCTATGACGGCATCGTCCAGGTCGTGGAGGACATCGAGACCATCACCGGGGCGAACCACAGTGTGTCCGAGCACATGACGTTCGTCAAGCAATTTATCGCTGACAGACTGATCGATGAGGAGATAATCGACGAAAATGACAAGGTGACCGCGGTATACGTCAGCTTCAGCGGTGACGTGATGTACCTGGCCAACAACGGCTCGGTGACCGTGGACTTCATCGTATTCGCCGGAGGGGTCAACGTGGCCCAGGACGATGACATCGATGCCAACCGGTATTCCGTCGACTATTCAGCCATACTCCAGTTGAACCCGGAGTTCGTCCTTCTGGACGGCTACTACGCCGGTACTGCCGAGGATTTCAAGGCCATGATCAACGACGATGACGTCACGGTCTACAAGCTGAACAAGTCCTGGAACTCCTACTGTCCGGATGCGACGGAAGGGTTGTGGACCATCGCCTGCCTCTTCTATCCCGATTATTTCGAGGGGGAGCTGCCGGTGGACAACGGGGATGCCCAGGATGACGACGCGGACAACACCATGATATACGTGATCGTGGGAGTGGTGGTCGTCCTGGTGGCAGTGGCCGTGGTTTTCCTGACCAGGAGGAAGGATTAGGCCCTCGCGTCTTTCCCACAAACCATTTTATCTTTCCTTTCTTTGAGGTAACATCACATGGACGGCGTCGCCAAGCGTAAGAGGAGAACCACAGCGGTCTTCGCGGCACTGTTCCTGATGCTGTTCATATTCATGGTACTGGACCTGGCGCAGGCATTCATCCCCCTCACCTTCGAGGAGGCCTTCTTGGCTCTGCTCGGTCGGGGGACGGAGACGCACCAGATAATCATCTGGAAGATGAACCTGCCCCGCGTCGTCATGGCCATATTGGTCGGGGCGGGGCTGGGCATAGCTGGGGCGGTCATGCAGGGTCTGTTCCGAAACCCCATGGCCTCACCTTACATCCTGGGGCTCTCTTCGGGGGCCTCCCTGGGGGCGGCGGTCGGTCTCACCTTCACCGTGGCCTGGATGCCAGTCATGCTCATGGTGCCCCTGCTGGCATTCGCCAGTTGCATGGCAACCCTGTTCCTGGTCTACTACATCTCCAACGTCGGCGGCAGGGTCCCGACGGAAACGCTGTTGCTGGCGGGCATCGCCGTTGGCGCGCTCCTCTCCGCATTGGTGTCCCTTCTCACCTACATGGCGGGCGAGCAGATGCAGGGCATAGTGTACTGGACCATGGGCAACCTTACCAACGCCACCGAGGAGAAGATCTGGGTGGTGCTTCCGCTCATCTTCGCCGGCGTGCTGGTCATGCTGGCCAGCTCCCGCGACCTCAACGCCATGATGCTGGGGGATGCGCACGCTCTCGATCTGGGGGTGGAGGTCAAGAACGTACGCCTGCAACTGCTGATCGCCTCCGCGCTCGTGACCGCGGCCGCAGTGGCCTTCGTGGGGGTCATCGGCTTCGTGGGTCTGGTGGTCCCGCACATACTGCGCATCCTGATCGGTCCGGACAACCGCGTGCTGCTCCCCGCCTCGCTTGTGGGCGGTGCGGCGTTCCTAATGATGTGCGATTACCTGTCAAGGGTGATCGCACCAAGTATCGGGATATTGCCGATAGGCATAATCACCGCTCTCATCGGCGCCCCGTACTTCATCTACCTCCTGCGCAGAAGGCGCGACGAAGTGGGGTGGGACTGATGTTGACCGCAGAGGGGGTGAGCTTCTCCTATCGTGATAAACCGGTCCTGCAGGAGGTGGACCTAGAGATCAGAAAGGGTGAGGTCATCGGAATACTGGGTCCCAACGGCTGCGGTAAAACCACCCTGCTCAAGCTGCTGAACCGGAATCTGAAGCCGCAGAATGGCCGGATCCTCATGGAGGGCAGAGACCTGGAGGGGATGTCCAAGAGGAAGATCGCCCGGCAGATCGCGGTGGTGCCTCAGAGCAATGAGATACGATTCGCCTTCACCGTAAGGGACATCGTGACCATGGGCCGGATGCCTTTCCTGAGCCAGTTCCAGGGCGAGTCAAGCGAGGACAAGCGCATCGTGGAGGAGGCCATGGAGAAGACCAGCATCACCGAGTTCGCCGACCGTCTCATAAGCAGGATGAGCGGCGGGGAGCGCCAGAGGGTGATAATCGCCCGCGCCCTGGCCCAGAGGCCGGAGATAATCCTCCTCGACGAGCCAACGCTTCACCTGGACATCAACCACCAGTTCGAGGTCCTGGACCTCGTCAAGCGTCTGTCGCAGGAGGAGGGGCTGACCGTGGTCATCGTCTCCCACGACCTTCCCATGGTGGTCAAGTACTGCGACCGCATGGTCCTCATTCACGACCACCGCATACACGCGCTCGGAACCCCGCAGGATGTCCTGACCCCGGGCAACATGCGGGCGGTGTTCAACATCGATGCTGTGTTGGAGCACGACGCGGTCCTGAACGCTCCCGCGGTCAAGATCATCGGTTCCTGCAACCGCCGCTGATCATTCCGTGGGCTCCAGGGCTGCGCTTATCAGGGAAAGTTTGAAGAAGGGGCGCAACTTGCGTAGTGGTATGCGACAGCTCCTGAGGGGAAAGATACACCGGGCCACGGTCACCGCCGCCGAGCCGGAGTACGTCGGGAGCATAGTCATCGACCAGGACCTTCTGGAACGTGCAGACATATGGCCCGGCGAGAAGGTACTCGTATCTGACGTTGATAACGCCGCGCGATTCGAGACCTATGCCGTTGTGGGGAAGAGGGGATCGGGTGTCATCAGCGTCAACGGCGCAGCCGCCCGCCTGGTCAACGTCGGCGACAGGGTGATCATCATGGCCTTCGAGCTCACCGACCGTCCTATCCCATCCAAGGTGGTGCTGGTCGACCAGAACAACCGTTTTGTGCGCAACCTCTGAGCCCTGGCCCCCGAACTAAGAAAGCTTTATCTCCAACCAGCTAATACTCGGATTAGGGAAAACCAATGGCAACCGGCGAGTTCGAAAAGTTGATGAAGGACGGCTATCGGCTGATGGAAGACGGGGAATATTCTCAGGCGCTCTCCAAGTTCGACAAGGCCATAAAGACCGATCCGACCAACCCGTCGGCGTATTTGGCCAAGGCGGACGCCGGAGTGCTGGTCCCCAAGGTCTCCCAGGAGGAGATCATTGCACTATACAAGAAGGCGTCCGAACTGGACCCGGAGAACCCCTTCATACTGCAGAGCTGGGGCGCTTTCTGCATGGACGTCGGTCTCTTCAATGATGCCGAATCCTGCTACAACAAGGCGGCCCAGATAGATCCGGAGAACGCCACTTACTACTACTCCGAGTTCGGGGTCGAGTACTACAAGAAGGCGCTCGTGGTCTACGAATCGCGCCTGGACGAGCAGACCCGGGCTATAATATCCAAGAAGGCCCTCAAGTACCTGCTCAAGTCCATCGATCTGGACGAGGCCTCGGCGAAGAAGCTGCTCTGATCAGTGCAGAAGTCGCCGTTCAGGACCGTCCCGCCGCGAATGCTCGTCCCTCCGATGGGGGGAGCATTGGTCGCAGAGGCGCCCCTGCTTGTCATAGTGCGAAGGGCAGACCATCCGCCCGCACAGCGGGCAACTGTACCTGGCCGGCCTGGAGCAGATGGAACACAGGCCCAGGACCTCCATGCCTTTTCATTGTCCGCACTAGTAAAAATAAGTTACCTCAGATGAGGCCCAGGGACAGCAATCCCTCGCGGACACCCTCGGCATGCCTTCCCTGGGCGACCAGGTCCGCGGCCCTCTTTGCCTTCTCGGATGCATTGCCGACCGCCACCCCGTAGCCGCACTCCTTCAGCATCAGGGCGTCATTGTCCGCATCGCCGAATGCTACCACGTCCGAAGGGTCCACGCCGACGAGCTCGCAGGCTTTGCGGACCCCGGCCATCTTGCTGTGCCCCTTCTGCATCAGATGAATGGCGAAACCAGTGGCCTCCACCTCCAGCGGCCAGTCCCTCAGCGCCTCCAGCACCTTGTCCAGGTCCGTATCCCGATGCAGGCCGACCTCCGTACGGCGCCAATGGTCAGTGTACAGGCGCCGCACTCCGGGGATGACCAGCTTCAGGTGCTCATAGGCCCTCAACGGAACCTCGTTGGAGAACAGGGCATGCACCTCGTCCCTGTAGGACACTATGCCCCCGTTCTCGGCCACCACCGGCCCGCGCAGGCCGATGAAGGTGGACAGCCCGTAGACCACGGGAAGCACGTTCCCACTGGCGAGCATGACCACGCTGCCCCTGTCCTGCGCTTCGCGCAGGACCTCTATCCCCAGTGTCTGGATGAGCTTCGAGGAGTTGGTGATGGTGCCGTCCACATCGCACACCACCGCCTTGTATCCCATGTTCACACCGTATCGCTGCGCAGCTCGCCCAGGGTGGTGACCCGCTCGGCCATGGCGTTGTGCTTGTGTATGGACTCTTCGCTCTCGCTGCGGACGGTGACGATGGTGTCGTCGGGCAGCTTGGGGTAGCGCTTGAGGATCAACGCCAGATTGTCACGGACCACGTCCTCGACGAACTTGGGATTGCGATGGGCGGTGATGACCACGTTGGCCTCCTCCGCACGCTTGAGGATCTCAAACGTGGGGCTGGAGAATGACGCCTCGACTATCTCGATCAGATCGTCCGCCTCCACCTCGAACTCCTCGGGGACCTCCAGCATGGCGGTGGTCACGTTCCTCTGGTTGTGTGATATGGTGGGAAGGCAGCCCTCCCGTTTCAGGGTGTTTCCCTGGATCTCATCCACGGTCTCCATGGCGCAGGGGCAGGCGGTCATCCCGATCACCCGGGCGCCTATCATCTTCATCAGCCCGTCCCCGCGCTTGTGGGTGGCGCGGGCGATGAGCTTGTAGGACTCGATGCTCTTGCGGCCGGTGGGCAGCGAGCGCTCCAAAAAGTAATCTCCCTTAATATGCACCTCGGCATAGGTGGCGTATTCGTGGCGGTCCAGCAGCCTTCGGCATATGTCGGCCGCCAGCACCTCCAATCCCTTTATCGGTTCCGTAACGCCCTGCTCCACTATCTCCGCTATCACCTCCAGGTTGCGGGATAGGTGCGAGCCTCTCTGGGTAGAGGGCAGGTCCACGAAAACATCGATCTCGCAGGTGAGGCAGGTGTCGCGGCCGTCACGGTGCACGCGGACCGGCTTCTTGACCCCGGTCACTCCCACCCGGGTGAGCTTGAACCCGTTGGTCAGGTACCGGTTCTGAACATCGCTCTTGGAAATTCACATCACCGCCTCCTTCAACGGGGGGATATGTTTATATTTTAGCCCATCAACAACTTTTTTGGTACAACTACGAGTTCCTGGTGGAAGCCCGCACGACACCGCTTTATATCCAGTAAAAAATCCCCCCTTAATGATTTGCGGCCTTGACGAAGCTGGCCGGGGACCGGTGATGGGCCCCCTGGTCGTCGCCGCGGTGATGGTGGAGGACGACCGTCTTTTCCGGGAGTGGGGGGTGAAGGACTCCAAGCTGCACAAGCCCGAGGAGCGGGAGAGGCTGGCAGAACTCATCAAGGCACATTCCTCCTGGAAGGTGGTGGTCATCGAGCCCGGCTCCATCGACGAGCGCAGCGGCAGGACCTCGCTGAACACCCTGGAGATAAGGGCCTTCGCCTCGCTGCTGGACGAGCTGCGGCCGCAAAAGGCGTACGTGGACGCCTGCGATGCCAGCGAGAAGAACTTCCGGACCGCCCTGACCAGGGCGATGAAGGTCCGCCCCGAGCTCGTATGCGAGCACAAGGCCGATCTGAACTATCCCGTGGTGTCCGCCGCCTCCATCGTGGCCAAGGTGCGCCGGGACGAGGAGATGCGCCGCATAGGTGAGGAGCTGGGGGACGTCGGCAGCGGTTACTCGTCCGATCCCAGGACGAGGGCGTTCCTGGAAAATTGGATAAGGGAGAAGGGGGATCTGCCACCCTATACCAGGAGGTCATGGGCGACCGCGAAGGACATGCTCTGCTCATCCAAGACCTCCAAGCTCAGCGACTGGGAATGACATGACGACCAAGGACCACCTACTGAACGCCATCGACAAGTTCAACGACAAGATGCAATGCGACGCCCAGCTCCGCGAGGAGGTCGGACAGTTGGTGAAGAAGGTGAACATCGACCTGGGCACCGAGCATTACTCCTTCATGCTCAAGGACAGCTGCATCTCCTGCTTCGACGAAGGGCTGCTGGAGTGCCCGGACATCGTGGTCTGCTCGGACCCCCGGACCATCGACGAACTCTTCACCGGAAAGATGAAACCGATGAAGGCCTGGGCCCTGCGCAAGGTAGTGATCAAGGGCTCCCTGGAAGACGTCATGAAGCTGCGCAAGTTCTTCTGAACCAGCCGTCGGGCGCAGGTAGAAAGGTTTATAACCGGCCTACGCATGATGGGGAAATACCAGAGCGGGGTAGGGTAGCCAGGACATCCCGTCGGGCTCATAACCCGGAGACCGGTCGTTCAAATCGACCCCCCGCTACTTCTCGCATCTCTCAACTTCCATATACGGACTCGTGCATTCCTTCTCGCCGGATCACATGCGCAAGGACGTTCTCATCATCGGGGGAGGAGCCACCGGGGCAGGCATCGCCAGGGACCTCGCCCTTCGCGGGGTGGACTGCCTCCTTCTGGAGATGGGGGATTTCTGCCATGGCGCCAGCGGCGGCAACCACGGGCTGCTGCACAGCGGTGCCAGGTATGCGGTCAAGGACCCCGTGTCCGCGTCCGAATGCGCGGAAGAGAACATCATTCTGCGCAGGATCGCGCCCTTCTGCATCGAGGACACCGGCGGCCTCTTCGTCTCGCTGCCGGAGGACGATGCCGCTTTCGCTGACACGTTCATCGGCTCCTGCCGGTCCGCCGGCGTCCCCGTTGAGGAGCTGACCCCGGAAGAAGCGCAGGAGCGAGAGCCGGAGCTGAGCCCTCGCGCGACCCGATGCCTCAGGGTCAACGACGGTTCGATCGACCCCTTCTCCCTGGTGCAGGCCAACGTGGACGACGCCCGTTCCGCCGGGGCCACTGTCCTAAATCACTGCTCCATCACCGGAATGGCCGTGCGGGACGGGGCGGTATCCAAGGTGGAGGTCCGGGACCGCCGCCACCTCCTTTCGCACATCTCCCCGGAGATAGTGGTCAACGCCGCCGGGGCCTGGGTCCCGGCCGTGGCAGGCATGGCCGGCTGCCGCATCCCCATGGGGTTGGACCAGGGAAGCATGCTGGTCATGGACGGCAGGCGATGTTCCCATGTCTTGAACAGGCTGCGGTCGCCCTCGAACGGGGACATCGCGGTCCCCAACCACACCTCCACAATACTGGGCACCACCTCGCGGCCGGCTGCCGCGCCGGACGATACGGCGGTGACAGCCGACGACATAGATCTCCTGGTCCGGGAGGCATCCGCCATGCTGCCCTCCCTCCGCAGCTGCCGGGCCGTCCGCACCTATGGGGGAGTGCGCCCCCTGCTGGGCGGAGGCGGCAGAGAAGCCAGTCGCTCGTTCGCCATCTTCAACGATGGAGCGGCGGAGAACCTGTTCAGCGTGGCCGGCGGCAAGCTGACCACCTATCGCCTGATGGCCGAAAAGGTCTCTGACCGGGTGTGCTTGGCTTTGGGTAACAGATCGAAGTGCCGTACGCAGCGGGAGCCTCTCGGACCACCGGCTGACGGGAGGGGAGGGTCGATATCCCTGGCCCGCCTCCAGCGGAAGTACGGCAGGATGGCCTCTTCCATCGATGCCTCGGATCCCCGGGTGGTGTGCTCCTGCGAACAGGTGCTTCTCTCCGAGGTCCAAGCGGTGGCCAGGGCCGGCGACGCTCTAACCCTGGCCGACGTCATGCGTCGGACCAGGGCGGGAATGGGATACTGCCAGGGGTTCGAATGCTCCCTATTGGTGCTGGAAGCATTGATGGAGTTGAAGGCTAGGGACCCCCGGTCCTCCCTGATGGAATTCCTGCAGGAAAGGGAGCGCGGGCTGGTCCATGCGAGCGGGGACCAGCTGCGGCAGGAGCTGCTGCGGCGGCACGTGTTCGCCGGCGTGTACGGACTGGAGGGCAAGGGATGAGGCGCGCCCTGGTGATCGGCAACGGCGCCGCCGGGACCTTCGCATCCTGGCTGCTGGCAAGGGATGGCTGGGAGGTGACCCTGGTGGGCAGGGGGACCCCGACCGCCGCCCTGTCCGCCGGCTGCCTGCGTACGGAGGCGAAGGTGGGCGGCGCAGAGATATCGGAGTTCCTGCAGAACGATCGCGCCCCCTGGTCCGCCGGGGCCAGGGAGGGGGTCAGCAGGATAGGGACGCCGTTCCGATGCTGGATGTCGCCGTCCCATTCCACCTGGGGAGAGGGCGAGGCGCCGGGAAGCATCGCCGTGGTCGGCCTGGAGGGCCACCCCTCCCTGCCCGCCCGGACGGCATCGGCTATGCTGAATGAGCGGGGGATCAGGGCAGAGCCGACGCTCATCGGGAACGCGGTGCCTTCCGACGCTCCGCCGGTATCATTCTTCTGCGGCGAAGGGGCGTGGGAGTCCCTGGCCGAAGTGCTGGATCGGCTGTCGTTCGAAGCGGTGCTGCTCCCGGCCTTCCTGTCTCTGCAGGACTATGGTCGGCTTGACCAACTGGAACGCCGCTGCGGGAGGAAGGTGTACGAAGCTATATCCCCCCTGGGGCCGCCCGGGCAGAGGTTGGCGGAAATCATGCTGACCAAGGCGAAAGCGGCAGGGGTCGCCATCTGGGATGGCAGGAAGGTCGCCGCCCTTGAGGTGCGAGGGGATGAGGTGCGGAAGGCGACGGTCCGCGGCGGCTCAGATATGCGGGAGGTGGCAGTGGATGCGATGATAATGGCCACCGGCGGTCCCCTGGTCGATGGACTGATGCTCAGGGGGCGGGAGGTCACCGACCCGTTCGGCATTTTCCGGGTGGTGCGCCAGGACGATGGGCTCAGGGGCGGCTACGACCAACGGGACAGGCGCCTGGTAACCATGGACGGCCTGACCATGGCCAACGCTACCGGGGCCGGGGACTGCCTATCCCGGAAGGGAAGGACATATGGTTGCGGACTTACCGAGGCCTTGGAGGATGCGTATCTGGCGGTCAGGTCTCTGGAGGGGGCATGAAAGAGGACAGGTGCATAAAATGCGGGAGCTGCCTGAGGGCATGTCCCGTGCTGGGGGACCCGTCGCTACCTCCTTTCCAGGGGCCGCGCGCCGTGGGTGTGGACGCCCCCCGCTTCCTGGAGAGAGGGAGCATAGGCAAGGATGCCCTGAGATGCACCATGTGCCACGCCTGCGAATGGGCCTGCCCCTCCGGGATAGGCATCACCCGGTCCATGCTCCAGCTCCGGTCGGAGCTGTCCGGCGATCCCCTTCCAGGTCATTCCCGGATGCTGGAGAACGTCCGCTCCTTCGGAAGGACGGTCGCCACCGAGTTCAACGGCTGGGCGGAGAAGGGGGAGCGCACGCTGTACTTCCCGGGCTGCATCGGGCTCGGGCGGTCGACAGGGCTTACCTATGCGGTGTCCGGACTGCTTTCATCCCTGGGAATACCCCACGATATCTCGAGGGAGGCCCTGTGCTGCGGCTCTCCTTTACTCAAGATAGGGGCGAAGGGCAACGCCGAGGAACTCCGGCGCCATAACGCGGTGGTCTTCTCCCGTTACGACCGCATAATAACCTCCTGCCCCGGCTGCACGTGTCAGCTCAGGGAAGCGTACGGGATCGAGGCGCTGCATGTGATCGATGTGCTGAAGGGCCTGGACCTTCGCTCCGATCTGAAAGGCCGCTGGGCGTTGCAGATCCCCTGCCACCTCAAGCGCGGCCTAAGTCCGTGGACGGCCGAGAACCTGGCCTCGATACTGGAGAGCGCCGGAGTGGACCTGGTCAGGGTCCCCGGGGAGGACGCCTGCTGCGGCGGCGGAGGCGGCATGCTGTCCGGATTCCCGGAAACGTCCAGCTCCATCGCCCGAAACAAGGTCGGGCTGTACCGCAGAGCCGATGTGGACGGGGTGGTGACCGCCTGCCCATTCTGCTCCCTGAACCTGAGAAGGGAGGGATTGAGGGTCCTGGACATAGGCGAGGCCATCACGATCAGGCGATAGCGAATAATCAAATACACCATGCACGTTAGAACGCGCCGGATGAAAAAGGCGCTCTGTTTTTCCTGCCTGCATCGCGAGAACCGTCCCGAGCTGGGATTGAGCGATCAGCTGGTGTACTGCCGAAAGAAGGAGATGGTGGTCCGGCCCAAGATGGAATGCGCTCTGTACTCCAAAGCCACCGCCCGCGCCGTTCAGGAGCTGAACCGCGCCCTGTACGGCGTCATGGAAGAGGCCGAGGAGTGATCACTTCCACTCCAGCACCGGCGCCGGGATGTCCTCCCCGCCCGGGGAGATCTCGAACGGTATCCAACGCCCGGGCACGGACATTCCCTTCATGTGCCTGACCCTCAGGACCCGGTTCAGCTCGTTGTCGAAGCGAAGCTCGAGCACCCCGTCCGCCAGGGCCACCAGATGATTGAGCGCCTTCTCGTCATGCACCCCGTCGAACACTGACACTATGGACGTCCCGAACTCGCTCCTTATGCGGGACGCGCTTATCTGGAAGAACTTGAGCACCACGCTCGCCTGATTGTAGAGGAATAGCGTGGAGAGGGTATGCATGAACACCCTCAAGGGCCGCTTCTCCTCGGCGAAGATATTGGCCACATTGAACATGATCCCTTCGAGGTCGTGTATGCGGCGAACCTTGGTCCGGTCGGCCGGCTCGCGGTCGTCCGAATTGCCGAGCAGGCTGGAATGGTAATCGATTACGTAAAGGCCCTTGCCCAGGGTATCCAGCGAGATGCCGAATCGCTCCATGGCGGC
Source organism: Methanomassiliicoccales archaeon (assembly GCA_036677555.1). Taxonomy (GTDB): domain Archaea; phylum Thermoplasmatota; class Thermoplasmata; order Methanomassiliicoccales; family UBA472; genus UBA472. Next base: position 339,356 of record JAVBWG010000012.1, on the reverse strand, counting down.
GAGGAGGTCCTTGGGCAGAAGGTCCATGGTGACGAACACCACTGGCTCCCCCTGGTCCAGATATTCCTTGACCATCCCCATCTGGAACTCCAGCAGTCCCACTCCGGGGGTTCCGAGCATCAGGATGGAGCACATCTGCGGAAAATTCGTCTTGAACATTTTCAGCACCTCACACCAGCGGGGTCAGGGACACGCACCCTCCCCGGGGTCTTTCCTCCACCGTGAACGCGAAGCACTCCGTGAACGGCTTGCTGCCGTAGAGCACCACCGTCCCGCCTATCCTCTCCACCCTCAGGTGCACTGTCGCCAGGTCGGCCAAGCGGGCGGTGGACCGCGAGGTGGGGGACGTCAGTCCCACGAACGCGCCTCCGTTCCGCTTGATAGCGGCCAGATGGTCCATGAGACCCTCCATCACATCGACGCCGTATATCGATTCCAAGGAATCGAAGCCCATGATCGACAGGAAAGGCTGGGCGCACCCGTCGAGGGCGTAGGCGATGTTCTTCCATTTCAGGTCGTCAGAGACCCTGGACCCTTCCACGCCCATCACGAACCTTCCGCTTCCCAGGTCCATCTGGGAGGCCGGCTCAACGACCCGCACGGCCTTGTCGACCTCCGCATCGGTAAGGGTGTTCTTCAGGATCCCCCGTGCTCCCGCCCCGCTCTCCTTGCGCAACGGGACCCAGAGAACCCCCCGGCCGACCTTGGCGAAGCTGGAGACGAGCGATCTCTCCAGCACACCGCTCACGGTCGGAGGGAGCCCCTCGCCCAGCTCTATCAAGGTCACCGCTCCCGGGGAGAGGCCTCCGGTCATATCGTCCAGATCGGTTATACCATAGGAAATGCGTCCCGCCGGGTCATCCGGCCGCACATACTCATTGTTCACGTCGCAGCCGCGGTCCCAGCCGGCCCCGAAGCAGCGGAACTTACCCCCTTTCAAGCTGAAGAGGTAGAGAGGCTGCTGCACCTCCACCCCTCTCAGCTTCATCAGGTCCATCTCTCGAACCAGGCGCCGCTCGTGCTCCACCCGGCTGCACTCCACGACCCCGTCCCCCAGGTAATCGAGCATCTGGTCATTGTTCTCCAGCACGAAGATCAGGTTCGCGCCTTGGCCTTCCACCAGGTCGCGCTGCAGGGCGATAAGCAGGTCCCGGCATTGCAGCTCGTACCGGTCGGCAAGGGCGTCGATGCTGTCGATTATCACCAGCACCCGGTCTCCGCCCTTCTCCACCAGATCGTACAGGTTCTCAAGGTCGGGCATGGTCTTTCCGATCGACACGGTCATCTCCTTCCTGGGAACGACCAGGTCTCCGGAGCCCATCCCTTTCAACCTTCCAAATCCAGAGCGGCGTCGGGTCCCGGCTTCCTCCCTGACGATCAGCCTCTCTCCCAGCCAGGGGAACTGCCGGAGCAACGACGAGTCCGACACGCGCGCGGACAGGTAATGCGCCCTCTGGCGGTCCTTGAGCTCCTCTGCCACCTGCAGCACGAAGGTGGTCTTCCCCGTGCCTGCATTGCCCCGCACGATGAGCGAATGCCCTCCGGCGTTCTCCAGGAATCGCAATATCTCGGAAGGCACTGAGGATGCGGTCTGCTCGGGCATATGATGTACCTTATGGGCCTGACCCTTATATTTTATTAAACAACTTTCTTCCCCGTTATCATCAGCCGTCAATCAGCGGGCGCGAAAAAGATTAATAAACGGCCAGATGGATGGCTATGCCCAGAGGACCCGTTGATGAAAGCAGTCATTCTGGCCGCCGGGGAGGGGACGAGGCTCCGCCCGTTCACCGTTTCCCGGCCCAAGGTCATGATCCCCATCGGCAACCGCCCCATACTGGAGTATGTCGTTCGCGCTCTGGCGGCCAACGGCATAACCGATATCATCCTGGTGGTCGGTTACATGAAGGAGCGCATAATGTCCTTCTTCGGGAACGGCTCGCGCTTCGGGGTCAGGATATCCTATGCCATCCAGGAGAAGCAGCTGGGCACCGCTCACGCCGCCCTCGCCGTCCGGGACCGGATAAAGGAGGACTTCATCATGGTGGCGGGGGACAACATCATCGACGCTCAGGTGATCTCCGACCTGTTGAAGCACAAGGGCGGGCTGGCCATGCTGGTCACCGATTCGGAGATGCCATCGAAGTACGGCGTGGTGCAGATCGAGTCCGGTCAGGTGGTGGACATCATCGAGAAGCCCGATAAGAAGGTGGGCAACATCATCAACACCGGCATCTACCGTCTGCCGCCCTCCATATTCGACCATCTGGAGAAGGGGGTAATGGCCGGCAAGTCCGGGATCACCCATGTCCTGCACAGCTGCATGCCCCGCCTCAAGATCGAGGCGGTGCGTTCCACCGGACGATGGATGGACGCGGTATATCCATGGGACCTCATACGTCTGAACGAGTATGCCTTCAGCCTGTCGGGGCAGGAGACCACCGGGACCATCGAATCGGGCGTGACCATGCGCGGCCCGGTGTACGTGGGCGCCGGATCAAGGATCCGGGCCGGCTGCTACATCGAGGGGCCGGTGTCCATCGGCGAAGGCTGCGAGATCGGTCCGTACGTGACCATATACCCCACGACCAGCATCGGTAACGGTGTGAACATCGCTCCCTACACCTACATCAACAACTCAATGATCATGAACAACGTTTCCATCGGTTCGCATGCCCACATATCCAGGGCGGTGATCGATGACGGGTGCCGCATCATGACCGGCCTCTCCGCCCCCTCCAGCCTGGCCCAGGTCCGGGTGGAGGATGACTTCTTCAAGGTTGAGAAGGCCGGCAGCATGGTAGGCGAGTTCACCCAGATAGGTCCGAAGGCGGTGCTCTCCGCCGGTACGATAGTTGGAGCGAACTCACGCGTCGGCGACGGGGCCAAGGTCAGCGGGACCTTGGAGGACAGGAGCATAGTGGTCTGATGTGCGGCATAATAGGATATTCGGGTCACCGTCGGGCCTCCGAGGTGCTCATGGACGGACTGAAAAGGCTGGAATACCGGGGGTACGATTCCGCCGGCATAGCCATGGTCGAGGACGGGCGCCTGCTGCTGTTGAAGAGGCAGGGAGAGCTGGAGATGCTGCAGAAGGCCCTCCCCAAGCTCGAAGGGCGCACCGGGATAGGACACACCCGCTGGGCAACCTGCGGGCGCCCCTCCGACCGCAATGCCCATCCCTTCGTGTCCTGCGACGGCAAGCTGGCCATCGTCCATAACGGCATCATCGAGAACTACTCCTCTTTGCGTGGCCGGCTGGAGGCGGAAGGGCATCACTTCACATCCGAGACGGACACCGAGGTGATCGTGCATCTTCTGGAGACGCATTACGCCGGCGATCTGCGGCAGGCCCTGGCCGAAACGGTCCGAGAGATCCAGGGCACGTACGCCATAGCCGCCGTGCTGGAAGGGAGCCCGGAGATCGCCGCCGCCCGGAAGGAGAATCCATTGGTGCTCGGATTGGGGGTGGAGGAGAACTTCCTGGCCTCCGATGTCACCGCCCTGCTGAGCTATACCAATCAGGTGCTGTACATCATGGACGGGGAGACGGTGTCCCTGACGCCCAAGGGAGTGACGATATTCGATATGGACGGGGCGGTGATAAAAAGGGAACCTTCCGCGGTCACCTGGTCCGCCGAGGACGCTCAGAAGGGGGGTTTCGAGCACTTCATGCTCAAGGAGATATTCGAGGGGCCGAACGCCATCCACAACACCTTGCTGGGGGCGCTGGACCTGATCGAGAACGGAGAGGTGCTGCCGAGGACCGACTTTCCGTCGGTGAAGCTGGTGGCATGCGGTTCATCGTTCCATGCGGCAATGGTCGGCAAGTACGCCATGGAGGAGTTCGCCGGGGTGCCCACCACCTTGGAGCTTGCCTCCGAGTACCGGTATTCCCCGGGAGCCCGGGAGGCACCGCTGGTCATCCTGATCACTCAGAGCGGGGAGACCGCCGACACGCTCGCCGCGGCCAGGGAGGCCAGGCGGCGGGGGTGCCGCACTTTGGCGGTGACCAATGTCGTCGGCTCGACCATAACCAGGGAGGTGGACGAGGTGCTTTACACCCGGGCCGGCCCGGAGATCGGGGTGGCGGCGACAAAGACGTTCCTCACCCAGCTGCTGGCCATGTACCTGGTGGCCATACGCATCGGCTACGGCAACGGAACCCTGAGCCACGACTCCATGCGCAGCGCGCTGTCCTCGCTGAGGCAATCGTCCAACATGGTGCAGTCGGTGCTGAACCACGTACACGAGATCGAGGAGGCGAGCAAAATGATCGACCGGGCCGAGCACTGCTTCTTCATCGGGCGGAACATCAACTACCCGACGATGCTGGAGGGCGCCCTCAAGCTGAAGGAGATCTCCTACATTCACGCCGAAGGGTTCGCCGCCGGGGAGCTGAAGCACGGACCGCTGGCTCTGCTCAACTCCTCAACCCCGGTGATAGCCGTGGCCATCAAGGGCGACCACACCTACGACAAGATGCTGGCCAACATATCCGTGGTGGCCGCCAGGGACAGCCCTGTCCTGGGCGTGGGCCTGGAGGGCGACGCCGATCTGTCCAGGCTGTGCGAGCGCATGATATACGTTCCGCCGGTCAGGCCCGTGTTCTCACCCATACCGGTGACCGTGGCGCTGCAGGCGCTGTCGTACTACGTGGCCAAGCGCCGCGGGTGCTCCATCGACAAGCCAAAGAACCTGGCCAAGAGCGTCACCGTGGAGTGATCAGGCCAGCTTCTCCGGGCAGGAGTCCCGGCGGGAGCAGTTGGCGCATTTGCCCGGGCGATTGTGGTTTCGGTGCACCTCACCGCTGCGCATGAGCATGCGCATCTCCTCCAGCTTGTCCAGTAGCAGACCTTCCAGCTCCGGGTCGAACTCTATCTCGTGCTCCTCGTTCCCGTAGCGCAGAAGTCCGTAGGGAGGGCGCTTGCCCGAGGATTCGGCTATCAACAGACAGTATGCGGCCACCTGCAGGATGTGGGAGAAGAGCGGGCCCCTGGGCGTCCGCCCGGTCTTCAGGTCTCCCGGGATGAGCTGGCCGTCGATCTCCAGAACGAAGTCCGGTCGGCCGCTCAGCCCGTGTCTTTCCGACAGGTAAAGGGGAGAGCCGTCCGTCCCCACATAGTGTATCTCGCCTTCCAGCCCTTCCACGTTCTTCCGTTCCCCGGCTTTCTGGGAGGCGGAGAGCGACAGGTAGAGGGCGACGGAGGCGGCGATGAGCCACAGCAGCGCCAGGGCCTCCAGTATCATGGATGCCATGGGGTCGGCCTGCAGCAGGGTCCCCACGTTCATGGCCACGGCCATTACGACCAGCCCCAGGATGGCCACGATCTGCAAGCGGCGCACCTTGATGATGGCCCTCCCCCGCTGCGCCGAGAAGTAAAGCATGGCGATGACCGCCAGGAACCAGATAATGCTCAGCAGGGGGAGCACCCAATCGACGTTCGCGCTTCCCGCCGCCCGCATCAGGGAGATGCCGGTGACCGCCAGCACGGTCGCCACCAGCGAGAAGAGGAAGACCATGCGCTCCCAGTCCCAGGCCTTCTGCTCTATGCTCCGGATGCGCCGATATTCGTCAGCCTTGTCGCGGTGGGCGAGGTCTCCCTGCTCCTGTTCAGGGGTGTGGGACCTGGACTGCCGTCCCAGCCACCAGCTGAGCGGGCAATACCCGTACCGCTCCAAGTCACTGGCGGAGATGACATCGCCCCGGTCCATGGACTAAAATAAAGGTGACAGATATTTAATGTGTTCAGCAGGCCTCACTCCACCGACTTGCAGTTCAGCCTGGTCAGGGAAGAGTCGGTTATGTAGATCCCGTCCTCCATGGTTATCTCGTCCACGAACCCGAACCAGTAGACCACCAGGCCTTGGCCGAAAAGATCCACGTAAGGCAACAGCTGCTTCTTGGTGTTCTTGTTGACCTCGACGAAATCGCCGAAGGATGCCTTGGACTCGATCCAGTTGATCTTCCAACCGTTGACCACTATGGGCTTGTCCAGCAGGGCGTCCGGGGTCTTGGTGAACTCCCCGCCCCGCAGATCGTTCTCCGTGCGGTATGTAATTCCCTGGCTGTCCAACCAGTCCTGCAGGTTCTTTTCGCCCCATTTTCCGCGCAGCTTCTGTCTCATATCCCCCTCGGGGGAGTTGATGATGTCCGCGGCGGTTATCTCCTCAATCTGACGGCGCAGTTCCCTGTCCGTTATGGTCTCCGGATTGCGCACCAAGGCCCAGTACTGCTTGTTAGATCTTCCGGATTCGTTGAACAGGATCAGGCCGGTGAGCACCGGGGAGAATTCATAGCGGCGGGAGATCTCCAGCAGGGTCTCTCCGCTCCGCCAGGACTTGAGCAGCCTCGGGGCATCGCGTTTGATCCTGTAGTGCTTCTTGATGCACTCCCTTTGGTGCCTCTGGGTGTATATGACTGTAAGAAGCTCGCGGTCCAGGTTCAGTTCCTTGGAGATCGCGTCGATATCAGAGGGTTCCTTCAATCTCTCGTACAGGTATTTGAAATCCTCATTCTTCATCCATTTCAACCTTGACGCCTTTCGTAGCCGGGGGATGATATTTAATTCTTGTGAACTTCCAAGCCCGATCCCCTCCTCCTCGGCGCTCGATAGATTGAAATTTCCGAATCCCATCTACAACACCCAGTGGGATGGACCCATCCGGAGGATTAAGATGGACCTGAACGATATACTGGCACCCGAGAACGGCCCCGCCTGGCTCCCAGCCAGTGTCACTGAGGCCCGCAAGCTGGTCTACATTGGGCAGCTCTTCGCCCTGATATTCACGCTGATAGCCCTCCTGGCAGGGGCGGTATCCATAATCTTCGGGAACCTAGGCGGAGGGATATCGTCCCTGGTCGCCGCTGGATTGGGCGTCGTTCTCCTTCTGATGCTGAAGGACCAGGTCTTCAGCAACATCGACCAGGGGCGCTTCAAGCAGGCCAGCGATTCCCTTCTCATATGGACCATCGTAGGCTTCTTCGTCTACGTCGTTCCAGGACTGATAATGCTCTTCGGGTTCCTGAAGCTGCAGGACATATTCCAGCCCCAGTATCAGCAGTATCAGGCGCAGCAGTACCAGGTGGCCCAGGGCCCGCCCCAGCCGGTTCCTCCCGCCCAGCAGCCGGCTCCGCAGCCTGGTCCGGCCCCCTCGCAGCAGCCCGCTCCCGCCCCGGCCGATCATAAGGACAAGAAGGTGGAGATGGCCAAGTGCCGCAAGTGCGGGGTAAACTTCCCGGCCTTCATGCACAACTGCCCGAACTGCAACGAGCCCAGGCATTAGGCCTGGAAAACGACTTCCCCATCCTTTTCTATTCTCACGATCCGGTGATAGGGTATCTGTCCGCCCCCAGCCGCGAAGAACGACCTGCCCAGCGCCTCGATGTCCTCGCCCCTGAGGGACGACATGTCGTCCTGGCCGCCGCGATGGACGTAGGTGATGACCACTCCGTTCAACCCTCCCTCCCCCCATCTCATCCGGTTGAGGACCTGCCGCGGATAGGTCATGCCCGACCATCGGAAGGAACGGTGAAAAGGTTTTTGCCTTCCCAAGGCTGAATCGATGCCATGAGCCGGACGGTGGTGGAAGGTCAGCTGGTGGATGTGGTCAACGGGACGATATCCCCCAGCAGGGTGGTCATGGAGGACGGCAGGTTCGCGGAGATAGTACCACTGGCCGAGGCGCCTGGCAGACACCTGCTGCCCGGGCTCATCGACTCTCATATACACATCGAGTCCTCCCAGCTTTGCCCGTCCCGCTTCGCCGAGGCGGCCGTGCCGCACGGTACCACGGCCGTGGTGTCCGACCCGCATGAGATAGCCAACGTGCTGGGGATGAAGGGTATCGAACTGATGATGGAGGATGTTTCCGCAGTGCCGTTGCGCATGTTCCTCACCGCTCCCTCCTGCGTTCCCGCCACGCAGTTCGAAAGGTCGGGAGCGGCCATAGGCGTCCCGGAGATCGAGTCCATGCTCAGGGACCCCCGCTTCGTTGGTCTGGGGGAAGTGATGGACGTGCAGGGCGTGCTGAACGACGATCCGCGCATCATCGCCAAGATCAAGGCGGCCAAGTCCTTCTGGAAGGGCATCGACGGCCACTGCCCAGGCCTGACCGGCAGGGACCTGGTCAAGTACATCAACGCGGGAATGAGGACAGACCACGAGTGCATGAACGCGGACGAGGCGGAGGAGAAGTACTTCCTGGGCATGTGGATACAGGTGAGGGAGGGAAGCGCCTCCAGGGACCTGCGCGCGCTGATGCCCTTTGCGAAAGGCCACGAGTGCATGCTGGTCTCCGACGACCTTCGGGCGAGGGATCTGATCAACGGGCATCTGGACGTCCTGCTCAGGAAGGCGGTGGCCCTGGGCATGCCGCCCATGCACGCCATCCGCGCCGTGACGGCCTGGCCGGCCTGGCACTATGATCTTCCCGGGGGAAGCGTGGCGGTCGGCCGAACCGCCGACCTGGTGGTGGTGGACGACCTGCGTAACTTCGGCGTTCAGCAGGTGTACATCGCCGGCAAGCTGGTCGCCGAGGACGGCGCGCCCCTCTTTCTTGCCGAACCAAGAACGAACGGCCTGGGGATCACGCCCCGGGATCTGGTTGGCGAAGACATGCTGCTCCGAGCGGAGGGAGGCAAGGCGTCAGTCCGGGTGATGGGGGCCTACCCGGACCGCATCGAGAGCGGTTCCCTGGTCTCTGAACTGCCGGTGAGGGACGGAACGGTCAGAGCACTGCCGGAGCAGGATGTCCTGCATCTGGCGCTGATCAACCGCTATCAGAACGAAAGGCCGGTGCTGGCGTTCATCAAAGGGTTCGGGTTGAGACATGGGGCCATGGCGACCTCTGTCGCCCACGATTCCCACCACATCCTGGCCGTGGGTGCTTCGGCAGACGACATGGCCAGGGCGGTGAACGCCGTATCGCGGTCCGGGGGGTTCGCGGTGTGCGATGCGAACGTTCTGTCATCGCTGCCGCTGGAGGTGGCGGGTCTCATGAGCACCTCCCCCGCAAAGGTCGTTGCGCAGAAGGAGGCCGAACTGGTCGATATGCTGGCAAGCATGGGCTGTCGTCTCCCGGCTCCGTTCATGACCCTCTCGTTCCAATCGCTGCTGGTCGTTCCGGAACTGAAGGTATGCGATCGTGGCCTGTTCGACACCAGACGCATGGAGGTCGTTCCGGCCATCATCTGAACGGCAAACATTATTTCTTCGCATCGCGGTCGAGGTGCTCATCGGAGTGAACCTGATGGATAAGGTGGAGAGCTTCAAATGCCGGATACTGACCTGGGATGAGATCGCGCGATGGACCGAGGCTGTGGCGTACGACATAGCTGACAACGGCTTCCGGCCCACGGTGGTCATCGGCCTCACCCGCGGCGGCTGGGTTCCGGCGCGCGTGATCTGCGACCACCTGCAGGTGAAGCGCCTCTACGCGGTGAAGACGGAGCACTGGGGCGTGACCGCCAACCATGACGGCAAGGCACTGCTGACCCAGGAGCTCAATGCCAGCATAGAGGGCGAATCTGTTCTCATCGTGGACGACATCACCGACACGGGGGAGAGCCTGATGCTGGCCGAGATGCACCTGAAGGAGATGGGGCCCAAGGAAGTGCGGACGGCAACGCTGTTGCACATCACCCACTCCAAGAAGCAGCCGGACTATTACGAGGTCGAGGTCCCCGAGGAGGACTGGACCTGGTTCATCTTCCCCTGGAACCTTCACGAGGACCTGAGGACGCTGCTTCCCAAGACGCTGCACCAGCCGCAGACCGTGCTGGGGATACAGAAGGGCTTCAGGGAACAGTTCCAGATCGATGTGCCCGAGGACCTCGTTCGCCGCACCATCCGGCATCTGGCGGCATCAGGGAAGATAAGGAAGAAAGGGGCCAAGTGGCAGAAGGCGGACGCCGACGAGGCATTGCCTCGGAAGTGATCAGATCTCCATGTACACATCGTCCCCTTCCGCGTAGACGATGTACACCCGCAGGTCCTTTGCTCCGGAATGCGTGACCTTCCTCCCGTCGGTCACGTCGAAGGACGCGCCGTGCGCCGGGCATACGATCAGGCCGTCCCTCACGGTCCCGTACGAAAGGTCGAATCCGAAGTGCGAGCACTGGCCATCCATGGCGAACAGCCGTCCCTCGTTCCGGCCGACCACGAACTTACGTCCGTCGGCCACCACCGCCTTTAACCGCCCCTCCCTGATGTCCTCATCCTTTCCCACCAGGACCCTCATGCATAACGAATTCCGGCGCAAGGGATATAATGACTGCCCAAGAAATCGCATAATTAATGAGCGACCATCGGAATATCGGAGGTGAGCGGCATGTTGGAGAAGTTGAAAGACAGCCTGGAACGGAGCGAGGTGGTCAGCTTCGGAGGATACCAGTATTTCGTTAATCCCATCACCGACGGCATCCCGGCCATGGACCCCCAGGTCCTGGACGAGGTGCTTGATCGCATTTACGACCTCATGGACCTGGACGCGGACTATCTGGTGGGGGCGGAGGCCATGGCCATTCCGCTGATAGTCCCGCTATCGCTGATGACCGGAATTCCCTACAACGTGGTCCGGAAACGCAAGTACGGCCTGCCGGGCGAGGTGAGCGTGCGCCAGACCACCGGTTACTCGGAGAAGGAGCTGTTCATCAACGGCCTCAGGAAAGGGGACAGGGTGGTCGTGCTGGACGACGTGGTTAGCACCGGCGGCACGCTGAGGGCGATCGTCAAAGCGCTCAAGGTCATGGGCGTGGACGTACGTGACGTGATCGTGGTGGTGAAGAAGACCGATAGGCTGGACGAGCTGGAGAGGGACATCGGCCAGAATGTGCGCACGCTCGTCAGCGTCGAGGTCAGGGACGGCAAGGTCCGGGTCATCTGACCAGGCGCTTCTTCATCAGGTATACGGAAGCCAGGAAGCATACGGCGGTCAGGATGATGATGTACATCCCCCCTATCGCCACTTCCGCCGTAAGCATGTTGTAGGAGAGGTCCCTGGCCATATTGGATATGTGCGTCAGCGGCAGCGTCATGGCAAGCTGCTGACCCCATTCCGGAAGCACGCTCAGCGGGAAGAAGGTCCCGCTGAACAGGAACATCGGGGTGATGAGCAGGAAGAAAGGATAGTTGAAGGAGTCCATGTTCGGGACCAAGGCAGTGAAGAGCATGGCCAGTGCGGCGAACATTAGGCCTCCGACGAAGGCTATCAGGGGTATAAGCAGCAGCCCAGGCAGCTCCGCGTAACCGAAGGCGGCTATCACCCCGAGGACGATGGTGGCGTTGATGAAGCTCTTGGTAGCCCCCCAGAGTATCTCGCCGGTGATGATGTCCTCCAGCGACAACGGGGTGGCAAGTATGGCGTCGAACGTTTTCTGGTAGTACATTCTCACGAACGATGAATAGGTGCATTCGAAGAATGCCCCGTACATTATGCTGATGGCGACGAGGCCAGGGGCAAGGAACTTGATGTACTCCAGGCTCCTCCCGCCGTATACGATATCGGCTTGGATGAGCGCCCCGAAGCCCAGGCCCATGGCCACCAGGTACAGTATCGGCTCCAGGAACGGCGGCAGGAAGTTGGTCTTCCAGGTGGTGAGGAACACGTCACGGTTGCGCTTCCAGAGGGCAATGGAGCGCCAGGAGATGTTGGAGATGAGGCTCATTCCACCAGCGCCCTCCCGGTGGAACGGAGGAAGACGTCCTCCAGCGTGGCGTTCCTGATGAGGTAATAGCTCATGGCGAAGCGCTCCTTGAGCTCGGCCGCGACGTTCTGGCCTTCCTTGGTGTAGATAAGCATGCGATCGATGGTGCGCTCGTATTGCCATCCTTTCACTTTGACATACGCCTCCATCTCGTCCGTGGGGACGTCGATCTCCATGACGTCGGTGCCGATGACCCGGTCTATGAGGTCCCTCGGTCTCCCTTCCAGAATTATCCTGCCGTGGTCCATGATGACCAGGCGGTCGCACAGCCGCTCCGCCTCATCCATGTAGTGGGTGGTGAGGATCACCGTGACCTTCTTCCTCTTCAGCTCGCGCACCTTCTCCCAGATCAGATGGCGCGCTTGAGGGTCCAGCCCGGTCGTCGGCTCGTCCAATATGAGCAGTCGGGGGTCGTTCATCATCGCGCGGGCGATGATGAGGCGACGCTTCATCCCTCCGGAGATGTCTTGTATCTTCTCATCCCGCTTCTCGGTGAGCTGCATGAAATCCAGCAGGCGGTCCGCCCGCTCTTCCAGCACTTCCCTGGGAAGCCCGAAGTAGCGGCCGTAGACGGTGAGGTTCCTGCGCACCGTGAAGTCGGGGTCCAGATTGTTCTCCTGAGGGGCGACGCCTATGGCGGCCTTGATGTCCCTGGAGCTCGCGTTGACATCCATCCCCAGGACCTCCAGTTTTCCGGAAGTTATCGGGCTTGCGCAATGGATCATGCGCATGGTGGTGCTCTTTCCCGCGCCGTTCGGCCCGAGGAAGCCGAAGCATTCCCCCTCCTCGATCTGAAAGCCGATGGCGTCCACTGCCTTGAGTTCATCGAACACCTTGGTCAGCTTCTCCGCGCGCACGGCTGGCATGAGCGGCCTGCTATGAATTTCCATATATTAAGCAGGAACGCCGGTCAGCCTGATTGCAGCCGCATGTCTGTTCATCGGTCGTTCAGCTGCTCATGCATGCCCGGTGCGGACCTTCTCCTCCTTCTGTACTTCACCCTCTTCGGCATGGGCCTCGGGGCGCTATCAGGGCTGGCCCCGGGTATCCACGTGAACACCTTGGCGGTGCTGCTAATCATCAGCGTACCATCGCTCTCTCCTTTCCTGGAGGGCATATGCTCGTTCGCAGGATGCTCGCTCCCTCCCGCCCTTCTTTTAGCCTGTACGATATTATCGGCGGCTATCTGCCACTCCTTCCTGGACTACATCCCCTCTCTCATCATGGGCGTGCCTGATGAAACGGAATGCATGTCAGTGCTGCCTTCGCACCGTCTTCTTCTCGAAGGAAAGGGAATGAACGCTCTGCAGGCGGCGGCGCAGGGCAGCCTGGTCGGCGCCCTGGCCGGGACGGTGGTCCTTCTCCCACTGCCCCTGGTCCATGTACAGGCCTCGGACGCCCTCAATTCCATAGCCCCGGCCATCCCCTGGCTGCTGATATGCGTCCCGCTCCTCCTGTTCTGGGCGGAGAGCGGGAAGGCCGATCCGAAGGCGGAGCTGGACATGAGGGGCGGTCGTTCCATTCCGGCGGAGATGATATCCTTGAAAAGGCACGTCCCGGTGCACGGGGACTCGGCCAGGATAATCGGCGACGTGCATCGGCATCTTGGAAGGTGGTACGTACGGACGCCCTTGCAGACCTTCCGGATACGCGGCCGTGGGACGATGGCCGGGGATCGGACGCTCATCGGCAAATGGATAGTCCGCAGGGACCGCCTTCCGATACTAGGCTGGTCGGTCCTGCTGTTCCTGTGCTCTGGCGTCCTGGGGGTCATGGCCATGGACGGCCTGGTTCCCGGCGAGAATATCTGGAAGGGGATGGAGGGCAACATGCTCATGCCCCTTTTCACCGGTTTGTTCGGCCTTCCGCTCCTCATCGGCTCCTCTCGCGGCAGAATGCCCGAGCAGGACGGCACGGCGGATGCCTTTCCCTCGACAGCAGGCGCGCTCAAGGGAACGCTCATGGGCGGGCTGGTAGGCTGGCTGCCAGGGGTTACCGCCACGGCCGGCGCCGTCCTCTCCACCATGCTCCCCCGCTCCCGCGGAGGCCCCGAGGAGTTCATCTCCACTGTTTCGGCCGTGGGCACCGGGGCGGCGGTGCTCGGCCTGGGAACGCTGCTGCTGATAGGCAAGGGGAGGAGCGGCACGCTTCTGGCGATGCAGGAGGCCATGCCCTCCCTTTCCGTCACTGACATGCCTTCCCTGCTGCTCTGCATCCTTTTCACCTCGCTCGTATCGTACGCCATGACCTTGGGTCTGGGAAGAAAGTTGTTGCTCAAGGCGCAAGGTCGGGACCTCACCCTGCTGAACAAGGGAGCCCTGGTCGGGATGGTCATCCTATCGTTCATACTGGCCGGCCCCGGCGGGCTTCTTTTACTGACATTATCGACGCTGCTGGGCATGGTCCCCGGAAAGATCGGCATAAGCAGGGTGCATCTGACCGGCTGCCTGCTGCTGCCGATCCTGCTCTACTATTTCGCCCCGTTCCTGCGATAGAAGTCCCTCAGACGATCTTGGCCGAGGTCGAATGGCGATAGAAGTTCGCCCGCCGCCCGGAACAACAGTTCCTCATAACGGCCAACGTCATATTCCTCATCTCCTTCTAGGAACTGAGCCACCTTGACCTCCTTTCCCCTGATCATGATGAACTCGACCGCTTCCCCGGGCGGCGTGCGGAAGCCCTGGTCCTCCAGCTGGCATAGCGCGCGGAACTGATCGTTCCTCTGCCGGTACTCGTTCAGCTCCCTGGTGATACGCTTCGACAACACCAGCTTCTCCAGCGGCGTCTCCATGTTCCGGAGGTTCCGTATGAACGAGTCCAGAACGTCCAATGCTTCCGGTATGCGATGCCTGAACCCGTCGACATCCTCGCCAAGCACCAGACGGTCCAGCATGCCCTGCTGCAGCTCCCTGGCCAGGGTGCAGGTGTCTCTCCTTCGCAGAGCGATGCCGCGCACCTTCAGCTCCCCGTCCTGGAAAGCGCCATAGTAACGGTTCAAAGCGCCCACACCGTTCGTAAGGTTCGGCAGGAACACTATCCACTTGTACTCCCCGTCCCAGACCAGCGGTATGCCCATGCGCTGCCCTATCTCCCTGCAGTACGCTTCGATGTCCCCGTCCCCGGAAAGCCACAGCGAATCGACTATCCCATGCAGCACGCTGAATCCACGGCGCTCGGCCACCTCCGCCGATCTCATGAGTATCTCGCGGCCGTGGGCGGTGATGGATTCATGGCACTCGATACGACCGAAGCGGGCGTTGCGATAGCCGGTGTAGCCGAAGCATGTCACCAGCACCCACTTGAGCACCTTGGCCTGCTGATCGTAGATCTGGCTTCTCCGCCCGCCCTCGTTCTTCAGGCGCTTTAGCGATATCCGCCGGCGCACGATCGGTTCCAGCACCCTTCCCAGCATGCCCTTGCGCTTGGAGCAGGTCCAATAGCCCAGCCCGGGCACGGGTTCGCCACTATCCTGGCAGCAGTCGCAGTTCAGCGTCTCCGGGGAGATGTTGTGACGGACCATTATGCTCGGGTAGAGGGAGGTGAAATCAACCTCCTGGATATGCTCGTGCAGGCCGACCTTCGGCTCGTATATCAGTCCGCCCCTATCAGAAGCGACCAGCTCGGCGGCGGTCTTGAAGTCCTCAGGCAGATTCTTCTTCCACATCACCAGCGAGCCCATCCTGCTGGCCTCGTTCACCTGCATGGCGCTGATGGCGCTCCCCGGGGACATGCGGGCCATGTCCTGCATCGATATGCGTGAAAGACGGCAGAGGTCGATCAGCCCGGCCATCTTCCCCTCTTGAAAGATGAACGATGAACCTTTGTCCAGATGGATGCGTCCGCGCAGCTTGTACGCCGGCGGTTTGTAAAGTATCCGTCCATAAGTGAAGTAGCTCTTGCCCTTCCCGCGGCGCTTTCCCCCCTCCCGTCCCATTTCAAGCTCCATATCGTTCCGCTCGGCGCACTTCTCCAGGAACGGCAGATGGAAACTGTCCCCGCCGTCGGTGATGAGCACGTCCGGGTCCTTGTCCCGAAGGGCCTGCTGTATCTCCTCCAGAATGTCGGCCTCCTTGCCCTCCATGACCATATCGTCGAGGGTGGCCCGCTTCAGGCGGTCCTCCATGGTCGGCATTCCCCGGCGGGCGGATGTTTCGAGCACAAGCTCGCAGGAACGCAGCTCAGGCATCGGGTAGTCCAGTCGGAACGGGGTGTCCAGGTTCTTCCAGCGATCCACGTCCATCAGCCCCATCGGGAAGACCTTGCGGTGCAGGAAGTAGCGGGTGTCCATGCGCGTATCGACGTTGAAGAGCGTGTGGTCCCGATGGCATCCCCACTTGTCGATGGTCTTGGCCAGAGGCATCAGGTTGCGGTAGCCGCGCGGCGTGACCTTCAGCACGTCCTCCTGCGGTCCAGTGAGCCAGGTACGATGTTTTTCCCAGCGGTGCTCGACGCCAGCTTCCTTAAGGCCGAGGAGCAGGTCCTGCCTGCGCTCCGCGGATGGTTTCACGTAGAAGCATGGACGGTACTCGCGGTCGGAAATGCGTTCCACTCCAGTGGAGGTCTTGATCCAGGTCACCATCTCATTGTTGACCTCGTCCGCGTAGCAGTCCAGGATCCATCCGCGCATTCGATCAGGCCTTCTTGCGCAGGCGCTCCAACTCCTTCTCCTGCTCCAGGAGTATGGAGAGCAGCGCCCCTTCCAGAGGGTCGAGGAAAGCGGCAACGGAACAGGCAGAGGCGTGCAGCCGGACCTTGTCGGAAAGGCGATCGAAAGCCTCGCGGTCCTCCTGCGGCAATGCTCTCCGATAATCGCTCCAGCTCTGGAAGAGGGATTCCGATGCCATGCGGTAAGTTGGAACGGTCCGCCCCATCAGAACCTCCTCCGGTATTCGTCCAAAGTGGTCTGGTTCGCCGGGACCGGCCGGTACATGATCTCCTTCTCCTCCCTCGGTAAGGAAATGCGAACGTAACCGGAGCGGTGCTCCACGCTGACCACCCGGTCGACCTTCTCATAGAAGAGGGAGCGCAGCCCCTTGCGGTACATCAGCTTCGCCAGACCGTAGTTCGTCACCACGCTCACGGTGCGGTGCTTGGCTGTGAGGGAGCGTAACTTGCCCATGCCCCTCTCCATGAGCTTCAACGACTCCTCCCAGTCCATGTCCGCGTCCTGGAAGAGGTCCGGGTAGCAGGACACCACCACCATACCGCCCTTGTTGCGGCACAGCTCCTCTTCAAGGGACTCCTCCACCAAGGTGGACATCTGGTAGGCGGTGAACGCGCGCGAGACGCTGATGCTGTTCAGCACCTCCTCCGGGCGCAGCCGGAAACGCTTGCACACGTACGTGAGGTCGTAAGGATTGACGGAATTCCCGCCATCCACCCAGATAACGTCGCGATGCCATTCGCGGACGAAGTTCACGCTGAGCATGTTGACCAGGGTGAACAGCAGTTTGTCAGAGCTGTCGATGGTGGTGACGGTTCCCGGTTCCAGCCCTCCGAGCAGTTCGTCCACCGGGGGTATGGCGGTGGTGGCTAGCAGTCCATCTGTCACAGAATGGAAATCATGGACCAGCGGTTCGGTCACCATCTCGGGCATGGAGCGGTACATCTGCTCACCGTACCAACTTCGCCTTGAGGGTATAAAGGACTGACAGGGGGAGGTGGGTGAAAATGAATATTTCGATCGCGACTATGTTTTGCATTGCACGATCCCCAATCTTCAATGAGCAGTACTTTTATCAAACCCAGAATGTCCATCACAGCTCGGGTAACATCTATATCATTGTCAATTCAATAAATATCCATGAGGGAAACGATGTCATATCCGTACGAACGCCAGGTCCGGCGCAAGAAGATGTTCGGGTACCTCCTGGGTATAGGTTTGGTGGTCATGACCGTGCTGGTCCTGATCATGCTCGCCTATTGACGGCTGGGACGCATGCTCGGGCGAACCCGATGGCACTTTCGAAGGCCGTTTCGTTACGAGTAAATAGCCGAGGCTGCATTCCACGCACGATGGAAAGGGATGGGCCTTCCGTTCAATTAGGCAACGGAATAGAGGTTGTTTGTGGTGATGCCAAGTTCTTCCTGGATCCCCGCAAGGTAACCGAGGAGGCCATATGCTGCATCTCCCACGCCCATTCCGACCACATGCCGACAAGCTTCGCCGGCGGCCCCATCCACTGTTCGGACATCACTCTACGCTGCATGCGCGGCCGGGTCAAGAGCAAGAAGTCCAAGACCTTCCTGGAGAGCGTTGAGCTGGGAAGCGACCCGCAGGTAAAGGCCAGCGGCGCCGGGCACATACTCGGCTCCAACATGTTCCTGCTGGACGCCGGACAGAAAGTGCTGTACACTGGCGACTTCTGCCCGCAGGACCGCCTGGACATCGAGGGCGCCCGGCCGCAGAAGTGCGACGTGCTCATCGTTGAAGCGACGTACGGAAACCCTCGATACAAGTTCCCGGACCGCCGGGAGATGATCAAGGTCATACACGACTGGGTGGAGGATGTTCTGCACCAGGGTTACTCGGCCGTGCTGCACGCTTATCCGTTAGGGAAATCCCAGGAGCTCATAACCATGCTCAGGGACTTCCAGCCCCGCCTGCACGGTTCCGTGCTGGACACGACGCGTCTGATAGAATCCGACGATCTGAAGTTCGATTACCTGCCTTTCGATCCGCAGGACCGCGATCCGCAGCTGGTCATCAGCCCGGGCGCCTGGGGGGAGAACGGTCTGAACATCCTCAAGAAGAAGCGCACCGCCGATGTTTCCGGCTGGTGTCTGGATACTCGGGAAAGGTCCCTAGGGAAAATGGGCTGGGGCATGGACCAGGGTTTTGCGTACTCGGACCACGCAGACTTCTACGAGATAATGGATTTCGTGGAGAGGTGCTCCCCGTCGCTCGTATACACCAACCACGGCTCCGAGGACACGTTAGCTCATGAGATACAGAAGCGGCTGGGCATAACCGCCATACCTCTCAAGAAGGAAAAGAAGGGTCAGACGAACCTGGGCTGCTACTGCTGAGCGCCCCACATTCTTGGATAAGTTCCTTCGGGAAGGAACACCCGGACGGTCTTCACCGCCTTTCCTCTGTACGCCTTGTACATATCGCGGGCGGACATGTTGGCGGTTCCCAATCCCAAGGCCTCGCCTTTCACGGTGAACATCGCCACCTGGCCGCCCTTCTCCACGTTCTCGTCCAGGGATACCACGCCGGGGGCGTTGAGGTCCGCGCCGTGCGATACGGCGTCCACGGCATTGTCCTTGACGATGACCTTCGGCAACGGTTCAAGCAGAGCCTCCATCGGCCTTATCATGCTCCGCAGCCACATCTCGTCGCCGTTCTTCCAGGCCACCACGGCGTCCTTGAGGTCCTGGAGTGTCACAGCATCGTCCTCGGTCATGGCACCGGAACGGGTGCGCCGCAGTGCTCTCATGTTCGCTCCGACGCCCAACGCATCGCCGATGTCCACGCTCAATGTCCGAATGTACGTCCCGGCGTCGCAGTCCACCTTGAAAAGCACATCGCGGCCGGAGATCTCTAGGATATCGATCGAATGCACCTTGCGTATGCGCATGGCGACCTTGACCGCGGAGCGGACCGGCGGGGTCTGGTATATGGAGCCGACGAAGGTCTCTATCACCGAACGGACCTTATCCTCGGCCACCGGTCTATGCAGGTAGAGGTGGCAGACGTACTGTTTGTTGGAACGGAGAACCAGGTCGGTCATGCGTATGGCCTTTCCCAATGCGATCGGAAGAACGCCGCTGACGTTCGGGTCGAGCGTGCCGCCGTGACCGATCTTCTCCACTCCCAGGATGTCCCGCACCCACGCCGTGACCTGATGGGAGGTCGGCCCCTGCACTTTATCCAGAATTATGACACCGCCATCCAGCAGCTCCTGGACCGAACGTTCCTCAGGGCGTTTCCCTCTTTCCACCGTGCGCGGAGATTTGTCCCGCACCAGCATCTCAACCGCCCCTGACCTTGTTTACTATCGATCCGACCACCTGCTCCGGGGTCAGCGGACCGGTGTCGATGACCATATCGTAGATAGAACGGTCGGTCACGTCGATGCCATAGAACTTGCGGTACCTAAGCACTTCGCTAGCTTCCCGGGCACGCATCTCCTCCATGGCAGCATTCATGTCCACGCCCTCACGCCCGGACACACGTTCCACGCGCACCTCCAGAGGGGCATCTAAAAAAATGCAGAAGGCCGGAATGGCGTTCCGGCGGAGCATCTGCCCGGCAAGGCGTCCCTCGAGGATGACGTTCTGTTCGTTGCGGGCGACCTCCAGCAGGCGTTCGTCGATCAGCCTGTCGTACTTGGGGTCCTGCTCGGCCAGATCGCCGAACTCCTCCAGCGACATGTTCAGCTCCTTGGCCATCTCCCGGAACACGTGGCCGGATATCACTGTCCGGTATCCCAGGATGTCGCCGAGCATGCGGCAGACCGTGGTCTTGCCGCTGCCTATCATGCCGCTTATGGTGATCCTCATTGCCCTTCAGCCTTCAGTTCGTTCAACCGCTTCTTGAAGGAGTAATACCTCAGACCTCTTGAAAGCAATTGCCCGAACGGGACGCTGATCAGGGAGTAGAGCAACACCCAGGCCGGCAGAACGTAGGTGGCGTTCAGATCGGCGAAGTTGGACCACGGCACGGTGATGACCGCGCTCTCCAGATCCCCGACGAACACGGCCAGCCAGGCGAAGATGGGGATGATGATGAGCATCGTCACCGGCATCAGCTTCATCTGGGTGGTGGTCTGCTTCATCGACTCCTCCATCATCTTCGGCTGCAGCTCGAGCATCTTCTTCAGCTTGTAGGTGTTGTTCTCCTTGCGGGCCGCG
The DNA here is from genome assembly GCA_036677555.1 of Methanomassiliicoccales archaeon. Taxonomy (GTDB): domain Archaea; phylum Thermoplasmatota; class Thermoplasmata; order Methanomassiliicoccales; family UBA472; genus UBA472. The sequence continues at coordinate 318,790 of JAVBWG010000012.1, read as the reverse complement.
GACATCTCCTTGTTGAAGGCGCTCATGATCTTCTGGCTGCGGGCCTGCTTCACATAGTCGGTGAAGAAGTGGCGGACCACGATGCTCAGGCAGGTCATGAACGCGCCGGTGATGAATAGGGAGACCACCGGGAAGGAGCCATCGAAGCCCCAGAGGGGTTCAAGGCCCAGCCCGACGATGTTTCCCAGGGCGCTCCTCAGGTCTTGGTCGAACATCACGAAGATGGCCATGATGAAGACGAAGATCAGCAGCATCCTGCTGGTCGTCGACTTGGAGTCTTGAGCGGGGGGATTTGCCATGGCTCATCACTCCCCGCCGAAGAAGCCCCTCAGCACCGGGTGCATCTCCATCATCTGCTCTCTTCCCAACGCTTCGTAGAACTGGATCATTATGCCCACCGCCAGCAGCACGCCGGTACCGCTTGCGTTACCCACCGTGCCTATGAGGTCCGCTCCTGCGGCCAATCCACCCACCACCGCACCGGATATCACCGTCACGATGGGGATGTATCTCTCCAGCACGCGCTTGAGCACCCTGGGGTCGCGGCGGAAACCGGGGATCTGCAGTCCGGAGGACTCGATCTGCCGGGCGACCGCTTCCGGCCCCATGTTGGTGGTCATGATCCAGAACTTGGCGAACAGTATGGATCCTCCGACCATGACCCCTACATAGATCAGCACGTGCGCCAACACCTGCCAGCTGCTATGCCCATGCACCATGGCTCCGTACGCATCCGGATTTAGGAGCGGCAACAGCCAATCCCCCACCCCGTTCGGGGTGGAAAGGTACCAGGCCAGTCCGGATATGGGGTAGTTCTCCCCTGCGGGATACGCTCCCAGCAACGGATTGCCGCCCAGCAGCGGTATGCTGCTCAGAGCATCGTTCGTATAGAACAGCATGGTGAACATGCTTATGTTGGCGAGCAGCGCGGCCATCAGGATGACCGGGATGTTGGAGGCGTAGATCAGTTTGATCGGGTATCTTCCGCGCGCCCCTCTCGCCGTTCCATGCGCCAACGGCAGCTCGATACGGGCCGATTCGATGTAGGCTACGAACATGAAGATGATGATCGTGCCTATCAGCGCGATGAGCGGATTAGGATTCTGTATCAATATCTGTTCGTATCCACCGCTTGCCAGCTCCGACGCCGATTGGTTCGTCAGGATGAATATGGTCTTCGGTATCGTACCGACCGGCAGGTTTCCGTTGCTCAGCGGTTGGCCTGGCTCATAACCTTCGGTGTTCAGCGTTCCGGTGAACAGCGCCTCCGCCACGCCGGCGGCGATGAACAGCGATATGCCGCTTCCGATGCCCCATTTGGACACCACTTCGTCCATAAGGAACACCAGGTACGAGCCCACGCACAGCTGGAGTATGATTATAAGCCTGGCGATGTTCTCTCCGCGCAGCAGCCCGGAGTCGCCGAACGTGCCTTCCATTCCGCCTATGAAGGCTTCGGACGGCACCAGGTACCCGAACACCTGGGGAACCGCCTCAACCAGGATCATTACCAGCACCAGGAACTTCTGGCTGCTCTGATAGACCGCCTTGTCCTCCTTGTTCGTGAGGTCCAGCTTGATTATCTTGGCCCCTACGAACAGCTGCATGATGATAGAGGCGGTGACTATGGGACCAATGCCCAGATGCATGAGCGAACCCTGCGCCCCGGCCAGGATGGCCCGGTACTGGGCGAAGAGGTCAACCGTTTTCTCCCCGTCCAGTCCGTACAGGAAGATGTTGGTCATAATGAAGTAGAAAACCAGTATCACTACGACCCACAGCATCTTGGTCCGGAAATGGACGTGCCCTTCGGGTTTGGCGACCGCCGGGAGGCGGTCGGTAATCGGTTTCAGCTTGTACAGCTTGCTCTTCTGGTCGTCGGCCATTAGCATCACGCGATACTTACTCTGGCACCACGATATGCCCGCCTGCTTCTTCAACCTTAGCTTTCGCCAAGGCCGTGGTCTCGGATACCAAGACCTCGAAGGGCGTGCTCACCTGGCCGTTCCCCAGCAGCTTGTCCACGCCCAGGGCGGTGAGGTCGACGGTTATCTTGCCGTCCTTGTCCACCGCGGTCCCCTGGGCCTTCATGACGTCCAGTATCTGCTCCAGGTCACCAACGTTCATGGTGATCTTGGCGGACACCATCTTCTGGGGTCGCTTGAACCCGTGCCGGCCGAAGTGGTCGGGCATGTATTTCAGCATGTACTGGGCCTTGTGCTTGTGCAGGCCGGCGTTGCCCTTGCCGCCGCGCTTTCCGGCCCCACGCCCGGACTTCTTGCCGCGGCCGTGGGTCCTGGAGCCCCTGAACTTCTCGGTTCTGCTAACCATTCATATCACCTTCAGATCATCCTGGAGATGAGGTCGTTTATTTCCTCTCCCCGATAGCCCAGGGCGCCCCCGGCCCCGAATCCGCGCTTTACCCCTTCGTAACCCTTCTTCGGAGGGCTCAAACGGAACAGGGGTTTGACATCCTTCATGTCCGAGTACTTGGTCTCGCCCTTGACGATGCCCTTGGACAGGGCCATGATGGAGCCGAAGGGGGTGTTGTCCTTGACCACATCGTCGTCAATGGGCTTGTCGCCCATCAGCCGGCCGCGGAACTTTATCATCCTGGCCAGGGTCTCCTCGGAAACCTCGCCCCAGGTGATGTAGTCCTTGGCCTTCATCAGCATTCCCTTGATCTCATCCGTCTCCGGAAGGATCACGCAGTGGTTGGCACGAGTCAGGCGGAGCATGCGCATGGTGTCCTCCACATCGCCGCGGACGCCTGAGTGGCCGCGTACACGTATTGCAGCGTATGCCATGTTCACTCCTCCTGTCCGGGGGCGGCGTCCTCGGCCATGTGCATCTGCACCGGCCCGCTCACTATGTGCTGCCTCTTCTCCTGCTCCTCGGAAACGCGCATCTCGATGGTGTTCCTGAGGGCGTAGTAGGTGGCGTACGCATAGTTGACGGTGGTCTTGGTGTGCCCCTTGGCAAAGCCCCAGGAGTCCTTGACGCCAGCGAGGGTCAGGATGCTCTTGGCCACGTCGCCTACCGCCAGGGATATGCCCCTCGGCGCAGGCTTAAGGTAGACCTCCACCGAGCCGGACTTGCCGACCACGGTGAACGGGAGCGAATGGGGCGTGCCGCATCCGCATTCCCAGGAACCGCATCCGCGCTTGATCTCTATGATGTTCAGCTTGGCGTTGTCGATGGCCTTGCGGATGGAGGGACCGACCTCCTTCCCCTTCGCCCTTCCAATGCCGATGAACCCGTCGCCGTTGCCGACCACGCAGGTGATACGGAACTTGACCCTCCTGCCGGAGTCGGTCATCCTCTGAACGATGTTCACGTCGATGACCTCGTCCTTCAGGTCGGGGAGCAGTATGTCCACGATCTCCGCCTCGCGCAGGGGGAGCTTGGTGGCCAGGGCCTGGCTCATGGTGGTTATCTCACCGTTGAGCACCATCTTTCCCAGTCTGGTCTTCGGTACCCAATCCATCTCAGTTCGCCTCCATGCGGGTCTTGATGTCCTTGATCATCTTTTCCACGTCATCGCCGACGTGCTTTCCGGCCAGGCGTTCCTTGCTCGGCAGCACTTCCTTGCCGTGGGGTATCTTCATTCCGGCGTCCAGCATACCCTTCAGGGCGGCGAACACCGTGGCGCCCTTGGCGGGCACCTTCAGGCCGATGTCGAGCACGGCCTCGTTCAATCCCTTGGCCACGGCCTTCTTCCCGGCCAGGTACCCGGTGAGGTACGCGGCGGGAACGTTGCCGGTGGCCTTGTTCCATCCCATCTCCAGCAGCTCGCGGGAGTGGGCGGTGACCAGCACCTGGTCGCCCTGGGAATCGAATTCCACTATCTGCACGCTGGTGTGGCGAAGGGAGGTGCGTACGACGGCACGCGGCACCCTAGCCCTCAGCAGCCTCTGCCTCTGTCTGTAGTCAGTGCGTCCCTCGCGCCGGCGGCGGAAGGCCACTTTGTATCTCGGTCCTTGGGCCATCAGTTGTCCCCCTTCAGGTAGCCTTCGGTCTTCAGGTGCATGAGCAGGTTGTTCCTGCTCCTGAACATGCCGCCCTTGGCCTTCATGTAGAATTCGCGGTACACGGTCCGGCTGATCTTGCCCTCGTCACGCAGCTCGCGCAGCGTGGAACGCAGGGGCCTGATCGTCTGGATCCAGGCCTCCTTCTTCGGCCTCCTGGCCGTAGAGGTGCCCTTCCTGCTGCCCTGTCCACGCCTGCGTCCCTTGGCCTTCTGGGCCAGCCGGTGACGGGCCCTTCCGCGGGATATTCCCCGCACGGGCAAGGCGCGGATGGACCCGGACTGGATGGCGGTCCTTATGTCCGCCCGGGTTATGGCGTCTGCGACATCCTCTATGCGGTTCGGGTCGATCCAGACCCGGTTCTCGCCGCATTTCAGGACTTCGGCCGCCATGCGCTTCTGGTTCTTGAGATCCATCTGTTTCACGTCCTGTTCAATACGCGGATGCCTAGCTCATCCGCCTTCTCGGTTATTGCCATTCTCTTCTTCCCGCCCACGGTGCCGCCTATGCGTATCGCTTGCACCTTGGGGTCGACCTTCTCCACCTGGCTGGCGTTGTACACCATGACCTCCTGGAATCCGGAGGGGTGGTAGTCGCGCACCATCTTCGGGCCGCGGAATCCGATCGAGACGACCGGCGGGCGGTAGGAGAGGTGCCTCCTCATCTTGGAGTGAATGCCCTTGGGCTTCCTCCACTTCTCGCCGAGCCTCTGATACCGGAACCACTCCTGCCTCTTGAATGCGGGGCGGGCGTCGTTCTTGGCGCTCCTGAGCTCCAGGGCCGCCTTGATGCCGTCGTCCAGCACCGGCTTGACCTTGGGCACAGCCTTTTCCTCATCCTCGACGATCTCCGTCTCGGCCTCAGTCTCGCTGAGAAGCTCGAGCCAGTGGTCGGCGATCTTGTTGCCCACGCCGTCCAGCTCGTCGACGATGACCTTCTTGCGGTCCTTGTCCTGCAGGGCCTCCAGGAGCTCGTCCCTCTCCTTTATGCCCATATCGGCCAGCTGAGCGGTGTACTCCTCCCTGTAGTATGGGAGGTCCTGTATCTTGTTGATCTCCTTCTTGGCCGACATTACTTAGGCCTCCTTGCCTTCTCTACGATGTAGATACCATCCTGGAAGACCCTGGGGTCGAACCCCCTGATCTTGGTGGCGCGCTCGATGTTGGCGGCGGTCTGAGAGACCTTCTCCAGGTCGGAGCCGGTGACGAAGACCTCGGCGCCCTTTATGGTGACCTTCGCCCCGGCCAGGATAGGCGCGGAGCGCGGGGCCTTCTCGCCCAGGAAGTTCTCGATGATGAACCTGTCGCCCTTCACCGCGATCTTCATGGGGAAGTGGGAGTAGACCATCTTCATGGCGTACTCGAACCCGTGGTTGGCCCCCTCTACCATGTTCTTCAGGTGAGCGGTGTACGTCCCGACCAGGGCCTTCTCCTTGGTGCGGGGGTACTCGCACTCCACGTGGAAGTGGTCCTCCTTGAAGGTGACGCTCACCTTGGGGTGGCTGAAATCCCTGGTTACCGTGCCCTTAGGCCCCTTGACGGTGACCTCGGCCCCCTTCATGGTGACCTTGACCTCCTTGGGCACGTGCACCTTGTCGTCCAAATGTCCGGTTACAGTCATTTCCATCCCTCAGTACACGAACGCGAGCAGCTTCCCGCCCACGCCCTTCTCCTTTGCTTCCATGTGGGTTATCACGCCATCGGTGGTGGTCAGGATCAACACGCCGAAGTCCTGGGCCGGCAGGTACCGGGCCTCGAACTGCTCCATGTCTACCTTCTTCACCGAGTAGCGCGGCTTGATCACGCCGCAGTTGTTGATCCTGCCTTCCAGCATGACCTTGAACACTCCGGCCTTTCCGTCCTCTATGAACTCGAACTGGTTGATGTAGCCGTTGTCCTGCATCACCTTGAGGACACGGCCGATAAGCTTCGAGGAGGGTCTGATCACGCACTCGCTCTTGCCCACGGCCGCGGCGTTCTTGATGGTGGACATCGCATCATTCAATGGATCGCTCTGCATTTTTTTCACCTCACGAGTACTTCTTGAACCCTATCTGCGGCGCGATCTCCCTGAAGCATTGCCGGCAGAGGTGCATGCCATACCGGCGGATAATGCCCCGTCTCCGGCCACACCTGGTGCAGCCCACGCTCCTTCCGAACTTCTTCTTGGGCTTCAATCGATCACCTCGACGTTGAACTTCTGTTTGATGAACTCCATGGCCTCAGGCCTGGTCATGCGGTGGCTGTGGGGTATGGAGCGGCGCATGATGCGGCGCCTGGCCACGCGCTTTCCCGGCCTCTGGATGGACACACTGATGTCCATGCCGAATATCCCGATCTCGGGGTCGTACTTCATTCCGGAGAAGTCGGTGTAGTCCGGCACTCCGAAGGAAAGGTTTCCCTCGCGGTCGAAGGAGTAGGAAGCGATGCGGTTCTCGCGGATGGTGAACGCCCTCTTCAGGAACTCCTCGGCCTTCTCTCCCCTAAGGGTGACGACGCATCCAATGGGCATGCCCTCGCGGATGCCGAAGTCGCGGTTGGTGACTTTCGAGAAGGTCTGCTTGGACTTCTGTCCGGTGACCATCTCGATGACCTTCTGCGCCTTGATCAGCCGTTCGCCGGCCTCGCCGACGCCCATGTTGACGACGACCTTCTCGATGCGCGGCAGGCGCATGACGTTGTCGCTCATGCCGCTCTCACCTCGGGCAGGACGACCTCAGGGGTCTTGTTGCCGATGACGAACACGTTGTCCTTCACGGTCAGCTTGCCGTTCTTGAAACGGACCAGGTTGGGGGCGGTGGAGCGCTCCTCTATCTGCTCCTCGACCACGTTGATCTGTCCGGCGTTGGAGCCGCTGACGATCATCGCGACGTTGCCCTGGACCAGCTTGAACGCGTCCAGTATCTTCTGGGTCGGCACCTCTATCTTCAGGACATCGCCGGTCTTGTAGCTGTCCGACTCGACCAGTATGTTGCGCCCGTCGTGCAGGTTCAGCTGCAGGCGGCCGCCGGTCACGTAGGTCTTGTTCTCGATGCGGCACAGCTTCCACTTGGCGCGGTCCTCGGTTATCTCCACGAGTATGAACTTGCCGCGGTCATCCAGCAGCATGCGGTAGTGCTTGCCGTTGGCGGGTATGCTGATGACGTCCATCAGGCCGACCGGGAATTTCTCCTCGGTGACGACCTTTCCGTCCACCAGCACTTTCTTCGCGGAAAGGACCTTCTTGGCCTCGGCGGCGGTGTCCACGACCTTCAGCATGTCCCTCAGGACCACGCTCAAAGGCATACATCCGTCCAGCGAGTGCGGGCCGGGGTTGGGGCTGGTCACCCATACGTTGCTCTTCCTGGGCACCGGCCAGCTCTTCGGTGCGTTTAGTCTCTTCAGATCCTGGGTCACTGGGAACCCTCCTCGAATTGCAGCTTCTGCTTGCGGTAGTTGTCCTTCATGTCCAGCTTGGTAACGACCACGTTGGACGCGTGGACCGGCCTCTCGGTCATGGTGCCGTCGGCCTTGGCTATGGTGACGCCCTCCACGATCAGCTTGCCGTTCTGGGTGTCCACGCTGGTGACCTTGCCCTCGAGTCCGAGGATGTCCTCGTCCCCGCGGACCACCTTGACAGTGTCTCCCTTGACCACGCGCACGGTGCGGCGGCCCAGCTTGCCGATCAGCTCTTCGCTGAGGTGGGAGCCGACGCTCTTGTTGCGCACATGGTTGGGGGCGTTGTACAGCGCCTTCCTCTGCTTCCTTGCGTACTTGCTCGTCATTTCCTGCACCTCACACTATGGTAGAAGCGGTGGCTGCTACGCGCGGCCAGCGCTCGGCGGCCTCTCTGGCCACCGGTCCTTTTATGTCGCTTCCCTTGGTCTCGCCCTCTTCCGTGGTTATGACCGCGGCGTTGTCCTCGAAGTGCACCATGGTGCCGTCCGCCCGGCGGAACGGCCTCCTCTGGCGAACGATGATGGCGTAGACGACCTGCCTCCTCATCTCCGGAGTACCTTTCTTCACGGAGGCGATCACGATGTCGCCGACCGCGGCCGCCGGGCAGCGCCCGTGCACGCCGTGGTAGTTGGGAACGGCGATGACGCTGATGGTCTTGGCGCCGGTGTTGTCCACCACGTCCAGCACGGAGCCGGTTATGATGCCCCTGGTCTGGTTTCCAGCCAATCCCTTCATGTCCTCACCTCTTCTCCACGACGACGAAGGCCACCGTCTTGCTCAAGGGGCGGCATTCCATGATGCGCACCTTGTCCCCGGCCGCTATCTCCAGGCAGGGGGGGTTGTGGGCGGTGTAGCGCCTCGTCCTCTTCTCGAATCGTTCGTACTTCTTGTCATACTTCAAGTAGTTCCTCTCGACCACGGCGCTGCCGTTCATCTTCACGGAAACGACGACGCCGTCTATGATCTGCCCCCGAACTGGGAGCTGCCCGTGGAATGGACAGTGCTTGTCCTCGCAGGTGGCCGAGGGGGCCTTGACATCAATGCCAATGTCTTTGACTTCGCTCATTAGATCACCTAATTCTCTTGATCCTATCCTCTGGTCGATGCTGGATCTCGGACCCTTGGACCCTGATCCTCTCGCCCTGGTATGTGAACACGAACTCATGGCCGGCTTTGGGTATCCACCTCTCCCTGCCCTGGCAGGATATGGCAAACATGTTCTTGGTCTCGTCCACCACCTTCCCGTGCAACAGGTGCCCGGGGCAGCTGGATTCCACCACCTCGATGTCCAGTCCTATGAGTTCCTGTCTCATGAAATCCCTCTTGTCCATGGCTCCTACCGAACCTCGGTCTTGAAGCCCATCTCTTCCAGGGTCTGGGCCACTTTCTTCTTGTGGTCGCCCTGGAGCTCGATCTTGCCTTCCTTGGCGGTGCCGCCGGCGGCGCATTTGTTCTTCAACTTGCGCGCCAGATCATCGATGTCTATATCGGTGGAATCGATCCCATCGACCACGGTGACGATCTTGCCGTAGCGCCGGCTGTCGGTGTAGATCCTTACGGACTGCTGTTCTCTGGCGATCTCCTCGCACATGCACAGCTCTTTAGGGAGCCCACATACCGAGCAAATGTCGGCCATTATTGTTCTTCCTCCTTCTGGACGGTTAGGATCCTGGCGATGTTGCTCCTTAAAGCCCTGATCTTCCCCGGGTTGTTGGGCGCCCCGCCCATGGCGGCGGCTCCCTTCTCGTGCATGAGCTCGTCCTGCAGCTCGCGAAGCTTGGCGGCGCGCTCATCCACGCTCATCTCTCGTATTTCAGAGGTCCTCAGCAATGCCATTTATTCGGTCACCTCCTCCTTGTCGCCCTCGGGCTTCTCGTCCTCTGCAGGGCGTTCAGCGATGACCGAGGCCTCCTCCTGCTTCTTCAGAAGCTCGACGAGGTCCGGGTTGGCCTGCATGGCCATCTCCATGGGCATGACGTCGATCTCGGCCGGGAGGCGGGCTCCAGGCTGCATGATCTCGACCTGTACCCCGATGACCCCGGGCTTCAGCTTGGCCACGGCGAACCCGGTGCCGACGAACAGCTCACGGGACTCTCCGCAGTATTTTATGTAGCCCTCCTTGAACTTCTCGGTGCGGTGCCTCTCCCCGGTCAGCTTGCCGGAGATGATGATCAGGCAGCCGCGGGCGCCGGACTCCATTATGCGGCGGACGGTCGAGTGACCGGCCCGCCTGAAGTGCCATCCGCGCTCCAGGGCGAAGGCCAACTTCTCAGCCATGATCTGGGCGTTGAGGTTGGGGTTCTCCACTTCCTGGACCTCGATCTGGGGGTTGTCATAGTGGAACTTGTCCTCTATGTCCTTGGTCAGCGTCTTGATGGCCGCTCCACGGCGTCCGATGACTATGCCGGGGCGTTCGACGACCAGGGACACCCTGGTTCCCATGGGGGTCCTCTGAACGTCCACGCCTCCGAAGCCAGCGCGGTCGACGGTCTTCATCAGGTGCTCCTTGAGGAGCACCCTCCTGATGTTCTCCTGTGTGAACTTCCTCTCGCTGGCCATCTACTGAACCTCCTCCAATATGACCTCGATGTTGACGGTCTGCTGGTCCCAGGCGGTGCTGCGGCCGTGCGCCCTCGGCATGTAGCCGGGGATGGTCCGTCCCAGATGGGCGGACACTATGCGCACGCGCATGTTGTCGGCGTCCAGGCCCTTGTACTCCGCGTTGCTCTTGGCGCTCTGCAGCACCTTGATGATGGCCGCGGCGGCCTTCTTGGGGAATCTCCCGGGTCCCACGCCGGCCTTGTGCGCCACGCCGTAGTTGTAGCGGCGGATCGGCACCGGGCGGCGCAGCTCGACGACCTCTTCCAGCATACGGATGGCGTCATCGACCTTCTTGCCCCTTATCATGCGGCATATCTCCCTCGAGAACTTGGGTGAGATGGGCAGTTCCTTGGCGATAGCCTTGGACGTGGTGTCCGGATCGGCTTGTGCAGTGTATCCTACCATTTTCATTCACCTCACTTCAGCGGCATGAACTTGGAGCCCCTGGTCGCACCGACGCCCGGTCCGGAGTGCTTCACGGACCCACGGGTCATGGCGAACTCGCCCAGGAAGTGCCCGATCATCTCGGGCTTTATCTCCACTTCCTTGAATTCCTTACCGTTGTATACGGACACGCGGCGGCCAACGAAGGCCGGCACGATGGGTATGTCACGGCGGTGCGTGCGCACCACTTCCTGCTCTCCTTCCACGATCTTGTCGAACGTGGTCTTCTGCTCCTCGTTGAGGCCGCGGCGGAATGACCTTCTTACCCTAGACGGCAGGAGGTCGACCATTTCCTCGAAGGGCATCTCCAGGAGCTGATCCATGGTGAAGCCGCGGTAGGTGAACTCCTTCTTCCTACGGGCGGTCATCATGCCCTTCTTCTTCCGCTGCTTCCTCCTCGAGGCCTTGGTGCCAGTTAGCTTCTCTTCAGCCATCTAGAATCACTTCCTCTTTTTCTGGGGGGAAAGCCTTCCGACCTTCCTTCCCGGCGGAGCGTTCCTCGAAACGGTGCTGGGTTTACCGATGTGCGGGTGACCTCCACCGCCGTGCGGGTGGTCAACAGCGTTCATCGCCACTCCCTTCACCTTGAAGTATGCCTTGCTCTTGCTGCGGTAGGCGTGGAACTTCTTCCCGGCCTTGGCGAACGGCTTTTCGTCCGCACCGCCTCCCGCCACGATCCCCACGCCGGCGCGGCAGCGGGGGTCGAAGTTCTTGAATGCCCCGGAGGGCAGCTGCACCACGACGGTGTCTCCCTTGGTGACCACGGTGGCGTAGGTTCCGGCGGTCCTCACGAACTTGCCGCCATCGCCAGGCCTGGCCTCCAGGTTGTGGACCAGGGTACCCTCGGGGATGTTGGCCAGGGGCATGATGCTCCCTGGCGTCAGGCTCAACTGGCCATCCACGTTGATCTCCTGTCCGACCATCAGACCTTCCACGGCGATGATCTTGTCCTTCTTTCCGTCAACGAACTGCACCTCGGCCACCGGGCTGTTGCGTCCCGGGGCGTGCACTATGTCCAGCACCTTTCCGGCCTTAAGCTCGGTATGCGGGTGCTTGATCTCTCCCACGTGCCTGTGGCTCGGGGACCTGTAGGTGGAGGTTCCGCGACCTCTCCTCTGCTGTCTCAGTTGTCTTCCCATGTTCCCCCTCCTCAGAACACTCCTATCCTCATGCCGATGTCCTCGGCAGAGTATCCTTCAGCCAATTTGATTATGGCGTGCTTGCCCTCCTTGGAGATCTTGGTCCAGACCTTGTCCACCTTGACCTCGAAGTACGCCTCGAAGGCGTCCTTTATCTCCGCCTTGGTGGCGAAGCGGTCCACGATGAACTCGATCTTGTTGCCGTCCTTGAAATCCTGGGTGGGCGTGCCGGTCATGTAGTTCATGGTCTTTTCCGTCACGTACGGGTAAAGCAATACCTTCCTGGCCATGCTCACCACTCTCCTATCTTCTTAAGGGCGGATTCGGTGAACACCGTCAGCCGGCCGGGCATTCCGCCGGGGGCCAGATGGCCGGGGTTCAGCATCTCCGCGAAGGCCACCTCGACACCGGGAAGGTTCCTGGCGCCCTTGACCACCGCGGCGTCATGCGCCGAGACGACGATCAGCAGGCTGCGGGGCATCCGGTACGGTCGACCGCGCATCTTTCCGCGGCCGGCCCTGATCCTGATGCCGTCCTTCGCGCGCACCACATCGTCGGATACTCCTATGCTCTTCAGGGTGTCCAGGACCTCGGAGGTGCTCTTCACGTCCTCCAGGCGGTCCTCGACGACCACCGGGAGCGTCAGCCCCTCGTTGAAGCGGTGACCCCTGGCCCTGACCTTCTCCTCGTCGGCCGTGGCGGCCAGCGCGGAGAGCTTGGCGAGGGTCTTCTCCTTCTGATTGACCTTCATGGTCCAGACCTTCTCGACCCGGGGCGGGTGAGCGCGGCGACCTCCAACGTTGTTGGGGGACTCGGCACCCTTGGCACCCTGAGCCAGCCTCTGGACGCGGGCCACGCCGCGGCCCTTGCCCCAGGTGGAGACCGAATGCCGTATGCCGGCGCCCGGCTTCGGGCCGTAGGGCTGCCTCTTGTTGGACTCCTCGGCGACCACGGCCCTGTGGATGACGTCAGGCCTGTACGCGGTGGAGAACACCTCGGGCAGGGCCTCGGTCCTCAGGACCTCGCCGTTCAATGAATACACGTTGACTTTGGACATTGCTTACGCCCCCTGCTTGGACTCGGTGGATATGTACACCATCTCCGGAGATTCCTTCAGGTCCGCCTGCTGCCTCCTGACCGGGTCCCTCATCCTGACCAGCCTCTTGGTGGGGCCGGGCACGGAGCCGTGGACCAGGACGAAGGGGTTCCTCACTTCGCCATAGTGCAGGAAGCCGCCCTTGGGGCTGACCTCCTGCCCGCTCTCCCCTACCTTGAGGATGAGCTTGTTGACCTCGGTCCTCTGGTGGTATCCCATCTGACCTCCCTGCGGCACGGTGGTGCGCACGTAGCCGGGCCGCTTGGGGCCCAGGTTACCGATGGCGCGGCGGTGCTTGGAGTTCTTGTGGGACATGAGCTTCAGGCCCCAGCGCTTGGTGGCGCCCTGGAACCCCTTGCCCTTGGTAATGGCTACGACATCGATCATCGCGCCGGTCTTGGCGAAGTCGGTGATGGCGATGTCCTTGCCCAGTAGTCCCTTGGCGAATTCCACCCTGGCCTCCATGGTGCCGCCTCCGATGCGCAGCTCCATGAGCTCCGGGCGCTTCTTCGGCACACCGGTGACCAGCTTGGGCTGGGTGAACGCCAGGACCCTTACGTCCTCGGTGTCCACTCCCTTCATCTTCTCCCAGGCCGCATCGGCGTCGACCTTCTTGGGGATAGGCAGCAGCCTGGAGAGGTTCTCATCCAGCTGCGTCGCCCAGATCTCCCCGGCGGTCTTCAGCCCGTAGCGGGTGTTCTCGTAGATGCGGACCGCGGCCACCTTCATAGGCGGCACTTCCAGAACAGTTACCGGCACCTTGATCTCCTGGCCGGAGGTGGTGCTGGTCTTGCGGTGGTCCACGATGAACGCGTGGGTCATTCCTGCCTTGTAACCGGCAAATCCCTGGACCTTCGGGCCTTCGCTGATCTCGGGCCACGAATCCAGTCTCGGTGTCTGCGATATGGCTCTCTTTCTGGGACCGAATCCCTTGGAGCCCCTTCTCGGACGTCTAATGTTCGGCATTGGATCTCCTCTCCCTTTCTCATGAGAGAGCACACTCTCTTACGCTAACGCCTGTTCTCAAGAGTGTTGAGGTCAGCACCTTCGACCGTGACACCGTCATCGCCCGCCAGAATGTGCGGTTGGGGGCGGCTTAGGGTTGCTTTCGCATTGCCCAAGGGGTCTGGTCGAACGTCCTCAGTGCGTTGAGCAGAGGTCCGATATTATCATTATTATTTAAACCAATCGGTCCCCCGTATATAAAGAACAAAGGGGGAGAAAGGTTTGCTGGACGCCTTCAGAGCTTTCCTTCCTTGGCCTTCTTCTGCAGGCGGTTGCGCCGCTCCTTGGAGGAGAAGCCGGTAGCCTGCTCGAGGAACTCGTTCCATTTCTTGATGGTGTCCGCAGCAAGGTCCGGGGAGGCTCCCTTGTCCGTAACAGCGCTGATGTCCATGGAGGTCTTGCTGACCACCCGCACCTCGATCCTGGTCATGGCGCCGTAGGATGCCACCAGGGCTCCCCCTTCCTCCCTGACCGGTCCGAAGGCCGATTCCATCATCTTCTTCAGTCCATCCCCTTCCAGCTTGCTGTAGTTCCCCTTCTTGATATCGTAGTCCATATGGATCCCTCTAGAGCGCCAGTTCGTCATCCAGGTAGCGGTGCACGTCGACCGAGGTGCGCATGGCGTCCTCCGTCCTTAGCAGCGATGCCCACTCCCTGCGGCAATGGCATTCGTGTCTTTCCAAAAGCGAAGCGTCCTGCTCGAAATTGAACTTTTCCAGGGCGTCCAGCAGGCGCTTGTCGCAATCCGGGCAGTTGTGCACCCCCCGCTGCGTGCCAGCTCCGCTGGGTGAAGAGAACACCCTGGCGCCGGAAATCTCCGACCTGAGCTTCAGAACCTCGAAGAGCGACCATATCCATGGCGGACGGTAGTCTCCCCGCCTCCAAAGCCCCTCGACTAGGGTCTCCCTCTGAACGTTTAGCGGATTCACTGAAACGCTTTCCGAACGAGGGGCGGCGAACAGCACCGAAGCCTTAGCGTCCTCGATGGCCGCCCTCTCTGTCATGTATGGCGGTTTGAGAAGCAGATAGGTGCGCACCGGCAGGCCGCGCTCGTTCAGCGCATCGGACGCCCTCGCATAGTCCTTGACGCCGAAACCTTTGCGCACGGAGCACCTGAGCACGATGTCGTTGGCGCTCTCCAACCCCAGGGCCACCGCGGAGTGGTCCGGAAGGTCCTTGAGCACATCCGGGGTCACGAACTCCGGACGGCTCTCGAAGAGCACCCTGCGCGCGCCATCGAAGGCGTTGAGCACCCGGTCCCGGACCTCCAGAGGTATCTCGTCAGGGTCCAGGAAGCTGCCGGAGGTGTAGAGCTTCACCATCCGCTCGCCCTCATACCTTTCGAGGACGGCGCTCAGCTGGGCCGATATCTCCTCCGGCCCGATGCCCTCCAGGCTTTCCACGTTGTACCCGCACATCGAGCATCCTCCCTTGCGGGACCAGTGACAGCCTCGGGTGCGGAAGATGGCCACCAGGGCCTTCTCCCTCCTCCCGTCGACCACGTCGTCCTCCTTCCAGACCGTGACCGGCCTGTTCAGGTCCATGCTCTTCATGCTTCCTCCATGCGAACGAAGGTCAAAACGCCCCTAACTATTTGAGCGCTCCGACGGGCGATAGCAACATTTTATATCCTTTCTTCAGGATTTGCGGCCTGGAGAGGCATCATGGCCAGGAAGATCGTGGTTATCGGAGGGGGAGCGGCCGGCATGACCGCGGCCTCCACCGCCAGGGAGAATGGTGGAGGGGACATCACCCTGATCACCGAGGATGAGCATGTGGCGTACTCGCCCTGTGCCATACCCTTCGTCGTGGAAGGCAGGATCAAGGACTTCCCCAGCATCGTGATGCACACTCCCGAGTTCTACAGGAGGGAGAGGGGCATCGAGGTACTGGTCAAGACCTCGGTGGAAAAGGTGGATGCGGAAGCGAAGAAGGTCCTCACGAAGGACGGCCGTTCCTTCGACTATGATTCATTGGTGATCGCCACCGGCGGGACTGTCTTCGTGCCGCCCATCGAAGGCCGGGAGCTGAAGGGCGTCTTCCCGGTGAGATGGATATCCGACGGTCAGGCTATAATGGACTGGCTTCCAGACACCAAGCAGGTGGTCGTGGCCGGCGCTGGCGTGATCGGCCTGGAGATGGCCTTTGCCCTGCGGGAAAGGGGAAAGGAGGTGACCGTGGTGGAGATGTTCGACCAGGTCGTTCCTCGCATCATGGACAAGGACATGGCCTCGCTGGTCCAGGTCCACTGCGAATCGCACGGGATCAAATTCGTCCTCGGGTCTCCCTGCTCACGCATCGAGGGCGAGGACAAGGTCACTGGGGTGACCGCAGGCAAGACCCACATCCCCTGCCAGATGGTTATAATGGCCACCGGGGTTCGCGCGAACCTCAGGATACCGGAGCAGCTGGGCCTGGAGATCGGTCCCCTGGGGGCGGTGAGGGTCAGTCCAAGCCTGCAGCCGTACCGCAAGGGGCGGCTGGTCCCGGACATCTACCTGGCCGGGGACGTGGTCATGTGCCAGAGCGCCGTCCTGGCCGGACCGACCATGAGCCAGCTCGGTTCAACGGCCGTCCGCCAGGGAAGGGTGGCCGGAATACGCGCCACAGGAGGCAGCGCCACCTTCCCAGGCACTGCCAGCCCGTACATCAGCGTGATCGGCGGACTGCATGCCGGGGGCACCGGAATGTCCCGCTCGCTCGCCGAGTACTATGGCGTCAGGGTCGCGGAGGCCGTGGCCAAAGGTTCGTCCAGGGCCAGATACTATCCCGATGGAAAGGGGATGACCGTCAAGCTCCTGGCGGACTCTGAGAGCGGCCGCCTGATAGGCGGTCAGATCGTGGGCGGGGAGGATGTCACCGGGCGGGTGAACTGGATCACCGCCGCCATACTGGAGGGCGTGACCGTCCCGGAGTTCGTGGAGAGGATGGAGAACGCCTACTGCCCCCCTACCTCCATGGTCAGCGACACCGTCAACGTGGCGGCAGAAAAGCTGGCCAGGGTGCTGCGGGGCGAAGGCAAATCTGTTTAATATTCCGTCCGGCATTCGACACCGGTTACCATGGACGTCGAGGAGCGGTACGCACTAATAGCCCGGAACACCGAGGAGATAATCACCCCGGAGGACCTGATGGAGGTCCTGCGGAACAAAAGCTCCCCGACCGGCTATATTGGCTTCGAGCCGTCCGGACTTGTGCACATCGGCTGGATGGTCACCGTCCAGAAGGTAAAGGACTTTGCGGACGCCGGTTTCAACTTCATCGTTTTCCTGGCAGACTGGCACGCCTACATCAATGACAAGCTGGGCGGGGACATAGACAACATCCGGGTCTGCGCCGAGTACATGAAGGACTGCTTCGAGGCGCTGGGGCTCCCGAGGGACAAGGTGGAATACCGCCTGGCGTCCGAGATAATGGACGACATCGATTACTGGGAGACGGTAATGAAGGTCGGCAAGGCATCCTCGCTGCAGAGGGTGAAGAGGGCCATGACCATCATGGGACGCAACGAGGACGAGGCCGAGGTGGACTCCAGCAAGATGATCTACCCCCTGATGCAGGCCGCTGACCTCATTTTCATGGACGTCGACGTGGCCTACGGCGGCCTGGACCAGCGCCGGGCGCACATGATCGCCAGGGAGGCGGCGGAGAAGATGGGCGTCAAGAAGGCGGTGGCCCTGCACACCCCTCTGCTCCCTGGACTCAAGGGAGGCAACCGTATGGACCCGGTGAGCGCCAAGATGTCCAAGAGCGATCCCGAGGGCAGCCTCCTCATCCACGACTCGCCGGAGGACATAAAGCGCAAGCTCGGCAAGGCGTTCTGCCCCCCGGAGGCGGAAGGGAACCCGGTCCTGGCGATATGCAAGTACGTGATCTTCCAGAGGACCAGCGTCATGCGCTTCGATCGCCCGGAGAAGTTCGGCGGGAACCTGGAGTTCACCAGCTACGATGAGCTCGAGCGGACGTACCTGGCAGGAAAGCTCCACCCCATGGACCTGAAGAACGGAACCGCCGCCGCGCTCGCCGAGGCATTGGCGCCGGCCAGGGAGTATTTCCAGCTCAAGCCGGAGAACCTGGAACGGATAAGGCAGGTGCTGTCAGGGGTCAAGAAGCTGCGTTGAGGTCACTTCAGCTTGCGCAGGAAGGCCATGGTCTTCTGCATGCATATGTTCAGTATCGCCTCGGCATCGCCGATGCCCACCAATCCTGCCGCCCCTCCATGGCCGCCTCCGTCGTTGTCCGTTTCGTTCCCGATATCGCCCAGAAGCTGGCCGAGGTGCAGACCTTTCCGCACCAGGTCCTGCCTGGCCCTGGCGCTCAGACGGAACTCCTCGCCTCGCTGCGAGGCTACGAACGCGATGTCCGCGCCTAATGAAAGTAACGATTTGCACACGGACGATTCGAATGAGCTGCCCTGCGATATGGCTATGATGTGATCGCCGATGCGCTCGAAGCGCATGCGCTGCCCGCCCTTCATCTGCGCCACGCGCTCGGAGATGTCGGTCGGCGAATCGGTGAGCGAAAGCACGTCCTCCATGTTCACTCCCGCCGTTTCCATCAGGCGGGCGAAGGAGCGCAGCGAGGCCGGATTGGCGAAGCGGAAGTGCCCGGTGTCCGTCAGTATCCCGGCGCATAGGCCAAGGGCCATCTCCCTGCTCACGTCCTTGCCGGCCCGGTCGATGATTTCCAGGACCAGTTCGGCGCAGCTTCGCTTGCTGTCGTCGCACAGGTACGTTCCGCGTTCGGCCCATTTGCCGGTGGGGCAGTGATGGTCTATGACTATCATCTCGCCCTGCATCTGCCCATAGCTTCCCAGCTGCTCGGGCGATGAGGTATCCAATACCACGATGAGTGGATAGCTGCGGTCCGGGCGGACCAGAAGTTCCATGCCCAGGCGGGCCGAGACGTTCTTGGAGGTGCGGTCCAGCCCTTCCACGGGAAGGATGTCTGCCGGCGGGAACGCTTTCGCCAGGGCGTAGGCGCTCCCCAGGGCGTCAGGGTCTGCGTTCCCGTGCACCAGGATTATCTTGTCCGAGGAGGACAACCTGGCAATGATGTCGTCGAGCATCCACGGCAGCGAACGTGTCCTGATTATATCCAATTTATCGTGGAATCAGAAAAAGGGAAGCGGTTTGCTTGGAGTGCTCAGTTCTCGTCCTGGTCCAGGTTGAGCGGGGCGCCCTGCTGCTGGCCTATGGCCCGGTTCAGCTGTTCCTGTACGCTCTGGAACTTCTCCTTGAGCATCTTCTCCTGGCGGTCCAGGCTCTTCACCCGGATCTCGGTGGTCTCCTTGTCGTCCTCGATCTCCTTCAGGAGGGCCGGGGTGTCCGCCACCTTGATCATCAGGGAGCCAACGCTCTTGTATACAGTCGTCTCCGCCGGAGCCTTTTTGAGCTCCTCTATGGTCATTTCCATCTCCTTCAGCATGGCGTCCATCCTGATCTTCTGGCTCATGACCGTCTGAAGCTGCTGCTGGAGCTGTTGGAACTGGGCGATCTGATTTTGAAGTTTGGGGCTGATCTCATCCATCGTTTTCACCGACCGTTTCACTCATCTTCTCTGCTATGCTCATCCATCGGATGTAGGAATTTAAAGCTGCCCTGAGGGCCGACAGATCGTCAGCGTCCAGGGTCAGGGTCATGGACCCTGCGGACGCGGCGACCGCGGCTCTGGTGCGCGGTATCTCTCTTCCGGCCTCCGGGCTGATCGCCCTCGCAACGTTGGTTGCGAATGGCGAGGTCACCGCCAGGGTGGCCCGGAACATGTCTACCGACCCTTTATGACCTTCTTGACGTTGGGCCGCTCCTTGTAGAACAGCTTGGAGCCGCAGCTCTCACACTGTATGCCGACCTGGTTGAGGTTGGAGCGGGTGGTCTTCTCGCACTGGGCGCACTTGTAGTTCAAGTCATTCACTCCTTGGCATGGGCGGCCAGTATCTCCTTGGAGACGGCCTCCCTGGTCTTGGGGGAGTAGCAGGCGGCGGCGAACTTGGCCTCGCAGTGCCTGCAGGCCCAGATCCCCGATGCTACCCTCTTGACGCTCATGTGGTGGCAGCTGGGGCACTCGAAGCTCGAGCGCTGGGTCTTCTCGATGTCCCTGGTCAGCTTCCTGACGACCACACCGTACCTGGTTCCGTACCTTCCGGAGCTACCGGCCTTTACAGTTCTCTTCGCCATTGAAATCACCCGATCAGCTTTCTAATTTCGATGCCCAATCTGCGGGAGGTCTCGATCGCCGTCTTGACCTGCTCCAACGTGAGCGCCCCGCTGAGCCCTTTCTGCATGGCCCGCAGGTCTCCATTGTCATCAGTGGTAACGGTCAGCCTAGCTGCCGCGACCTTTTCTTCGTCGAGAGTCGGGTCAACTAATATAGAGTTTTCTATCTGCACCGACGTCACGGATATGGGCGTGCAGGTGATGGGCATGGGGTAGTCCTCCCCCAGGCCATTGGCCTTGGCGGGAACGATGGCGCTCTTGATGGCCGTCACGGCGCCCAGGTTGCAGGCGTCGAACAGGTTGCCGTCGAAGTCGAGCACGTAGATGTCGACGAAGTTGATCCACACCTTCTTGCCCGGTTCGATGCACAGCTTCTCCAGGTCTATCATCTGGCTTTCCCTGATGCCCCTGTCGACGACACGGGCGAGCTCGATGGAGTTCTCATCCGGGGGTCCGGACTCGAAGTTGGGGGAAGCCATAGGGATAAGTTCCGCATTGGTGGACAGCACTCCCTTGTTGGGGGTGTCCGGGAAAGGCTCTCCCACGGTCATCTTCACTCCGACGATGACCTCGGTGTTGCCTATCCTGACCCGGGAGGAGCCCTCGGCGGTCTCCACCACGTTGGTCTGCACGGATATATCGCGGACCTGGTCCCACGCCCTTCCGTCAACGCGCTTTCCGTCGGCGATCAGCTTGTGGATGTGGTCCCTCTTGATCTCGGATACTATTGATCTTGCCATCTTCAGGCCTCCTCGTTGACGTCCTCGGCCGGTTCCTTCGGCTCTTCCTCAGCCTCGCCGTTGACGATGGCGTAACGGCGGCGCAGGGCGTCCTTCTGCAGCTCGTAGATCTCCTGGCAGGCCTTGACGCCCATCTCCAGTGCCTTGTCAAACTCTTCCTGGGTGAGGTGGCCGTCCATCTGCATCAGCAACACCTCGCCGGTGCGGGGGATCATGGCGATGGGCAGGTCGGCCTGACCGTAATTGTCCTCCTCCTTGTTGAGGTCGAGCACCACCTGGTCGTTGACCTTTCCCACGGCGACGGCGGGAACGATGTCCTTCATCGGGATCCCGGCGTCAGCAAGGGCGACCGCGGCTGCGACCAGCCCGGCGCATCTAGTGCCGGCGTTGGCCTGCAGCACCTCGATGTAGACGTCTATCGACGTCCTCGGGTAGTTCTCGGTGAACACCACGTACTCCATGGCCTCGGATATCAGCTTGGATATCTCCACCGAGCGGCGGTCCGGCCCCGGCCTCTTGCGGTCAGAGACGGAGAAGGATATCATGTTGTACTTGCACTGGACAATGGCCTTGGCCGGGTTCTGCATGTGCCGGGGGTGGCACTCCCTCGGGCCGTAGACGGCAGCCAATACCTTGTTCTTCCCTATCTCCACATATGCGGAACCGTCGGCGCTCTTCAGCACCCCGGCCTCGATCTTGATCGGCCGGAGCTCATCCACCTTCCGGCCGTCTATCCTTATCCCGTTTTCATCGATGAGCTTCATATCAGAATTTCCACCCATTTAAAACACCTCACTCTTCCTTGCGATATACCGATTCCAGGAATTCCTTCACCCGCTCGGTCAGCTTCAGGGTCTGCGCTCCCTCGTCTATCATCTTGATGGCCTGCATTGCGTGGACCATGTCCTCCATGTTACCGTCCATCCATATTCTGCCGTTCTGTCCGATGAATATGCGGCAGTTGGTGTAGGTCTTGATCATCTGGATCATGGAGCCGTTCTTCCCGATCACCCTGGGCACCTTGCTGTGGGATATCTCGACGATCTGTCCTCCCTGCAGCTTACGCAGTCCCTGCTCCTTCATGGTCACCTGCACCCGCTTGGTCTCGTCCACGGAAAGGACCTTGGCCAGCAGCGTGTCGCCGACCGCCAGGTAGCGGGCGGTGTCCCCGAACTCCACGCGCCACGGGACCTCGTTCACGTGCAACGGAGCGGGGTAGGGTGAATAGATGTCCACCAGCCAGTTGGAAGGCCCAATGTCAATGACCTTGCCGATGATCATGTCCCCTGGCGCCGGAATGTACCTGCCGCCCAGGGGGATGACGTTCACGAAATTCGACTTGACGCTCTTGATGCCCAGCATCGCGGCGAAGATCTTGCCCTCATGGACATAGGTCCCCTCGCCGGGCTTCATGGTACCGGCGTCCAACAGGTCGCCGGGTAGCACCAGTTCTCTGGTCATGCTCTCTTTGTTCATTTTATCACTCTTGGAACGTTATGTGTCATCACTTCAGCTGCTTCGTCTCGACCTCTCCATGGGTCTTGGAGTTGAGACGCTGGAACAGATCGTCGCGGAGGCCGGCCGGGATCTCGACGACACCGATCCAGTCCCCGTTCTTCTGCCACTCCTCCTTGATTATCTTCCCCATGTCCTTCATGTCCTCATAGCAGCGGCCGTACTCGTCGGCCTTCAGCTTGACGGCGATGCGCACCTTGTCGAAGCGAATAGGTATCAAAGGACGCAGCTTGTCCAGTACCTGTTGCACCTGGGTGTCCACCGGCTTGAAGGGATCTATGTGGACCTTGGCCTCTTCCATGGCCATCTCTATCCGCGCCGGGGTGTGCGGACCGCCGGTCTGCGGGTTTATGGCGTTGCGGGCGATGGTGGCGATGATGCGCAATCGCTTGCTCTCCAGCATTTCCTTCCGTTGCTGGGCGGTGAGCTGCACCTCGCCTTTAAGAATGATCACCTTGGCGATCTCCGCCGCATCGGTGGTGCCGAAGACCTCCTTCAGCTTGTCCTCGGAGGCCCTGGTCCCCTTGTGGGCGTTCTTGAAGATCTCGTCGATGACCATATAGTCGATCAGCTCGACCTCCTTGCCCTCCTTCAGGTGGTTGACCACCTTGGGGTCGATGAGGACCTCGAACGTCTCGCCGTGGGATTCCAGGCGGGCCACGATCGCCTCTTCCAGGTCGACCATCTACTTCTCCGATTACTCCTGGTTGACCTTGGCGATGAAGGTTTCCACCTCGGACTCGTCGAGGCGGCGGAAGTTATCCCCGTGGCGGACCACGCCGATCTCCACGGCCTTGGGGTTGAGCTTCTCTTCCTCGGTGGCCTTCTTGAGGGCCTTGAGGCCAAGGGTGACCGCGTCCTCCATGGACATGCCTTCCTGGTAGTCTTCCTCGAAGACCTCCATGACCACGTTGCGGCCGGCTCCTATGCTTCCCGCCTTGTAAGAGACAAGGGCTCCGGAGGGGTCCGTTTCGAAAAGGTGTTCTCCCTGATCGTCCACTCCGGCCACCAGCAGTGCGGTGCCGAAAGGCCGCACGCCGCCATACTGGGTGTAGTTCTGCTTGTAGTCGCAGATCCTCTTGACCAGGTCCTCGACGCCGGCCCTCTCATCATAGGTTATCTTGTTAATCTGGGCCAGGACCCTGGCCTGGTCCACCAGGATGCGCGCGTCGGCCACCAGGCCGGAGGTGGCGCACCCGATGTGGTGATCGATCTGGAAAATCTTCTCGATCGACTTGGGCTCCATCAGTCTGCTGGCGATCCTCTTGTCAACGATGAGTACGACGCCGTCCTTGAACTTCAGGCCGACGGTGGTGGTGCCGCGCTTGACCGCCTCACGGGCGTACTCGACCTGGAAGAGCCGGCCATCAGGAGAAAAAACCGTTATGGCCCTGTCATATGCCATCTGTCCTGGTTGCATCAAATCACTCCAATTATCCTCGATTCAAGCCACCTAAGTTATGAGGACGTATATATTTCTTGGGGATTATACGAAAAAGCTGAAGCCCGTTCCAGTCATCCCCGCCGCTCCGTGGTGGGAAAGTACTTTTCACGCAATGTCAACAGCGTCCCGGAGGTGCTCAATGTTTCGATACTGCCGCGGAGGTCCGAACCTTCGGCGAGGGCGGCGACCACCTTTTCCTTGTCCGCCGGAGAGCAGCGTAGTATGCCCATCCGGCCGTCGAACTGTATCACCTTGGGGACCTTGATCTCCTTGGGGGACATGATCGCGTTGAGGGACGCCAACAGTTCAGCGTCCGAGAGCCGGCTCTCAGCGCGGAACGCGATGTATCTCCGTCGGCCCCTTTTCTCCTTGACCACCATCGGACGCCCTCATCTGCCTTTGAAGGAATCGACGATGCTGTTGAACTTGACCCCCGTCAGGACAACCAGGACCCGCATCTCGTTCTTTATGTCGCCGTGAACGGCACAGCCCCATATGATGCGGGCACGCGGGTCGACCCTCTCACTGACCAACAGGGCGGCCTTCTCCGCCTCGGTCACCGTAAGGTCCTCTCCGCCGATAACCCGTACCAAGGCTCCCTTGGCCTGCTTTATGTCCACGTCCCCGAGCATAGGGGACGACAGGGCATCCTCAATGCACTTCTCGGCCCTCTGACCGTACTCGCTGGACTCTCCCAGCCCGATCAGGGCCATGCCCCCGCCCCTCATGATGGTCAGCAGGTCATTGAAGTCGATGTTGATCAGGCCCGGCTTTGTCAGGGCGTCGGTGATCCCCTTGATGCTCTGCATGAGCACCTCGTCGGTCACCCGGAAGGCGGCCTCCAAGGGGAGCTTGGGGACCAGCTCGAGAAGCCGGTCGTTCTGCAGCACTATGGTGGTGTCGCAGACCTCCTTAAGCCTCTCCAATCCTTTTATTGCGTTGGACATGCGGACCGTCCCCTCAGCCTTGAACGGCAGGGTGACCACTCCCACGGTCAGGGCGCCCGCCCTCTTGGCCAGCTCGGCCACCACCGGTGCGCTGCCGGTACCGGTCCCTCCGCCCATTCCGGCCACCACGAACACGATGTTCTGACCATCGACATACTTCCAGAGGTCGTTCTCCGATTCCTCCGCTGCCCTCTGGCCAACCTCGGGCAGGGAGCCGGAGCCCAATCCCTTGGTCATGCTCCTCCCCATCAGGATCTTGTGATGGGCCTGGATGGACAGCAGATGCCGGGCATCGGTGTTGCAGGCCACCATCTTCACGCCGTCCACGCCCGCCTGGTACATCCGGCGGACCGTGTTCGAGCCGCCTCCTCCGCATCCTATTATGGCGATCTTGATCCTCAGCGACTCGACCAATGCCCGCAGCTCATCGTCCTCAGCGCTGGAAGAGAACGTCGGCTGCTCGGCCTCCTTCTGGAACATGTCATCGAACAAAGGGCAAATGGCACCCACCTGTTTTATGGATATTCTATAAAGTATAAAAAGGCAAGGAAGACCAGATAAAAATTTCAGCTCCCTTCCGCGGTCTCGAAGGCCGCTCCGCAGCTGGGACAACGGTCGTCATCGGGCGAGAGACGGACTCCGCATTCCGGGCACACCTCTCCCAGGAAGGTGCCGCATTCGCATCTGCCCTCACTGGCATCAAATTCACGTCCGCAGAATGGGCAGAGGACCAGCCGCACATCCTCGAACCGTTCGTGGCAATAAGGGCATTCGTTCTCCCCTTCTCCTATCTGGGTCCCGCAAACGGGGCAGTAGAATAGGCCATCCTCGTCAGATATGATGGCTCCGCACTCGCAGCTCCCGGAATCCTTATAGACCGTCCTGTCGCACACTGGGCACTTGATGCTTTCCATCTCCGGGTAGATGGCCATGTCCTCGACCTGTTCTGCGCTGAACTTCCTTTGGCAGTAGGGACAGAAACCGGTCCTTTTCAGGCAGGTTATGTGGAACACCTTTCCGCAATCGCATTTGATCTGCGGAAGGCCGTGCT
Organism: Methanomassiliicoccales archaeon; assembly: GCA_036677555.1. Lineage (GTDB taxonomy): Archaea > Thermoplasmatota > Thermoplasmata > Methanomassiliicoccales > UBA472 > UBA472. The sequence goes on along the minus strand of JAVBWG010000012.1, from coordinate 293,128 downwards.
TCAGCTTTCCCATACATATCTGGCAGATGACCCCCTCCCCCCTGACCGGCCGGATCTTCACCCTGGGCTCCGCTGAGCTCATAGGGTCCTCCCGGTCCTCGTGGAAGGCCCAGCCTCTCCCTGCTCCCCTGCCCCGCCGGACTATCATGTAGTATATAGGGACCAGGCTTGACAGCCCCAGCGAACCGAGGAACAAGGTCAGCAGCACCTTAAGCCGGACCACCTTTCCTAATATAGCAGTTGCCCCGTGATTATTAAGAACCGTCATGGACCATAGCCGATCGCACTGCGGTCAAAACCCGTTTCCCATACACGCAGCCTTTTTCTTCCGAATAGTGAAACGATAAAAGCGAAAAGCTCTTAAACGGAACGCAATCACGAGAACACCATGTCCTACCCCTCGACAGAACGCATAATGTTGAAATATGGACATTTTAATCCCGGAGGAACTGCTCTGTCATCAGGGATGCGCTCCCTGACGGTCCAGGCTCCAGGGATGTACATTCGTGGAGGTACCCATTCGCCTCAGGGGGGTAGGTATGCGAAGGGTAGGGGATCACGGTCCTGTATTCTGGTCCGGAATGGGGCTCTAATAGGAGGGAGAGGCAACTGAGCGGTTTGAAATCAATATTTGGCGGATTGTTCAAGAAGGATGACAAGAAGGAACAATCGTCCAATGGATCGAAAAATGATGTGAAAGGAGGAGCGAATATGGAATCAAAAAGCGGTTCTGTTTTGGTGGTAGGGGGCGGCATCGGCGGCGTCCAGACCTCCCTTGACCTGGCCGAGTCCGGGTTCAAGGTATATATGGTCGAAAGTAAAGCCAGCATCGGCGGTGTCATGGCCCAGTTGGACAAGACCTTCCCGACCAACGACTGTTCGATGTGCATCCTGTCCCCGAAGCTTGTGGAGGCAGCGAGGCACCCCATGATCAGCATGATGACCTTGACCGATGTCATGGGTGTCGAAGGAGAGGCCGGTAACTTCACGGTTACCCTGAAGAAGAAGCCCCGGTACGTCCGGGAGGACAGATGCGTCGGCTGCGGCCTTTGCGCGGAGAAGTGCCCGTCCAAGGTCCCCAGCGAGTACGAGCTCGGCCTGATGAACAGGAAGGCGATCTACGTCGCCTACGCTCAGGCGGTGCCCATGAAGTACGCCATCGACGCCGACAAGTGCCTTTATCTCACCAAGGGCAAGTGCGGGAACTGCAAGAAGGTCTGTCCCGCCGACGCCATTGACTATGAGATGAAGGAGGTCATCGAAAAGATCAACGTGGGGGCTGTGGTTCTCGCCCCCGGTTACGAGCTCTTCGACGCCCGCCTGAAGAAGGAGTACGGCTACAAGGAGTTCAAGAACGTCCTCAACAGCCTGGAGTTCGAGAGGGTGCTGAGCGCCACCGGTCCCTACCAGGGACATGTGGTCAGGCCGTCCGACCACCAGACCCCCAAGAAGGTCGCTTTCATCCAGTGCGTCGGTTCCAGGGACGAGAAGGTCGGCAACCCCTTCTGCTCGTCCGTCTGCTGCATGTACGCCCTGAAGCAGGCCATCATCGCCGGGGAGCACACCACCGGCCTGAAGTCCACTATATTCTTCATGGACGTCAGGGCCTTCGGGAAGGAGTTCGAGGATTACGCCAAGAGGGCGGAGGGCGAATACGGCATCAAGATGCACCGCGGCACCCGCGTGGCCTCCGTCGAGGAGACCCAGGGCAACAACCTGCTGCTGCGCTACAGCGACGGTAGCAACGTCCTGGCCGAGGAGTTCGACCTGGTCGTCCTGTCCGCTGGATTCCAGCCCCCGGCACAGGCCAAGGCCCTGGCCGACAACATGGGCTTCAAGCTGAACGAGTTCGGCTTCTGCCAGACCGGCGTCTACAGCCCGCTGGAGACCACCAGGAAGGGTATCTACGTGACCGGCGCCTTCAGCGCCCCCAAGGACATCCCGACCACCGTCGCTGAGGCCAGCGGCGCCGCCGCCAAGGCCGGTGCCCACGTCTTCAACAACCGCGTCAGCATCGACACCGTGGTCAAGGAGACCCCTGAGATCGACGTGGCCGGACAGGAGCCCCGCATAGGCGTGTTCGTCTGCGACTGCGGGATTAACATCCGCGGGACAGTGGACTGCCCGTCCGTCGTGGAGTACGTCAAGGCCCTGCCCAATGTGGTCTACGCGGTAGAGAACAAGTACACCTGCTCTGCCGATACCCAGGAAGCCATCAAGAAGGCGGTGAAGGAGCACAACCTGAACCGCGTCGTTGTCGCCTCCTGTACCCCCAGGACCCACGAGGCGCTGTTCCAGAGCACCATCAAGGAGGCTGGTCTGAACCCATTCCTCTTCGAGATGGCCAACATCCGTGACCAGTGCTCCTGGATTCACATGCATGAGCCCGAGAAGGCCACTGAGAAGGCCAAGGATTTGACCCGCATGGCGGTCGCCAAGTCCCGGTTCCTCGAGCCGCTGACCAAGTCCAAGCTGGGCGTCAACCACTCCGCCGTCGTCGTCGGTGGCGGGCTGGCCGGCATGACCGCCGCTTTGGACATCGCCGCTCAGGGGTTCAAGGTCGATATCCTTGAGGCCACTGGCGCCATGGGAGGCAACCTGGTCAACCTGTACACCAACGAGGGAGACGTCTCCCCCAGTCAGTACATCAAGGACCTGGAGGCCAAGGTTCGCGCCAACGACAAGATCAGCGTCCACCTCAACACCAAGGTCGAGGACGTCGCTGGCTTCGTCGGCAACTTCAAGGTGAAGGTAACCGGCGACAAGGAGCTGGAGACCGGCGCCATTGTGGTCGCCACCGGCGCCAAGGCCTACGTGCCCACCGAGTACAACTACGGCAAGGATAAGAAGGTGGTCACCCAGAACGAACTGGAGAAGGCCCTCGTGGAAGGCAAGTTCGCCGCCAAGAACGTGGTCATGGTCCAGTGCGTCGGGTCCAGGAACACCGAGGCGCCCTACTGCAGCCGCGTGTGCTGCTCCAAAGCCGTCAAGAACGCCATCGAGATCAAGAAGAAGGACCCCAAGGCCCAGGTCTACATCCTCCACAAGGACATCAGGACCTATGGCTTCAGGGAGACCATGTACAAGGAGGCTGGGGAGCTCGGCGTGAAGTTCATCCGCTACCCGGAGAACAAGATGCCCGAGATGACCTCTGACGGCAAGATCGTGGTCGATGACACTGTCCTCGGCGCCCCGGTCCAGCTGTCCCCCGACTGCCTCGTGCTGAGCGTAGGGATACGCCCGAATGAGGACAACGAGGAGCTGGCCAAGATGTGCAAGGTGCCCCTGAGCAAGGACAAGTACTTCCTCGAGGCGCACATGAAGCTCAGGCCGGTCGACTTCGCCACCAGCGGTGTCTACCTGGCCGGACTGGCCCACTGGCCGAAGTTCATCGATGAGACCATCGCTCAGGCCTCCGGTGCGGCCTCCAGGGCGCTGACCATAATATCGAAGCAGTACCTCGAGACCCAGGGCATCATCGCTGCGGTCAACGATATGGTGTGCAACGGATGCGGCGTGTGCGAGCCGGTGTGCGAGTACAAGGCCATCACCATTGTCGGAGAGCCGTCGAACCCGGAGAAGCGCAAGGCCGTCATCAACGAGGGTCTGTGCATGGGCTGCGGAACCTGTGTGGCCGCCTGCCCGTCCGGAGCCCTGGAGCAGAAGGGCTTCAAGAACAACCAGATCCTGGCGCAGATCGACGCCGCTCTGGTCGGAGGTGGAAAGTAATGTCCAACGAAGCGCAAGCCCAGAGCGCCCCGGCGGAAGCCGGGGCCTGGGAACCCAACCTGTTGGTGTTCTGCTGCAACTGGTGCTCCTACGCCGGGGCCGACCTGGCCGGAGTGTCCCGCCTGCAAATGCCCACCAACTTCCGTGTGATCAGGACCATGTGCTCCGCCAGGGTGGACCCCGAGTTCGTCCTGAGGGCCTTCGCCAAGGGGGCCGACGGCGTGCTCGTCCTGGGCTGCCACCCCGCCGACTGCCATTACATCGGCGGAAACTACCGCACCAGGAGGAGGATCGCCCTGCTCCGCGTGCTGTTGGAGCAGTACGGTTTCAACCCGGACCGCCTGAAGCTGGAGTGGGTCTCCGCATCTGAGGGGATGAAGTTCCAGCAGACCATCAAGGAGTTCAACCAGAGGATCAACGAGCTGGGCCCGAACCCCATCAACGAGGAGTAACCCTAAGGAGGAAGAAATATGGCAAAGATAAGGATCGCACAGTATTGGGCTGCCGGATGCGGAGGCTGCGACGTCGCCCTCTTGGACATCGACGAGAAGATCCTGGGGGTCGCCGAGATCGCTGACATCGCCTTCTGGCCCATCGCCGTGGACGCCAAGGTGAAGGACATCGAGGCCATGCCCGACGGGTACATCACCGCCACCCTCATCAACGGAGCGATCAGGAACAGCGAGAACGAGCACATGGCCAAGCTGCTCAGGCAGAAGTCGGCCATCATCGTCTCCTTCGGTTCCTGCGCCTGCTTCGGAGGGATCCCCGGCCTGGCCAACGTGACTAACAAGAAGGACATCCTGGAGTATGTATACTGGCACACCCCGACCTCCGACAACGTGGAGAAGGTGCTGCCCACTCCGCACTGGCAGGCCCCCGAGGGAGAGGTCGAGATACCGGTGCTCTACGACACAGTCATGACCCTTGACCAGGTCATCGATGTCGACTACTTCATGCCCGGATGCCCACCGACCACGAACTTGATCAACGAGTTCCTGGGCATAGTCGAGAAGCATGTCAAGGAAGGCGCCCCGCTGCCCCCCAAGGGCTCCGTGATCGCCTCCCAGAAGACCCTCTGCGACGAATGCGCCAGGAAGAGGACTGTCAAGAAGGTCGACAAGATATACATGCCCTACGAGATCGACATCGATCCCGAGAAGTGCATGCTGGAACAGGGAGTCATCTGCCTGGGTCCGTCCACCAGGGCGGGCTGCGGGGCCAAGTGCCTTGAGGGCAACCAGCCCTGCCGCGGATGCATGGGACCGACCGCCGAGGTGTTGGACCAGGGCGGAAGCATGCTTAGCGCTCTGGCCTCGATATTCTCTATAGGCAATGACGAGGGACTGCTGAACGAGGATGACATCCTGGAGATGATGGCCCAGGTCAAGGACCCGCTCGGGACGTTCTACGCGTTCACCATGCCCGCCTCGATCATCAAGCGGAAGGTTAAAGAGAAGAAAGCTACCACTGCTTCCAAGGAGGCCTGAATCAAATGTGTCCGATACTGATGGGTCAGGGAACTGACAAGATTGAGAAGACCACCGAGAAGCGGATCACCATCGACCCCATCACCCGGTTGGAGGGCCACGGCAAGATCGAGATCTTCCTGGACGACGACGGGAACGTGGCAAATGCCTACTGGCAGGTGCCCGAGCTCAGGGGATTTGAGAAGTTCTGCATCGGCAGGTCCGTGGACGAACTCAACAAGCTGACCTCCAGACTCTGCGGCGTGTGCCCCGGCGCTCACCACCTGTGTTCGACCAAGGCGTTGGACCACGTGTTCGGCGTCGAGCCCCCGGAGACCGCCAAGAAGCTGCGTGAGCTGTTCTACATGGCTCACTACATCCACAGCCACATCGCTCACTTCTACGCCCTGGCGGCCGCGGATTTCGTCCTCGGTCCCGGAGCCCCGAAGGCCGAGAGGAACATCCTCGGCGTGGTCGGCGCGGTCGGAGTGGAGATCGGCGGCGAGGTCATCAAGCACCGCGCCTATGGCCAGAAGATCCAGGAGATGCTCGGCGGGAAGGCTACGCACCCGGTGTGCGGCATCCCGGGCGGATTCGCCAAGAGCATCAACGAGGACGAGAGGGCCAAGATCGAAGCCATGGCCAAGTCCTGCGTGGAGTTCGGAAAGTTCACCAACCAGCTCTTCGCTGATGTGGTGCTGAAGAACAAGGACTACCTGGACCTGATCGTCAACAAGGATGTCTACTACCACGAGACCTACTACCTGGGTACCGTCGACAAGAACGACAAGATCAACTTCTACGACGGAACGCAGAAGATGATCTCCCCCACCGGAGAAGAGGTCGCCAGATACAAGGAGGGAGGCCGCGAGTACCTGAAGTACATCGCCGAGCACACCCTGCCCTGGTCCTACGAGAAGTTCTGCTACTTCAAGAACGTAGGCTGGAAGGGACTGGTGGACGGGAAGGACAGCGGCATATACCGCGCCACCCCGCTCTCCAGGCTGAACGTCTCCAAGGGCTTCACCACCCCGCTGGCGCAGGCTGAGTTCGAGAAGTACCACGGAACCTTCCGCGATCTGGGCGTGAAGGGGCCGGTGCACTTCACCATGGCAACCCACTGGGCCCGCGTGATCGAGATGCTGTACGCCGCCGAGAGACTGCTGGAACTGTCCCAGGACCCCGAGATCACCGGCAAGCACGTTCGCAACCCGGTGAAGGAGCCTGGCGAGGGAGTAGGTATACTGGAGGCCCCGCGCGGCACCCTGGTGCACCACTACGTCGCCGACAAGAACGGCATCACCACCGACGTGAACCTGGTCGTGGGGACCACCAACAACAACGCCCCCATGAACCTCAGCGTTCGCAAGGCCGCCACCGCCCTGATCAAGAACTGGCAGGTGTCCGATGGTCTGCTGAACGCCGTGGAGATGGCCTACCGCGCCTACGACCCGTGCAACAGCTGCGCCACGCACACCCTGCCTGGCCAGATGCCCATGGATGCGGTCATAAGGTGCGCGGACGGCTCGGTCTACAAGACCCTGTCCCGCAGCTGCTAAACCCCTTCTCACCAACCTTTTTCTTTTTTTCATGATGATCGTGGTCTGTTCCCCCACTTGAGATCCAAGGAGGCATATGCCATGTATTTTTCTTTCCATTAATTGTTAAAAAAGTTATATAAATCACGACATATTTATTGGGGCGATATCGATGAAAAAGTGTCCATCATGCAGTACTGAAAACGCAGATGAGGCCAAATGGTGCGTCAACTGCGGCATGCAAATGAACGGGGATAACCCCCAGCCGACTGTTCAGACCGCGCCACTGACGCCAAGGAGGTCGAAAAGGAAGGCCCTCATAGCGGTCGCAGTCGTGATCGTCGCCGCGATAATCATCGCCGCCGCCCTCTGGGTGTTCTACCTCAATCCCGTGGACAGGAACGTGAACAACGTCGTCGAAGCGATGAACGAGAGGGATTCGGGATCGATGCTTGAACTGTCCATATACAAGCATGGCGACCGCGAGCAGCGGGACGGGTTCGAGGATTCCTGGGATGACACCTTCGATTACTACGATGATGACGGTGTCACTTTTTCAGTGGAGTATGCGAACAGGATCTCCTCGGATAAGTATGGAGAGAACTGGGAAGACGCCATCGATGACCTGGTCGACGACATAGAGGACGATTTTGATGTCGAAGTGGACGATGTTCAGATCGCGATCGTCGTCATCTACGGCATCACTGAGGATGGCGACGAGGCTTATTACGACGTAATGTACTGGACGATCGTCAAGATCGAAGGTGAATGGTTATTCGCTGATGATTACGGGCTGATGTACTACCTGTATTGGTGAGTCGGGTTCGCCATTGAGGAAAAACCCTTTCTTCCTTTCCAATCAGACAGTAGCATAATGCCGGCCGTTCAACCGATGCACTTCACATCATGGCCAGATCCGTAATTGGTGGGTTCAGTCATCGAGCCGGAAAAAGCCCCGTCTTTTCACCCGCAGGGAGGATACTGGTCCCAGCAGCAATCCGTCCATAAGATATACTTGCCCATTCTCCAGGTCCACCAGGTCGTTCGAGAGAAGCGGCCCGAGCATTCTCGGCCCCTCCAGGTTCACCGGCCCTCCGCCCAGGGAGCGATTGAAGGCCGGGACCATGATGGCCTCCTCCGGCACCTTTGAGTAGCGGTCGCCGGTGCCCTTGAAGCGGCAGCGCACCCAGCATCTTTCAACCTGGTTGTGGTGCAGTCCGTCCTCGAATATCACCGCCGGATGATTATGTCCCATGACCAGCAGCCGTGAGGACATAACCTCCTCCGAAGGCCAGGCGTGTCCGTGGACGAAGCCCGCATCATCCAGAACCAAACCGCCCTGGTCATGCACGGTGACCCGGGAAGGCAGCATGCGCTCGATGTCCGTATCATGGTTCCCCTTCACCAGGTCGATCCTGGGGTAGTGGTTGAGCAGGGAATTGAAGAAGCGGGGGACCTCGACATGCTCCTGCCTGGTCGATCCAGGAACCTGATGCTTGACATCCCCGATGACCACCAGGCGGTCCACGCCCTCGGCCAGGTCCTTGAGCTCCTTTTCCATCCGATGGGTCTGCGATGGCACGATGACGCCGCGGAAGCGCATGTCCGCCTCTATCCCGATGTGCAGGTCGCCGACGCAGAGCACCCTTTCATCACCAATCAGCTCAAGCACCGGGCGGTCAGGTAGCGGGGACACCTCGAACGGCATCTAAGTACCCCTTAGCAGTCGGGAGGCCAGCATCTCCGGCAGGCGGTTTTCCCTCACCATATCCATCACCGGCCCCTGATCATACGCCACCCGTACGGTGGAGAACGTCCATTCAGAGGAATCCAGAACGGCATAGGAAGCGCGCGGGTCTCCGTCCCGAGGCTGGCCCACCGATCCAGGGTTGATGACATGTCCGGTGGGGAACTGGACCTGGTACGGCTGATGCGTATGCCCCAGGACCAGAAGCTTTGCCCCGGCTACGGCCAGCAGTTCGTCGCTGACATGCTCCTCGAATATATACTCGGACATGTGACGGGGGGAGCCATGATGAATGGCGACCATCACATCCTCCACCGGCCGGTGTATGGAATTGGGGAGGTCCCGAATGTAGTCATAGGTCGAGGATGACATATGCTCCCTGGTCCATTCAATGGCCGCCGCAGCTATGCTGTTCATGCCCTTGGTGCCCACCAGCACCGCCCGGTCATGGTTACCGGCTATGCATTGCGCTCCCTTCTTCCGAAGAAGGTCCACCACCTCGTCCGGATATGTGTAATAGCCCAGGATGTCGCCGGCGCAGAAGACCTGCCCTATGTTGCGGGCGGTCATGTCCCGGAACACCGCCTCCAGGGCGGGCAGGTTGGCGTGCACGTCGGAAATGAAGCCTATCTTCATGCTCTCACCGATCATGTCCTGGAAAGGCTGCGTCGCAGTGCCTGCGGTATTCTTTCCAGCAGGTCGGTGGCCACCAGCCCGTAGCTGTTCTTCTCGAATGCCAGGTCGCCAGCCGCACCGTTGATGAACGCCGAGATGCGAGATGCGTTGAAGGGGGCTACCTTCTTGGCCAGCAATCCGGCGGTGATACCCGCCAGCACATCCCCCGTGCCTCCGACGCTCATCCCCGGGTTCCCGGTGCGGTTCATCTTGGTGCGCCGGCCGTCGGTGATGAGATCGACGCGTCCTTTGAGCAAGACCGTCCAGCCAGTGGCCTTAGCAAGTTCGACAGCGAACTCGGAGCGTGCGTCCTTGGGGACCGAATGCCCGACCAGCGTCTCCAGCTCGCGGTGATGGGGGGTGAGGACGCCGTCCTTGCGATGCAGGATATCCAGATGTCCGGCCACAGCCTTGAGGGCGTCAGCGTCCAGCACCATGGGGATGTGGCATCCGGCGATGAACGAACGCACAGCCTCCTGGGTGGCAGGACCGTCGCCCAGCCCCGGTCCCAGCAGCACAGCGTCCATATCCTCAGCCACGGTCAGGAGATGCTCGACATGCTCTGGTCCGAGGCGTCCGCCCTTCAAAGGCATGACGATCATGTTCGGAGAGTAGGAGGCGACGATGTCGCTGATGTTCTCCGGGCAGGCTACGAACGCCAGGTCGACGCCTATCCGGTAGGCGGCCATGGCGGCCAGGGCGGGCGCTCCCGAATAGGGGCCTCCTCCGATGACCAGCAGCCGGCCGTTCTGCCCCTTATGGGCGTCCTGAGATGGCACTGGGTAGTGCACAAGGTCCCCCGGTCCGACGAACCTTTCCGCATCGGCCGGAATTCCGACATCGGCCACCACGATCTCGCCGCATTCGGGATCGCCCATTCCCGCCTTGATGTCGTGGAAGGTCACCGTGAGCTTCGGACGAACGGCTAAAGAGCTACCCAGGCCCGAAGGGACATCGGCCGATACAACCGGCCTTCCCGAAGCGTTCATGGCCTTGACGATATCCGCGTAAGCGCCCTTAGGCTCTCCTTTGGACCCTACGCCCAGCAGGGCATCGACAATCAGGTCATAGCCGGAAAGGTCCTCCCCGGAGTAGACCTTGTGCAGTTCCTCCACCTTTTCGAAGTTGATGCGGGCCTCGGGCGTGCCTATCTCCGATGGCGGCAGGGCCAGGAACACCCTCACCCTGTTCTGCTTGGTCAGCGCCCTGGCGGCCACGAAACCATCTCCGCCGTTGTTGCCCTTGCCGCAGAGTATGGCGATGCGCATTCCGTCGCCGAAGCGAGAGGTGATCTCCTGGGCCAAGGCCCACCCTGCGTTCTCCATGAGGACCTCCGTGGGCACCCCCAAGAACTCTGAATTGATGTCCAGCACCCGAACCTCCTCCCGCTCGATCATGCGGAGTACATGGTCGGGGAGGTGAATAATCCTTTCCTGGCGATCAACAACCAATTTATATCAGGATCCCTTTTTAACGCTGGAAGATTTGAAATGTCCGAAATCAAACGCCTAGTGCTCGACGTACTAAAACCCCATCATCCGTCGATAATCGACCTGGCCAACCGGCTCAGCGTAGTGGAAGGCGTCTCCGGCGTCAACTGCACCCTGGACGAGGTCGACCAGGAGACGGAAAGCATTAAGATCACCATCGAAGGAGTGGCCATCAACTACGAGGACGTGGAAGAGGTCATCATCGACTCAGGAGCGGTCATCCACTCCGTGGACAGCGTATCCGCCGGAAAGAAGCTGGTGGAAGAGGTAGAGACCCCTCAGGACCGCTGAGCCTTTATCAGCAGTTCCCCAACCTTTTTTATCAACTGGGACTTGGGCATGGTCTTCTCGACCAATACCCGTCCATCACTGGAGAACCAATTGGCGGGATACTTCTTCTCCCGCTCTAATTTATGCTGCAGGCCCAGCTGCCGAAGGGCAGCTGAAAGTTGGTCTACGTTGGGATCGTTTATGGCCGCGCCCTTCTTCACCTTGCGGCCCTGGGACCGGGGCCTCGACCGGTCGAAATACTCCGGCCAGAGCACCCATGCGGTGTCTTCGTCCAGGGCCATGAAAAACCCGTCAGCCTTACTCCTTCACCAGGATGGCGTTTATGGCGCCGTCCTGTCCCGGCCGGGAGGTGACCTTGGCCAGGCCGAGCTCGGTCTGTATGACCGCGCCCTTGGTGATGATGTTGCGCTGAACATAGTTGGGGTTGGAGGGGCTCTCCTTGACGGTGACGATCTTGACCTTCTGGGTCTTGTTGGTGGCCGGGTCGACCACGTTGGCGAACTGGGCCTTCAGCAGGCGAACCTTGACGTTCGCGCCGCGCACCCTGGACACCTGCCGCTTCTCGTTGCCGACGAAGGTGAAGACAGGCTCCTTACCAATCTCGAACCTGCGCTTCTTCCTAGACAGTGTCAAACGCCCGCCAGTGGGCTTCCTCTTGGACCTTCCTTGCCATAATGCCATAGCAATCCTGAGCCCACCTAAATGGACATGTATATAAAAACCTTGGCCTCCGTCCTAGAGGTCCAGTAAGGTCAGCTTGATATCATCGCCCAGATCCATCATGCCGGCGTAATGGTCCTTGGCCGCCCCGGGGTTCATGTACCAGACCCCGTCCTTCCGTTCCACGCCGCGGTCCTCGTGGATATGGCCCGACAGCACCACCGCGGGTCTGCACCTAGCGATCGCCTCGGCGACCGCAGTGCTTCCCACGTGCTTCCCGGAGAATGTGGTGTCGAACGTTCCATAGGCAGGGCTGTGGAGCACAAGCACCATGCCCTCCTCCATGATAGGCGCCAAGAGCGTGGCGATATCCTCCTCGGGCATCTCAAACGGGGTCTTGAAAATGCTGGGGTTCGAGCCGCCGAGGCCGCCCCAGGTCCGTCCGTCGACGATCGTTCTTATCCCGTGCAGGGACGTTCCCGCCGTCCTGATGAACGCCTCGGTGCCCAGAGGATCGCAGTTGCCTGGAACCGCGTAGCATTTCGTCCCCAGTTCCCGAATGAACTCCTCCGCGTATTGCGGGGGGCCGAAATGGGTGATGTCTCCCAGAACCACCGCTGCGTCCAGGGAGTGCTCCCTTATCAGTTCCCGGGCCGCCGCGGGCACCCATTCCCGGCGGTGCACGTCCGACAGCACCAGATATCTGCCGCCCATGCCCTGGCATATCTGAGCTTGGGATATACCTTTTTCTCAGGAAAAGCCGAATCCCAGGTCCTGGTAGACCAACAGGTAGGCAGCGGCGAACCCGATGATGGCCGAACCGTTCAGAAAGGGAAGACCGGCCTGGGGACGGCCTTTGGAGATCAGGAACATCAGGGACAGGAAGCCAACGAGCACCGCCATGAGCGTAAGCAGGGCGACGGTCATGGCCGGGGAAGCCCAACCCGTGGAACTGACCGGTGAAAGGTTGGCCGCCGCGGAGACCACCAGGACCGAGGGGATGATGGCGTCCCCCAGCCCCATGAGCATCATCTCCCGTTCCGCATCCTTGCTGCGGTCATGCAGGTCCAGTTTCCTTTCCTGCTGCCCGTCCCTGCCAGGTATGATGAGCACGATCGGAAGGCCAATGTTACCCACGCCCTCGGCCAGGGTCAGCATGTGCTTGGTGACGTACACTGATATCGCGTCGTAGACGGCCAGCAAGGTCAGCAGGATCAGCGATGGCAGTATTCCCAGGGAAAGGCCCAGCACCATCGCTGCCCCCACGCCTAGCACCATCCCCGCGCCATTGACCACGTACCAGCGGGGATATCTGATCAACAGGAACATGAGGGACGAGGCCAGTACGATGCCGAATGCCAAGGACGGCATCTCCGGGGCACCGGCCAGCATCGCAAACAATGATCCGATGGAGAACAGCCCTAGTCCCATGGCCGCGAAGAGGACCGCTTTCAGCAAGCCTATCTTGGACATTCTTATCAAAAGCAGCATCACCCCGGTCATGACCAAAACCAAAACGATGTAGACGAGGGGATTCGTGGGATCGTTCTGGTCTGAGAAGGCCCTATACCCGGAGGGAACCCCGGGCACCATCAGGAGCGCCAGGACCGGCACGGCCAAGAACATGCCGGTCATCAACAGGTACTGCCTGGCGGTGCGCATGGATGGCCATGCTGTTCCGCGGATAAAACGGTTACCGCCGCCGGAACGGCGGGAAGGAATGAACTACATTACGCTCAGAAGCGGCGTTGTTATGAATGACGAAAGGATCGGGAAGCTGTTGGAAAAGGCGAACGGGCTGCCGGAGATATTCGAGGTGGTGAAGGAGGCGGTCCGCAGCTCCCTCGGTATGTCCAGGGCGGGGCTCATGCTCGGATTGGCCGACCTGGGCGGGGGCCCGATGCACATGGTGGGAGGGCTATACCCATCGGCCACCAACATAATCGTTATGAACAGGGCGCCGATGGCTTTGCTGGCGAATGACCGGGAGCTCTACCGGTCCTACTGCTTCCACATACTTTTACACGAATACCTTCACAGCCTGGGGTTCATGGACGAGACGGAGGTTCGCCGGCGGACCTATCGCATAAGCAGGGCTACGCTGGGCGATGGGCACACGGCCACCTTGATGGCCATGGACCTCTCCAGGTTCCTTCCGAAGGTGAGCTATGGGGCGCCCAAGGATGCCGACGGGGAGCTGGACATTGAGCTGGTGTCCGACTTCGACCGGTCGAACTGCAGGTACTTCGCCTGATCACTCCACCGACACATTGCCGTAGGCGACCTTGCCGGTGATCTTGGCCACCTTGACCTTCACCCGGGAGCCTTTGACAGTGCCAGGCACGTAGATGATGTAATCGAACATGCGGGCCACGCCATCGCCCTTCTTGCCCACATCCTCGATCATCATCTCATAGATGCCGCCCTCGCGGAGGCCTTCCTCGTTGGGCTTCTGCACCTTGCGGACGTTGACCGGGCGATGGGCGCCGCAGGCCTCGCACTCCAGGATCAGGACGCGGTCCTCCTTGTTGATGTGCGTGTCCGGCCTTCCGCATTCGGAGCACAGGACGAACGTGTCGACGTAGTTCTGGATCTTGTCGGCTATCTGCTGGGGGGTGAGGCGGGTCTTGAATATCACACGGCGCCCTTCCATGGTCCCCGGGGTGCCCAGCTCGCGCAGCAGGTACTGCAGTATCTGCTCCGGCTCCCGGCGCAGGGTGTCCACCACGTCCCCGAAGTTGCGGAACACGGTGGTCTTTCCTTCCTGGAAGACATCCGGCTCGGGGACCACGAAACGCTCGTGCTTCTCTATGGTCTCCGGCAGCTGCGTCTTGGCCCGGTCCAGAAGGGAAAGGTAATCGTCATTAACCATGTCTATCGGCCCTTCAAGTCCCCCATGCGATATAAAGCTTATTGGGTCCCGCCGTACTTGCGGGCCACCGCCGCCCTCACCAGTCCATAGTGCAATGGGGACGGCTTCTGGGGGCGGGACTTGAACTCAGGATGGAACTGCGAGGCGACAAAGTAATCGTATCCGTTCATCTCCCCTATCTCCATCTTGATCCCGTCGGCGGAACGCCCGGTGAACCTCCATCCGCCCTTCTCAAGCTCCTCGATGTGCTTCGGGTTGACCTCGAACCTGTGGCGGTGCCTTTCCATTATCAGCGCCTTGCCGTATAGCTCGAAGGCCTTGGAGCCCTCCTCCACCATCACCGGCTGTGCGCCCAATCTCATGGTGGCCCCCATCTTCTTGACGTTCTTCTGCTCCGGTAGCAGGTCGACCACCGGGAACGGGGTATCTGGATCGAATTCGGTGCTGTTCGCGCCTTCCATGCCCAGAACGTTCCTGGCGAACTCTATTGTGGCGATCTGGAATCCCAGGCACACACCCAGGAACGGAATGCGGTTCTCCCGGGCGAACTTGGCCGTGGCGACCTTCCCCTCGATCCCCCGGGTACCGAAACCTCCGGGAATGAGTATGCCATCGGCATTGAGAAGCTCCTCGGTTATCCCATATTGCTGCACGACCTCCGAATCGACGAAGACCACCTGCACTTTGGCACCGGCCTCCGCTCCGGCATGATGGAAGGCCTCCAGATGGGAAATGTAGGAATCCGCCAGGTTCGTGTACTTGCCTACGCAGGCTATGCGAACGGTCCTTTCTGGGTTGTGAATGCGGTCGGCGAAGGCCTTCCAATCAGCCAGCTCGTCCCCTTTGGCGGCGAGCCCGAACCGCTGCATGACATAATCGGTCAGGTTCTGCTCCTCCAGCGCCATCGGCACATCGTAAATGGACCGGGCGTCGGCGGCGGTGACCACCGCCTCGATGGGCACGTCGCAGAACAGGGATATCTTGCGTCGGATCGACTCCTCCAGAGGCTCCTTGCACCTGGCGACCAAGATGTCCGGCTGTATTCCGATGGCCCGCAGCTCCTTGACCGAGTGCTGGGTCGGCTTGGTCTTCTGCTCACCGACGGTGCCCATCACCGGCACCAGGGTGGTATGCACGAACAGGCAGTTGCGTCCCTTCCCAAGGTCCTGATTCATCTGGCGGACCGCTTCCAGGAAGGGCATCGATTCTATGTCGCCGACAGTCCCGCCCAGTTCCACAATGCAAACGTCCGCACCGGTGGCCTCGGCCACGTTCACGATATGTGCCTTGATCTCGTTGGTTATATGGGGGATGATCTGCACGGTCTTGCCTAGGTATTCGCCGGTCCTCTCCTTCTCAATGACCGATTTGTAAACCTTTCCCGTTGTGATGTTGTGGGCGCTGGTCAGGCTGATGTCCAGGAACCTCTCGTAGTTGCCGAGGTCCAGGTCCACCTCCCCGCCGTCGTCCAGAACGAATACCTCGCCGTGCTCGAACGGGTTCATCGTCCCCGCATCGACGTTGAGATAGGGGTCGATCTTGATGGCCGTGACCTTGATCCCCCGCGATTTCAGCAGGCGTCCGATGGACGATGCGGTTATGCCCTTGCCCAAACCAGAAATGACTCCGCCCGTGACAAAAATGTATTTCATGCCTTCACGGGAATGGTCCATAGCCAAGCACCATATTTTATTATTTCTGCTGCCGGGCAGCCAGTCTCCACCCGGTGCGAGGGACCCTGATGGCGTAGCGCACGCCCTTCCCAGGCTCCCCGACCTCCTCGATGCTCATCCCGGTCAGCTCCAGCAATCTGCGCGTATAGTGTAGTCCATGCCCGGTCCTTCTTCCCAGCTTCTCCTCGAACAGGCCGGCCTTGCTCTCCAAAGGTATCCCCGGTCCGTCATCCTCGAACCAGATGGTCATTCCGCCGGCCGGGTCCTTCTCGCAGCGCACCTTCATGGTCTTGGCGGAAGGTGCGTGCTTGATGGTGTTGAAGGCCAGATTGGCGAAGACCCTTTCAAGCATCGGATCGGCGAAGACCTCCAGGCCCTCATGCATTTCGACGATGATCTCCTTGTCGGTGGCACCGGTCCCAGCCAGGCCCGAGCGGACCGCATTGTTCAGGTCCATCCACGCAGCCTTCTGCGAACCGAGGCGCTGGTAGTCCCTGGAGGCGTCCAGCAGCTTCTGTATGTCCCTGGATGCTTCCAGCGAGGTCCGGACATGTTTGACCAGCGGACCCTGGGCAGCCTTCATCTCCAGCAATTGGAGGTTGCCGTTGATGATGGTCAGCAGGTTCAGCACATCGTGGCGGGTCATCTCCCCCAGTAGGCGGATTTTTTCATTGGCGAAGACCAGCTCCTGCATCATCTTCTCCCGTTCGGTAACCTCCTCGAATATCACCACCAGTCCCTGGTACTTCTCGGAGATGTCAAGCATTTTCGTGGCTTGCACAATGTAGCTCTGCCTGCCGTTCGAGGAATCCAGGTCCACATGGAACTCCCCCTGCTTATCAGGGGAGGAGAGGTGAGCCTTGACCTGCTCGGCGATCTTCGAGGGAAGATAGACCGTGGCCGGTTCTCCATAGTACCTGTCCCCTGGCGCTTTTCCGCTCAGGAAGGCCTTGGAATAGGAATGGTTGACCGTGACGATGCTTCCGTTCTCGTCAAGTATCGCCACCGGCTCGGGGATGCTCTCAAAGATGGTCAGATAAAGGTTCTTCTCGTTCGTCATCGCGCGGTTCCTGGAACGGAGCTCGTTGAGGAGCTTCGGATCCTTGGCTGTTGTCCATTCCTCGATGAAGCCGATCTCGAAATGCTCGAACACCCGGTCAATGTATTTACGAAACATCTCGGCCTTTTCGCCCGAGGTCTCCCGCATGACGCAGTCGATGTACGCCTGACGGTAATACTTCATCAGTCCCAGGAACATCGACAGCGTGACGCCCCGGGCGCGGTGCAGCCTCGCCTCAAGTACGCCGAAGGCGGCCAACGGATCGTCGGCATAGTCTTTGTCAGGCCTATGCTCCGGAATTCCGTCAATGTTGTGCACTGCCTCCTGAAAGGAATGGTTTATTCCGCGGATGGAGGCCCGCCAAGCCTCTTCCAGCGTTGATGTGAACCTGGTATAATCGTTAACCTTGGCATGATCGATGATGCTCCGGATTATCTGGTCCTCTTCCCGGTATAGGAGATCGACCAGTTCCTGGTAATCGCTCACGCTCTCCAGAGGTTGAGCATGATATTTAATGACTTATCAGAACGATATGTAATAAGAAAATATAGATCAGAATGGGGACGCTCGATGTTGTTTTTAGTGCCTGGTAACCCTGCCGGAATTGGTGGGGGAAACACACGTAATGCCATAGCTTCACAGTGTTTCCCCTTGCGTAGGAGGTGATCCATCTGCAGGTTCCCCTACAGATACCTTGTTACGACTTAACCCTCCTTGCTGAATCTCAGTTCGAAGACCCCAAAATGAGATATCCTTACTGAAACCCAACTCGGGTGGTTTGACGGGCGGTGTGTGCAAGGAGCAGGGGCATATTCACCGCTTGATGTTGACAAGCGATTACTACGGAATCCAGCTTCATGAGGGTGAGTTACAACCCTCAATCCGAACTACGATTGGGTTTCGAGATTGCCTTCACCTTTCGATGTCGGAGCCCATTGTCCCAACCTTTGTAGCGCGCGTGTAGCCCAGGAGATTCGGGGCATACGGACCTACCGTTGACCTCTCCTTCCTCTGTCTTAGCGACAGCGGTCCCGTTAATGTGCGTGCCCTCCGGAGAGAACACTAGCAATTAGCGGTGAGGGTCTCGTTCGTTATCTCACTTAAGAGAACGCCTTACGGTACGAACTGACGACGGCCATGCACCACCTCTCGGAAAATCAGGCAAGGTCATCAGCCTGGCCTTCATGTAACCGTCGCTCCTGGTGAGTTGTCCGGCGTTGAATCCAATTGAACCGCACGCTCCTCCCGTTGCGGTGCTCCCCCGCCAATTCCTTTAAGTTTCATCCTTGCGGACGTACTCCCCAAGCAGCAGGCTTAACAACTTCTCTCCGGCACTGGGCGCCCTCAAAGGACCCCCAACACCAAGCCCGCAGCGTTTACACCCTGGACTACCGGGGTATCTAATCCCGTTTGCGCCCCAGGGCTTCGTCCCTCACCGTCGGATTCGTTCTAGTGAGACGCCTTCGCCACCGGTGGTCCTTCTAGGATTACAGGATTTTACCCCTACCCCAGAAGTACCTCTCACCTCTCCCGATCCCAAGTCTTGCAGTCTCCCCGGACTTCGAACAGTTGAGCTGGTCGATTTACCCAAGGATTTACAAGACCGGCTACGGACGTTTTAGGCTCAATAATATCGACCACCACTTGGGCCGCGGGTATTACCGCGGCGGCTGGCACCCGTCTTACCCGGCCCTTACTTCTCCGGTTTTTTAGACCAGAGAACAGCCAACACAATGTGCTGGCACTTGGAATTCCCTCATCGGGGTTTCCCCCATTGTGAAGTTTTCGCGACTGCTGCGCCCCGTAGGGCCTGGACTCATGTCTCAGAGTCCATCTCAGGGCTCCCTCTCTCAAGGCCCTTACGCGTCATAGGCTAGGGGGTCCGTTACACCCACTACAACCTGATACGCCGCAGACCAATCCTTGGGCACCGGAGTTTTCGATCTTGAAGCATTCCAGCTTTCTAGATCTATGGGGTATTATTCTCAGTTTCCCGAGGTTATCCCCCACCCAAGGGCATGTTATCCGCGTGTTACTGAGCGGTCCGCCGAGTCCTTGCGACTCTCGACTCGCATGTCTTAATCGAATTCCAATAGCGGTGGCCGCCGGCAGGATCAACCGGAATTGATCCTTCGACAACCATTAATTGATCGCCTAGGATGTTATCTTGTAGAAATTGGCAGAGTTACCAAGTTTCACCAGCAGTACCACTTCCGAAGAAATGTTACTGCCATCGAGCGTCAGAAACAAGAGAGCACGTCGACGCATTTCGACGGAGATCTTGTTTCTCCATTCCCATTCTTTTCGCCCCCCTAGATGCAAGCATCCAGTTCGGCGTTTTTGACGCTGTGTTTCAGCGCAGAATCCCCTTAACTTCGGTCTCATATATAACCGTTTCGGGGTTCTAATTTTTTGAAGCGGCTAAAGCGCCTCAAGTCGAAGCGGTTTCAACGCTTCCATCCCCACCTATTCAACCGGGGTATATCACCTTTTCTGTTCTGGCGGGTATAAACAGGATGGCGACTGCGTTAAAACGCGCTTGATCCCGACAATGGAGGACCGCTCACGTGTAAAACCATCCCCATGCGCATCAATGACAGCGCTGGCCCGACCGCGTGGCCCATGCAAAAGCTATTAATAACGACTCCTGCTTTTGAGGCCGAAAAGCGGAGGTGGCCCAGCCCGGCAAGGCGATGGATTGCTAATCCATTGTCCGCAAGGACCCGGGGGTTCGAATCCCCCCCTTCGCGCCATTCCCTCATTGTCCTGCCGCACCCTTCTTTACATACTTCGAAAAAATACCAACAGATGCATATACCCTCCCAATTCCATTCACACCTGATCTTTATAACATATACTCAGGGTAGGTTTTATGGCTCTATACATTAACATGAAGGTGCTGGAGAACGAGGATGGCAGTGGTGTTCTTGAACTGTGGAAAAGGGGGTCCATCACCTGCACCCACATCCTCGGTACGCTGAAATTCGAAAACAAGGACGAAAGGGATGTCCTGCTGGACATGCTCATGAAGGGCCATCCCGAGGTCAGCTTCATGGAGAAGGACAATCCCACCGGGTGCTTCGTGGACAACTATTACAAATGGCCGCAGCGCGGACCGATATCGAGGTGAACGAATGCTCATCACTCTGACAGTAAAAAACGATACGCAAGGTGGGCATATTCACCTGGCCAAGGTGGAAATGGACGGGGAGCACGAGATCGGTTCGTTGCATTATGAGAATGGGCAGGACAAGGAATGGCTGTTAATGGTGCTCATGGAAGGCCACCCGAACGTCACGCTCATGGGTGCCAATGAGAGGGCCGCCGAGACTCCCGAAGGTGAATACAAGCCATGCTGCTTCTTCGGTGCCATGATAGACGCTATGTACGATGCGGAGCTCAAGAAAGAGGCCGACAAGAGCCGACAATCCTGAGGTCCTTGCCTGTCGTCCTCCTGCTCAGGAGATCATCACTAGCACTATGTACGCAACATAGATGCTCATCAGTAGCATACCGGTGCTCCGGTTCAGCTTCCTTCCCCGATACATGAACACCACCAGGGCGGTGTACATGAGTAATGTCATTGGTAACGCCAGAGTGTAGAAGTTGCCGGGGATGGCGATGGGGGAGAACGATCCTGCCAATCCCACGATGAGCAGGCTGTTGGATATGTTGCTTCCCAGCACATTGCCCAGTAGCAGGTTGGTCTCCAGGCGGCATGCGGAGGAAATGGACACCGCCAGCTCGGGCATGGTGGTGCCTATTGCCACAATGGTCAGCCCGATGGTGAACTCGTCCACGCCCAGTTCGGTGGCGAGGCCTATCCCGCCCCGCATGACCAGTTCTGACCCGATTATGAGAAGGACCAGCCCGCCGAGGATGTAGGCCGCCATTCTCCATCTCTCCATGCTCGGTTTCTCCTCCACCTGCTCTATACGTTTGGCAGCGCGCTCCACCTTCGCAGACCGCAGGACGAAATAATTGAAAGCCACCGCGGCAGCGATCAGCACCAGTGCGTTTCCCCGGTCGATGCTCCCGTTATTAGCAAGGGCGGCCACGGCCAGGATGGAGACGATCAGGAAGATCGCCTCTCGGCGAAGCAGGGTCATGCCGGAAGCGATGGGGCATATTATGCAGGCCGCCGCCAACACCACGCCGATGTTGGTTATGTTCGCCCCTACCACATTTCCGAAGGACAACGATGGGTCCCCTTCCAAGCTGGAAATGATGGCCAGGGAGGCTTCCGGTGCGGAAGTGCCCATGGCCACCACCGTCAGGCCGATAACGAAAGTGCTCACTCCCAGCGCCGCGGCCAGAGCGGACGCTCCTTTCACCAGCCGATTGGCCCCCACGACAAGGAGGGCGAGACCGCCCAGGAGGTAGAGGATGTCAATGAGCATGCGTCAGAGACCGATGACCGTTCAGACTATCTATAATAAATAGATGGCGTATCAGCCGCCGTGAAGTTCATCGTCGAGACCTACGGATGTACCATGAACCATGGGGAGTCGGCCGAGCTCGCCGCCCACCTCAGTTCGCTCGGGCATCAGCAGGTATTCGACGAGATCGAGGCGGATGCGGCGCTCATCAACACCTGCGTGGTCATTGAACCGACGGAGAGAAAGATCCTCCGGCGCCTGCGCCATCTCCGGGACCAGGGAAAGCGGCTCCTCATCGTAGGCTGCATGGCCTCGGTAAATCCGAAATCTCTCCGAGAGGAGTTCCCAGATGCGCTCATAAGCGGCACATCGGATTATCCGCGCTTCAAGAGATTGCTGGAGGACGAATTCAAGCGTGGCGGTGGGACGACAGCACCGGCGGTTCAAGGACCGCTCATCCTCCCCATCGCCCAGGGATGCAACGGCTCCTGCTCGTACTGCATAACCAAGCTGGCCCGGGGCGACCTGGTCAGTTATCCCCTGAATGATCTGGTTCGCCGTGTGGAAACGGCATTGCATCAGGGGGCAAAGGAGATACTGGTGACCTCTCAGGATACCGCCGCCTACGGCATGGATGGCAATGACCATTTGCCAGACCTGCTGAATGCCATATGCGGCATCCCAGGCGATTTCCGCGTCCGGGTGGGCATGATGAACCCCGACAACCTTGCTGAGATCTTGGACGGGATGATCCCGGCGTACCAGCATCCCAAGGTCTACCGGTTCCTTCATCTGCCGGTGCAGAGCGGCAGCGACCGCGTCATCCGGGACATGGGTCGGGCATACGCCTCAGGGGATTACCTTGATATGGTGGGACGGATGCGATCCTCGCTTTCCGAGCTCACACTGTCCACTGATGTCATAACAGGGTTCCCCGGGGAAACCGGAGAGGATCACCGGAGAACGGTGGAGCTCATGGAGCGGCTCAGGCCGAACATAATCAACGTCACCCGCTTCTCACGCCGACCGGGCACGGTGGCCGACGGTATGAAGGGGCAGGTTCCCGGGTGGGTCTCCAAGGAACGCTCCCGGGAACTCACCCGGCTGCGTTTCCGCATATCCTCTGGGATCAACGCGTCCAAGGTCGGACGGACCTATTCGGTGCTGGTCGATGAGCAAGGAAAAGGCAACAGCGTCATGGCCCGCACCGACGATTACCTTCCGGTGGTCATCAAGGGCGACCACGAACTGTGGCAGAGGGTCACCGTCCGGATATCAGGTCACGCCTCCACCCATCTTTACGGGGTCATCGTCCCAGGGATGGAAAATTAAATAGGGGATATCGCATCGAGGGGATTACAGCCCCGTAGTGTAGTGGTCAATCATGCTGGCCTTTGGAGCCGGTGACTCCAGTTCGAATCTGGACGGGGCTACCATTCATTTTCTTGCTGAAACAAAGGGATTTTATCCCCTCTCGGACATGAGCGGTCCGTGGAAGCAAGCTGCCTTCTGGAGCTGGACATGGGAAGTGAGGAGCGCGCCTCGAACGTCAATCGCTCCCTGGAGATGGACAACGGTGATCACGCCAGGTCCTGGGTTGAAGGTTCGGTGCTCAAGGTGGAATGCCATGCCAGGAGCCTGATGTCCCTGCTCCATACCATCGAGGACCTGATGGCCTGCCTGAAGGTGGCCGAGGAGATAACCGACGTCGAGGATTAAACGCCCTCTCGTACCTTCACAGCGACACCCTTCTTGAAGCTCAGCATCTCCTCGCGGGTGAGCTGCGCTCTTCCTATCGCTACCAGCCTGTCCTCTCTGTCCACCACCATGACCTCATCCTGCAGGCGGATCTCCGGGTCGGCATCGGTGACGAAAGAGCAGAAAACGTTCTTGCCCTGCCGGTTGAACTCCACAGCGTCATCCTGCACGGTGACCCTCATTCTTGGGGACGGGATGCCCTTCAGCAATCTCATGGCCCCTGCCGGGCGCAAGGTGAGGAAACCGTCCTCGGCCCTCATAGACACCACATGTTCGCCGTCCACCAGGACGTTCCGGATGCGGTCCACGTTCTTCGATTTGACCAGACTGACGTTCCCGACGAACAGCGCCTCGGCGGCGCCCTTACCGAACTGGTAATCCGCCACGGCCCTGACTCTGGCCATGTCGATATCGAAACTGCCTTTTCCCTGAGAGAACATCTTCAGGAACTCCAGGGTCCCGTCGCCATCCCAGATGGCGCCCATCTTGTAACCGTGGGTGTGCCCCAGCTCCTCCATCAGCTCCTTCGTACGTTCCTTCGTCTGCTGGTCCTGGTTCTTGGGGAAGAGCGACTGGGAGATCGGATATATCTCATCCAGCTCGATGGGGACCGGACCGAAGGGCGATATCACATGGAAATGCGCGTCGCTTATCTCCAGTACGGAGTCCATGGCCGGGCGCAATGTCCTCGAGTAAGGCTTCTCCGGCTCCTCGAAGGTCATCCCCACCTCGGTCCTGGGATGCTCGTACCTCTCCTTGAGCCGTTTATGGTATCTGAGGAAGGCCGGGCGGTTGAGCGTCTCCGGGCCGGTATAGAACAGGGCATGTTCCCTGGACAATGGTTCGTACCTTTCCAGGAACTCCTGGTGCTTGCCCAATTCCCTAAGGGCGTCCAGTAGCGCCGGGTGGGAACGGCAGCGCCTTTCCACCAGCTCCCAAAGGTCCCCTTCCAGGATGGCCCTCTTAACCCTCTCCAGCTCCATCTTGGATATCCAGAGGTTGTGCCGGGCAATGAGCGCGGTACGCTTGGCCGGGGTCATCTTCTTGATCTCCTCCAGGTCGTGGCCCTGGCAGGCAGGGCAGTTGCACTCCAGTGATCTCATGTCGGCCAATCGGAACGTTCCCTCCAGGAACATGAAGCGGTCGTCCCGGGCGAACTTGGCGTAGGAGGCCGAGTCGAACATGTCGCAGCCAAGCAGCACCGCCAGCGCGAACAGCATGGGATGCCCCGCCCCGAACAGATGGACCGGACGGTCCGGCCGGAGCCCCTTCTTGGCGGCGACGATGACGTCCACAAGCTCGGCGAAGCGGTAGGTCTCCATGAGCGGGACCACTCCGCCCACAGGGTTCACGTCAACTCCCATCTCCGACAGTCGTCTGGCGCACATTTCCCGGAGGTCCGGATAGATCGAACCCTGCACCACGCCTGCCAGGAGCATATCTCCCTTGAGCTCCGCGGCCTCCTTGGTCCTCTCCAGCGTGACCTCGATGGACTCCGCGGTGCGTTCCTTGCTCCAGTCCGGTTCAGCAAAGATGTCCAGCACCGTGCCTATGTCAGAGCCGATGTCCCTTTGGAACTCAACGATCTCCCGGTTGACCAGGTCCACTTCTCCGTACATGTGCGACTGGAACGTCCCGGAGTCGGTCATGATGACTCCCGGGAAGTCCAGGATCTCATGCAATCCTTTGCTGAGAGCATCCTCCCTGATCTTGGGGTCATTGCGGATGATGTACGAATTGGTGATGAGGGCCCGGAAGCCGAACACGTCGTAAAGCTCCCGGGGGCTGATGGTGACGAGCCTGGGATTGATGACCGGCAGCAGGCACGGCGTCTCCAGTTCGCCCTGGCGGGTATGCAGCCTGCATATGCGGGCCAACCCGTCGCGTCTAATTAGCTCCAACATGAGCGCCTCATTTCCTCTCGTTATATTAAAGGTAATATGCGCATCCGACGGCAAAGGGATATATGCGCGGCAGGAAATGGGCTAGGCGGATAACATGGAATCCCTAGTTATGTGCTGCCCGAAATGCGAGATCCTGATCACAGTGCTGGTCCAGGACTGCATCGACGGACGGGAGTTCCCCTGCCCCATATGCGGGAAGATGGTCTGTTTCAGGTTCACCCCGGAAGAGGTGGAACAGAAGATGGAGCTGGCCAGGAAGAACCAGGAGCGGGCGCTCCGCCGGCAGTTCCCGCTGGCCTTCGGGGATGTGTGAGCCGCATGGAGTTCGAGCTCAAGATGGTCATCGTGGTCCGCAAAGACCTTAAGATATCCTCCGGCAAGATGGCCGCGCAGGTGGCGCACGCCGCGGTGAACTGCGCTCTGGCCAGCAAGAAGCGGAAGCCGGTCAATTTCGAACGGTGGTACAATGAGGGGCAGAAGAAGGTGGTGGTCAAGGTCCAGGACCTTGCCGAGCTTTACCGGATAAAACAGGCCGCCGAGGACCTTGGCCTGGTGACCTCCCTCATAACCGACGCCGGGATGACCGAGCTCCCTCCCAACACCACCACCTGCCTGGGCATCGGTCCTGCGCCCAATGCCGAGGTGGATCGGGTGACCGGGCAGCTGGGGCTGATGTAGTTGAAGGACCAGGCCCGTGTCCTTGGAATAGATGACGGTCCTTTCGTCAAGGGGACCGGGCGGGCCGCTCTGGCGGGCGTTCTGGTCTGTCCTCCCGGCTATGTGGAGGGCATCATCGTCTCATCATGCCAGGTGGACGGGGATGACGCCAATGAGGCGATAGTCTCAATGGTGCGCGATTCCCGCTTCTCCCAGCAGGTGCGAATGATCATGGTGGACGGAGCGGCCTTGGGCGGGTTCAACGTGGTGGACGTACGGGGGCTGAGCGAGGGCCTGGGCGTTCCGGTTCTGACCATCTCCCGGGACGTGCCGGACATGGGCAGCATAAAGGAAGCCTTGAAAGCGCATTTCCCAGACTGGGAGCGCCGATTCGATATCATCTCGCGCAATCGGGTCCGCCCGGTGGAGGTGCCGGACGGCCGGGTCTTCATCACCTCGGAGGGTATCGGGGATGCGGAAGCCGAATCCATGGTCCGCCGATGTACCGTTCGCGGATGTCTTCCGGAGCCGATCAGATTGGCCCATCTGGTGGCCACCGCCCTGGTCAGAGGGGAATCGCATGGTAAGGCTTGAGCTCCAGAAACAATTATCTGCGAGCGATTCCTCATCTACTTGCGTGGCCGACGACCTGGTGTTCAAGGTGGCAAAGAGGCGGCTGAAGGAGATAATGGACGAGCTTCCGCATCCCGAGATCGTCACCAACTTCTCGCTTGACGAAAAGGGGCGGGGTTTGATCGACATATTCTACCAGGGTAGGCTGATAGGGCAGGAGATAATCGAGACCGCCGATTCATGGAAGGAGAAGGACCGCCTGCTCGCATACAGGGAGGTCTTGAAAAAGAAGGTCCGGTTGGTGGTGATGGCGCCTCGATCGGAGGCGATGAGGGTCCGTTATATGATGCTCGAGCTGAACAACTGGTGGCTGTTCTACTACATAGTCTATGGCTACGATGCCGCCGGACGCCTTGTGCGGGTGCTCAGGCCGGTACCGCCCGACCTGAAGTCGCCGGAAACGGTTTACATCAACTAGGCCGAAAATGGCGGCAAACCACAGTGCCTCAATACCGTCCAGCATGTTGGTCTGACCGCCGTTCATAATCCCATATTCTTATATACGAAATCGGTAATAGGTGCGGTGCTCCTGATTTAGAGGTGAAATATTTGGCAAAAGGATTATTCACTGCCAGAAAGCTGAGGAACGATCGGCAGAAGTCCAGGTGGAGCGACAGGTCTTACAAGAGAAGGCTGTTGAAGCTCAAGGAAAGGTCCGATCCGCTCGAGGGTGCAGCTCAGGCAAAAGGCATCGTGCTGGAGAAGGTCGGTATCGAGGCCAAGCAGCCTAACTCCGCCATCAGAAAGTGCGTAAAGGTCCAGTTGATCAAGAACGGCCGTCAGATCACCGCTTTCGCGGTCGGGGACGGTGCGATCAACTTCATCGATGAACACGACGAGGTCCTTGTGGAAGGCATCGGAGGTAGGATGGGTCGTTCCTACGGTGACATTCCCGGGGTCCGATACAAGGTCATCCAGGTGAACAACGTCTCCCTGAACGAACTGGTCAGGGGGAGGAAGGAGAAGCCGGTCAGGTGATTTTTGTGGAAGAGAGCAGTTTCAAGTTTGACAACATCCTGCTGTTCGGCAAGTATGCCAGCGGCGAGGTCGTAGTGAAGGACGGGGGTTTGGCCAAGTACATCAACCTGACGCCCACCGCCGTTCCCCACACCACCGCCCGGCACGCCAACAAGTGGTTCGGAAAGTCCAAGGTCAACATCGTCGAGCGCCTCATCAACAACATGATGAGGACCGAGGTGTTCACCGGCAAGAAGCTCAAGGCCTACAACGTCACCAAGAAGGCCTTCGAGATCATCGAGCAGCGCACCAAGAAGAACCCTATACAGGTTCTGGTCGAGGCTCTAGAGAACGCCGCTCCCCGCGAGGAGATCACCCGCCTGCAGTTCGGAGGAATATCTGTTCCGAAGGCCGTCGATGTGGCTCCCTCCCGGAGACTGGACATCGCTCTCCGCAACATATCCAAAGGCTCGGTCAACGCCTCCTTCAAGAACACCAAGCCCATCGAGCAGTGCTTGGCTGAGGAGCTGATCCTGGCCTCCAAGGGCGACATGAACAGCTTCTCGGTGGCCAAGAAGGAAGAGATCGAAAGGGTCGCTTCCTCCGCTCGTTAAACCAGGTGGGGAAAATGGGCAGAAAAGAGGACAACATCAAGAAGGCTCAGGAGATCATGATGGCTCCTGAGTTCATCAGGAACATCGGGACCGCCGCGCACATCGACCACGGGAAGACCACCCTGAGCGATAACCTCATCGCCGGGGCCGGTATGATGTCGGAGAACCTCGCCGGCAAGCAGCTTATGCTGGACTTCGACGAACAGGAGCAGGCCCGTGGGATCACCATCAACGCCGCCAACGCTTCGATGGTCCACACCTATCATGGTAAGGACTACCTTATCAACCTCATCGACACTCCCGGCCACGTCGACTTCGGCGGGGACGTCACCAGGGCCATGAGGGCTCTGGATGGCTGCATCATCCTGGTCTGCGCGGTGGAGGGCATCATGCCCCAGACCGAGACCGTCATACGCCAGGCATTAAAGGAGAGGGTTCGGCCGGTCCTTTTCGTCAACAAGGTGGACCGCCTCATCAACGAGCTGAAGGTCACCGAGCAGGAGATGCAGCAGCGCTTCGTGCAGATCATAGCCGAGGTCAACAAGAGGATCGTGGCCAACCTGCCCGAGGACCTGCGCAAGAAGTGGCAGGTCAAGGTGGAGGACGGCTCCGTCGCCTTCGGCTCTGCCTTCAACAACTGGGCCATATCCGCTCCCTACATGAAGAAGAGCGGTATCTCCTTCAAAGACGTATACAACTACTGCAAGAACGAGGACCAGAAGACCCTGGCCAAGAAGTCCCCGGTCCACGAGGTGCTCCTTGACATGGTCATCACCCACGTCCCCAACCCCCTGGCCGCCCAGAAGATCCGTATCCCGGTCATCTGGAAGGGCGACCAGGAGACCGAGGTCGGCAAAGCCATGATGAACTGCGACCGGAACGGTCCCACGACATTCATGTGCACCAAGATCATCATCGACCCTCACGCCGGTGAGGTTGCGGTCGGTCGTATGTTCTCCGGCAAGGTCGTACGCGGACAGGAGATGTACATCCTGGGAATGCCCAACGCCAACCGTGTGCAGACCGTCTCCATGAGCGTCGGTGCGGACCGCATCGCCGTGGACGAGGTCGAGGCCGGCAACATCGTCGCCCTGTCCGGATTGAAGGACGCCATCGCCGGTGCCACCTGCTCTTCCGAGAAGGACATGGAGCCCTTCGAGAAGATCTCCCACTACACCGAACCGGTGGTCACCGTGGCCATCGAGGCCAAGCACATGAAGGACCTGCCCAAGCTGGTCGATGTGCTGAGGACCGTCGGCAAGGCCGACCCGTCCATTCAGGTGCAGATCAACCAGGAGACCGGGGAGAACCTGCTGTCCGGTATGGGTGAGCTCCATCTGGAGATCACTCAGTACCGCATCGTGAACGACCACAAGGTGGAGATAAAGGCCTCCGCGCCCATTGTCGTCTACCGCGAGGCCGTCAAGGGCAGGGGCGGTCCGTTCGAAGGCAAGTCCCCCAACAAGCACAACAAGTTCTACATGATCGTCGAGCCGCTCGAGGAAGCTATCGTAGAAGCGATCAAGAACGGCGAGATCAAGACCGATGGGAAGATCAAGGATCCCAAGGCCCTCGCCAAACAGCTCAGCGACCTGGGCATGGACAAGGAACAGGCCAAGGGCGTTGTCGCCTTCAAGAACAACAACATCTTCCTGGACACCACCAAGGGTATCCAGAACCTGCACGAGACCATGGAGCTGTGCAAGCAGGCCTTCGACGAAGCGATGGACCAGGGTCCACTGGCCAACGAGCGCGTTGCCGGACTGAAGGTCATGCTGGTCGACGCCAAGCTGCACGAGGACTCCATCCACAGGGGTCCGGGACAGGTCATCCCGGCAACCCGCTCCGGTATATACGGAGCGATGTGCCTGGCCGGCCGATCGCTGCTGGAACCCATGCAGAAGGTCTACATCAACTGCCCGCAGGATATGATGGGCGACGTGACCCGCGAACTGCAGGGACGCCGTTCCACAATCGAGGACATCCACCAGGACCACGACGCCACCGTGATCATCGCCAAGGCGCCGGTCGCCGAGATGTTCGGTTTCGCTTCCGCCATCCGCGGGGCAACGCAGGGACGCGCCCTGTGGTCGACCGAGAACTCGGGCTTCGTGATACTGCCGAGGGAGCTGCAGGACAAAGTAGTCGGAGACATCAGGAAGAGGAAGGGACTGAACCCCCAGCCTTACGACGCAGGATATTACTCCGGCTGAAGATGAAAAACGGTTATATAGAATGAATAATATCGAGAGGCAACCAACCAATAGTATTTAAGGAAAAATCTGGAGGGAAAACAAATGGCTGACAAACCTCACATGAACATCGTATTCATAGGTCACGTCGATCACGGAAAGTCCACCACCGTCGGTAGGGTCCTTTTGGAGGCCGGCGCCATCGACCCCTATGTGATCGAGAAGTTCAAGAAGCAGGCTGAAGAGAAGGGAAAGGCGACTTTCGAGTTCGCCTGGGTCATGGACAGCTTGAAGGAAGAGAGGGAGCGCGGTGTGACCATCGACGTTTCCCACAAGCGGTTCGACACCGACAAGTACTACTTCACCGTCATCGACGCCCCTGGCCACAGGGACTTCGTCAAGAACATGATCACCGGTACCTCCCAGGCTGACGCCGCCGTTGTGGTGTGCTCCGCCATTGAGGGCCCCCAGGCACAGACCAGGGAGCACGTGTTCCTGGCCAAGACCTTGGGTGTGAAGCAGATCATCATCGCCATCAACAAGATGGACGCCATTAAGCCGGCCTACGATGAGGCGCAGTTCAACAAGGTGAAGGAGCAGATCGGTCAGCTGCTGAAGTCCGTCGGATTCAAGCTGGACGAGATCCCGATCATCCCCATCAGCGCCTACAAGGCCGACAACATTAAGACCAGGAGCGCCAACACCGGCTGGTACAAGGGACCGACTCTCTTCGAGTGCCTGAACAACCTGAAGGTTCCCGCTTCCACCGAGGGCCTGGCTCTGCGCCTGCCTATCCAGGATGTCTACACCATCACCGGCATCGGGACCGTCCCGGTCGGCCGTATCGAGACCGGTATCCTGAAGCCGGACATGAAGGTCATCTTCATGCCCTCCAACAAGATCGGTGAGGTCAAGAGCATCGAGATGCACCATGAGGTACTGCCTATGGCCAAGCCCGGCGACAACGTCGGCTTCAACGTCAGGGGCATCGCCAAGAACGACGTGCACAGGGGAGATGTGGCCGGACCGGTGGACAACCCGCCGACCGTGGCCAAGACCTTCACTGCCCAGATCGTGGTCCTGAACCACCCCACCGCCATACCGGTCGGATACACCCCGGTGTTCCACTGCCACACCGCGCAGGTCGCATGCACCTTCATCGAGCTCCAGAAGAAGCTGGACCCCAAGACCGGACAGGTCAAGGAGGAGAACCCCACCTTCCTGAAGACCGGTGACATCGCGATCGTCAAGGTCATGCCCACCAAGCCCTTCGTCGTGGAGAAGGCCAAGGACTTCCCGCAGCTGGGAAGGTTCGCCATCCGCGACATGGGTCAGACCGTGGCTGCCGGCGTCTGCGTCGATGTCGAAAAGAAGGAGATGTAAACCCCTTTTTCCCTTTCCATTTTTTGGGGATTGAAACATGGCACAGAGAGCAAGGATATCGCTGAGCGGCACCGACCCCGAGAAGGTGGACAGCGTCTGCACCCAGATAAAGCAGATCTCCACCCGTACTGGTGTGGCCATACGCGGACCTATTCCGCTGCCCACCAAGAGGTTGCAGGTGCCCTGCCGCAAGAGCCCGGACGGAGAAGGTTCCGAGACCTGGGACAGGTGGGAGATGCGCATACACAAGCGCCTCATCGACCTGGATGCGGACGAGAGGGCCCTGAGGCAACTGATGAGGATCCAAGTCCCTGACGGGGTCAACATCGAGATAGTCCTCAGGTCCTGAACGTAAATCACTTAACCAACACCTTCCCTTCCCAAACCTTACTTTTTTAAAACCAATGTTACATTGAGGTATGTGGCCAATCCCACTCTGTTCGGCATCGATCTGGTGATTCTATTAGTATTCCTTCTCGTCCTCCTTGTCACGGTCGTGGCGGCGCGGGCGGCCTATTCATTCATGCGCAAGCTGCTCGATCTACGGTTCGGTAAGCGCCGGTCCAAGATGGCCAGCAATTTCATTCAATACATCATACTCTCCATAGGAATAGGATACGGGATCCTGGGCGTTCTGAAGTTGGACCTCACGGCCCTGGCGGCCTCCCTGGGGCTTGTGGGGATAGCCATTGCGTTCTCCTCTCAGCAACTGATACAGAACTTCGTGGCCGGATTGATGATAGCGTTGGACCGCAGGATACAGCTGGAGGATTGGATCGAGATTACCAATGATCCTCTCAACAAACCATCCCGGGTGGTGGACGTCACGCTCACCAGGACGCTGCTCAGGGACGTGAACGGAAGAATGACCGTCGTTCCGAACTCCATCCTAATCACCAACAGGGTCGTCAACTACACCCAATCGGGGTTCGTGGAGGTTGTCGTACCCTTCCCATCGCCTACCGGCGCCGACCGGAGGAAGGTCTCCGAGGTCATCCTGAACGTCCTGGAGGACCACCCGAAGGTGCTGCCTAATGTGCAGGGGGCCGAGCTGGTGGCCACCCAAAGGGAACTCAACATCACCCGTCTAAAAAGGTTCCAGGGGGACCGGACGAAGCTGGATTCCTTCGCCCCCCGGGTCCTGGTCCAAGAGGTGACCAATCTAAGGGTCGTTCTATCCATAAGGTTCTGGATAAGGGAGGTCCAGTTCCGGGATGCGATCGTTTCCGAGGTGCTGACGTCTCTCCTGGACGGATTGAAGGCAGAGGGTATTGACGCGCCCTGAGGACAATCATAATAAAGGGCAGGCCGCTTAAGAAGACCGGATGGCAGATCCAACCCTTCTCGGGCTTTCGGTCACCGACCTGGTGGGATTCATAATAGTCGTCCTGGCCACAGTCATGCTGGCCAAAGGCACAAGCATACTGATGAGGAGGCTGCTCGATGAGCGCATCTCCCGCGTCCAGTCCAAGGCCATGGCAAGGCTGTTCCAGTACCTGGTACTGGCCGCAGGGCTGTATCTCGGTTTCTGGGAGGTCCTGGGCCTTGACATGGCAGCCCTACTGGCATCCCTGGGGATACTGGGTATCGGGGTGGCGCTTGCTTCCCAGCAGGTGCTCATGAACGCTTTCTCAGGCATCCTCCTATCGGTGATCAAGCCGGTCAAGATCGACGAGTGGATCGAGGTGTCCGGTCTGCCCGTGACCGGCATTGGCCGGGTGAAGGACATCAATCTCATGAACACCGTGCTCAAGGACCTGGACGGACGCATCCTCTACGTTCCCAATTCGGTGATGGTCAACAACAAGGTCATCAACTATTCCCGGGCGGGCGTAGTGGCCATCCGCATCCCCATCTGGCTCCGTTCTCTCAAGGACTATGAGCGCATCAAGGACCTGGTGCTGGACGTAGCGGACAAGGACCCCCTGATACTCCCTCACGTGGGGGCCGACGAGCAAAGCAAGGTCAACAAGACCTTCGAGCTCAGCAGCGTGAGGAGATATCTGGAGAAGAAGGTGGACATATCCCACTTCGCACCATCGATACTCATTAAGGACATCCAGAGGGAGAAGGTCAAGGTGGAGATCAAGATCTGGATCCGGGATGTGTCAAAGAGGGATGAAATAGTCACAGGCTATCTGGACGCTCTCCGTGTAAGGTTCGCCGGGGAGGGCATAGAGTTCGGTGATGACTGAGGGGGAAGAACTTAATTTAAGCGTTTGAACATAACCGTTCACAATGCGAAGCGACGCGGTCAAGAAAGGGGTGGACCGGGCCCCTCAGCGCAGTCTTCTGCGCGCCACCGGTCTGACCGATGCGGACATGGAGAAACCCCTCATAGGTATCGCCAATTCCTGGAACGATGTCGTCCCAGGTCATATTCACCTGAACGAGCTGGCCGAGGAAGTTCGCAAGGGCATTCTCGAAGCGGGAGGAGTGCCGCTCATGTTCGGAGTGCCCGGGGTCTGCGACGGGGTGGCCATGGGCCACGCCGGTATGCGGTACTCCCTGGTCTCCCGGGACGTCATCTCCGACTGCGTGGAGATAATGGTACAGGCGCACTGCATGGATGGATGGGTGGGCGTTACGAACTGTGACAAGATCACCCCAGGCATGCTCATGGCCGCCGGCCGCCTCGACCTTCCGGCGATAATGATCACCGGAGGGCCGATGGAGCCCGGGGCGAAGGATGGCAGGGGATTGGACCTGCAGAGCGTCTTCGAGGCACTAGGGGCCAACAAGGCCGGGAAGATGAGCGAGGCCGAGGTCTTGGAGATCGAGAGATGCGCCTGCCCTGGTCAGGGGGCGTGCTCCGGTCTGTTCACCGCCAACACCATGGCATGCCTGACGGAGGCCCTGGGGCTCAGCCTCACCGGCTGCGGCTCCATGCTGGCCACCGATCCTCGAAAAAAGGAGCTGGCCAGAGCGACCGGCCGTCGCATAGTGGAGCTGGTCAGGGAGGGCATGAGCGCAAGAAAGCTGGTGAAGAAGGGATCGTTCACCAACGCCATCGTGCTTGACATGGCCATCGGGGGCTCAAGCAACACTGCGTTGCACCTCCCGGCCATAGCAGCCGATTTCGGCTTCGAGATCGACCTCCGCGCCTTCGACGAGATATCCACAAGGGTCCCTCACCTCACCAGCATAAAACCCAGCGGACCATACTACATGAAGGATTTCGATGCTGCCGGTGGTGTGCCGGCCATGCTGAACCGGCTGCTTGACGATCTGTCCGATGAGATGACCGTCAATGGAATAGGCATCAGGGAGATCGCCCGGCAGGCCATCGTTCGCAACCAGGAGGTCATACGGCCGAGGGACCGTCCTTTCCATGCC
This sequence comes from Methanomassiliicoccales archaeon, assembly GCA_036677555.1. Taxonomy (GTDB): domain Archaea; phylum Thermoplasmatota; class Thermoplasmata; order Methanomassiliicoccales; family UBA472; genus UBA472. The sequence continues at coordinate 258,111 of JAVBWG010000012.1, read as the reverse complement.
GAAGGGGGCATCGCGGTTCTATACGGGAACCTCGCCCCCCAGGGTTCAGTGGTCAAGCAGGCGGCGGTCTCCCCGGAGATGATGAGGTTCGAGGGAACCGCCAAGGTCTTCGATTCGGAGCAGGAGGCTTACGAGGCCATCTCCGCCCGCAAGATCGTCGCCGGGGATGTTGTGGTCATCCGGTACGAGGGGCCGAAGGGCGGGCCCGGGATGCCGGAGATGCTCTCCCCCACCAGCCTGATCGCCGGGATGGGGCTGTCTAACAGCGTAGCTCTGATAACCGATGGTCGGTTCTCTGGGGCGACCAGGGGCCCATGCATAGGCCACGTGTCGCCCGAAGCCTTCGACAAGGGGCCGATCGCCGCCATACGCGATGGCGATCGGATATCCATCGACATACCCGGCCGGAAGATGGAGCTGCTGGTTTCCCAAGAGGAGATCGAGGGGCGCCTGGCCAAGGTGAAGGTTGTCGATCGCCGGCCCACCGGCGTCCTGGCCAAATACCGCCGACTGGTCGGAGGGGCCTCCAAAGGGGCCATATGCCGCTGACCGCGAAACCTTTTTATTCGATCTTCTTTTATGCGGCCACACTGGGCGGGTAGATCAGCTCGGAAGATCGCCTGCTTTGCAAGCAGGAAGCCCCGGGTTCAAATCCCGGCCCGTCCATTTTTTTTCCATCGCAAACGATAATGCCATCTCTTGCCCATTGTCATCATCGGAGGCTCGGGATTGCAGGGGTTCAAGAAATATCTGGTGGCAAAAGGGGCCGGGGATGACCGGGCATCTTCGGCGTTGGGGAACGCCGAGGACCTGGAAAGGTACATGGCGCTGGCTGGCATTGACGCGACAAATTTGTCCAGGGCCGCATTGGACGGGTACCTGGCAAGGCTGATCTCGGAGGGCCGTAACGAACCGGAGCGGCTGGTCGACATCGCCAGGTATTTCGCATACCGTTCCCGACCGGACCTCTTCATATATCTGGCCACCATGATAAATTCGTACGATGTCCTGCCGCTCATGGAAAGAAGGCTCGGCGAGCTTTATGGGAACGACAGGCGCGAAGCGGTCTTCCACGATCTGGTCATGCCGCCCCTGGGCGCGCCCACCGACGCCTATCCGCCCCTGACGGCAAAGGTCCTGCATCGCCTGGAGGTCGAACTTTCGCCCGAGCAGGTCCGAGTACTGCTGATCTGGAACTATCACGAGATACCGCAGGAGGCGTTCCAGGCCAAGAAGGAAAGGTACAAGGCTTCCGCGGACCTGGATGCTTTTCTGGCCTCGGAACATCAGCGGTTGATCGAGGAACTGAAGGAGCGCCTTCGCAACGGCCAGCCATGGTACGAGCAGGAAGTGACCCCGGAGTTCGTCGATCAGGTGATATCCGATCAGAGGCTGCAGACCGGGACGAGGCAGGGAAACCGAATAATCTGTGTGAAGGTCCCATTCGATCCTAAGAACTATTACCGGGAGACGGACCCCCAGCTCAGACGCTACCACTATTGCCACTGTCCGCTGGCCCGCTCAGCGCTCTTGGGAAAGGGATCTCTGCCATCACCCTCGCTCTGTCATTGCAGCGCCGGTTTCACCAAGCTTCCCTGGGACGTCCTGTTCGGCGAGGAGACCGAGGTGGAGGTGCTGGAGACGGTGCTCGGCGGGGGAGACAGATGCATGTTCTCCATCCGCATTCCGGAAGGCCGCATGAAATGAAATGAGCGCATCCGCACCGCCTCAATATTGCTTTATAGCTTCCCTTCCATTCAAAATCCCGCCCATGCGGAGCAAGTTCGTAACGCTGTTGGTCGCCCTCACGGTGATGGTCCCGGTCCTTTTCACAGTTCCAGCGGCCACGGCCGATGGAGTGGACACCTCGTCCGCGGACCGTCTTATCGGGGAGAGCTGGAACGGGGACAACGTGATCTCCCTGACCGAGGCGCTCTGCAACATCTCCTCTAGACATCTGACATACCGAATCAGCGGGTCCCAAGGGGCGAACGAGGCCGCCGAGTTCATTGCCGATCGTTTCTCATCCTATGGTCTGCAGGTGACCGTGGAGAACTTCACCATGCCGGTCTGGAATCTGACGGCCGCGCCCGCGCTCTCCATCGTGGTGGAGAACTCCACGGGGGACGCGGCGATAGGGTCCTTCATCTGCGAGGGCTTCAGCGAGCCCACCCCGGCCGGGGGTTTGGTCGGTGAACTGGTAACCCTTCCGCTCCCTCAGGCAAGCGATTACGGCGAGATAGGCAGACGGGCCATCGACCGGCAGGCCTGGGACAACATCAACACAACCGGCAGGATACTGCTCATCGGCCGGGAGGTTCGCTGGTCGTACGGTTGGGAGGGAACCTTCCAAGCGAAGCTGCTGGCCCAGCCTCCCGCCGCCATCATCTTTCACTACAATTATCCATGGATGGGCTATGTCGAGCAGAGCGCCCAGGCCTCAAGCGGGGGGCTGCCCCTGGGGGACATGGGGCCGATATACTGGGACCTCAACATCTCGGTAGGTTCCGTCAACTACAGTGACGGGCGTACCCTGGTCCGCATCGCCCAGGACGGCGGCCAGGTTAACATGAGCGTGCCGTCGGAGATATCTCGAGGGACCCATAGGAACATCATCGCCGATGTGGACACAGGAAGCACCAAGACCAAGCTGGTGCTGTTCGGCGCGCATTACGATACGGTTCTCAGCGAAGGTTATGTCGACAACTCTGGCGGGGTGGCCGCGGTCCTGGAGGCGGCGAGGGTGGTGCAGGAGGCCGTCGATTCCGGCCGGTTGAGGCTGAAGTACGGAATGCGATTCGCCGCCTTCGCCGGCGAGGAGATGGGCATGGCCGGTTCCCTGCACTATGTCAGCAAACACAGGGGCGAGATCAAGGACCAGGTGGCCAGTTTCATCGCAGATTCCATCGGGTCTTCGGACCTGAAGGTCACGCTCGCCGGTTCGGAAGGAGAGGTAGATCTCAATTTCATTGCCGATCGGGCCTGCGCAAAGTTGGGGGTCGACCATGGCTACCAGGACCTGGCCGGTTCCGACCATTACGCCTTCATGTTCCCATATTGGAAGGCCAGCGAACTCAGGAGCACATGGGGCAAGGACCTGCACATGGTCCGCGGGCTGGAGTCCTCCAGCACTATGTGCGTGTATTCCGAGCCGCTGACCTTGTACGATTCGCCAGGCAGCGGCTCCATCGGGCTCATCCACACCGCCATGGATTCCCGCCAGGCGGTGGAGGGTGGGGATTGGGTGGATGAGCAGGACCTGCGCGACCAGGCCCAGGTCTTCGCCCTGATGGCCATGTATGCGGGCATCGGAATGTACGAGCCGAAGGACAGCAACGCCCCTATCATAATCGCGGTCATCGTGGTCGTTACGTTGGCAATCGCCTTCTTCACCCTTCGCCGCTGGCGGATCTGATAATGAACGGTCGATAAAAAAAAGCAGGGAAGGGGTTTGGGATCGAAGGCGTTTCAATTGGTCATCTTGCTCTGGGCGGTTATGGCCTCAGCTATCTTCTTGTCCTTGGCCATGTCCTCCTCGAGCTTCTTCATGTCCGCCCTCAGCTCGGCCATTGTGGGTATGGGTCCGAGGATGTCGTCGGCCTTTCCGACCACCTTCTCCAGCTCCTCCGGCTTGGAGATCTCCCTCTCCGGGACCTGCTTTCCCGCTCCCACGTAATCGGAGATTCCCTCCACCAGCCTGGTGACCTCGAACGGCAGGACTATCTTGGTGGACTGTCCCTCGCCCAGCTTCTTGACCGCTTCCAGTGAGAGAACGGTCAGCGCCTTGGAGTCCAGGGTCGAGGCGCCCACACTGAGTATCCTGAGCTTCTGGGACTCTCCCTGGCTCTCCAGGATGATGGCCAGCCGCTCTCCTTCCGCCTCAAGGATCTTGGCCTGCCGAAGGCCTTCGGCCTGCAGGATGCGCGACCTCTTCTCTCCTTCGGCATTGAGGATGGCCGCGGTCTTGGCTCCGTCGGCCTTCAGGATCGCCGCCCTCCTGAGCCTCTCGGCGGAGGTCTGCTCCTCCATGGCCTGCTTGACCTTGGGGGCCGGGTCGATCTCCCGTATCTCCACCGCATCGACCTTGACGCCCCACTGGTCGGTCGCCTCGTCCAATATGTCCCTGAGCTTGAGGTTGATCTTCTCACGGTTGGAGAGGATCTCGTCCAGCTCCATGTCTCCGATGATGGACCTCAGGGTGGTCTGCGCCAGGTAGACCGTGGCCGCCCTATAGTCCGTCACCTCGAAGAACGCCTTCTTCGGATCGACGACCTTAACGTAGATGATGGCGTCCACGTTCACCGGGGAGTTGTCCTTGGTGATAACCTCTTGCCGGGGAACGTCCAGTACCTGCGTCCTGAGATCAAGCTTCACCGTCTCGTTGATCAGCGGGGCGACGTAGTTGAACCCCGGATTGAGGACCCTCATGAACTTTCCCAGGCGGATGTACACCGCCTGCTCGTACGGCCTCACGATCTTGACGCCGTTCACCAATATCACTATGGCCGCGATGATGGCCAATATCAACAAACCTAGTATCTCAGCTGCTAGTGCCATGATCTCCTTCTCCTATTTTATTCGGTTATCTCCTCGACGGTCACGTGCACGCCCTCGCTGCGGACCACCTTGACCCGCTTCCCCACCGGTATGGGCGTCGCCGAGGTAGCGCTCCAGATGACGTTGGCGATGCGCACCTTCCCCCTCAGGGACCCGGGCACGACCTCGGTCTCCACCGTTCCCTCGCGACCGATGAGCGATGTGGCCACCGTGGTCTCTGGCGGTGCCGGAGGCGCAAGGCGCTGGTAGAGCTTGATGGTCAGCAGGGTGGTGGGTACCAGTATTATGACCGCGATGATCGGGGACCAGACCGTCAGCAGAAGGTCCGGGAACACGAGACCGACCCCTCCCAAGGCCAGGAGCACCGTGGCCGGCACCAGTAGGAAGGACCCGGGCTGGCTGATCTCCACCAGGAGCATCAGCACCCCGATCACTATGAACACCAACGAAAGGTCAGTGGCTAGGGACATGGTCTATCCCATGCGTCTTTCGGTATTTATCCTTTATTGCCGCTAAAGGCTTTACATATCACAATTGGGTTAAGATGGCGTTCATATTGTCGGAATGGACCCGGCATGGCCAGCTGATCAGTTTTCAGCAAAAACCAACAAACGTTAAATAATGTGCCGCTCCGTATTCCTTCCAGTGATTGACAATGTGCGAAGACATTGAGGATTCTGTTATGGGATTGCCTCTCATCGGAGACAAGTTCCCGGAGATGGTAGTGAAGACCACCCACGGTATGATCAACCTGCCCAAGGACTACGCTGGCAAGTGGATGGTGCTGTTCAGCCACCCGGCCGACTTCACCCCGGTGTGCACCACCGAGTTCGTGGGGTTCGCCAAGAAGAACGACGAGTTCGAGAAGGTGGGGGCCAAGCTCATCGGCCTGTCCATCGACCAGGTGTTCAGCCACATCAAGTGGGTGGAGTGGATCGAGGAGAACCTGGATGTGAAGATACCGTTCCCCATCATCGCCGACCATGGGAACGTAGCGGTGCAGCTGGGAATGATCCACCCTAACAAGGGGAGCAACACTGTCAGGGCGGTGTTCATAGTCGATCCCACGGGGACCATCCGCCTGATCATCTACTACCCGCAGGAGATCGGCCGGAGCATCGACGAGGTGCTGAGGGCGGTCAAGGCGCTGCAGTACACCGACAAGAACCATGTCGCCGCTCCGGAGAACTGGCCGAACAACGATTTCCTGAAGGACCGGGTCATCATCCCGCCCGCCGCCGACTACAAGACCGCCATGGAGCGCAAGAAGAAGGTCGGAAAGGGCAAGGACTGCTACGACTGGTGGTTCTGCACCAAGAAGCTCTGAGCTTCCTTTGATGGTCTCTAAACCCCTTCCATTTTTTTTACATTCCCAGGAACAGTACGGACATCAGAAGCGTCACCAGGGTGACCGGCAGGCCAGCTTTCACGAAGTCCCACAGCCGGACCTCGACGCCCATGCTCAGCCCCTTCTCCACCACGATCACGTTAGCCGCCGCTCCCAGTATCGTGGCGTTTCCGGCCAGCGTCGAGGATGTGGCCAGGCTGAGCCACAGGGTGTCATTTCCGGCCGGGACCACCGGCGACAGTAGCATCACCGCCGGGACGTTGCTGATAAGGTTCGACAGCACCGAGGAGATCACGCTCAAGCCAGCTACGCCGGCCATTCCCGCGCCCGCATTCTCGAACGAATCGAGCATCATGTCCATGAGCCCGGAGGTCTCCACCCCCTTGAGCAGGATGAACATCCCGACGAAGAACAGGATGAGCGTCCAGTCCACGCCGCGAAGGATTGGTGAGGTCCCAGTGTCCTTCTTCATGAGGGGCAGGGCCAGCAGCAGGAAGCAGCCTCCCATGAACGCCACCAGGGAGATCGGGACCCCCAACCAGGAGGAGGCGGTGAATCCGATGAAGACCGCCACCAGCACGGCCAGGACCAAGAAGAACGGCGGCTCCATGCGGGTCCTTGGGGCGGCAGTCATCACCAGGGAGCGGTCGATGGAACGCGGTCTCCCCAGCCCCCCATCGAAGACCTCCCTGCGGAACACCAGGGCCACCAGTCCGATGGCCACTGCCAGCGAGATGATGGCCAGGGGGGCCAGGGCCAGGGTGAAGTCCGAGAAGGATATGCCGGACTGGATGAGTATGTAGGCGTTCTGGGGATTTCCGACCCCGGTGGCCACGGAACCTATGTTGGCGGCCAGGGCCTCCCCCACCAGATACGGCACCGGATTGGCGTCTATCGCCCGGCAGACCTTGATGAGGATGGGGGTGAACATCAGCACCACGGTATCGTTCAGTATGAGCGCGGACAGCAATGCGGTCACCCCCATGCTCAGCCACAGCAGTGTGAAGCGGTCCGCGCATCGGTTCACCAGGAGCAGCGCGACGCGGTCGAAGAGTCCCGTGATCTCCAGGCAGGAGACGATGATCATCATCCCAAGCAGCAGGCCGATTATGTCCAGGTCGATGGCCTCCAGCACCTGGTCGGCGGTGACCACTCCCAGAAGAATCATCAGAAGCGCCCCGAAGAGCGCGGCCGCCGGCCGGTCGATGCTCACACTGCGGACCCTGCGCACTGATATCAGGGCATAGGTGAACAGGAACACCAACAGGGCCAACCAGGTCACGGTCTGCATTCAGGGAGTAAAGAAAATGATGGATAATTAAGCAACACCATCATACCGAACCGGGATAGCGCACCGAACGGTCCAAAACGAGGCGTACGTCCATGCGGCGGAAGCCCAACGGCCTTATCTTGCGGTCAAGCAAGCTCAGGAGCTCCTTGCGGTCCGAAGCCCGCACCCGGAACATGAGGCGGGGCTCCCCGGTCACCTTCATCACCTCGCTGACCTCCTCCATGGACATCAGGGCGCTCATGGCCTTCCCCTCGGAAAGGGGATCGACGTCCGCCAGTACCAGGGCCTCGGCGTCGATGTCCAATCTCTCCGGGTCTATGATGGTGGAGTATCCGAGAATCAATCTCTCCTCCTCCATGCGGCGTATGCGGTCCCGGACCGTGGAAGGGGAGCGGTCAAGCTTTTCGGCTATCTCCTCGATGGTCATCTTGCCATTGCCCTGCAGCATGCGCAGGACCATCTCGTCCAGGTCGTCCTGCCCCATGCTTATCCATAACCCTTCCAGGGGCTATAAAGGATGTTCCATGGCCCGGATGGCATCCCTTACCATCTTATCATGGTCGAAAGCCATCTCCGGCAGGCGGGAGGCATCGTGGAAACCGGCCGATTCAGCGTCATCCCCGGCCAAGAGGGCACCGCCCCTCTCCCTGAGCAGGTACAGCAAGGTCACGAAGTGCCCGCGCGGGTCCCGTCCCATCTCCGAATACGAACCCAGAAGCCGGACCACCTCGGTCTCCAGTCCGGTCTCCTCCTTGACCTCTCTGACAACGCAGTTCTCGGTGCTCTCCCCGTATTCCACGAAGCCGCCGGGAAGGGCATAGCATCCCTGGAACGGTTCCCTCCCCCTTTTAACCAGAAGGACCTTTCCCTCCCGGAGCACAAGGCCATCGCAGGTCAGGCTGGGCTTGCGCCACAGATGCAGCAGCTGGGCGTCGAGCAGCCGGACGTACAGCTGCATCCTTTCGATGAGGTCCAGGCCATGGTGGGTGAGGCATCCTTTCTCCATGACCTTCCCGCCCGTCCGCGACTCCATGGCGTGCACCTTCCGCCATACGGTCCTAGCGGACGATCCAAGGCCTGCAGCGGCTCCCTCCGTCCCGCCATCCCGGAGCAGCAACAGCAGGTGCAGGTCCTCGCCGTCCAGAACGTCTTCGCCATCCAGAGTCAGCACCGGCTCCGCCCGCAGGGCATAGGTCATGGCGGGAGCCATGTTTTATAAACTACCTCTACTTTGTGACGGACCGTGCAGAACCTTCGGAAGCGCGTCCCAACTATCCTTACGGCGGACGAGATATTGGACAAGGCGTTCCGCAAGGTCAACAAGATCGACAAGCAAGGGCCGGACAAGGTCGAGCTTGTCAAAAGGAAGTCCATGGCCCGCATCGCCTCGGCCACGGACGTCATCTCCTCCACCCTCCAGAAGTACGTGAAGGCATTTCCGAGCATCAACGACCGCAGCGATTTCCTCGCCGAGATGATCGAGGTCACGGTGGGCGTGGACAGGCTGAAGAAGGCCTTGGGAAACCTGGATTGGGCGTCTTCAAAGGTCAAGGAGCTGCAGAAGCAGTACACCAGCAAGGTCATGACCTCCTCGTCGACGTTCGCGGCCGACAACGCCCGCAAGGCATTCTACGGACGCGCGTCCTCCGTGGTAAACAAGGTAGGGCCCGACCTGGAGTTCCTGACCTATGCCAGGAACGAGTTCCGCAAGGTTCCCGACTTTGACGACGGCATGCTGACGTTCGTCATCGCCGGCTTTCCCAACGTGGGCAAGAGCCAGTTCCTGCGCACCATATCCGCCGCCGAGCCGGAGGTGGCCGCCTATCCTTTCACCACCAAGGGCATCGAGGTCGGCATCCATGAGGCAAACCACCGCCGTTACCAGGTGATCGACACCCCCGGTCTGCTGGACCGGGAGCTTGGTGACCGCAACCGCATCGAGATGCAAGCGGTGACCGCCCTCAAGCACCTCGCCAACTCCATACTGTTCATCCTGGACCCCTCGGAGACCTGCGGTTATCACATGGAAGGCCAGATGCGCCTGCTGGAATCCGTGCGCGGACTGTTCCCGGACGTCCCGATGCTGGTGGTGGAGAACAAGGTGGACATCGTCGACAGCGGTTCCGACCGGCTGAAGATGAGCGCCGCAACCGGTCTCGGCGTACAAGAGGTCATGGCCGCCCTGCGCGGGTCGGTTGAACACCTGGAATCGCCCGAGCCTCTGTTCTAAGCAAACATATTAATTTTCTCTCCCCTTAGTGCGGAAGGGGTGCCCTTGCAAGAACTGGCCTGCAGCGAATCCATGCGCCGTTACTTCTCCTCGCTTTTCCAGGAGAACGAGCGCTGCTACGCACTGGCCGCCGAGGCCAGGCGCAAAGGGCTTGACCCCAGCACCAAGGTGGAGATCCCGCAGGCCGAGGACCTGGCGGCCAGGGTGGAGAAGCAGCTGTCGGATTGGCATGTGGACGGCGTCGCGGAACGCATCCGCGAACTGTCCAAGCGAATTGAGAGCCGAGAAGAGCTATCCCTTTTCATTGCCAAGGAGCTGGCCAAGGAAGCGGTCGCCGCCAACGAGGGAAGGGAGATGGCCATTGAACGGGCGGTCCGGGTGGGGCTGTCAGTGCTGACCGAAGGCATCCTGGTGGCGCCCATCGTGGGAATCGCCGGGGTCAAGATCAACCCCAATCCGGACGGCACCGAGTACCTGTCAGTATTCTTCAACGGCCCGATCCGGGCCGCCGGAGGAACTGCCCAGGCCATGAGCGTGCTCATCGCCGATGTGGTGCGCCGGGAGTTCGGAATCGGCACCTACATGCCCACCGTTGGGGAGGTTGAGCGGCTCAAGGAGGAGATACCCCTCTACAAGCAGGTCCAGCATCTTCAGTTCACCCCCAGCAACCAGGAGATCGAGGTGATCTACCGCAACTGCCCGGTGTGCGTGGACGGGGAGAAGACCGAGGACGCCGAGATATCCGGGTACCGCAACCTGCCGCGCATCAAGACCAACGCCGTGCGGGGAGGGGTGTGCCTGGTCATAGCCGAGGGGCTGTGCCTCAAGGCGCCCAAGCTGGAGAAGCACGTCAAGAAGCTGGGTCTGGAGGGCTGGGACTTCATCAGCGAATATCTGAAGATGAAGAAAGGGGCGGCCAAGGAGCAGAAGGAGGTCAAGGTGGTCCCCGACTACAAGTACCTCAAGGACATAGTGGCCGGACGGCCTGTCATCGGCCATCCCTCCCGGCCGGGTGGGCTGCGCCTCCGTTATGGGCGGGGAAGGACCACCGGACTGGCGGCGATCGCGCTCAATCCCGCCACGATGTTCGCCCTGGACGATTTCCTGGCCATCGGGACGCAGATCAAGATCGAGCGGCCGGGGAAGGCCGGAGCGGTCACCCCGTGCGACCGCCTGGAAGGACCGATACTGTTGCTGGACAACGGCGACCTGGTGCAGGCGAACACCGTCGCGGAGTTCATGGCGGTCAAGGAACGCATGAGGGAGATCACTGACGTCGGCCAGATACTGTTCCCTTTCGGGGAGTTCGTGGAGAACAACCATGTGCTTGTGCCAGGGGATTACGATCTGGAATGGCACCGGGCCGAGCTGTACGCGGCAAACGACTGGCAGCTGCCGGAGGGATGGGAGGACCCCCCAAGCTTCTCATCCGCCCTGGACATGTCCATACGTTACGGCGTTCCCCTGCATCCCAAATACAACCTCTTCTGGTACGATGTTACCCTTGACAGGTTGCAGGAGCTGAGGTCCCACATACTCGGCCATGGAAGGTTCGGGAATGAAGGGCTTGTCATCGAACTGGAGCCTTCATCTAAAAGGACCCTGGAGGTGCTGGGCGCCCTTCATCGGGTGGTCAACGGCGAAGTGATCGTCGAAAGATATGCCGAACCCCTGCTCGCCGGCCTGGGGCTATTGGGCGAGGGAGGGCTGATGGACAGGGCCCCCCTGGAAGGGGGAACGGTTATGGAGGCGGTCTCCAGGTGCACAGGCGTCAAGGTCAATCCGCGCTCGGTGACCAGGATCGGGTCTCGCATGGCCAGGCCTGAGAAGGCCAAGGACCGTTCGGCCAAGGCGCCCTCGCATACGATCTTCCCCATCGGCATGAACGGAGGGCCGCAGCGGCTTATGGAAAAGGCGGCCAGCAAGGGAAGCATCACCGTGGAGCTGGGGGTGAGGAAGTGCCAGGACTGTGGCGAGCACCGCGTCTATTACCGGTGCCCCTGCGGCGGCCACACCATGCCCGTGGGCGAGTCCAAGGAGGTCCCGGTGAACATTGCGGAGGAGCTGGAGAAGGCCCGGAAGGTCCTCGGGGAACGATCGGTCCCCCCCAAGCTCAAGGCGGAGAAGGAGCTCCGGTCCAAGGACATGTGCCCGGAGCCCCTCGAGAAGGGCATCCTGCGCCGCAAGCATGAGATATTCGTCAACAAGGACGGGACCATCCGCTTCGACCTTACGGACGTCCCTTTGACCCACTTCCGCCCGCGCGAGATAGGGCTGAGCGTGGAGAAGGCACTGGAGCTAGGGTACGATCACGACATCCACGACCATCCGCTCACCGACCCCGAGCAGCTCTGCGAGCTCAAGGTGCAGGACATCGTCCCGTCCATATCGTGCGGGGAGTTCATGGTGCGGGTGGCCGGCTTCATCGATGACCTGCTGGAAAGGTTCTACGAGCTGCCCCGCCACTACAACGCTGAAAGCAAGGAGGACCTGATCGGCCATCTGGCCATCGGATTGGCCCCTCACACCTCCGGCGGCATCCTCTGCCGCATCATCGGTTTCACCAAAGCCTCCGTCTGCTTCGGCCATCCATTCTTCCATGCCGCCAAGAGGCGCAATGCCGACGGCGACGAGGACAGCTTGGTTCTGCTGCTCGACGGCCTCCTGAACTTCTCCCGCTCCTATCTTCCCGATTCCCGGGGAGGGCTGATGGATGCCCCACTGGTGCTGGCGCTGCGTCTTGACCCCAACGAGGTCGATAAGGAGGCGCAGAACATCGACGTCCATTGGGAGTATCCGCTGGAGTTCTACCGGGCCTGCGTGGAGTTCCGCCACCCCAAGGACATACAGTCCAAGATGGACCTGGTGGCCGATCGCATCAAGTCGCTGCTGCAGTACGAGGGTTTCGGCTTCACCCATGATACCAATGATATTGCGGAGGGGCCAGATGAATCGGCGTACAAGACTCTGGAGACCATGATGGACAAGATGACCGCCCAGCTGGAGCTGGCCAAGCGCATCAGGGCGGTTGACGAAGGGGATGTGGTGCACCGGGTCATCACCAAGCACTTCCTGCCCGACCTCATCGGAAACCTGAAGAGCTTCTCCGGGCAGAAGTTCCGCTGCACCAAGTGCGGGGAGAGCTACCGGCGGGTACCGCTCAGCGGCCACTGCTACTGCGGCAACAAGCTCAACCTGACCGTGTACGAGGCGAGCGTCAAGAAGTATCTGGAAGTCACCAGCCGCATCGGGCGCGATTACGGCGTGTCGGACTACACGCAGCAGCGCATAAAACTGATCGAACGGTCCATCACCTCCATCTTCGGGGAACCGGCAGATGGCGCACCGACGCCTCTCGACTCCTTCGACGAGGGGGGAGACGAGCAGCCGCTGGAGTTCCCCCGCGATCCCGATGCAGACGATGCGGTCGTGGAAGAACCGGTCTCCGAGAGGCCGGGTAGAAAGGCGATCAGCCTGGACGATTTCTGAGGATAATAAAAAGGGAAGATGGCGGGGATGCCGCCGTTTCAGCCTTCCAGCGAGGCGATCTTCTCCCTGAACTCGTCGAAGGACTTCTCCAGCGATTCCAGGGCCTTGGACAGTGCCACCCTCGCGCTCAGGGACCCGTCGGTCTCGAACTCGAAGATGAACTTGCTCTCGGACCACTTCACTGTTATGGCATCGGTGCGGCAGACCTTCATGCACTCCTCGCACAGGACGCAGGCGTCGTTGTCCACGACCTGCACCTTCTGGTCCTTGAACTTCATGACCGCCTTCGGGCAGACCTTGATGCAGGTGCCTCCGTTGTCGCACTTGGACTGGTCGATGGTCACGGTGGGATAGTACTTGTATCCCACTCCGTGCGTCGGCTGCCACTTGGCGTGCTTGCGGCCGGTACCCAGCTCGGCTATGGCATATGCCAGTATTCCCTGGCGTTCGCCCAGCCGGACGATCGGGATGAGCGAGTCCTTGGGCTGGAACTTGGCGTCCCCCAGGCAGCTCAGGTCGCCGGAGTACACCTCGCACGGCCCCCTCTTTTCCAGGGAGTAGTAGATGGTGCAGCTCGGGCAGCCCTCGCCGCCGCAGGAGCACTGGTCTCGGAAGCCGAAGAGCTCCAGGTCGGTCGGTATGGGCACGAGACCCAGGCGATGGGCGACGATCTCGTCGAACACCGGGCTGATGCTCTCGTACTCGTTGCCCTCGGCGTCGACGGACGAACCGAGGTGAAACTCCACATCGTCGATGGCCAGCTTGGGCACGTCCATGATCAGCGCCCTGCGCAGGGCGTTGACCTTCTCCGGACTGGCGTCGGTGACCAGGAACTTGGCCCTGGTCTCCATCTCCTCTAGCATCTTTATGTGCATAAAGCGCCTCTTTACACCCTTCTGCCCCGGCGCCCGCCCTTCTTCTTGGTGCCGTCATGCGGGATAGGGGTGACATCCTCGATCCTTCCGATCCTCAGTCCAGCACGGGCCAGGGCCCTGATGGCCGCCTGAGCGCCCGGGCCGGGGGAGGTGGAGCGGTTGCCGCCAGGTGCGCGCACCTTGACGTGGATCCCCTCGATCCCCTTTTCCTTGGCTATCTCGGCCACCTTCTCCGCGGCCCTCATGGCCGCGTAGGGCGAGGACTCGTCCTTGGCCGCCTTGACCACCATGCCGCCGGTGCACTTTGTTATGGTCTCAGCACCGGTTACGTCGGTCAGGGTTATGATGATGTTGTTGTAGCTGGCGAAAACGTTCGCAATACCCCACTTGCCCATCAGTTCACCTCCTCGGTCGGCAGCTCGGCTGGGACATCCTCGACGTCCTGGACCGCCGCCTCAACATCCTTGGGCACATGCTTCACGAACTTCTTCTTGCCCAGGTCCTTCTTCATCTCCGCGGCCTCCTCGTGGCGGGCCTTGACGGCAGCGGCCTCCTTCTGGGCCTGCTTCAGCGGGTGCAGCTCGTCAGCGATGGGAGACCTCGGGTTGAGCACGATCTTCTCCTCGTCCTCGCGGGTGACGATGTACCCGGGTATGGTGACCTTCTGGTCATCGATGCACACATGTCCGTGCACTATGAACTGCCTGGCCTGGCCAACGGTAGACGCCAGTCCCTTGTTGAACACCACGGTCTGCAGGCGGCGCTCGAGCAGCGCTATGTCTGAAAGCCCGAGAACGTCGTCCAGCCTGGTACCTTCCAAGGGCAGCAGGCCGATCCTGGCGCACTTGCGCAGCAGGTTCTCGGTCTCCATCTTGGCCTGGTGCTCGCCAGTCCTCAATCGGGCCTGGAGATCACGGGACTGCTTGCGCAGGTTCCGCAGGATGGTCTTTGCCTTCCACAGCTCCTTCTTGCTCTTCAGGCCGTACTGCTTGACGAGTATGGCCTCCTCCTTTATGCGCTCGCCCTGCCAGGGATGGGAGGGCGTGTCGAAGCTCCTTCTCGGGAACTTTGGATCACCCATGTTCAGGCCTCCTTCTTAGCGGCGGGCTGGTTCTTGTTCTTGGAAACGCCCAGGGTCAGACCCTTCCTTCCGTTGGACCTGGTGCGCTGGCCCCGGACCTTGTGCCCGGACTCATGGCGCACTCCGCGGTAGCATCTGATCATCTTCAGGCGGTTGATGTCATCCTTGAGAACGATGTCCAGGTCGGTGCTGACGATGTGCTGGTCCTCGCCGGTCTCATAGTCCGCCTGGCGGTTGATGGCCCAGTTGGGGGCGTACTCCGCGTAGGTGGTCACGAGCCTGGCCAGCTCGTCGGTGGCTGCCTCATCCAGGGAGCCGATCTTAACCGATCGGTCAACGCCGGCCTTGCGGACGACGACCTCGGCAACCCTCTTTCCAACGCCTTTTATGCTCTGCAGGCCGACCACAGTGGGCTTGTTGCCGTCAATGTCAGTGTTGACGATGCGGACAATGTACCGGAAGTCGTCCTTCTCTTCAGTCTTAGTAGTCTTCTTCGCTTCAGCCAAGAGTATCCCCCGCTGATGATCGCGAATCGAATCTCGCCCTCGCGAAGTACGCCCCGCGGCGAACGCCGCGGTTTGCAGTTCCCATCTCCGGATAGGGCTACCGGTCCGGGAACAAGCCCCTCTCATGAAGGGCTCCCTCAACAGTATCGATTCTGTCGGACATGCCAAGATTGAGCATGTATATAAGTATTCTGCATTGATAAAGAGCTGTTGGAAGGTGTTTCAGACGCCGATCTCCTGGCAGACCACATCATAGGCCTTGGACAGGGCCTCCTTCAGCCTCGCCGGGTCCCCGCCGCCGCCCTGGGCGTAGTCCGGCTTGCCGCCCCCGCCGCCGCCCATGTAGGCCATGATGCCCTTCAGGGCCTTGCGGCAGTCCATCCTGACATCCGAAGAGCAGGCCACGAGCAATTTGGCCTTATCTCCGGGAACGCCGATGACGGCCACGGTGCAGGGCATTGATGCCAGCTGCTTGGACATCTCCTCCGGGTCCTCGCCGGGTTTCGCCTCATGCACCACGACGCGGGCCTCGCCGGCCCGGGGAGCTTCAGAGACCAGTCCCCTGACGCTCATGTCGTTGATGACCGAGGAAAGATGCTCCATGCTCTTGCGCTGCTCGCGCAGTTCGTCCTGCAGCTTTCCCACGGCCTCGGGCAGCTTCTCACCAGGAACGTTCAGGGAATCTCCCAGCCCCTCCACCAGTCGCTTGTCCGCCTGCATTCCTGAGACCGCCGCCATTCCGGCGGTGTACTCCACGCGCACGATCCCGTCCTGGATGCGTTTGGTGCGGGTTATCCGCACCGGCCCGACCATGCCGGTGTGCGAACAGTGCAGTCCTCCGCAGGCCTCGGCGTCAAGCCCCTTCACCTCCACCACGCGGATGATCTTTCCGGGAACAGCGCCGCCCTGGTAGAGCCGGTAGCCATGCAGCTTCTCCGCCTCGTCCCTCTGCATGAACTGTATGCTGATAGGACGGTCCTGCAGCACCACCCGGTTGACCTCCCTCTCCAGCGTATCGCGCTGTTCGGTGCTCAGGTTCTCGAAGTGGGTGATGTCCAGACGGGCCTGGTCCACGGCCTTGTGCGCCCCGGCCTGCCAGACATGGTTGCCGAACAGGTTGCGGGCCACGCCGTTTATCAGGTGCGCGGCGGTGTGATGGCGCATAAGCTGCTGGCGGCGCTCCAGGTCTATGGAGCCTTTCACCTTCGAGCCTATCTTGGGGTTGCCACCCTCCACGAAATGCACGATGGTGGTCTTGATCTTGATGACCCGGCACACCCGCTTGCCATCCAGGACCCCCAGGTCCCACTCCTGTCCGCCGCCTTCCGGATAGAAGGCGCTCTGGTCCAGGACGATTCCGCCGTCGATCTCGGCGATCACAGTCCCCTCGAACTCCGTCATCTCCGGGTTCTCGTAGTACAGCATGCGTGTCTCAGGCATCTTCTCCGGGCGCTCCTTCGCCTCCGCGACATCCGCCTCGGGCTTCTCGTGCCTGGAAGCGACCTGCATGTAGAAGTTATCAGGAACATCGATCTGTCCCGGCGCGAACTCCTGGGCGATCTCCGGGTTAAGGCCATGCGAGTCGTACAGCTCGATGAGCTTCTCATTGGAGAGCTTCTCCCCTTTCCCGAGGTCCTTGACCAGACGGCCGACGAGCTGTTTGCCGCGCCCCAATGTCTCGAAGTACCGCTCCTCCTCCACCTCCACCAGGTTCAGGATGTCCTCGCGGTTCTCCCTGAGCTCCGGAAATATATCCTGGAAGTGGTCTATCTGGCGTCCTACCGCCTCGGAGAGCCTGATCTCCAGGTTCAGGGAGCGGATGGAACGGAGCGCGCGGCGAACCAGCATGCGGGCGAAGTAACCCTCCCTGACGTTCGAGGGCACCACGCCGTCGTTCAGCATGAGCATCAGCGCCCTCGAGTGATCGCAGACGACGTAGATGTCCTCCAACGGGGCAATGGTCCTCATCAGCTGCTCGTAGCTTATCCCCATCCTCTCGGCGGTGGTCTCCCTTATGCGACGCACATCCGCGGCCGTCTTCATATTGGTGGCCCCGGCGACCTTCGAGTACTCGGTGAGCACGGATTGATCAGGCTCGACCTTGGCCAGGTCCTTCAGCCATTCCACAACTGGTCCGAACACCGCTTCGTAGGCTGAAGAGACACCCTGGGACACCCAGGTCATGCGCTCCAGGCCGTACCCGGTGTCCACCACGGTCATGTCCATCGGCTTCCTGCCCTCGGGCGTGTCCCGATACATCATGAAGACCAGCGTGGCTACCTCTACTCCATCCAGGATGACCTCGACGCAAGGTCCGGCGTTACCGCCGCCCTCCCACCACTCCTCGATGTAGCGCATCTTGCCCGGATCCGTTCCCAGTCGTTCGGTGAAGAAGCGATGGCACAGCTCCACTGTCCTATCCTTAAAGTAAATGAACTTGCCATCCTTTTTGTTGAAGGCGTGGTGGGCGCACATCTCGAAGAAGGTGAAATGCCTGCCAGTCTTTCCCACGTTATCGATGTCGTTGAATCGGACGCAGGTCTGTGAGATGGTCAGGGGGTTGAAGGGCGGTTCGATGACCCCGTTCAGCACCCAGGGCTGGAAATCGTATATGGATGCCTGGGTAAAGAACACATCGTCCCTCCACCTGGCCACTATGGGATATCTCTTCACTCGGCCGTGGTCGTTCTCCTCGAAGAATCCCAGATAGGCCTCGCGCATCTCGTGCAGGCTGAGCTTCCGGTTCATTGGGGAGTTGCCGATGAAGGTGTATTCCTCGCAGGGCGGCTCTCCGCAAGTGGGCCAGTCGCCCAGGCTCCAGAAGTGCCTCTGGCACTTGGGGCATTGCTTGCGCATGAAACCCTTCTCCTGGAAGAAGGCGAGGTCGAACTCCGAACCGGTCATAACTGGCGTTATTTCGGGGTCGTTATATCAATATTGTCATGCTATCGCATGCAAGGATGCTCATCCAGTCAGATGTGGCAGGTATCCAGTCCCTTCTTCTGAAGGTACTTCTGGTGATATTCCTCGGCTCTCCAGAACGGCCCGGCCTTCTCCACCAGCGTGGCCAATGGCCTTTTGAATCGTCCACTGTCATCCATGGCCGCCTTCGACCTCTCAGCCAGGGAGCGCTGCTCCTCATCATGATAGAATATGGCCGTACGGTACTGGGTCCCCGTGTCCGGTCCCTGGCGGTTCTTCTGGGTGGGATCGTGGGAATTCCAGAACACCTCCAGCAGATGCTCGTAGCTGACGATCGAATCGTCATATGTCAGATGCACCACCTCGGCGTGGCCGGTGCGGTCCGTGCAGACGTCACGATAGGTCGGCGATTCGGTGTGCCCGCCCATGTAGCCGACCTCGGTCTGAAGGACTCCTCCGACCTTCATGTACGTCGCTTCCACTCCCCAAAAGCATCCGGCGGCGAATGTGGCCTTCTTGAGCGTCATGGCTTCCTCCAACTTCGAACGCAGCCTCGGATATTTAACCAATGGTTCAGAACAGGGTGCGGTTGTGTGAGTAATCGACCTTGACGTCGATGACCGCCAGAACGTCCCGGTCCAGGCAGTCCTGCAGGACCGCTTCAAACTCATCCCCGTCCACGGAGTGGCCCTCCGCTCCGAACGAGCGGGCGAAGGTGGGGATGTCGGGGTTGCCAAGGTCCACGTTCGAGCTTCCTCCCAGTCCGCGAACCATCTTCTCCCGGATAAGACCAAGGCCGCTGTCGTTGAATATAACCGTTACGAAGCTGATGCCCAGCCGCTTGGCCGTCTCGAGCTCGGCTGAGGACATCATGAACCCGCCATCTCCCACTGTCGCGCAGACGCGACGATCCGGGTGCACCATCTTGGCGGCGATGGCCGAAGGTATGGCCACGCCCATGGGGATCAGCCCGTTCTGGAGCAGCAGCGTGTTCGGTCCATAGGCAGGATAGTACTTGGCCAGCCATATCAGGTGCGCCCCGACGTCGCTGACCATGATGTCATCTTTTCCCATGCATCGGCGCATGGCCTGGACCAGGGCTTTCGGTCCCTCGGCCGGGGCGGAGAGTTCGTCCAACAGGTGCTGGCGAACTTTATGGTGCCAGGTCCTTTTCCCCAACGCGTCCGCCGACAATCGCCTCAGGGAATCGGAAATGTCGCCCAGGACGACCGATTCCAGTTCCAAGTTCCGGCAGGGGATGGGTTTCGAGGCCCCAATATGGGCGATGCGCTTCGTTCGCCCTCGATTCCAGTATTGGGGCTGGAACTCGGTGGAGTCGAATCCAACCAAAAGCACGGCGTCCGCCTCCTCGTAGGCCTCCTTGACCAGATCGCTGTTGCGCATACCGACGGTGCCCAGGCTGAGGTGGTGATCTATAGGAGCCGCGCCGGCCGCCATCCATGTGCATCCCACCGGTATGTTCCAAGACTGGCATAGATCGATCAATGCCAAGACGGCATTCTCGCGCAGCACCCCGTGGCCGGCCAGGACCAATGGCCGCTTGGATGACCCGAGGATTTCCCGGGCATTGGCCAGTTCCCGATCGTTGGCTGTTCTAGGGTTTTTTACTGTTGGCGGTGACGGAGGCCCCGAGGCATCCATCTTCATGACGTCCTCAGGCAACTGCACCATCACCGGCCCGCTCCTCTCTGCCGAGGAGATCTGGAAGGCTTTTCTCAGCGACCGCGGAACATCATTAGGGTGGATCACGTCCACGGTCTTCTTGGTTATCGGACGGAACAGCGCCAGCAGATCGATGACCTGCTTCTGCGGGGGATCCCGCCGGGCGGCCCCGGCCTGAGCCACCAAAGCAACCATGGGCAGGTTGCTGAGATAGGCGTCCGCAACCCCGCTCACCAGGTTGGTCGCTCCCGGTCCGAGGGTGCTGAGGCAGACCCCCGGCCGGCCGGTGAGCCGCCCGACAGTGGCTGCCATGAACGCCGCGGCCTGCTCGTGACGGACGAGTACGAACTCCATTCCGGACCGATGGATGTCGTCCATGATATCCAGGTTCTCTTCGCCTGGCATTCCGAACACCCTTTCCACCCCCTCGGCCCTCAGGCATTCCACCAGCAACCTGGACGCTTTCATGAGATCACTCGAATAATTCAGCCCTCTTTTCAAAAAGGTCCCTCACCGAACAGAGGACCGCCTGCTCCAGCTCGCCCTCGCTCTGGTATGGATGCATCCCTCGGGCCCTTATCTCGGCCTCCGCCCTCTCCCCGAAACCCGAGGTGAGCACGATGTCCGAACCAGCCAGTGAGGCCACCATTCCCTCGATCTTGCTCTTATGGCGCGGACCGAACATGGATTCCTCCAGGAATGGGTCGGTGCGTATCTTTCCGGCCGGGGTAAGCTTCCCGTCCTGTACGTCGAACAACCAGAACTCTCTGGTCTGACCGAAGTGCTGGTCAACGTTCCTACCGTCTGAGGTGGCCACCGCCACCCGGTGTCTTGCCGCTCCTTCCATCTGGATCCCGACCGGTCCGCCATCCGGAGCTTCCCGGGCGCCGCAGGTTATGTGGGCGAACTCAGCGGACCGATCGTTGTCCAGCATGCCGATGGCATCCGCTCTGCAGAAACGGCAGTGTCGCATCTGGCGGATGTCGCCCTCGCAGAGGTCCTGCAGCATCTTGCGCTGTTCCGGGGTGGGTGCGGACATCTTCTCGAACTTGGTCCCTGGCACAGGTATCAAGGGAATTATATTGACGATGTACGCTCCCAGCTCCTTCACCTTCCTGGCAATGGCTGGGATGTGATCGGCATTGATAGTGGGCACCATCACAATATTGGCCTTTACCAGGATGCCGGCCTCGGTGCACATCCTAATGCCTTCCACTTGGTTCATGAGCAATCTCTCGGCGGCGTCCTTTCCCCGCAGAACCTTGCCGTCCCAGATGACAAAATCATACATCTTGGCCCCGATCTCCGGGTCGACCGCGTTGATGGTGACGGTGACGAATTTCACTCCCAGGGCTTTAAGCCGCTTCACCGAATACGGAAGGTTGAGGCCGTTCGTGCTGAGGCAGAGCGTCAGTTCCGGGAACTCCTTTCTCACCATCTCCAGGGTGGTGAATGTCTCCTCATTGGCCAAAGGATCGCCGGGTCCGGCGATGCCGATCACGCTCAGCTGAGGGATCTTCTCCTTCACGACCCTTATCTTGTAGACGGCGTCCTCAGGGGAAAGCACCTCGCTGGTCACTCCTGGACGGGACTCGTTCATGCAATCGTATTTGCGGTTGCAGTAATTGCACTGGATATTGCATCTCGGGGCTATCGGGAGATGCATCCGGGCAAAGCTCTTGTGGGCCTTCTCGTTGTAGCATGGATGGGTCCGAAGCATCTCCTGGACGTGGAGCGGGATATCGCTCATCTCAGCCCCTCCAAATAACAGCCTTTCATCGTCGTTCGAATATCCAGCAGATCATAGTTATAGATTGTCCCGGCTGGTGCGGTCTTTAGAAAATGATTTATTCCGAGGCGAATGTGATATCTCGGAACATGGGCGACATTTTCAATGAAAGGGCCATGCAGAGGCTTTTCACCAACATGAACCAGCATGTCCCAGCAAAGAGAAGGTCGCTGGGCCAGTTGCTCGAAGATCCGGACCCTGCATACGAAGGAAAGGACGGAAAACGGTATCGCATCCGGCGAAAGGAGCTGGAATACCTTTTGAATTTCGTGGAAGATGAGGAGTCTTCCCGTCTCAAGCTGCCGATCCTGATAATGACCGATACATCGTATGGTGATGGCTATTGGAAAGTCATCGGGAAATATGAGGTCAGGGTCATCTCCCGGATCATCGGCCGGCAGCCGGAGAAGGAGGATGAGATGCGGATATTCTATCCATACCTCAAGGAGATAAGGGATAGATTGCCTACGGCGACAAACACCGTTTTTTCATATTGATCATTAAAAGCGTAGCTAATGATGATCACATAATCATACGCAACAAATCTCCACCTGAATATTCTGAAAAAATGCTATGATAAAGGCCCTGGAAGAGGGTACACACGCAACCCGTTTAACGGTTAAGCCAAAGCCTACCATTAAGGCAAGCCTACAGTGCTTCGCGGCAAAGGACGTTAGTGATCGCGGACTGAACATCTCGGAGAACCTCGATGCGTACATCCCGATTCTATCAAGCTCATCAATTATGAGCGCCCTAAGATGCCTCTTTTTCAAGGTGGCTTCGAGCTTAGATGCTTTCAGCTCTTATCCAGTAGTGCGTGGCTGCTCAGCATGCCCTGTCGGACAACTGATTGACTAGAGGCACCGAACCCCCGTTCCTCTCGTACTCAAGGGTCCTTCTCGTCAGGCATCAATACACTTCCACCAAAAAGCAACAAACCTGTCTCACGACGGTCTAAACCCAGCTCACGATCCCTTTTAATGGGCGAACAACCCCACCCTTGGCAGCTGCTGCACCGCCAGGATAGGGAGAGCCGACAGCGAAGTAGCAAGCCGCCAGGTCGATATGAACTCTTGCTGGCGACAACTCAATTATCCCCAGGGTAACTTTTCTGTCATCAATCACCCCCATTCAGAAGGTTGATTGGTTCGCTAGGCCCTACTTTCGTATCGCCGATCCTTGTTGTCCGGATCCGCGTCAAGCCAGCTTTTACCCTTACATTCACCGGCAGATTTCTGACCTGCCTGAGCTGACCATTGGGCGCGCTTGTTATCTTTTTGAGCGCGTGGCGCCCCACCCAAACTGCCTACCTATTGGTGTCCTTCTGACGAAGTTAGTGGTACGAAGTCTGAAGGGCGGTGTTTCATCGTTGACTCGGAGAATACCTAGCGGCATTTCCTGGGTAGCGTCTCCCGCCTACCCTACACATCAAAATTCATATCACAACAACAGGTTGCAGTAAAGCTCCATGGGGTCTTCGCTTTCAGGTGGAAGATACTGGACTGTGCACCAGTACTGTTAGTTTCACCGGCTTCGATGCGGGGACAGTAGAACTCTCGTTGGGCCTTCATGCAAGTCGCCAATTAAGCGACAAGGTATTACGCTACCTTAAGAGGGTCATAGTTACCCCCGCCGTTTAACGGTCCTTCGTTCGGTTGGACCCGAGTTTCAGATACCGTCACTGGGCAGGCTTCAACCGCTATACACATCCTTTCGGACTTGCAGCGATCTGTGTTTTTATTAAACAGTCGGAGTTCCCTTGCCACTGCGACCAGCCACTCTCGCGGCTGGCACCCCTTATCCCGAAGTTACGGGGCTAATTTGCCGAGTTCCCTCGCATCGATTAGGCCGACACGCCTTAGACTTTTCATCTAGGGGCACCTGTGTCGGTTCTTGGTACGAACGCGTCAGGTGTAAGTCACTCAATTTTCACGGACACCAGGAATCGACGGAAGGGGACTTTCGTCCCCCTGCTCGCGCTTTCACCAAGTTCACACCATTACGGTTCTTCCTCGGTTTATACACTTGAATAACCAGACAAGATTATTCCATTTATCCCGATGTGTCAAGAATGACGCAAAATCTGACGCGGCACAGGAATATTAACCTGTTTCCCTTTCACTACTTCCGATTAAGTGGTAGTTTAGGATCGGCTAACCCTCGGCTGACGAACATTGCCGAGGAACCCTGGCCCCTACGGCGGAATGGATTCTCACCATTCTTTGCTGCTACTCCTGCCATGATCCTTATACAAACGCGGTCCACCAGACCTCACGGCCTAGCTTCTGCCCACGCCTGTCACCTCCTTACCAGATCACCTTGCGGTGCTCAATAATATCGGTGTTCGGCTTAGCCCCGTCCATTTTCGGGGCCTATAATCTCGACTGGTGAGCTGTTACGCTTTCTTTAAAGGATGGCTGCTTCTAAGCTCACCTCCCAGTTGTCTTGGACTACAGACTCCCTTTGTTATTACACTTAACCGAAACTTAGGGACCTTAATTATTGGCTGGGTTACGTTCCCTGATGGACATCAAGCTTACCCCGGATGCCCTCACTCCCGGCTTCTACGGTGACCACATGTTCGGAGTTTGACAGGGGACCGAGGGATTTCTCCCCCTAAGTCCCCGATCAGTGCTCTACCACACGATCGACCTCCACCGAGATCTAACTGCGATTAGTTTCAGGAGGAACCAGCTATTTCCAGCTTTGATTGACCTTTCATCCCTATACCCAGGTTATCCGAAAGATTTGCACATCATTACCGGTTCGGTCCTCCACCTTCCTTTCGAAAGGCTTCAACCTGCCCAGGTATAGATCAACTGGCTTCGGGTGTCCCTCCAATGACTCCAGGCGAGCGCACCTCGTCCCTCACCTTGCGGTTGCGGACTTGTTGGTTTCCCTGCGGCTCCGAGGATGATCCTCTTAGCCTCGCCATTGAACAGAACTCCATGGCCCGTTTTTCGAAACGGACGTAAGAACACTGGTTTCCCTTTCATGCCCTTACAATTTATAGCCGACTGGTTTCAGGCTCTTTGAACCTCCCGTCAAGGGTACTTTTCAGCTTTCACTCACGCTACTACTGCACTATCGGTCTCGGGGTGTATTTAGGGTTGGAAATGAATGTTTCCCAAATTCACGCGCGATATCCAACGCACGTTACTCAGGGACACCGGAACTCATCCTCTCGAGTTATCCATACGGGACTATCACCCTCTATGGTACTGCGTTCCAGCAGATCTCTGGTTGGTCTTAAGGATGTAACCGGGCCCATAACACCACATTTCCCCATTATTACTAATGGGGATTCGGTTTGCCCTGTACCGTTTTCGATCGCCTTTACTCACGGTATCTCTAGTGATTTCTTTTCCTGCGGGTACTAGGATGTTTCGATCCCCCGCGTTCCCGTTCCTTACGGAACAATCCGAAGATTACGAAGTCGCATTAGGTCATCGTCGGATCATAGGCTCCTTGCACCTACCCGACGCATATCGCAGCTTGGCACGACCTTCTTCGGCACCCGAACCGAGCCATTCCCCAGTCGGCGTAGCAATACGCCGCTTGCACTGTCGGCTTAACAAACGTCCAGGTTGCGTATGATTGGTATCAACGAACTCCCCGGGACCTCTTCCAATTTCCCCGAGGATCCTCCTCCACTTCCCCGAAGAGGGTCGCTCTCCGGGTGCATGAGCACTTCTCACTTCGCCCCAGCACATGGCTGGAACGCGTGAGTCCCCCAATAATTGAGGGTATATTTAAGCATTACTCATACGAGTTTTCCCGTATGTTCATGCTTCCACACTCGCCTACTTCGCGAGTGAAACCGGCTACCACAGTTCCATTATATAACGGTTTCTTTTCGCAGCCAGTTGCAGGTTGCTACCGCCGTTATCACCGGTATTGAATATCTACGCTCTATCCCCTCATAAGGTTTTCTGCCGCCCTGATATTATGTATATTATCAAAAAACACGCGTATCGCTAATCAAAACGCTTGGATATCAGGGAGATCAGGTCATCCAGCGACCTGCTCACCGCCACTCCGGACCCCTCCAAAGCTTTAATTTTGTCCCACGCCCCGCCGGTTCCCCGGGAAACGATGGCCCCGGCGTGACCCATGCGCTTGGCCGGCGGTGCAGACACTCCAGCCACATAGGCGAAAATGTTCTCCGTACCCAGTTCGTCGATCAGGGCAGATGCCTCCTCCTCCATCTGGCCGCCTATCTCGCCGATCATGACCACTCCAGACGGCTCCCTGCCAAGAACCATCTCCATAGCATCGCGCATGTCGGTCCCCAGCAGCCTGTCGCCGCCCAATCCCAGTACGACGCTCTGTCCCAATCCGGCGGAGCTGAGGGCCTGCACCACCTCGTAGGTGAGCGTGCCGCTGCGAGAGATCACTGCCAGACCTCCTTTTCTGAATATCCGGTTGGGCATGATGCCAACCTTGCTCCTGCCCACCAGGCAAAGCCCCGGGCTGTTGGGTCCCAAGATCTCCACGCCCTTCCTCCTGGCCAGGGCTAGGATATGCATCGAATCGTGAATTGGCGTGCGCTCGGTTATGATCACCATGGCCTCCAACCCGGCCTCTATCCCCTCGACCACCGCCAGCTTAAGGTTCGATGCTGGCACGAAGAGAACGCTGGCTGTCGCCCCCGTGCGTTCCATGGCCTTCTGCACATCATTGAAGACCGGTATCCCTTGGACCTGCGCGCCTCCCTTCCCCGGGGTCACGCCTGCTACCACATTGGTGCCATACTCCAGCATCTGGGCGGTGTGATGGCCGCCCTGCCGTCCGGTGATGCCCTGTACCAACAGCTTGTGGTCGGCGAGCAGGGCCTCTCCCTTCATGTTCTCACCTTGACCGCCTGAAGGCATGCGTCGTCAAGGTCAATATGCACATTGAAATTGGCCAGGCGGAGCATCTGGGCCGCCTCTTCCTCATTGTTTCCCCGCAGCCGCACCACGGTGCGGTCCTTGATCCTCTTGTCAGTGATGGTGTGCATCAGGGCGTCGGCCACCGTATCGCATCTGGTTATCCCTCCGAATATGCATACCAGCAAAGACCCGATCCGTCCTCTGGCCATATCATAGCTCAGCAGGCCCAGGGCCTCCGATATGCGGTCCGGGTCGTCCGTGCCACCCAGATCCAGAAAGGTTCCGCCCCTCCCTCCATACCTTTGAAGTGTGTCCAGGGCGGCCATGGTGAGGCCGGCCCCGTTGGCCAGCACGCCGATGTCCCCCGACAGCTCGACCAGATTGAACCCCTTATCTCTGGCCAGCCTTTCCAGCTCGGTGAGGTCGCGTCCGAACCTGTCCAGTAGTTCGGAATGGCGGAACAGGGAATCGTCATCTATCGCCACCTTTGCATCCGCAGCAATGGCCTTTCCCGAATCCGTGATCATGAGCGGGTTGATCTCCACCAGTTCACAGTCCATGTTGCGGAACAGTCTCCACATGGACCTTATGGCCGATCGCACCTCCTCGGTTCCCGAACCCCCGCGCAAAAGGAAATGCGACGCCTGGTCCAAAACGTCATCTGCCAGTGGTTCAAGAGGGTCCAGGGTCCATCTCTTGATAGTATGATGCGGCATGTTCTCGATTTCCATCCCTCCCGCACATCCCACAAGCAGAATAGGGCAGCGAGAGGGCTGATCAATGGTGATGGCCAGATATACCTCACGAGATGCCTCTATCATCTCCTCCACCAAGACCCCGTGGACCTTCATTCCGGCCACATGCATGCTGAATATCCTTTCGCAGGCGTCCAGGGCTTCCTGGCGATGCAGCGCGGTGCGTATAGCACCCGCCTTCCCCCGGCCTCCAGTGGTGGTCTGTGCCTTGACCATCAAAGGAAATTTCAAATTGGTCAGAGAACTGGATACGCCGTCCATGTCCCGAAAGAACAGGCCTCTGGGCGTGGATATCCGATAGCGTCTGAACAACCCCTTCCCCTCATGCTCCAACAGTTTCATCCCATCACCATTCGAATATGCCCCTCCGGGATATATTTGACTTGTTCGACCAGATGAGAAAACGATTCTGGATATAGAAGTTCAAAAGTTTATATACGACCATATTTTATCGAAAGTTGATGGCTGTCAGATGTCTCGCTGGTATGGACTTTGATTCCAACGTGTTCCTTCTGACCGGTGAGGACCCCATCCTTGTCGATGCCGGTACTGGCATGCATCATCAGGAAATTCTCAAATGGTTATCATCCACTGTTAAGAAAGGCAAGGTGCGCCGCATAGTCCTGACGCACCGCCATTACGATCATAGCGGCGGGGCGGCAGCTTTGGCAAAGGAACTGGGTGCTGAGGTGTTCATGCACCCCCTGGACGCCCCGGCCGTCAGAGAGGGTGACCCGCGTCAGACCCTTTCCTACATGTTCGACATCCACAGCCATCCTGTGGAGGTCAACGAACTGCAGGAAGGGCAGGTCCTGACCACTGGGGGATCGAACTATGAGGTGGTCCACACGCCGGGCCACACCTCGGGAGGGATCTCCCTGTTCGACCGGGAAAGCAAGGTCCTGTTGCCTGGAGACACCGTCTTCGTCGGTGGGGTCGGGCGCTG
The DNA here is from genome assembly GCA_036677555.1 of Methanomassiliicoccales archaeon. Classification (GTDB taxonomy): domain Archaea; phylum Thermoplasmatota; class Thermoplasmata; order Methanomassiliicoccales; family UBA472; genus UBA472. The sequence continues at coordinate 229,765 of JAVBWG010000012.1, read as the reverse complement.
GGATCTACCGAGCGGCAACTTCGAGCAACTTGCTGGTTCGGTCAAAAAGCTTTTATCCCTCGCCCCACAGGAGATCTATCCTGGGCACGGTGACATAAGTCAGAGCGGGGCCACAGGGGTATTGGAAGAGGCGTTAAAATATCTGGGAGAATCTTGAATGGACATAATTAAGATCAAGGATGGGAAGGGCGCCGAGGTCGGCATGTCCAAGCATGATCTGGAACACATCCTGTCCACCCTGCGTTTCGGCAGGCTGGTCGTCTATCCCACTGAGACCGTGTACGGTCTTGGTGCCGATCCCTTCGACGAGACGGCGGTCAAGAGGGTGTTCCTAGCCAAGAGGCGCCCGTTCGACATGCCGCTGTCCATTGCCGTGAACGACATAAACGTCGCCGAGCAGCTGGCAGAGCTGGATGAGAACGCCTATCGGCTGGCAAAGGCATTCCTGCCCGGCCCGCTCACCCTGCTGGTGAAGAAGCGCCCGGTATTGCCGGACATCGTCACCGCTTCCCTCCCTGAAGTGGGCATCAGGATCCCGGACCATCCGGTGGCCTTGCGTCTTCTGGAGGATTTCGGTCCCATAGTCTCGACCAGCGCCAATGTTCATTCCCATCCCAACCCGGTGACCGTAGAGGAGGCCATAGCTGACCTGGGCCAGAGCGTGGCCACCTATGTGGACGGCGGGCCGTGCAAGGTGGGCACCCCTTCGACCATCGTCCAAATAATCGATGGCATCGTTGAGGTGATCCGTTATGGCGCTATTCCTAAAGAGAAGATCGAAGATGTACTTGTTAGATGAGCATGCCCTGGATTGCATCCGCAAGGCCGGGCGCCTTTCTGCCGAAGCCCGGGAGGTCGGCAGATCGCTAGTGGCTGAAGGCGTCAAGCTGCGGGACGTCGCGGAAGGCATGGAGATGCACATCCTGGAGCACGGTGGAAAGCTGGCATTCCCGGTCAACATCTCATTGAACGACATGGCTGCCCATTTCACTCCCAACAGCAACGATGATATGGTCTTCAAGGCCGGGGACCTTGTAAAGCTGGACGTCGGCGCGCACGTAGATGGGTGGCTCGGCGACACTGCCACCACCGTGGAGGTCGGCACCCGAAACTGGCAGTCGCTCATACAGGCTTCCGAGAGGGCAGTGCAGCAAGCATTGGAGGTAGCTCAGGACGGGGTCTCTGTTGGTACCATCGGCGGAGTGGTGGGGCGGAGCATCAAGGATAATGGTTTCCGACCGGTGGTGAACCTCAGCGGCCACGAGATGAAACGGTACAACCTGCACGCCGGGCTGTCCATACCCAATTACGACGATGGGACCCTCACCAAGGTCAGAGGCAACATGCTCCTGGCCATAGAGCCCTTCGCCACCAACGGCCAGGGGCAGGTTTCCAATGGTCGGTCTGGCAACATCTACAGGGTGCTGAGGGACCGTTCCTTGAAGGACCCGGAGGCGGAACGGCTGTTCCAGCTCATCAAGCAGGAGTTCACCACGCTGCCATTCTGCGAACGCTGGTGCGACCGTCTGCAACCTAATTCCGGAGCGGTCCTCAGGACCTTGCACAGGCACGGTGTGATCTCCACATATCCAGTCCTCATCGAGACCAAGCACGGCATGGTGTCCCAGGCCGAGCACACCATACTGGTGGGGAATGGGGGCGGCGAGATAACCACTGTCTGAGCTCGAATACATTTATTAAGGTCGGCTCTTTTATCTGGCCTCACGCGAGGGTAGCCAAGCTCGGTCAATGGCGTGCGGAACGCCGACCAAAGGCGACAGACTCAAGATCTGTTCCTGCAGAGGTTCGCCGGTTCGAATCCGGTCCCTCGCACCATTTTCTCGAATAACGCATTGTCATGACGTTTTTCCAAGACCCGGGACTGGGTTTTCATCACCGCCATCTTGCTTTTCCGAAGGGCATACGCTTGTCCGCAGCACGACTGGCAGGATGATAAAGGAAAAAAAGAAAGGATGAGGGCCGGAAGGCCCGAGGCGTTTACAGGAGTTCCAGGATACCGATGATTATGGCGACAACGCCGATGATCGTCTGGAACCTGCCCAGCCACTTGGCCAGTTTCTCCAGGTGCTTCCCCAGAGCAGGGATGCTCGGGAGAATTCCCATGGCCAGGACCAATCCTGCAAGAAGCGCCACGATCTCCGTCAGCCCAATCCCGCTGAGCATCCACCATATTGCCAGGATGATCAAGACCACCCCGATGATCGTCTGGAATCTGCCCAGCCACTTGGCCAATTTTTCCAATGACTTGCCTAACGCGGGTATGCTGGTCAGGATACCCATGGCCAGAATCAAACCCCCGAATATCAACATCAATCCCATTAGTAATGCCATTTTTCAACCTCCAAGTGGTTTCATATTCTATCACCAACGTTCATATAAATAACTATTCAATCATTTTCAACGCTGGATGTATTCACCAAGTAACAATTTTTTAAAACGTGAGTTCTTTTAAGCCAGCTCACCAATCCCTCTTTCTCAAGCCCATTGTTTGGAAATTGCCTCATCTGGGTTGCGATACGGCCTCAGCGCCATGGATTTATATCTCCCCGGGCCTTGTCCGTTCATAACGATAAATCCATTGCCTTAAAGGCAGAGATTCATCTGGAAGGTGCGATCATGGCAGTCAAGAAGACCAAAGAAAGCAAACCGAAGGAGTCAAAGAAGGGGAAGGCGACGGAAACCGAGATTAAGTCCGCGCCTGAGGATCTGGTCCTGGCGAAAAACCCCATTCGCGCCCTGATGTTCAAGGATGCCATGCTCCAGGAGATCGTGGACGGCCTGAAGGCCGAGCAGGTCCCCAAGGAGGACATGGACGAGGTGCTGTTCCTGACGGCGGCGAACGCGATCCTCGAACGCATTGGCCTCAACCTGCCAGACGACCTTTCCCACATTTTCAAGGAAAATCTGGATGACTATCTCAGTATAGCAATGATCAACAAGGAGCATGATGTGGACCTCCTCTCGCTGTTCCGCGACCAGTTCCTTGAGTCCCAGGGCGACGATTTCAACGACGAGAGGGAGCTGATGGAGGCCCTGGTCGCCTTCGAGGACCAGTGGTGGGGCTCACCCAAGGACTTCCTGGGCGATGCAACCCCCAACGATCTCATGGACCAGGCCCAGGATAGGATGGATTCGGTCCTTGAGCACGATGACGATTGCGGATGCGGGTGCGAGGAGTGCGGTGACGGGGATTATTGGGCATCCCGGTCCTATATCATCAGGGACCTGTGGTTCTCCCGCATCGAGGAGAGCATGGCCAAGGAGTCGATGCCCTCACCGCAGAAGCGGGAACGGCTGTTCATCTCCGTGGCCAATGCCTTGCTCGACCTGGTCGTCAACGTAATGCCGGATTTCATGAGCGAGGATATGTTCCAGGGTCTGGACCACAATCTCGAGCTCACGCTGGTCAACAAGGAGAACAAGGTGGATGTGCTCGAAATGTTCGAGGCCGCCCTGGCCAAGTTCGAGGACGAATGGTGGAATGCGGCCCTGAACGAGCTTGGGGGGAAGAGCCCCGACCAGGCCATGCAGGCCATGGGCCGCCGATACGGTCTGTGAAGGTCGCCAGATGTCCGGTCGAACCTGTGGCGCCTCGGCACCGGCCAAGGTCATACTGCTCGGCGAGCACGCGGTGGTGTTCGGTAAGCCAGCGGTCTCCGTGGCCATAGGTCTCCGTCTTCGCTGTCAGATCCGGCCGGCTCCCGTTTCCACGCTGAACGGCGTCATCCTCGGCCAGCACAACTATTCTTACGTATCCGCGTGTCTGGCCAAGCACAACGCTCCGCCCACCGCGGTTCTGACCGATTCTGATTTCCCGTCCGGATCCGGCCTCGGCTCCTCGGCGGCGGTCACAGTTGCACTGCTGGCCGCCCTGAACGCATCGGAAGGGACCTTTCAAGAGGAAACGGTTGCCAAGGAGGCTTTCGAGGTCGAATGCGAGGTGCAGGGCCGGGCAAGTCCGATAGACACGTCGACATGCACGCATGGGAATGGAATATTGGTGAAAGGCGAGAGGGGCGACGACCTTCTCTGGGAGGTATCCAGGGACACCCGTCGCTGGTGCGTTCATGGCCTGAGGGTCCCGAAGATGACCCTGGTGATCGGTTTCACCGGAAAGTCAAAACCTACCGGTCCTCTGGTGGCCAAGGTCAAGCGCTTTGTCGATCACAGCACCTTCGCGAGGGACATGATCGATGAGATTGGGGCTGTCACAGCAGAGGGTGTGATCAGGATGGCGGAGGGCGACCTGGAGGGGTTGGGCAGGTGCATGACCAGGGACCACAAGCTCTTGGCCATCCTGGGCGTCTCATCAAAAGAGCTGGACAAGCTGGTGTCTTCCGTTCTTCCTCATTCGTACGGGGCCAAGCTCACTGGTGCGGGTGGCGGCGGCAGCATGATCGCCCTGACCGATGAACCGGAAAAGGTCATGGAAATTATTAGAAGGAAGGGTGGTCAACCTTTCGCAGCTGAGACCGGCGCACCCGGCGTCCGAATTGAAGAATAGATTTGATGGAAAGGGTTTTCAGATCAGTTCCTCGAACTCCTTAACCAGCTCGGGGTGCCTCTCCTTGATGGCGATCAGGATGTTATGCACCGACATCTGGTCCACGTTGGCGGTGGAGAGCGTGTCTATAACGCCATCCAGGGTCTTGTCCGACAGGGTCAGGAACTTCTCCTTGGCCATCCAGTTGCGCCACAGGCGGTTCTCCATTGCGTCGCGCCACATCTTGTCATAGGGCATCAGCGCGTTCTCGGAGTAATCGTTTGACTGTGCGCAGTCGCCCAGCACCTCTCCGGCGAACTTGCCGGCCAGCAGCCCGTTGGCGATGCCGCCTCCGGTTATGGGATCGATGATGCGAGCGGAGTCCCCCACAAGTATCAGTCCGTTCATGACAGACTGTTCCACCGGCGGTGATACGGAAACGCCACCGGCCAATGCTTCCAGGGGCTGGCCGCAGCTCAGCCGGGGATCCTTCTTGATCCAGCTGTCCAGGTACATCTTGACCTCGCCCGGCTTCTTGAGCTTGGAGGCCAGGACGCCAATTCCGACGTTGGCCGTGTCATCGCCCTTGGGGAATACCCAGATGTATCCACCCGGAGCAACCGAACCGATTATGAACTCGCAATAGTCCGGCTCGGTCTTCAGGTTCGTCATGCGGTACTGGTAGCAGGTGGTTATGTCGCCCGCCTTCAGGGAGGTGTCGATCCCCGCCCAGCGGGCCACCTGGGATTCGAAACCGTCCGCAGCCACGACGCATCCGGCGGTGAGCTTCAGAGGCTCGCCCTCACGCTTGGCCTTGATGCCGACGACCTTATCGCCTTCCTTGATCACGTCCACAGCAGCGGTCTTGAGCCAGATCTCGGCGCCAGCCCGAGCGGCGTCGGCGGCCATGGCCTTGTCGAAGAGGTGCCGTTCCAGCACCAGTCCGACCTCCGCCCCGGCCTGGCTTTCGTCTATGCGGAAGACCTTGCCGCCAGGCGAGACCAGCTTGGCGCCGGCGATGTCCGCGGAGACCCAGCGCTTATCGACCGGCACGCCGGCCTTGGCCAGTCCCTTCTTGTTGACGCCCTCGGCGCAACGCAGTGAGGCGCCGATCTCCTGGCGCTTCTCAATCATCAGGACGCGGGCTCCCTTCTTGGCCGCATGCTTGGCGGTCATGCTGCCGGCCGGACCGGCTCCGACGACAATGACGTCGTAATCGGGTTTCATTTCTTCCCCTCCATCTTCAGAGCGCCGGCCGGGCAAAGGCGCACACAGCGGCCGCACCGGTTGCAGTTCTCGTTGAACTCTAGCACTATCTCGTTAAGGTAAATGGCGTTCTGGGGACAGGAGCCCACGCAGGCGCCGCAATGCATGCACTTCTCGATGCTCACGATCATATTGTTTCCTCCTTATGTGTGCTCCGTCCCCCTGGTCCGCCTCCACTCCTCGATGGGTACGGAGAACTTCTTCTCCACCTGCTCCCTGAAGGTTGGTCCGCCGTTGTAGGCGCAGAAGGGAATTATCCGGCCGTCAGGCACCACGTAATGGATGGCGCAGCGCTTGACCCTTTCCACATCGTAGTTGTAAAGGTCCTGGAAGTGCATGCCTCCGATCATCATCATCTTCCAGGAGAACTTGGCCAGAGACTCCTTGGACTTGTCGTCCATGAGTGAGCCCAGCAGGCCCAGGAAGGTCTTCATGTCCAGGCCCTCGGGCATCCTATCTTCGTGCGTGTACTTCTTAAGCAGGGTATAGACCTTCACCTTGCTGGGGAATTTGAGCTTGGCCTTCTCCGCCTTCTTGGACAGCTCGTACAGCTCTTTGAAGAGCGGTTCCACGTCTACGAAGGAGGTCAGAGGCACCACATGCCCCTTGTCCTGTATGAAAAGGTAGGTGGCGATCCCGCAATGGGGGTGCGTGGTGAAGGTGACCTTAGGCTCGCCCACGAACGCGGAGGCAAGGGTGGAGAGCGGCACGACGCTGGGGACCGGGAACCAATCGCTCTTCTTGATCTGCCCCTTGGTCTGGACCTCGAAGTCCCTGACCAGGTCCGGCAAGGTGTATCTCTGCTTGGCCAGCTCTTCCTTGTTGATCCTGCCGGTGAAGGACACCGGCTGGAAGTTGATGCCGCGAACAACATCAGAGTTCTCTAGGGCATACTTGAATATGGGGCCGATCTGGTTGTCGGTGACCCCCTTCACCACCACCGGGACCAGAACCACCGAGGGCCGCTTCTCCAGCTTCCTGACGTTCTCGATGACCTTCATCTTGATATCGAGCATCTTCCTGGCCCGGGAGATCATGTAGATGTCATCATTCATACCGTCGAACTGCAGGTAGATGGTGTTCAGCCCGGCCTCGGTGGATGCTTTCAGGAACTCGAAGTCGTTGGCGAACATGATCCCGTTGGTGGCCACCTGGATCTGGGCGAATCCCAGTTCCTTGGCCTTTTTGACCACGTCCACGAACTGGGGATAGATTGTCGGCTCACCGCCAGCGAACTGGATGGCCGGGCACGGAACAGGCTTGCTGTCGCGCAGCACCTGCATCATCTTCACGACCTCATCGTAACTGGGCTCGTAAACATAGCCGGACTGGTTGGCGTTTGCGAAGCAGATCGGGCACTTCATGTTGCATCGGTTGGTGAGGTCCAGGTTGGCCAAGGCGGTATGGCTCAGGTGCAGGTCGCAGAGGCCGCAATCGTTCGGGCAGACCTTGGCGTGGGGAATGAAGGGGTTCTTCACTCCCACTCCGTCATAGGAGAGGCCTTCGGATTTCAGATACATCTCCACGTCCGACCAGACGACATCCGAGAAATGCCCGTGCTCCGGGCACTCCTTGTCCATGACCACCTTTCCGTCCTTCTCGGACATGGTGGCTATTATGATCTTCCTGCACTCAGGGCAGAGCGATTCCGTCTTCTTCGGCAATCCTCTGGGCAATGAACTCTCTTTTGCAATCACGATTGCACCCCAGGCTGATACTTCAACACGATAATATAATATTTATGTAGCGAGCTTAGCTACATGTTGGACCATGAATATTGTCGACGTTCTAAGACTGGACATAGGGGACATTGAGAGGGAGTTTGCTCAGATAGCTTCCATTCTAGGGAATTTGGGGCTGTCGAATTACGAGGCAAGGGCATATGTGGCACTGGTGCTCCGCACGCATGCCACCGCCGAGGAGGTGTCGGAACTGGCGATGATACCAAGGACCTCGGCCTACAAATCCCTCCAGTCCTTGGTGGGTAAGGGTTTCGCTCAGGAGACGGACGGACGGCCTGCCATCTATCATCCCCTGGACATTGAGGAGCTGCGCGAAAGGACCATGAACGAGATGAACGGGATGTTCGCCAAGCTCAGCTCCATCAAGGGGCTGCTCTCGGAGAAGGGCACGCCGGAGCTGGTGTACACCATCTACGGAAGGAAGAAGGTTCTTGCCAAGATCGGTGAGATGCTCGATTCCGCCCGTTCGACCTTCATGATATCTTCCCCCAAGATGCAGGACATCCGCTCCGAGCTGTCCGATCATTTCAAGGACGCTCAGGCCAGGGGGGTCATGATAACCATAATAACCGAACCAGCGGTAAAGGTCCCCTCCGCGAACGAGGTGTTCCGGAGGAAGGGTTTGATCGCCACGGACGTGATAGTCGATGGTACCTTGGCCATGATAGCCACTGAGGACCTGGACCTATGCGGTTTCTCGGACAATCCGCTGATAGCGGCGCATCTGGAAAACTTCCTGCACATGGTGAAGGGCGCTTCCCCGTAACCTGATTGTAGCTCACCCCCTTTTTATCCAACAGGTATTGGTCATGGGGGATGACCGAAAGAAGTTCGAGGCGCACTTTATCCCGGGACGGCCGGGCTCAGATGCCTTTCTCCCTTATCGCCGTCGTTCTCATCATCGTATCCACTTTATCCGCAGCACTGATCGTCGACCTTGACAACGGGTCACAGGAGGCGGGGCTGACGGCAGAGGAGGTCTTGCGCATGGACGGGCTGTCCATTGATGCCAATGAACAGGTTCAGGAGATGGCCTGGCAATCACTTCTGACCGTATGTGCCGGGGAACCTCTGAACGAGAGCGACATGTCATCACGGTTCGACCATGGACTTGGCGAACGCATACGCTCCAGCTATCCCCAGTTCCGGTCGGGGATGGTCCTGGAGGCGAACGTCAGCGGAGTAAGGCTGTCGTACATACGTCTTCCTTTGGACCAGGAGCTCGCGGGCGACGGGTTCACGGATAAGTACGTTCCAGCTTATGTCGGTCTCACCGGTTCGATATCGGTAATGGTCTCATCTCCCAACGGGAACCTCAGCCGCGACTATCCGGTGGATGACCAGGGCAAGGTTCCCTGGCCTCTACTGAACGACAGGATGGGCGCATTCGAGAGGGCGGTCTCCGACGGTCTCGGCGACCTATCTTCAATGGTTAGCTATATGCTCGAATCACTGGCCGCTCATCGAACCCTGCAGGGCTGGGGAAGCGTTATAATGGGAGAGGGGCGGACATCGGAGACGATAACCGACAGTGACGTGGTCAATGCCATCGATCTGGGCCTCATCATTCTTCAGTACAAGCACTTCCGTCAGGCCACTCCCTGTTATGGGATATCCACAGAAGAGATGTCTGGAGAGGAATGCTGGTTCTTTATCGAGTCTGTTCTGAGCGAAGGCGGGACCATCGACCCGGCGGACATATTCCTCAGCCTGTACGGCTGCGATCAGCTTGACTGGCGCAAGGTGTTCTCACAGGCCCTGAACTCAGCTATCGAGCGTCTATCCCTAAGATGTCTGGAGCATATTGGGCTGATCAAGCTGATCGAGATCGTCGAGAAGGCCGGCGATACAGTGTTCTCCTTCGCCAACGATCTGATCGACCAGGTCTTCGATGTCAACCTGGCCGAGGAGCATTTTAAGGACTGGCTGGAAGAGACGTTTGAAAGGGCCGGTATACCGGACACGCTCTACCGCTACCTGGGCGCGGGAGCGCCGGATGGGAGCATATACGTGAACGATATGGTCATTCACCTCACGAACGTCCAAGGCGAGGCCGTACCCATCACGTTCGGGGGACTGGTGGTCCTCGATATACCCAGGACCGATGTCATGGCCTGGGATGGTTGGGCGGAGTTCCATGACCAATACAAGAAGGGGACGCTGGAGATATTGGCGTCGATCAGGAGGGAGATCGCCGCCGTCTCAGAACAGATATCCCGAAGCATGTTCCTACCCACCAGCGATCTGTTGCTCGATCCCCGGGATGGCGTTTCCTTACTCGATGAGCTCAAGGCATCGCTGGTCGTGGCACTTGATCATAAGAACACTTGGATACGGGCGGCCATGAGCGCCGCTGAGTCCGAGGTCATGACATCCGATCCTCTGGCCGAAGCGACCAAGGTCGAATTCATGGAGAATCGGGATGCCATCTTACACAGGCAACAGTCATTGGATAACATGATCTCCAGCGCGGCCGAGCAGTTGCTGAATTCAGCCCTTAATGACCTGGGCGATATCGACATCGACCGGGAAAACAGCCTGCAAAAGCTGGAGAAGCGCATCCGGGGGGACGCCTCCTGGGGGGTCCAAGGATCGATCGAAAGGACGTTCGACGTTAATTCCCGATTCCTCGAGGAATGGTTCATGACCGGTCTGAGCCAAGGTTCTCCCTCCGGTAAGCACATTTCCTGGATGGCCGATGTGGCCGCCCGGACCGGGGATCCCTGCGCCGGCATTTCAGTGATCATCAGCGATGATGTATCCAAGATGCTGTCCGAAATGTCCGATGGCGTCCGAATGCGTGGGAATCAGATGGAGGTCTCGCTCCCCACTTCGCCCCATTTTTCATTGCTCGGTCCAGACGGGAGTTCGAATCTTGAATCGCTCAAGGTCGATCTGACCTATCCGAACCAAGGGGAACGGTCCGCATGGCTGACAACCTCGATCACCGATCCCTGCCATTACCAAGGAACACCCGGGACCGATGTCCAGATACACGACACAGATGTGCTTGATGCTAAAGCGGCATCGTATCAATCCGTCTGGAAGGTCGTTTACTCAGGACAGGTTTCGGTCAGGCTTTCTCCAGGTGGAGAGATCGAACAGGTGCTGCCAGTGAGTTATGGGAAGGAGATGGGGTTCGATTCCGACATTGAAGTGGCCGTCCTAAGCGGTCATGCGCTGATGGGAGTGAATTACATCAACGTGAACACCCTCGGTCAGAAGATATGCGATGTGATCGACTCGCTACTCCGCCCACTTCAGGAGGGGGTGGGAACGCTCACATCCTATCTCCGGGCGGTCCACCGGTACCTCCGGGACGCCGTCAGCTCACTGATCGAGCTGGGCAGCAATGCGCTCCAGGCTCTGTCGGCCATGATGAACGCCCTGGTCGAGAAGCTGCAGGATTTCATCCGTTCAGCGATGTCCTTGGTGGAATCCAAGCTGGCCAAGCTGCTTCTTGATGTTCTGGGGGAGAGGAGCATTACCCTGAGCTTCCTGGGAGTGGGCATGACGGTCAAGCTCAAACCCCGCGATCTCGACTATCGGGAGGTCGGCGTTCCAGCTTCCATATCAATATCCTTTAGGTCTGACGATTGCCGCATAGATGTGACCACCCGTTTGATAAACAGCCAGGATAAGATGAGCCTCCTGACCAATGCTTCCCTCCACGGGGGCGATTGGACGGTGTCCGCGGTCATCGACCCGTTCATGGACGTGTTCCGCCATATGGTGGAGGTAAGAGGATTGGTCAGCGGCGCCTGTGTTGAACTGGTCATGCCCGAGGTGGTGAGCTATAGGAAAGTCTCCTTCGCTCTCTCGGACATTCCCGGGGTGGGGGCGCTGCTATCGAACATCCCCCTCCCGATACCCGGGCTCAAGGGATGCATCGACGCAGGGGTATACATAAAGGTGCTGGAAGGCAGGACCGACCAGGTAGTGATAAACGAGTACGAGCTGAATCCGGCCGGCGATGACGCCGGGAGGGAATGGGTGGAACTGTACAACCCCACCTCGGAGGCTGTGGACCTAACCGGTTGGACCATAGAGACCAGGCATGGCGTGCAGGGTCTGGGGGCGTTATGTGGGGTCATGATGCCGCGGACGCGAACTGTGTATCAGTTCCCGGAGCAGGCATTGGACAACATCGGCGAAGGCTTTCCGTTCGAAGAAAGTTTAGTACTGAGGGACGATCGCGGCAGGCGGGTGGACAGTGCTCCCTTCTCCACCGACTGCTGGAATGACGGGAGGACGTGGCAGAGGGCGAAGGACGGTGCCGACCGATGGGAGTTCAAGAGTGGAACGAAAGGCGGGTCAAACGGCAAGGATGTCTTCTCCGCGATGGACATGGGCACCGTTGAGCAGGCGTACTTATCAGCGGTCACGGAATCTCTCTATCAGCTCTCTTCCGGGGATTTCAGCATAGAAGCTCTCGCCCTGACGATCGAGACCGCCCTGTTGCGGATGGTGGAAAGGCTGGCCACCAACATACTGGACAAGGAGATAGTGGCCGGTCTTTTCGTAGAGGTGGCGATGGCCGAGGCCAGCTCCACGGTAAAGGCGGGGATGCGCATGGAGGTCATATGGCGCTGCGGTACCCTTCGGGATGCGCTGTACGATCTTGCAAGTTCGGCCAAGCCGTTGACCAAATCTCTGGGCAATCCGTTCCAGGCTTATCTGGATGGACTGCCTTCCGCCAATGGCATATGGCTGGGGATGTCCGCTTTCGGTGCAGTTGGCATTCCCAAAATGATCTGCTTGCCCGGGTACAGCACACAGGTCAGATGCCAAACCTCGGTGGCCGTGGATATGGGCGTCCTCGCCGCAGTGTTCGGCCTCAAGGCTTCGGGCTGGTCGATGGAGGCGGGGGTGAAGATCACCGGCGTGCCTGCGACGGCCGTCCCAATATTCAAGGCGCCTTACGGCACCACGCTGGACATTTGGTTGTGCAAGGTCACCGTCCAGGAGGCGACGGTATGATGGACGCGATCGTGACTCCGATTGCGCACCGTCAAAATTCTAGGTCATCACACCCGATGTCTTATCTATTGGCAAGGGATATTGGAAGCCGAGGTAAGACACATGGTTAGCCTGAACGATCTGATCGAGGAGCTCGACTGCACCCTGGAGGACTTTTTAGACCAGGTAACCCTGGCCATCGACCTTCTTGAGGAAGGCGAGCAGGAAGAGGCCGTTGAGGTTCTGAAGGGGCTGGAAGAGGACCTCTTCGACTTCCTTGGATACGAAGAGATGGAAGAGGGCGAGGAAGGAGAGGAAGAGGAAGAAGAAGAGGAGAAGCCCAAGAAGGCTCCGGCCAAGAAGGGAAAGAAGTAAGGCCGCCCGGCGGCCAAAAACCGTTTACCTTTCCTATTCTATCAGTTCCTGGCCCTGCATATAGGGCTGGAGCACCTTGGGTATGCGTATGCGTCCCTGGGCGTCCTGGTTGTTCTCCATTATGGACACCATGGTCCTCGGCAAAGCGAGGCCGGAACCGTTCAGGGTGTGCACGAACTCGCTTTTCAGGTGCGGTTCCGGACGATACTTCACGCGGGCCCGCCTGGCCTGGAAATCGGTGAAGCAGCTGCACGATGATACCTCAAGCCAGCTTCCCGTTCCCGGGGCGTGCGACTCCAGATCGTAGGTCTTGGCGGAGGCGAACCCCATGTCTCCGGTGCACAGCAGAAGGGTGCGGAACGGCAGCTCCAGCCCCCGCAGCACATCCTGGGCGTCGTTGAGAAGCGTCTCCAGTTCCTGGAATGACCCGTCAGGAAGCACGAACTTTACCAGTTCCACTTTGTTGAACTCGTGGACCCGGATCATCCCCTTCATCTCGGCGTGACGTCCCGCCTCGCGCCGGAAGGAGGGGAGATATGCCGTGTAATAGATCGGCAGATCCTCCTTCGACAGGATGTCATCCTGGAGCAGATTGGTGACCGGAACCTCCGCCGTGGGGTTGAGCCACAGATCATCCCTCTCGCACCAGTACATGTCATCCTTCATCTTAGGGTACTGCCCGGTGCCGATGACCGCGGCCCTGTTAACGACCACCGGAGGGAATACTTCGGTGTATCCCTGTCTGTGGTGCAGGTCCAGCATGTAGTTGATGAGCGCTCTCTCCATCCGCGCTCCATCGCCCTTCAGCACGAAGAAGCCGCTTCCGGCGACCTTGACCCCGCGCTGGAAATCTATGATGTCCAGATCCTCACCCAGGGCGATATGGTCCTTGGGCTGGAAATCGAACTTGGTAACCTTTCCATACTCCATGACCACGCGGTTCTTCTCGTAACAGTCCCCGACGGGAACCGTGGAGTGAGGAATGTTAGGGATGAGCAGGATGACCTCGTCCCTCCGGGCCTCCAAATCGGCCACGTTGGCCTCAAGCTCGCTGATGCGGGCGGCTACGGCCTTCATCTCCGCCACCGCATCAGCCTTCTCCTTCCCGTTCAGCTTGGCAATGCGCAGGGAGGCCTCGTTCCTCCGCTTCCTGAGCCGGTTGCCCTCCTCCACCGCCGCCCGCCAGGCCTGGTCCAGCTCCAGGAACCGGTCCAGCACGTCCTCGCTGTAGGTGCGGTTCCTTAGCATGGTCCGGATGGCCTCGGGATCTTCCCTGATAACGTTGACGTCCAACACTGAGCTCACCTTAGAGTTCTATCTCTCCCTTTCCCTGCAGATACTTGCGGTCGCACAGCAGGACGGTATGTCCCACCACCTCGATGAGCACTGAACCGGAACGGTCGGCCAGTTCATTTGCGACCTGCTTGCGGTCCTCCTCCACGCTGGGGAGAAGGCGTACCTTCACCACCTTCCTGGTCTTGACCTGCTTCGCGATCTCCTCTATCAGGGTATCGGTCATCCCTTCCTTGCCCATGTGCACAGTGGGTCTCAGGCCATGCCCGACCCTCTTGATATCCTTCATCGTCCTTGGCGGCATGTCCTTCTCTCCTTCATCTCCACTAGATATGGCATTCTCCTGATATCATCGCATTCCAGGCAATGGGTGCCCACCCGATGGTTCCGCAGCCGCACCCGGCAGTTAAGTCCAGGTATGAGCGGTGTCGAGCAGTGTCGGCAATACAATGCCCCTTTGGGCATAGGAACCTTGTTCCGTCCGGAGATCCGCCTGGCAATGGTCATGTAGCGTTTCGCCCTTTCCATGTTTCCGCCCAGGGCCTCCTTCTCCGACAGCCGGACCAGGATGTCCATCCTCTTGCGGGCGATGCCCCGCACCTGATTGTTCGACACCTTCTTCCTGCTCAAGGGGCTCTCCTTCAGGTGCGATAATGACATCTCGTTAAATATGTTTGTCCGGTAGATTCCCTCCGGGCTTCTGGGTCTGTTCAAGAAGCACGCTCTTGGGCAAGAACCCGAAGCGGGCGTAGAAGGAGTGGACCTCCTCGTTGCCTACAATTGCCAGAAGCACCTTGCGCTTCACACCCAGGTTCTCCATCCATCGCAACGCCCCCTCCATCAGCGCGGTCCCTATCCCCATCCCCCGAAAGGCGGCGGTCACGAATATGGAGTCCACCTCCCCGGTCACGTCCTGCGACACGCTGGAAACGCAGTAGCCAACCGCCCTTCCATCCTCAGCTCGGGCCAGCTCCACCCTCATCAATCCGCCGCCGGCCTTCTCCAGGAGTTCCTCCCGCCGCTTCTCAAAGCTTTTTGAGCCAAGAGTGTTTTGGAAATAAGTAGACCTGGCCCGGTGCATCTGCCTCAGTTCCAACCAGAGAGGGCCGATGAGGTCCAGCCCCTCTTCCGTCATAACCTCGTATCTGATGCGCATTTGTCAGGACAGATATCCTCATATGCAAGAAACCTTTTCCCTCTGGTCAGCGAGATGTGGCTCACCTTCGCATCCATCAGCCTTATATAGGAAAATATGAATGTAGCCATCCCGTCGCATTGATAGTTTACAGGTGATATGATATGGCCAGAAAGCCGGCAAGGATGTACAGGAGGCTCACGGGACAGGCCTACACCCGCAGGGAATACATGGGTGGAGTTCCAGCCCTGAGGATCAACACTTTCGACCTCGGGTCCACCAACGGTGACTTCCCGATCACGATCAACATGAAGGTCAAGGAGACCTGTCAGATAAGGCACACCGCCATGGAGGCTGCCCGTATCGCCGCCAACAGGGTGATGTCCAAGACCCCCGGCAGCAACTATCACATCAAGTTCAGGATATACCCCCACCACGTGCTGAGGGAGAACAAGCTCGCCACCGGCGCCGGTGCCGACCGTGTCTCCAGCGGTATGAGGGGAGCGTTCGGCAAGAACGTGGGCACTGCGGCCCGTGTCCATGCCGGTCAGGTAGTGCTTACCATCAGGGTCCCGGTCGCCAACTTCAACAGTGCCAAGGAGGCACTGTGGAAGGCATCCCTGAAACTGCCCACCCCCTGCTTCATCGAAGTGGAGAAGGGTGCTGAGCTGGTGAAGTGAGTCATCGCCACCAAATCCCTTCCTTATCCTCACTTTTCTACAAGCTTTTTTTATCCATGACCCTTTTACTCTTTGAGGAATAATTTGGACGCGGACACGCTTTTCCTGGCCGCCGGGGCGGTCATCTTCATGGGTTTCATCTCAAACTATCTGTTCCGCCGCTTCAAGGCGCCTGATGTCCTGATACTCATGGTGCTGGGGATCACGCTCGGTCCGGGCGGCATCGGGCTCATCAATGCTGAAGCGGCTCAGGGGATCGAGTCTTTGACCCCCTACGTGGCCGCTGCGGCCCTGGCCATTATCATGTTCCAGGCCGGAATGGACCTGGCCATCGGCGATGTGGTCCGGTCCTTCAGCAAATCCCTGGTCCAAACGGTGATCGCGTTCGTGGCATCGATGCTGATCACCGCCCTGGTGCTGACATTCCTAACCGATTGGAGCCTGGAGACATGCCTTCTGCTGGGATCGATAGTCGGCGGCACCAGCGGTGCGATCGTCATTCCCATAATCTCGGCTTTGAGGATTTCCACCAATCTCAAGATGGTCCTGACGCTGGAATCGGCAATAACTGACGTTCTGGTCATAGTGGTGGCCACCTCATTGATCGTCTTCATGAGCCAGGACACTGCGGACGTCATGAGCGCGGTGGAGCTGCTGGTGAGTTCATTCATGGTATCGACCATGATAGGCATCATCTCCGGCATACTGTGGACAAAGATCCTGCAGAGGCTGAGCAGGCAGCCCTTCTCCTACATGATAACCATCGCTGCCATGCTGATCGTGTTCTCGGTCACCAATTTCCTGGTGGACAAGGCTGGGGGAGGGGCGATCGCCGTACTGGTGTTCGGTCTCACCATCGGAAACTGGGATGAGATATCCAAGGTGCTGAGGCAGAAGGGAGAGCAGTTCGCATTGGGTGAAAAGGTAAAGCGTTTCCATGATGAGATAGCCTTCCTCATCCGAACGGTGTTCTTCGTGTACCTGGGTCTGGTCATCACAACCATCCACTTCACCGCCTGGTACCTGCTGCTGGGTTTGATAGTATTCTTCGGGCTGCTCATCGCTCGGTACATCTCATTGCTGCTGGCGGACAAGTATATAGGACTGGACGCCAGCGACGAGATGGGTTTGTTCTACATGATGCCCCGGGGACTGGCGGCAGCGGTCATGGCCTCCATCCCGTTCTCCTATCCCCTGGTGTTCGACAATCAGACCGCCACCGCGATACTTGGTGTCACAGTGGTGGTCGTTCTTCTGTCGACCGTTCTTGCATCCATCGGCGCCTTCTATATGGAGATCCACGCCAAGCGCAACGGGCGGGCCGCACAGTCGCTGGATGTCAGCGCATCCGATCAGGACGAAGGCGGGGCGTGAGCGATGGACCTTCAGATCGAAAAGGCGGTATCTGAAGTCCGGTCAAGGAAGGCACGTACTGTCGGGCTGCAGATGCCCGAGGGGCTTAAGACCAGGGCCAGGGATTTCGCCGGGCATCTGGAGAGGGAGACCGGTTGCCAGGTCATCATCATGGGCGATCCTTGCTACGGGGCCTGCGACCTGAGGTCGCTGAAGGGATTGGACCTGCTCGTGCATGTCGGGCATGCTCCCATCCCTGACCTCGAACCGGGCGTTCCAACAATTTTCCTCGAGGTCAGGATCGACTTCGATCCCCTGGAGGCACTGCTTAACAATCTGGACAAAATAAAAAACAAGGTCGGGCTGGTGGCCACCGCCCAGCATGTCCATCTCCTGCCATCGGTGCAGGACGCCCTGCGGTCCACCGGCCGCACCGCCCTGATCGGCAAAGGGGACGCCCGAATCGCATCTCCCGGCCAGGTCCTCGGGTGTAACGTCACCTCCGCGCTCGATGTCAGCAAGGAGGTCGAGCAGATCATCTTCCTGGGAAGTGGTTACTTCCATCCTCTGGCCGTTTCGCTCGGCACGGGTCTTCCGGTGCTCAGCGCCGATCCCTACCGAGGTGCGGTGGACGACATCTCGGAGAGCAAGGAGAAGGTCATCCGGCAACGATATGCCGCGATGGCCAAGGCCATGGCGGCCAGGGATTGGCTGGTGCTGGTGTGCGACAGGCCTGGTCAGAGGAGGTATGGCCTAGCGGTCAGATGCCGGGACGTCCTTCGCAACAAAGGAATGCGGGCGGACATCGTCCAGCTAAATGAGGTCAAGGCCGAGGCGCTGCTTCCATACGGAGCGGAGGCGGCGGTGAGCACCGCCTGTCCGCGCTTGGCAATCGACGACGGTCCGCATTACCCCCTTCCGCTGCTCACCCCCTGGGAGATGGAGATGGTACTGGGCCTTCGCAGCATGGACGAGTACCGATTCGATCAGATATTGGAGGGGGAGACCCCCGACTAGGTTTTATATATCCAACATGTTGAGGGAGGGCGTGCGGAAATCGCCTGACGATCTGTCTGCGCTGAAAGGCGAGACCGAACTTTTCCTGTCCAAGCGCCCAGAGGATTTCGAGGCAATGCATCTCGAGACAATTAGGGCAGAGGTTGAGCGGGCCAGAGCCTCACCGGTGTACGGTCCGGACATGCCCGACATCAGCTCCTGGGAGGACCTTCACAGGCTTCCAGCTGTCGGTTACGACCGGTTGGACGAGGCATTCAGGAAGCATGGTCTGGAAAGGTCCCTGCTGGTTCCCGCCGACCGTTATTATCACACCTCCGGTTACACCGGGGTATCCAAACGGGTCTACTACAGCGCCCGGGACATCGAACGCATGGCCAGCAGCTACGCGCTTTTCGGTCATCTCATAGGCGTCCGGAAGGGGATGATCGGCTGGAGCATAGCTGGCGAGGAACCACTGGTGTCCGGGCCCACGCTTCATAACGCCAGCAGGGTGCTGGATGTCAATATGATATCCACTCTTCTTGCCCAGGACACCGACCTGCGGAAAGCGGTGGCAAAGGCTTCCCGTTCCGAACGGTTCGACCTAATGGCCGGCACGCCGCTGCTCTTCTACGTCATCGGGCGCATCGCCAACGAGGATGACTATTTCAGAAACATGATAGAACGGGCAGCCAGGAACAACTTCCATCTTCCCGGGCCGCTGGCCAGGATGGCCGCCTCCCTGATGCTGGCGGGGATCGACCTGGGCAGGCTCCGGGAGAACATCCGCGCGGTCCGCATCGCCATCACCTACGCCGAGCCGCTCAGTCCGTATCTGGATTCCCTCAGGCAATATTATCCGAACATGAAGGCATACGACGTTCTTGGGAGCACGGAATGTCCGCTGATAGCTTCCCAGTACTCGCCTGGGCAGAAGGGCCTGCAGCTTTTCCTGCCCGGGGTGATCGCCGAACTCGCCGACCCCAGGGATGTCCAGCGGTCCAAGAAGGAGAGGGCGCCTCTGCAGGCCATACCTTGGACGGAGTGGAAGGCCGGGATGGCCGGTGAGCTGATAATCAGCCGACCCGGGGAATGTCTGCCCCTCCTTCGATACGCCACGGGCGACCAGATCGAGGTGATCGACCCCATATGCTCGACCGAGATACTGCTGGAGGAAGAGGTCCGCCACGTGGTATCCCCGTCCATCAAGGTCATGGGCCGTTCCGTGGACACCCTGGACTTCGATGCCCAGGACGAGAGCGGCAACTATCTCGGATGCAAGATCTACTCCAGGCATATCCAGGAGGCGCTGCAGCGATCGGACAACGTGCGGTGGTGGGAACTGTATGACGTCGGAGGCAGGCCATCGCGGCTGGTGTTCCTGATAATCCCGGAACGGCCGGTGGAGGACGAGACGGCCTTCCGCCGTCATGTGGAGAGGAAGCTGCTCAACGAGTGCAACGACCTGCTCGGGACGCTGAAGATGGGTCGCGACCTGGACCGTCTGCAGATAGTCATTGCCAAGCCCTCGGCGTATGTTCATGTCCAGATGGAGATCGATGAGCGGGCTAAGGCCGGACGGTCGCTGGGGCAGCTGAAGCCGAAGCACATCTACCGTTACGAGGACGAGGCTAAGTTCCAGGAGCGGCTGAGTGAAAGGATGTCCTGAGCGCTCCCCGGCGTTCTGGTGAAGCTAATATATCGGTTGGGGCGAATCACCCTTTGATGCTGACCCCCGAGCACATATTCAATAAAGCCGCGGCCAACCGCGCCACCGTGGGCATCGGTCTGGGGGAGGATTCGCGCAAGGTGCTGAAGAGCGCCCGGGACGCTGAGAGGCACGGTCACGCCAAGGTCATCACCTACGATTCCGCCGAGGAGATGGTCGCCGCGCTGCGGACAGGCGAGGTGGATGCGGTGGTTAGGGGCGACCTCAGTGCCAATCAGACCATGGTCGAGGTAAAGTCCAGGTTCTCCTTGGACCATCTTTTAAGGGCCGCGCTGATGCAGCCGAAGGGCGGGCGAATGTTCTTCCTGGCACCGGTGGGCGTCGACGAAGGGTGGAACGTCGAGCAGAAGCTGGAGTTCATAAGATATTCCGCCAAACTGTTCCGTCAGCTCGGGGTTCCGATGCAGGCCGGGGTGCTCTCCGGCGGCCGGATGGGGGACATTGGTAGAAGCTCCGAGGTGGACCGGAGCATAAGCGACGCCATCGAAGTGGAGGGCAAGGGCCGGGCGGAGGGCTATGACGTCGAGCACTGCCAGATTTTGATCGAGGAGGCAGTGAGCTCCAAGAACCTGATAATCGCCCCGGACGGGATCGTTGGCAACCTGATCTTCCGGACCATGCACCTGGTCGACGGCTGCGTTTCCATGGGCGCCCCCATACTGAACCTGGACAAGGTCTTCATCGACACATCGCGGGCCAAGAGGTGCTATGCCGACTCCATCGCCCTGGCCTCCGCCCTGTCCCGCCAGGGAAAATGATTATTGCGTACCGGGGTCATGAGGTTAGGGAGATAACATGAGATTGGAGATCGACGGTGAGTTCGCCGGGATAAGGTTCTCGGCCTGCCATTTCATAGCCGGGCACAAGAAATGCGGGCGCCTGCACGGTCACACCTACGTGGTCAGCCTCAAGCTGCACGGCGACATGGGGAACGACGGCATGGTCATGGACTTTATTCCCCTGAAGAAGGAGCTGCGGGCCATCGCCGAGGAGCTGGACCATCGCGTCCTCGTGCCGGCCAACTCCAAGAAGATAACTCTGGCATTGGGCGATGAGGTGTTCATCAAGGCCGATGGCAAGAAGTACGCTCTTCCCAAGGAGGACGTGGTCCTGTTGCCGACCGAGGAGAGCAGCGCCGAGGAGCTGTGCCATTACATCCTGGGCAAGGTCATGGAGAACGTTGACTTCCCATCCAACGTCAAGGAGGTCGAGGTCGGGGTCCACGAGGAGCTGGGGCAGAGCGCCTGGGTGGGCAAGAAGCTGGGGGCGAGGAAATGAAGGCCATCTGTTTGCTCTCCGGAGGTCTGGATTCAACGGTCACCTTGGCATACGCCCTGCACCAGGGATACGAGGCCACCGCCCTCACCATCAACTACGGACAGAGGCACCAGCGGGAGCTTGACGCCGCCAGGGCGGTCGCGGCTCACTTCAATGTTCCTCACACCATCATGGAGTTCCCGCTCACCGGTTTCCGCAGCGCACTCACTGACCGGACGATTCCTGTACCGGACCGAAAGCCGGAAGAGATAGGTTACGACATACCGGAAACGTACGTTCCCGCCAGGAACATCGTGTTCCTGAGCTTGGCGGCCGGCCTGGCCGAATCTATCGACGCCAGCGCGGTCTTCATCGGAGCCAACGCCATCGATTACAGCGGCTATCCCGACTGCCGCCCTGAGTTCTTCCAGGCGTTCGAGGAAATGCTGGAGGTGGGAACGAAGAGAGGGGTTCTCGGCCACCCGGTGCGCATCGAGCACCCCATACTGAAGAAGACCAAGGCGGAGATCGTCAAGATGGGATTGAAGCTGGACGCGCCTCTGCACCTCACCTGGAGCTGCTATCGCGGCGGGGATAAGGCTTGCGGTCACTGCGATTCCTGCGTGCTCCGCCTGAAGGGCTTCAGGGAGGCCGGGGCCGTGGACCCCGTCCCCTACGAGGGTTGAGGATGCTGGTCAACGAGATCTTCCTCTCCATCCAGGGCGAAGGGAGGACCATGGGCCTGCCTACGGTGTTCGTCCGCCTCAGCGGCTGCAATCTGGATTGCCGCTGGTGCGATACGCGATACGCCGGGGAGGGCGGCTCAGAGCTGTCCGTGGACGAGGTCTTGGCCGGAGTGAACGGATACCGGGTCAGACACGTATGCTTAACGGGCGGCGAGCCCTTATGGCACAGCGGGACGCCGGAGCTGATCACCCGGCTCCTGGAGGCGGGGAAGCATGTATCGCTGGAGACGAACGGCTCCCTCCCCATCGTCGGCCTCCCCGACCATCCGGGGCTGATGGTCAGCATGGACTACAAGTGTCCCTCGTCCGGCATGGAGGAACGCATGCTGCTGGAGAACCTGAGGTACCTGCGACAAAAGGACCAGCTGAAGTTCGTGGTGGCGGACAAGTGCGACCTGGAGAAGGCTGAAGAAGTGCTGCGCAGGTTCGAACCGGACTGCCCGGCGATAATCACGCCAGTGGGCGGCCTCACGATGGTCCCGGTGGTGGACTTCGTCCTCGACCATCGTCTGGAGGTTCGGGTGCTGCCTCAGTTGCATAAACTCATCTGGGGCGAGAGGCGGGGGGTCTGAACCGTGTCAGACCTTAGCAATGATTATATAATATGCTTCTAGTCTCCCTCAAGTACATACGAGGTATGACGATGAGCATCATTATCGTGGCGGAACACGGTCTTTTGCGTGCTTAAATCGGCTCATCGCTGCGACCTTGGATGTGAGAGTTGGTTATCATGACCGAACTTCGATCGTCGTGCAGTCAGGACTACAGCGCCCGTGGCGGGCAAGAGGCGGACAGAATATTCACCAGTCACTTCAACCGCTTGGCCTTGGACCCCTGCACGCCGGATAAGGTGGAGATCCTTGACACCACCCTGCGGGATGGCGAGCAAACCCCCGGTGTGGCCCTGTCCATGGACGACAAGGTCAGGATAGCGCAGCTGCTGGACGAGCTCGGCGTGGACGTCATTGAGGCGGGATTCCCGCGCACGTCCAAAGGGGAACAGGATGCCGTACGCAGGATCAGCTCCCTAGGGCTCAGGGCCAAGGTCTGCGGCCTGGCCCGATGCTCGAGGGAGGACGTCGATTCCGCGGTGGATAGCGGCGTGGACTACGTCCACACATTCATTGCCACCTCGGAAGGGCACATGAGGAACAAGCTGAAGATGACCAGGGAGCAGGTGAAGGCCCGGGCGGTGGACGCCGTCGAGTACGCCCGCTCCCGCGGCGTGACCGTGGAGTTCTCCTGCGAGGACGGCACCCGAACCGAACTGGACTTCCTGAAGGAGATGCACGTGGCAGTTCAGGACGCTGGCGTGCATAAGATAAACCTTCCGGACACCGTGGGCACCATGTCCCCGGCGGCCATGGAATACCTGGTCTCCGAGGTCATGAAGGTCACCAAGGTGCCGCTGTCGATCCATTGCCATGACGACTTCGGCCTTGCGGTGGCGAACTCCATGGCGGCGGTGCGGAAAGGGGCGAGGCAGGTGCACGTCTGTGTGAACGGCCTGGGGGAAAGGGCGGGGAACGCCGCGCTCGAGGAGGTGGTGATGAGCCTGCTGGCCTTCCTGAACGTTCGCACCAATGTCGATACCAGGAAGCTGGGGATGACCTCCCGGGC
This sequence comes from Methanomassiliicoccales archaeon, assembly GCA_036677555.1. Lineage (GTDB taxonomy): Archaea > Thermoplasmatota > Thermoplasmata > Methanomassiliicoccales > UBA472 > UBA472. The sequence continues at coordinate 206,110 of JAVBWG010000012.1, read as the reverse complement.
GGTGGCCAGAATGACCGGCGTCCCGGTACCGGACACCAAGGCCATCGTGGGCAACAACGCCTTCGCCCATGAATCGGGGATACACGTCCACGGGGTGCTCAAGGACCCCTCAACTTACGAAGCGTTCTCCCCGGAGCTGGTCGGCATGCAGCGCAACATCGTGATGGGCAAGCACACAGGGGCCCATTCCGTGAAGGAGAAGCTCAGCGAATACGGCATCTGCCTCCCGGACGAGATGCTGGCGACCGTCGTCGAGAAGATCAAGACCCTGGCTGAGAGCGGAAAGGAGGTGGACGATGCCGAGCTGGTGGCGCTGGCCCTCCACATCCAGGGTCAGGTGGGGAAGGAACACCAGCACGTCAAGCTGAAGGAGTTCACGGTGTTCACCGGGATGAACATCACCCCCACCTCGACAGTGGTCATCGAGATCGACGGAAAACCGGTGCGGTCGTCGGACGTCGGTATCGGACCGGTGGACGCCGCGCTGAATGCGATACGCACCGCAGTGAGCGAGAACATCTCCCTTGTCGAGTACCGCCTGAATGCCATAACCGGAGGCAGCGACGCCCTCTGCGAGGTGACCGTCAAGCTCAGGATGAACGGCGACCAGAAGGTCATGTCGGTGGGCAAGAGCATCGGTTCGGACATCGTGCTCACCAGCGTGGACGCCGCGATGGCTGCGATAGACCGCCTGCTTGCCAGGCAAAGATCCTAAGGTGAATAGATGAGAACGGATCCCAAGACCATATCGGAGAAGATACTGTCTGTGAAGTCCAGAACGGACGCCAGGGCGGGGGACATCGTGGAGGCCGACGTCGACTACGTCATGGTGAACGATGTGACCGGTCCGCTGGCCTTCCAGGAGTTCGAGGCGCTGGAATGCGAACCGATGCGCGATAAGATCGTGCTGGTGCCCGACCACTTCGTCCCCAACAAGGACGTGGCCTCGGCCAAGCAGGCCAAGGAGATGCGCGATTTCGCCAAACACTGGGGCATAAGCAACTATTTCGAGGTTGGCCGCGGAGGGGTATGCCACCAGGTCATGCTGGACAACGGCTTCGCCTACCCCGGGGCCCTCGTGGTAGGGGCGGACTCCCATACCTGCACATACGGCGGGGTGAACGCCTTTGCCACCGGCGTCGGGAGCTCCGAAGCGGCGGCTGTCTTCGCCACCGGCCAACTGTGGTTCAAGGTGCCCGGTGCCATTCATGTACTGCTCAAGGGGCGGCCATCCAAGTACATCGGCGGCAAGGACCTGGTCCTCAGGCTGATCAGCGACATAGGCGTCGACGGCGCCACGTACAAGGCATTGGAGTTCGGGGGCACCGGAGTATCGGCCCTGACCGTATCGGACCGGCTTTCCGTGTCCAACATGGCCATCGAGGCCGGCGGCAAGGCGGGGATATTCCCCTGCGACGCGGCGACGGTCGCCTACATGAAGACCGTCCGCAAGGAGGGCTTCAACGCCGCCCTTCCGGATGACGGTGCCTTCTATGAGCGCACCCTGGAATACGACCTATCTGCCCTGGAGAGCATGGTGGCCATGCCGCATCTGCCCTCCAACGGGAAGGTGGCCAGGGATGTCAAGGTCCAGATCGACCAGGCTTACCTGGGCTCTTGCACCAACGGCCGTATCGAAGACCTGCGGCTGGCGGCGGAGATAATGCGCGGGAGGAAGGTGCACAGGGATGTGCGCATGGTGGTCGTGCCAGCTTCCGTAAAGGTGTTCGAGCAGGCCATGGCCGAAGGCCTTCTGACCGAGTTCTCCAAGGCCGGGGCGTTCGTCTCCGGGCCGACCTGCGGGGCCTGCCTTGGCGGTCACATGGGCATTCTCGCTCCGGGCGAGAGATGCGTCAGCAGCACCAACCGCAATTTCATAGGCCGTATGGGTCACCGGGATTCCGAGGTGTATCTGGCCGGACCGGCCGTGGTGGCCGCGTCCGCCATAACCGGACGAATAACCGACCCGCGAGACCTGGAGGCGGTGCAATGAGGAACGTGAAGGGAAAGGTATGGCGCTTCGGCGATCATGTGGACACCGATCAGATAATCCCTGCTGAACGGCTCACCAGTGACAACAATGACAAGCTCGGCACTTTCGCCTTCGAGAAAGTGCGGCCGGAGATGGCCAAAAATGTCGAGAAGGGTGATGTCATCGTCGCCGGAAGGAACTTCGGCTGCGGGTCCAGCCGGGAGCACGCCCCGCGGGCGCTGCTGCAGATGGGCATATCCTGCGTGGTTGCGGATAGTTACGCTAGGATATTCTATCGCAACTGCATCAACACCGGCCTGCTCCCCGTGGAATGCCAGGTGGAGGCGGATGATGGGGACGTACTGTCAGTGGACCTCGGCAAGGGAACGATCATCAACGAGACCAAGGGGAAGGAGTGGAAGTTCGCCCCCTTCCCGAAGTTCGTCCAGGAGCTCATGGACAAGGGCGGCCTCATGGCCAAGATCAAGGAGGAGAAGAGATGCATAAAATAGCGGTACTGCCAGGGGATGGCATCGGCCCGGAGGTCGTGGCCGAGGGCCTGAAGGTTCTGAACGCCCTTTCCGAGAACTACTCGGTGAAGTTCGACTTCCAGGAGTTCGACATCAACTCCGAACGATACCTGAGGGCCGGGACCCTGGTCACGGACGATGACATAGCGAAGCTGGGGAAGTTCGACAGCATATTCCTGGGGGCGATAGGCGACGACCGGGTGAAGCCGGGGGTCCTGGAGAAGGGAATACTCCTCGCTCTCCGTTTCAGCTTCGACCAGTACATCAACCACCGGCCGGCGCCCCTGTGGAAGCCGTTCGGGCGATTGAAGAGGGACGCCGATTTCAACATCGATGTGTTCCGGGAGAACACCGAGGACTACTATATCGGCGCCGGGGGCCGGGTTAGCAGGGGAAAGGGGGTATTGGACCTCCGGGTGAAGCGGCAGCTCTACGACATGAAGGTCCGGCTGGACGCCAACGCCGACGCCGAAGATGATTTCGCCTTCGAGATCGGCATGATGTCCCGTAAGAACATAGAGCGGTTCGCCGATCATGTCATCAACTTCTCCAACCTCATCGGGGAGAACTACATCACCGTGGTGGACAAGGCCAACGTATGCAGCAACATCTACTCCCTGTGGAGGGAGGTCTGGGACGATAAGTGCAAGAGGGCGGGAAAGGAGCACGGATACATGTACGTGGACGCCATGACCATGGCCCTGGTCAAGAATCCGGACAAGTTCCGGGTCATCGCCGTCCCGAACATGTTCGGCGACATAATCACCGATCTGCTGGCCGAGGTCACTGGCGGGCTCGGCCTGGCCCCGGGGGGCAACATAAACCCCAATGGCATATCCATGTTCGAGCCTGTTCACGGTTCGGCTCCCAAGTACAAGGGCATGGACCGCATCAATCCGGTGGCCACGATACTAGCGGCCAAGATGATGATGGACAACCTGGGACGGAGGGACCTGGGGGACGTGATCTTCAAGGGCGTCAGGGGCGCCTTCGACAAGGGCGTCTACACCCAGGACCTGGGCGGAAAGGCCACCACCAGGCAGATGGGCGACGCGGTGGTCGCAGCCATCCATGCCCTGAAATGAGCTGCGGTCCGTGAAAACCACTTCCTTCATTTCTTATATTTTGATGAATATCGCTTGCCCATGATCAAGGCGGGGAACTGGGCCTTTGCGCTTGGAGTGGTCATTCTGGTCATGTCCAGCGGCATGATCGGATACTGGATGGCGCCTGGGGAGGCCTCGGCGGAGGTCGACAGGGATTCGTACTATCAGGTCTCGACGTACGGAAGGCTCAGCGAGGGTGGTTACCAGGGAATGATATCCATCGACAGGCTGCTGGAGCACGGGGACTTCGGCATCGGCACCGTGGAGGGCATAGATGGAGAGATGATCGTCCTAGATGGCATCGCCTACCGAGCAGGCACGGACCTGGTCCCGGTGAAGGTACCCTCCGGAACGCTGGTCCCCTTCGCCATGCTGACCTATTTCGATGAGGGGCAATCGACCACCACGGGCGCGAATGACAACTACACGACGCTCAAGGACTGGTTGGACGATATGCTGAACGATAAGATAGCCTATGCCGTGATGATCGAGGCGGAGTTCGATTCCATCACCATACGCAGCGTGCCGGGTCAGCATGTGCCCTACCCGCCGCTGGTCGATGTCGTGGCAGAACAGACCACCCTGCGCTTGGAGAACGTGCAGGGAACGATGGTAGGTTACTACATCTCAGAAGGACTGGGGGACATCAATGTCCCAGGCTTCCACATGCACTTCCTGAGCCAGGACCTCTCCTACGGGGGACATGTGCTGGACGTCGAGCTCAGCGAGGTCAGGGTCCATCTCGACCCGATAAGGAGCTTCACCTTCCTGGTAACGGAGAGGGTGGTCACCTAACGCCAGCCAGTTCGGCATAAAGTTCGCCGGTGCGCCTGGCCACCTCGTCCCAGCTGAACGCCTTCATCCTCTCCTTGGCCGCCCTGCCCAGGGCCAGACGCTTCTCGGCGTCATGGTCCAGTGCATTAATGGATTCCGCCAAGGCCTTCTCGTCCTGTGGCGGGACCAATATCCCGGCGTCACCGACCACCTCTGGCAGGCCGCCGGTGTTGGAGGCTATCACTGGCTTTCCATAGGACATTGCTTCGGCAGCGACCATTCCATAGGCCTCATGAACGGAGGGAATAACGAACATGCGGCACTCGCACAGCATGCGGTGCTTCTCCTCCTCGGATATCCAGCCAAGGAAATCGATGCGGTCGGTAAGCCCCAATTTTTGCGAGAGCTTTTCCAGGTTCCTGCGCTCCGGCCCCTCGCCGCAGATGCGCAGCTGGCATTCGGTGCCCCGCATCGCCCGGACCAAGGCGTCCAGTCCTTTCAGCCTGACCAGCCTTCCCAGGGACAGTATGTAATCTCCGTCCTTGCAGGGGGCGTTCGGTACGTCCACGCCGTTGTAGATGGTCAGCAGGCGTTCCCCGGGGAATCCCCTGGCGGCCACATCCCTCTTCATATAGTCGGACACACAGACCACCCGGTCGAATTTATCGAGGTGGCGAAGGAACAGGCGGTCGTTCAGTTCGCTGGCGTAGTGCGTTAGGCCGACGCCTTCCCCCAGGGTGTTGTGGCAGGTGTATACCTTGGGGCCGTCATATCCCAGGACCCCCTTGCGCAGCGAGCCGGCCCAACGGTAATGAAGGTCCACGATGTCCGGCGAAAGCTCATCCAGGGCCTCGCGGACCTTGGAGATCCGGACATAAGGGGGATTGTAGACATTGAGGTATCTTGAAGGCAGGCGGATGACGGTGTAATTATCCATCACCTCCCTCTCCTCGGTCCCCGGCAGGCGGCTGGTGAGGACAAAGACCTCATGGTCCTTTCCCAGCCTCCGGCAGACATGGTGCAGGCGGTTCTCTATGCCGCCGATGAAAGGGTAGTGGAAGGCGTTTACCTCGACTATCCGCACCTTACGACCTCACATGTCGACGCGCCTGCTGAGCTCGCTCGGCAGGTACATGGGGCGGAAGGGCATGTCGCCGATCTCGCCCCGGACCTTCTCGATGAGCTGCTCGACCGTCATCTCCACGTTCTTGTTCTGCGAGCGGTCGTAGACAGTCAGAACATCGGAGGTCATCTCCTTGTCGCCGATGACTATGGCATAGCCCACCCAATCCTGCTTGGCCTCCCTTACCTTCTTGCCAACGGTCTCGGAGCGATCGTCCAGTCCGACACGTATCTGGGCCTTGCGGACCATATCCGCCAATTCCCGGGCCTTCTCCAGATGCGGTTCGGAGACGTTCATGAACCGTACCTGCTCCGGCAGCACCCAGGTCGGGAGGGTCCCCAGCTTTCCCTGGGTCTCCATCTGCACCGCGGTATCGAAGAGCATATACAGGTAGCGTTCCACGGTCCCGATCACAGCGGTGTGCAGGATGACCGGGAACACCTTCTTCCCCGACTCGTCGGTATAGGTTATGCCGAAGCGCTGAGCGTTGCCCACGTCGATCTGTACCGTCCCGATCTCCCTGGCCCGCTTCAGGTCATCCAGGATATGGTACTCGATGTTGACGGTCCAGTAGTAGTTGATGCCTTCAGGGTAGAAGTGCAGGAGGGCCGGCTTGTTGTGCTTGCGCACAATGCCCATGAGCATCTCCTTATGGTTCTGGTAAGCCTCCCAGGAAGAGAAGTTGACCAGCATCTCGTAGTCCCGCCCGAGGTCGTTGGCCTCCTTGAATATCCTTCCGTCCAATCGGGTGAACCACTCTTCCGATTCCGGGATGTCCTTGCACACCACATGAAGGTCGGGCATGTTCATGCGCCTGGTGCGGAAGCAAAGCATGGTCTCCCCGGACTGCTCCAGGCGATAGGAGTCGGCCACCTCGAAGGCGCCGAACGGCAGCGTCTTGTAGCTTATGTTCCAGAGGCGCATCATGGCGAACTGCTGGTGGCATGCCGCATACCGCATCACGAAATCGCGCTTCTCCCCCTTGATGACGTACAGTCGGTCGCCGAACAGCTTGGCGTGCTCGGCCACCGGCCCCTCGTCCAGGCTGAACATGTTGGTGCCGCGGACGGTGTAGACCGGAAGGGCGATGTCGTTGACTATGCGTGAGGAGTAATCGGCCACCAGGTCGAACATAAGGGCGCCCTTGGGCGAGAAGCACATGTGCCCGGCGTCGCTCATCGATTCCCAGTTGATGCCGAACTTCTTGCACAGGCGGGTGTATTTGACCTCACCGGTCGAGGGCCAATCCTTTTTCAAGGCCTCCTTGGCCATCATGATCTGGAAGCACTCGGTCCCATTCTTGAAGTCCCGGGGGTCCACCTCGCTGCCGTCCGGAAGCAGGACTATGAACCGCTCCTCCCCCTTGGGGGCCGGAGCGGATTCCTCCCCCTCTATCTCCCTGGACAGCTCGGACAGGGGGTGACCCTTGCAGCTGATCTTGAACGCCTTGTACCATCCGAAGGGGGCGCGGTGCACCTGCCACCCGCCTTCGGAGACCAGTCGCTCCATCTCCCTCAGGACCTTCTTCCCCGTCTCCGCGTCAGACAGCTCCGCGCTGAGGTGCGCGTACGGGTAGAGCATGATGCGCTCGGCACCGACCTTCGTGGCCGTTTCCATGATGTCCGCAGATGCCTGGGAGGCGACCGCCTCGACCTTGTCCTGGTCCTTCTTCTCCACGGTGAGGAAGGCCACCAGAACCTCGTCCATCCGGCCGGTCCTCTCCTGGTCGGTGATGGCCTCGGCCAACGGGGTGGGCTTCTTAACCTCGAACTCCATGAAATCGGCGTGTATGTAGAGCGTCCTCATCTTATCGCCTGATAGGGTGTGGTTGGTAATGGTCCACGTGTATAAATAAGCGATTCCGGTGGATGAGGCATGGCCAGCATCCGTCCGCCGGAGCGCTTCCATAAGCAATGTTTAAATTCAAGAAAAGGTTTGCCTGATTCGCATCTTTATGAAGTCATTCAGGCCATCCAGGGATGTCACGGGGGCCGTGAACGTCCTGCTCATAGTTCTCATCGCTGTTCTGATGGTGAGCGCCAGCACGGTAGTCATTCTGATCTACCAGGGAGAGCAGTCCGAGGGAGGCTCCAGTGATGTTGTCGAGGTCGGTCAGACCATCAAAGTGAACTACATCGGAAAACTTCTGGACGGAAGGGTGTTCGACACCTCCCTGCTGTCGGTGGCCAATGACGATGCCGCTTATCCGAAGACGCTTTCCTTCACCAAGCGCAGCAATTCCTCGTACGCCCCGCTCAGCTTCGAGGTCGGATCGGGAAAGATGATCTCCGGATTCGACGAGGCAGTGGTGGGGATGAAGGTGGGGGAGAGCAAGACCGTCACCCTGTCCCCGGACAAGGCCTATGGTGACATGGACCCCGCCAAATTGTTCACGTTCCAACTGGTCGAGACCGTCCCGCTGTTAGAGACCATGACCGCCAGCGAGTTCAAGGCCGAATACGGTGTGAACCCTGTCAAAGGTCTGCTGGTCTACGATCCGTTCTACGGTTGGGAGGCCACCGTTGACGGGTTTGATGCACAGGCCGACCGGGTGACCGTAAAGAACGTGCCCACCCTCGATGCGCTCTATCACATCTACGGGGCGGACAGCGTCGGCTGGGACATCAAGGTCACCGGGATGGACAGCAACGCCAACCTGATCACCATCGAGCACCAGCTCGATGAGGCCGACAGCGACATGATCAAGGGCTTGGATGGTGCCAGCACCTTCTTCGTCATCGATGTGGACGAGGACAGCGGAACCGCGGTGCGCAACTACAACACCGAGCTGCTGGGCAAAACCCTGGTGTTCACGATCACCATCGTGAGCATCGCCTAACGGTTCCCAAACCCCACCTATCCCTTTTATTGGCCGGTGGGCTCTCCGCCCTGACGGTCCGCCTTTCGCTTGCGGTAGGCCGAGGCAAGGAAGCTGAGGACGATTATCGCCATTACCATCACCAGGGTCACATCGGCGGCCATCCCCTTCTCCATGTATATGAGGAAGTAGTTGCTAGCGGCCAATATCAGTCCGTACTTGACGGTGCCTCCCAGCACCAGGTAGGCCAGCGACCTGCGGTAGGACCATCCGGACAGCGCGACGAAGGCGCCGGTGAAGGGGAGGATGGGGGCTATGCGGTTCAGGAGGATCATCCGCTCATCCTGCAGCAACAGGAAACGGCGGTAACGATCGACCACGTTCGATATCTTAGCAGGCACCCGGAGCCGTTTGACCACCAGGTAGAGGGTGGTCAATCCCAGCACCTCGGCCACTGCTATGACGGCCACGAACAGGGACCAAAGGGCCCAGTCGGGCATGCTCCCGTATCCGGCCACGAAGAACAGCACGACAAACAGCTCCGGAAGCGTCGGGAACACGATGGCATCGATGTAGAAGAGAAGAAAGGTGCAGAGCAGCCAACCGGCCAGGCCCATGGGTGAGAAGAGCGTGTAAAAGGCCTCGCCGATGGAGAACATCCCAACTCCCAAGGGCTAGTGCTTTAAAAAAACTTTGTTGTTGACCCGGCCAGCCTTGGACTCGATGGCGTACTGATAAATGTCCAGCAGTCTCGTGGCCCATTGCCCTGCGGAATATTCCCTGGCCTTGGCGAGAGCTCCCTCCCGGTACCTCTCCGGGTCTTTCAGCAGCCTCCCGGTCGCCTGTGCCCAGCTGTACGGCGTCTCCTCGAACAGCTCTCCGCTCTCCCCCTCCCGGATCAGCTCGGCCACCGCCCGGTATCGGATGCCGCTCACCGGTTTCCCCACAGCCATGGCCTCCAGTATCACCAGTCCCTGGGTCTCGAACTTGCTCGCCAGCGTAAGGGCGTCGCAGGCGGCATAGAACCTGGGAAGTTCTGAATCAGGCACGAAACCGGTGAATACGACCTTGTCAGCCACTCCCAGGTCGCCCGACAGGCCGATGAGGTGGTCCTTGGCCGGCCCCTCTCCGACCAGCAGCAGGCGGGCATCCGGCTCCTGCTTGCTCAGGATGCAGAAACCCCTGAGGACCAGTTCTATGTTCTTCTCCCAGGCGATGCGGCCGAGATGCAGCACGACCTTCTTTCCCTGCAACCCGTACCGTTCCCTCACCGCTTCCCCGTCCAAATGGGGATTGAAGCGGTCCAGGTCCACCCCGGTGGGGATGACCTCGAAACGCTTGATATGCGGGGCGTAACGCTTGATCTCGTTCTTGATGGCCTGGGAGGGCGCTATGACCACCTCGGCCCTGTGCAGTATGGTGCGCAGGTAGGTCCACATCCCCAGGTGGATGACCCATTCCGGAAAGGGGGTGAAGTTATAGAACCTGGCCGCCTCGGTGACCATGGTGTGGAAGGTCAGCACCACTGGCTTCTTTAGCGATCGACCGGCGAGCATGGCCCGCACCGCCTGGAACATCAGGCCGTGCACATGGATCACATCCACGTCCAATTCAGAAAGGATGTGGCATTTGTCGGTAGGGAACATGGGGATCCGGTAACCGGAGTACTGCTGGAAACCGATGGAGCGGAAGTAGTACACGCCTTCCTCCCTCTGCGAAGGGTCGGCCGGGTCGGGGGCCAGGACGTAGACGGTATGCCCCATCCTCTCCAGCTCCCGCTTGGTCAGCAGCAGGGAGGTCACCACCCCGTCGCGGGTGGGAAGATATGAGTCGGTGAACATCGCGATCTTCACGAAAACCCTCACCTCATCAATCTGGAGATCTTCCCAAGGACCTCCTCCGGGTGACGGCCGATCACCCTGACCATCGGCTCCTTCCCGACCCCTCCGCGATCGAAGACCACGTCAGGGACGCGGCCGCATCCGGATATCGCTCGCCAGGTCCCCCATTCCATGGACGACACGCCCTCCGGCTCCTCCGCCCGGTCGAAGCTCCCGATCTCCAGGCCGAAGGATGCCAGGGCTGCCAGGGTCTCCTCCGAGTAGCGCAGGTTCATGACGCAGCGCATCTCAGGGTCGGCCGTCGCGGCGGCCATGACCACCCTCGCGATGTGCCGGCTCCCTCCGAACCTCACCTCGCCCGCCCGGCGTATGCCATCCCCCACCCGGACCAGTCGGCCCTGCACACCGCATATCTCCTGGTATCCTTGCGGATAGGGCAGGGCGAAGGCCAGGTTCATCCCTACTTCCGGGACCAGCTCGGGCGGCAGGCCCTTTTCGATGGTCTCCACCGCGGAGCGCACCTCTTCGGCGACCCGTCCTCGCATCGCTTCCTTGTAAAGGGTGGCCATGGGGTTGATGGCCAGCAGCCCCTTTCCCACGGGCAGGGCCATGGCGATCGAGTCATAGATCCGGCGCTTGGCCTCCTGGACCGCCTCCGGCGTTCCCAATCCCAGCCCCAGTCCTGTGGCGATGAATGATGAAAGGGTGCAGCCAGCGCCGTGCACCTTCCGGTCCAGGCGCGGAGAGGCCATCTCCCGCACGCCGTCGGCGGTGAACAGAAGGTCCCTCGCCATGTTCCCATCCAGATGCCCGCCCTTCAGAAGCACTGCCTTCGGTCCCAGGTCCAGAAGCGCGTTCCCTACCTCCTCCAACGAATCATCGTCGGATATCTTCCGGCCGGAGAGCGTCTCAGCCTCCTCCCGGTTCGGGGTCACGATGGTGGCAAGGGGGAACAGGTCCTTGGCCAGTGATTCCGCCAGACCTTCCTTGTGAAGTGAGGCGCCCACCCCTGCGAAGAGTACCGGGTCAACCACCAGCGGAACGTTCAGCTCGGAGAGCAGGGAGGCCACCGCCCTGACCGTCCGAGGCGAATGGAGCATTCCCGTCTTGACCGCCGAGATGTAGGCGTCCTCCGCCACCGCGGTGATCTGTGCGGTTACCTGCTCAGGCGGCAGGGGGAATATCTCCCGCAGGCGGGTGGTGTTCTGGGCGGTGACCGCGGTTATTGCGACGGCGGCATGGGCGCCCATGGAGGAAATGGCCTTGATATCGGCCTCAATGCCCGCGCCTCCAACCGGGTCGGAGCCCGCGACAGTCAGGATGATCGCCATAGGTGGTGTAAGGAATGTCCTCCTAATAATTGTAGCAGGGGCGGCCGACCGTCCCTCGGCCAACGAACATTATATATCGAGGGCCGCTGTTCAAAAAACGATGAAAGCGAGCAGTGGGCACTTGGTGCTGAACGACCGCACAGAATATCAGGAACTGGCGGAGGTCTTCCCCGAGCTGCTCAAACTATTCTTGGAGGAGACGGACCAGGTCCCCGAGGACCCGGAGATCATGCAGATGTTCATCCACCTGAACCAGATGGACCTGGAGGCCAACCGCAAGCCGGAAGGCTATAACCGCAAGGGACGAATGCGTCTGATATTCCCGACCAACCGCATGGAGTTCTATGTGAAGGGTTCGTCCAAGAGCGGTGAGGTGGTGCGCGTGGCGGAGAAGATCAGCAAGCTGCTGACCCGCAACGGCCTGGACCACGAGCTGGAGTGGAACACCTTATCCTGCTTGGAAAGCTGAACTATTTCCTCAGCTCTTCCCAGACCTCGTCCAGACGGGCGATCTCGCCCTCGCATTCCGCGCGATGGGACTCGATGATCGCCCGGGCGGAGAATATCTGCTCCCCTACCCGTTCCGGTGCCGTTCCGCCGGCCGAGGTTCGCCGTCGCAGGCAGGCATCCAGGGATATGAATTCCAGCGAACTTTTATCCAGCAGTTCCGAGAATCCCCGCAGTTCCTCGACGGTCAGCGATTCCAGCCTCTTGCCTTTCTTGACGCAGTATTGCACCGCCGCACCCACCACCTCATGGGCCTGCCGGAAGGGCATCCCCCTCTGCACCAGATGGTCGGCGAGGTCAGTGGCGTTGAGGAAGCCGTCAGCGCAGGCCTTCGCCATGCGCTCCAGGTCGAAGGACAGGTCGCGGTACATGGGGCCGATCATGAACAGGCATGAGGACAGCGTTTCGTAGCTGGAGAAAACAGACCCCTTGTCCTCTTGCATGTCCCGGTTGTAGCTCAGGGGCAGCCCCTTCATGACCGTGAGCAGCTGCATCAGGTTCCCGATGGCGATGGAGCTGCGTCCCCGCACCAGCTCGGCCACGTCCGGGTTCTTCTTCTGCGGCATGATGGAGCTGCCGGTGGCGAATGCGTCCGGCATCTCCGCGAAGCGGAACTCCGGGGAGGTCCACAGGACCAGTTCCTCGCCCATGCTGCTGAGGTGCACCATGGCCTGAGCGCAGTCGTAAGCGAATTCCAGCGCGAAGTCCCGGTCGCTCACCGTGTCCATGGCGTTGTCGGTAGGGCGGTCGAACCCCAGGAGCTTGGACGTAAGCTCCCGGTCCACAGGGTGCCCCGTCCCAGCCAGAGCACCGGCGCCCAGCGGACATTGGTTCAAGCGCTTGTAAGCGTCAAGGAACCGCTCGGCGTCCCTCTGCAGTCGGAATACATGCGCCATGAGGTGGAATCCCAGGGACACCGGCTGGGCATGCTGCATGTGGGTGAAACCGGGCATGATGGTCCCCGGCTCCTTCTCCGCCCGGCCTATCAAAATGCTCTGCACTTCCAGCAGTAAGGACACGATCTCAAGTATGGCATCACGGACGAACATGCGGAAGTCCGTGGACACCTGATCGTTCCGGCTGCGGGCGGTATGGAGGCGTTTCCCCGCCTCCCCGACAATCTGGGTGAGCAGGTGCTCCACGTTGGTATGCACATCCTCCAGCTCGGGGGAGAGGTCCAGCCTCCCCGATTCCAGGTCGATCAGCAGCTGCTTCAGTCCCTTCACCAGGTCCTCGGACTCCCCCTTCCCGATGATGCCCGAGTCCCCCAGCATCCTGGCGTGGGCCAGCGAGCCGGCGATGTCGTACCAGGCCAGCCGGGTGTCCACTGAAAGGGAGGAGGTGAACGAGAGGGTCATCTCGGACGGACCCTCGGCGAAACGACCGGACCACAGCTGCTTCTCGGCCATGCTGATCACTTCTTCTGGGCTTTGGCAACGCTGCGCAGCGGGAGACCCCACACGTAGATGAAGCCCTCCGCGGACCTGTGGTCGAACTGGTCTCCCTCGGCGTAGGTCGCCAGTCCCGTATCGTACAGCGAGTACGGGGACGACCGCCCCACTATGGTGGCACTGCCCTTGTAGAGCTTCACCCTTACGGTCCCATCGATGTATTCCTGGGTCTTATCGATGAAGGCCATCAGGGCCTCCATCAGCGGGGAGAACCACAGGCCGTCATAGGCCAGTTCGGAGAAGCGCTGCTCGATGCCGCGCTTGTAGCTGAAGACGTCCTTGGTAAGGACCATCTTCTCCAGGTCCTTGTGGGCGTTGATGAGCATCATGGCCGCCGGCGACTCGTATATCTCGCGGGACTTGATGCCGACCAGGCGGTCCTCGATGTGGTCGACGCGCCCGTAACCGTGCTTTCCGCCCAGCTGGTTCAGCTTCTTGACGATGTCGGTCATGGTCATCTTCTTGTTTTTATTAAGGCCGACCGGCAATCCCTTCTTGAAGTGGATGTCCACGTACTCCGGCTTATCCGGGGCGTCAGCCGGATCGGCGGTCCACTCGTAGGCGTCCTTGGGCGGCTCCTCCATGGCGTCCTCCAGGATGCCGCATTCGCAGCTCCGCCCCCAGATGTTCTCGTCGGTGCTGTACGGGCACTCCTTCTTGACCTTGATAGGGACGTCGTTCTTCCGGGCGTACTCGATCTCGTCCTCCCTGGTCATCACCCATTCGCGCATGGGGGCGATGATCTTTATCTCCGGGGCCAGGGCGGCGATGCTGACATCGAAGCGCACCTGGTCGTTGCCCTTGGCGGTGCAGCCGTGGGCGATGAACTTGGCGCCCTCCTTCTTGGCGATGTCCACCATTATCTTGGCTATGAGCGGCCTGGCGATGGAAGTGGCCAGGGGATACGCTCCCATGTACAGCGCGTTGGCCTTCAGCGACGGCCCCACATAATCCTTCACGAAGTCCTCCGTGGCATCGAAGGCATAGGCCTGGACCGCCCCGATCTTGAGCGCGCGGTCTACCGCTTCCTGGAGGTCCCCGGGCTGTCCGACGTTTATGCTGACGGCGATGACGTCCAGATCGTAATTCTGCTGCAACCACCGAATGGCCACGGACGTGTCCAGACCGCCGGAGTATGCCAGTACAACCTTGTCACGAACCTTCTTAGCGCGAGCTGCCATGTGAATCAGCGGCGATGAAGCGACCATGTATATTAATCTGAAGTGGCGGAAGGGGGACAATGCGAGAACCTAGTGTTCAGTATCGGACAGTCCGCGGGACCGTCATGACCAGCAGGGCGCTCGCCACCAGCAACGCCGCCGTAAGAACGATGGCCGAATCCCAACCTCCCGTGACGTCCCTCAGGTAACCGCATAGCACCGGCGACATCAGGGCCCCGAACTCGGCCACCAGGTTCCACATTCCGAAGGACTGCCCCCTCAGGTGTGGCGGTGACAGATCGGCGGTTAGGGTCATGTGCACGGTCTGCATGGAGGCGAAGGCCACCCCGGTCAGGAACAGCAGCAGGGCCAGGGAGGGCAGGTCATGGGAGCGGATGGACAGCACCATCATGGCCACCAGAGCCGCCACCCCCAGGCAGGTCATTGCGTACAGGCGCTTCCTTCCGGATATGCTCGGAACACGGTCGCAGATCAAACCTCCCAGGGGATATCCTATGGCGTTGGCGAGACCGAACAGCCCCGCATACACCGCCGCTCCGCTAAGCCCCAGCTCCGAGGATTCAGAGACCACCAGGAGCGCCCAGAACCCGAAGAACCACAGGGTGAAGAGGATCGGTATCGCTGAAACATACATGATCACCAGGGACCGGTCCCTAAGGACGGGCGCGCTGGACGATCCTATCCTGGCATAGATCGCGATGACCAGGACGATCGCCGCGACCATCACGAACGCGGTCTGCCACAACGCGTCGAGGCGCAACGAGACAGAGGCAAGGTAGAACCCCATTATCACCAGGAGGAAGAGCGTGGAGAAGGCGATCAGGCGGGGAAGGGCCTGGCGATAGGAATCGGAATCAGAGGGCGGAAGCCGGCGATGAAGGACCAGTCCAACTGCGATCGTCGGAGGTCCGAAGAGCAGGAAGGGCAGCGACCATGCTGCCTTCCCCAAGTGCTCCGATCCCATATCCATGATCCAGGGGGCGGAAACGGTGGCGGCGGTCATTCCCAAGGCAAGTCCGACGAAGACCACTCCCATGCCGGTCCCTACCCGGTCCGGGGGCGTCACCTGCGCCACCAGGGCGCGGTCGTTCGAGTAGTACGCTCCCTCCCCCAGGCCAGTGATGACCCGGGTGGCCACGAAAACGCTGAGCCCCCTTGCCAACCCGCTCATCGTAGTAGCGATCCCGGCCCAGATGACGCTGATCACCAGCATGGCCCGCCTTCCGTAACGGTCTCCAAGGTATCCAGCAGGGTACTGCGTGAGCATGTAGCCGGCGAAGAACATGGACCCGATCAGCCCTCCGACGGCGTGCGTCCCGTTCGCAACGAGGACCAATCCCACCTCGTTGGCGATCATCCAGGAGATGACCGGCCCGGTGACGGCGCGGTCCAGGTAGCACATCGTCCAGGCGACGAAAAGCATTAGCCACACTGTATGATAGGGCTTCCAGGCACGGTTTCCGGCTGCTCGGCTCTCCAAGGGTGCACCTCCCTTTCCTGGTTGGCCGGGCTGGAAAGTATAACAATGCCCGCGGCTCAGATCCCCGGGATGATTATTAACCCTTTTCCGGGCATGAGACCGGTCCCGGCTGGGTTCTCATCCCCTTGCAACCTCGAAAAGATGAAAATGTCCCGTTTGGGGCACAATGCTTAATAAACAAACTCTTAATTCGCCACACTCCCATGTTGGGCGAGGAAGCAGAATGATAAAGGCAGCCGTCGTCGGAGGTTCCGGTTACATAGGCGGAGAGCTGGCGCGCCTGCTCAGCCGTCATCCCAAGATCTCCTTGGAGGCCATCACCTCCAGGCAGTTGGCCGGACAGCAGGTATCGGACACCCATCCGTTCCTGCGCGGTTACGTCGACCTCAGGTTCAGCGAGTCGGTGACCGGGGAGGGATTGGACGTGGTCTTTCTCGCCACCCCTCATGGCGCCTCTTTGAAGCTGGCGCCGGAGATCGCCCGCAGCGGGGCCAAGGTCATCGACCTCAGCGGCGACTACCGGCTCAAGGACCCGGCGGCATACAAGAAATGGTACGGTCATGAGCATACCGACCTTGAGAACCTGGGCAAGGCCGTCTACGGCCTCAATGAGCTTTACTGGGATGACATCGCCGAAGCGGACTTCGTGGCCAACCCCGGCTGTTACCCTACCTGCTCTGCCCTGGGCCTGGCGCCCCTGTTCGCAAACCGCTTGGTGGAGGGCGGAGCTATCATAGATGCCAAGAGCGGCACGTCCGGAGCCGGCGTCGAGCCGACCAAGGCCACTCATCATCCGCAGTGCGGGGCGAGCGTCAATCCTTACAAGGTGGGGACCCACCGTCACACTCCGGAGATAGCGCAGACCCTCACCCGTCTGCAGGGCAGGCTGGCTGAGGTGGTCTTCACCCCTCATCTCATACCGGTGGTGCGCGGGATGCTGTGCACCATGTATCTCAAGCTCAACGACGACCTTACCAAACAGGAACTGCTGGGGGTGTACACCGAGTTCTTCCGTAGGAAGCGCTTCGTGCGCATGACAGAGGTACCGTGGATGCAGGCCGTGATCGGCTCCAACCATTGCGAGATCGGGCTGGAGATGGTGGGCGACAGGAACGTGGTGGTCATGAGCGCGATCGACAACCTGGTCAAGGGAGGGGCTGGACAGGCAGTGCAGAACTGCAATGCCATGTTCGGATGGCCTGAGGAAACGGGATTGGATTTTCCAGGATTGGGGGTTTGAAGATGGAGATTTTTGAGGGGGGGATAACCTCGCCGAAGGGGTTCAAGGCGGCCGGGGTTCATTGCGGGATTAAGAAGGAGAAGCTCGACCTGGCGGTCATCTATTCCGAGGTGCCGGCCAAATGCGCCATCGCCTACACCCAGAACAAGGTGCGGGCGGCGCCTATCGAGGTCATGATGAAGAAGGACCCCAAGACCCTGCAGGCCCTGGTCATCAACAGCGGTAACGCCAACGCCATAACCGGCGTGCAGGGGATATATGACTCCAAGCAGATGGTCTTCCTCACCGCCCAGACCCTGGGGATCCGCGACACGCTAGTGGGCGTGGCCTCCACCGGGGTCATCTCACGCTTCCTGCCCATGGAGAAGATCTCCGCGGGAATTCCCAAGGCCGTTCAATCTCTGGGAAAGGGTCCAGAGGCTGATGATTCGGCTGCCCGGGCCATAATGACCACCGATACCGTGAAGAAGGAGGCCGCCTGCAAGGTGACCCTCAAGGACGGAACGGTGGTCACGATAGCCGGCATAACCAAGGGCAGCGGGATGATCTCCCCGGCCATGAAGGTGCTTCATGCCACCACTCTTACGTTCATGGTGACCGACGCCCATCTCACCAAGAACTTCAACCGCCGCTGGCAAGACATGATGGACGTGAGCTTCAACGTCATAAGCGTGGACGGGGACCAGAGCACCAACGACATATCGGTGTTCCTGGCCAATGGGATGGCCGGCGGAAAGCCCGCCGACGACGACCCGGCCTTCTGGGAAGGGGTGCGGTACGTCGCACAGCAGCTGGCCAAGAAGATCGTCATCGACGGCGAAGGGGCCACCAAGCTCATCGAGGTCATGGTGCATGGTGCTAAGAACCCTGTCCAGGCCCGTTCGGCCGCCCGGGCGATAATCGCCTCGTCCCTGGTCAAGACCGCCATATTCGGGGCGGACCCCAACTTCGGGCGCATCCTGGCCGCGTTAGGCAACTCGGATGCGGAGTTCAATCTGGAGAAGGTCAAGCTCGTGCTCCGTTCCAACGGCGATTCGGTGACCCTGTTCGAGGACGGGGCACCGACCATGATCGCCGGAAGCGAGGTGGAGACCGCCGCCCGGCGCGTCCTCTCGCACAAGAAGATCGTGATCGATCTGGACCTGAACAACGGCTACTCGTCCGGGGAGGCCTGGGGCTGCGACCTCAGCTATGACTACGTGAAGATCAACGCCATGTACACCACGTGATGAGATGGTACACGAGACCGATACGGGAACCCCGCGCCAAGCGGGGAAGGTGGTGGTGAAGTTCGGCGGCTCCTCCATCGGAGGGATGGAGCAGATCGACGTCTTCGCCAAGCAGATATCCGAGCTGAGGGAGCGCGGGGTGACCCCGATCATCCTTCATGGCGGAGGGCCCGAGATCACCGATGAGATGAAGCGGTGCGGACTGCCGGTTAAGAAGGTGGCCGGACTGCGCATCACCGATGATGTGACTTTGCAGATTGCCAAGTCCGTGCTCTCCCGCATCAACGACCGCGTGGTGATCTCCCTGCGCAACGCCGGCCTGAAGGCGATTGGAACGGCCGGCAGCGAGGCGGACACCCTGGTGGCAAGGAGGATGGACCCGGTGAAGGCGGCCGGACCGGCCGGCGAGGAGATTGTGGACCTCGGCTACGTTGGTGAAGTGGTCAGGGCCGATCCGCGGCTTGTCAATTCCCTCTGCGATAAGGGCTTCGTCCCGGTCGTCTATTCCATATGCGCTGATGCTTCCGGTATGCTAATGAACGTCAACGCCGACACCGCCGCGGCCGCACTGGCGGCAGGGGTGGGCGCCTCGGACCTCGTACTGGTGACCGAGGTTCCCGGGGTGCTGCGGGTGTTCGAGGACATGGATTCGACGATACCCGAGATCAGGGAGACGGACCTGGCGCCGCTGACCTCCTCCGGTATCCTGAAGGACGGGATGATCCCCAAGGTCGAGGCATGCTTCATCGCCCTCAGGGGCGGGGTCCGCACGGCGCACATAATCTGCGGGACCACCCCCAACGGGATCGTGGACCAATTGTTCAGCGGCAGGAACCTGGGGACCAGGTTGACCCTGTGAGGTTATGACATGGACAGCAAACAGGTAGCGGAACTGAGCTCTTACTATCTATTCCAGAACTACGGACGTGAAACGATATGCTTCTCCCACGGCAAGGGGGAGCATCTATGGGACCTGGAAGGGAACTGTTACACAGACTATGTGGCAGGCATCGCCGTCAACTGCCTGGGTCATGCCCATCCGGAGCTGGTGAGGGCCATATCCGAACAGGCGTCCAGGCTCATCCACGTGTCCAATCTCTACCAGGTCAGGGAGCAGGCGGACCTCGGCGAGGCGCTGGCCTCGATAGCGCCATCCCCGCTCGGGCGCTCCCTCTTCTGCAACAGCGGGGCGGAGGCCAACGAGGCGGCCCTCAAGCTGGCGGTGAAACACACCGGCCGCAGCAAGGTCGTCGCCTGCACCAACTCCTTCCACGGGAGGACATCCGCCACGCTGTCCGTGACCGGCCAGGCGAAGTATCAGGCGGGTTTCGAGCCTCTGCTCTCAAGGAACGTGGAGTTCGTCGGATACAACTCCATCGAGGAGCTGAGGTCCAAGGTCGATAAAAACACCGCCGCGGTCATCCTGGAACCTGTGCAGGGCGAGGGTGGGGTCCTTCCGGCGAACCAGGATTACTTCCGGGCCGTGCGCGACCTGTGCACCGACGCTGGAGCGATGATGATCGTGGACGAGGTGCAGACCGGCATGGGCCGCACCGGCAAATGGTTCGGTTTCCAGAACTTCGGCGTGGTCCCGGACATCGTATCCCTGGCCAAGGCCTTGGGCGGAGGGGTGCCCATCGGGGCCATAATGACCTCGCCCGAGATAGCGAAGACGTTCACCCCCGGCACGCACGGGACCACCTTCGGCGGTAACCCTCTGGCCTGTGCTGCGGCCAACGCGGTCATCCGCACCATGAAGAAGGATAAGCTGGTGGAGAGGGCGGCCGAGCTCGGGGAACGCTGGAGGTCCGAGATCAGGAGCGTGGCCTCGGATCATGCGGAAGTGACGGACGTGCGCGGCCTCGGCCTCATGATAGGGGTGGAGATGGGCGATCTGGCCAAGGAGTTCCAGAGGTTCGCCATGGAGCGCCGGCTGCTGGTCAATGTGGCCGGTGGCAGGACCGTCCGCCTGGTGCCCCCACTCATAATATCCCAGGAATCCGTCGACCGGTTCAATTCCGCCCTGGGCTCTTATCTCACCGGCTAGTGATGGCCACCTCGAAACACTAATCAACCCCGGAGGGCGATCGGGGGGCATGGTCCGTTCCGAAACGCTCTCCGCCCTTCTGTCCGCGGCATGCTTGGTTCTGGCGATCGCCCTGGTCTTCTCTTTCTCAGCCAGCTCGGCGCTGAGGGGGGACAGGGACGCTGCGGAAAGGGAGGCGTTCATGCAGTCCTCTCTCAACCAAGCCTCCTCCCTGCTCGCCGACCGGCTCTGGTCCATATCATCGGAGGTCATGAGGGCCAGCGGCGATCTTCGCCAGGTCGCCCTGGACTCGGACGAAGCACAGGCGATCCTAGCCGTTCTTGCAGGTTCCGATGAATGCATCGTCAACGCGGTCACCATGAACACTTCCGGCTATATCGTCAATGCCTGGCCCGCGTCCTTCGATCATGTGGTCAGCGAATACGTCGGCGATCACGAGGCGACGGTCGAGATGGTGGAGCACAGGAAGCCGGTGTTCAGCGATGTATTCACCGCCGTGGAGGGTTTCGAGGCGGCGGTGATAGCCTATCCCGTTTTCGATGGTGAGGGCAGGATGGTCGGCTCCGTCACCGCCCTGTTCCGCACCGAAGACCTGATGACCGGCCTTTTCCAGGGGCTATCGATGGATGCATCCCAGGGAGTGATGGTCGAGCAGATCGATGGTCGGATCCTTTACGACAAGGATGCTTCCCAGATAGGCCGGTACACCTTCGATGACCCGTTATACCAGCAATCCCCGTCACTCCTTGAGCTGGCCCGCTTGGTGTCCCTTCAATACTCGGGCAGCGGTGAATACGCCTTCTCGACGGAAGGCGGGGAGGTTCACAAGAACGCCATATGGACCTCGGTCACCCTTCATGAGAGGTCATGGCGCGTGCTGCTGTACTGGGAGGCTTGAACGCCATCCCGTAACGCGACAGGATAAAATGTCCAATATGGAACATTGAAATATGCCCATCCCGGTAAGGGTGGCGATGAAGGAGGCCCCTCAGAAGGAAAGCGTGGCCGAGCGGACCCGCGCCTACATTGACGCCCACCCCTCGGTCAAGGACTGCATGGCCAAGGACCTGATCAACTATTCATCGTTGGCCAGACTTATCATGAAGGACCTGGGCATCAAGAACGAGGAGGCGGTCATGATCGCCTGCCGCCGCTACGCCCAGAAGCTCTCCAAGCGTGATCACGAGGGGGACATACTCGCCATACTCGCGGACAGCCGCCTGGAGGTCAAGACGAAGATTTGCATCGTCACCGCCAGCAATGATTGGACGGTCCTGCAGCGTTTGGAACGCCTGTTCACCAAGCTCATCAACCAGAAGGCGCTCATGCAGGTGATACAGGGTGCCCAGGCCATAACCATCATCGCCGATGAGAAGCTTCGCAACGAAGTTGTCAATGACGTCGGAGAGACCAACGTCCTAAAGGTTCGCGAGGACCTGGTGGAGATCACGGTGAAAAGCCCCCAGAAGATCGGGGAGACCAGTGGAGTGTTCTCATATCTGGCGTCGAACCTGTCCGAGCAGGGGGTGAACATGGTGGAGACCGTTTCATGCCACACGGACACCATATTCATCGTGCACGAGAAGGACATGATCCAGGCATATTCCCTTCTCTCGAACTTGCTGGAGAGCGCAGAGAAGGCCACGGAAGCGGCGCATTAACGCTACAAAGCCATTTATGCGGTGAAGCCCTATTGATGGCCGATGAAAGATGATGATGCAGTTAAGGCACCCTTGGTCCGTACGGACATTCCAGGTCCGTCGGGGAAGGGGATAGTGGAGCTTGACGAGAGATATCTGGCCACGGTCACCAAGTCTGCGCCCCTGGTCGTCGACCACGCTCTGGGCGAGAAGGTCTGGGACGTCGACGGCAACCTGTTCCTGGACTTCACCAGCGGAGTGGCCGTATTGAACATAGGCCACTGCCATCCCAGGGTGGTACGGGCCGTGCAGGAGCAGGCGGCCAAGGTCATGCATTTCGCTGGCACCGATTACTACTACGATGTGCAGTCCAGACTGGTGGAGAGATTGGCGAAGATAGCTCCCGGCCGGGGCGAGAAGAAGGTCTTCCTGAGCAACAGCGGGACGGAGAGCATCGAGGCGGCGATGAAGCTGGCGCGCTGGTCCAGCCGGCGAAAGCAGTTCATCGCCTTCTTCGGTGCCTTCCATGGAAGGACCATGGGCGCCCTCTCCCTCAACTGCAGCAAGCGGGTGCAGAGGGCAAGGTATTTCCCCACCGTCCCCGGGGTTACCCACATTCCCTATGCCAACTGTTACCGCTGTCCCTATCATCAGGAGTACCCGTCCTGCGGCCTGTGGTGCGCCAAGATACTGGACGAGATGTACCTGGATGCGCTGGTCCCGCCGGACGAGGTGGCCGCCCTGTTCTACGAGCCGGTGCAGGGGGAGAGCGGCTATATCGTACCTCCGAAGGAATTCCTGCCGGAGATCTCACGCATATGCCGCTCACACGGGATACTGACCGTCGACGACGAGGTGCAGGCCGGCATGGGCCGCACTGGCCGCCTGTGGGCGGCGGAGCATTACGGCCTGGAGCCCGACATCACCTGCATGGCCAAATCGCTCGGTTCAGGCATGCCCATCGCCGCCACCGTGTTCCGCAAGGAGCTGGACTGGGGGGTGCCAGGTGCGCATTCCAATACCTACGGTGGCAACTGCGTGGCCTGCGCCAGCTCGCTGGCCACTCTGGACGTCATCGAGGCGGAGAAGGTCGTGCAGCAGGCGGAGAGGAAGGGGTCGCTGATGCAGAGGAGGCTCAAGGAGATGATGGACCGCTTCGAGGGCATCGGCGACGTGCGCGGGCTGGGCATGATGAGGGCCCTGGAGTTCGTGGAGGACCGCCGGACCAAGGCGCCGGCGGTCAAGATGAGGAACGACGTGCTGTCCGCATTGCTCAGGAAGGGGGTCATCGCCCTGGGCTGCGGCAAGTCCAGCATACGGCTGATACCGCCCATCACCATAGGGGACAGGGAACTGGACACCGGGATGCATCTGCTGGAGGAGAGCATCGGCGAGGTATGGAGGGACAGGAAATGAGGCTCATGCCCAGGGAGGGCCGCAGGGAGGTCCCCGGGGACGGATACCTAAAAAGGATCGTCCTGGAGCCGAAGGACCTCGGCATCGCTGACGCCCTGCTGCAGGAGGTGCACTTCAAGGCCGGTGACAAGGTGGCCTTTCACTTCCATCAGGTCACCCGCGAGGTGTTCTACTGTCTGGCAGGGCCGGCTCCTTTTGTCATCAACGGACGGCCGGTGGTGATGAACGAAGGGGACTGCCTGATCTGCGAACCGGGGGACGTGCACGGCAACCCCGTGATCGACAACGACTTCCGGATACTGGTGCTCAAGTCGGGCCTAAAGGAGCACGACACCATCTGGTTGGAGCGGGAGGATCAGGGATCCGAGGTGCGGTAGCTTCCCCGGGGCACGCGAATGCGGAAGGCCGCCCCGCTCCCTTCCCCTCCTCCCCGACCTCATCCATGCTCATCCCGGTGAGGTCCAGTATCTCCCGGGCCAGGAAGAGCCCCTGACCGGTGTTCTTGCCATACCCCCTCTCGAAGATCCGCTCCTTCTCGTTCGCCGGAATGCCCACGCCGTCATCGGAGACGAAGATGCGCAGCTCCTCATCGGCGAACATGGTCCAGCAGCCGATCCGGGTCACATGCTCCCCGTGCATCAGGGAATTGTCCACCAGGTTCACGAACACCTTCCTGATGAGATCGTCGGCGTAGACCTTCAGGGAATCCGGGATATCGGCGGTGAGCGCAACTCCGTTGCGGTACTTGCTGAAAACGTTCGTGACCAGTTCGGACAGCCTATGCCAGCGGGGAGCGGCTATGCCCATGTCCTCGTAGTCTTTGCTGAACTCGATGATGGACCCGATTCGCGTCGCGGAATCCATCGCCCTGTTGATATTGAACTCGGGATCGCATTTTTCCTTGGCCAGGGACAGGGAGCCCATCAGCACCATCATTTGGTTGCGCAGCTCGTGCCTGGTCAGGCTGGAGAGCAGGTTCAGCTTGTGGTTGGCCGATCGGATGGCCTGCTCCATCATCTTCCTTTCCGTTATGTCATTTATCGAGGACATTATCGCCAGAGGCGTTCCGTCCTTTCCAGAGACCAGCTGTACCGACATGTCCACGATTATCTGCCGGCCGTCCATCCGGGTGAGGGGCACTTCTCCCAGCCAGGTCTCCCCTCTCATCACCTTCTCCAAGATCTCCACGGGAGGTTTATGTTCGGAGTGGAAATCGACCGAGGTCCGCCCGGCCACGTCGGCCGGTCCGCTGGTTCCCAGTATTTCCAGGGCGCGCCTGTTGGCGTAGGAGAACCGGTTGTCCAGGGTAAAGAGGGCGATGCCGCTGCTCGCTCCATCGACCGCCCGTTCCTTGATCAGGAGAGATGTCTCCATGACCCGGCCCTCTGTGACATCCTGAACGAAAGCCATGAAACGGTCAGGTGCGATGGTCACAGCATCCACGGACCAGTACCTGACCTCGTCGCTCTTGTGCACGAAACCTATGACCGCGGACGCCGATCCGGCCGTGATCACATGCTCGAAATGGGCCCGGGCTGCCGGAGAGGTGCGCTCGTCGTGGAGGTCCAGCACCGACATGCCGAGTATCTCCTCCCGCGAATATCCGGTAATGCGGCAGGCCGCATCGTTGACATCCAGGAAGCGGCCGTCAATATCGGCGATGAAGAGTCCGAAGGGTGATCGCTCGATGTAGCTTCGGTACTTCTTTTCGCTGGTATCCAGGGCGTTGAGCATCTCCACCTCCTTGGTGATCTCCTGGTTGATGACGAACGCCCCGACGATCTCATCCTTGTCATTACGGATGGGGGAAGCCCAGTTGTAGATGATCTTGTGGGTTCCATCGAACGCCTCGATCTCCAGCAGCTCCCAGTCCGTCTCCCGGCCTTCGTTGACCGCGTATCCCAGGGCCCAATCGTCCGCTTCGATGAACTTCCTTTCCGGAAGGCGCCACGCTTTGAACACCCCGTACTCTTCCTGACCGACCTTGGGGTCTC
The DNA here is from genome assembly GCA_036677555.1 of Methanomassiliicoccales archaeon. GTDB lineage: Archaea > Thermoplasmatota > Thermoplasmata > Methanomassiliicoccales > UBA472 > UBA472. Next base: position 180,430 of record JAVBWG010000012.1, on the reverse strand, counting down.
CTCCCCAGATCTTCTGTCCGGCCGGATTTCCCAAAATGAGCTTGCCTTCCCTGTCCGCCATCCAGAGGCCGATGGGAAGCTTTTCCAGCACCATGCGGAATCGGTTTCTGGTCTCATGTAGCTCGACGTTCTGCCTTCGCTTCTCCACCGCCGCCCTGACCTTGTGCTCCAGCTCGGCGTACAGCGGTTTTGCGGAGCCGCCCTTCTGCAGATAGAAGTCCGCGCCGCTGTTCAGGGCCTCGATGACCACGTCCTCCCTTCCTTTCCCGGTGAAGAGGATGAAGGGGGTCTCATCGCCCATCCCGCGCAGGGATTTAAGGAATGAGATGCCATCCGCCTCCGGCATCTGGTAGTCTGAGACCACTGCATCGAAACCGCTGTTGGAAAGAAGTGTGAGCGCTTCCCGGACGGAACCGCATGGTCGGACCTCTATGTCCCCGGAGATCTCAAGGAATGCTTTGGTGAGGTCGCATATCTCCGGTTCATCGTCCACGGCCAATATCCTTATCGTTCTGTCCGGCAAGTTCCTTCCTCCTCCTCATTCAGTGAGGCGCATAAATAGACCGTCCCTCGGATATCAGATCAAGGAATGACGCGGAGGTCATTCCACCACGCTCCTCATGACGGTCTGCAGCTGACCCACATTGAACGGTTTAGGCAGCACGCCCAGGAATCCATGCTCAAGGTGATGCGCCATGATGGGGTCGTTGGAGTAGCCGCTGCACACCACCGCCCGGACCTGGGGGTCCATGGACAGCAGCTCCTCCATCGTCTCCGCGCCGCCGATGCCATTGGGCACCATCAGGTCGAGGATGACCGCGTCGAACGGTCGCGATCCAAGGGCATCCCTATAGAGGTCCAAAGCCTCCCGCCCCTCCGCGGCGGTCACCGCCTCGTATCCCAGATGTTCAAGCAGCTCCTTCCCGACCTCCCTGATCCCCTCCTCATCATCCATCCACAGCACCCTGTTTGTCCTCTGCCGCTTAAGTGTCACATCCACCTTCTGGTCCGGAACAGAACGGTGCACCGGGAGGTAGGTGATCAGCCGGGCTCCCTGCCCCCTCGGGGATTCGGCGGCTATGGCCCCCCCATGCCTCCTGATCACGCTCTGGGCCAATGGGAGGCCCAGGCCGCGATTCTGCCCCTTGGTGGAAAAGTAGGGGTCGAACATCCTCTCCAGAACGTCCTCCGGTATACCAGGGCCGCTGTCCTGCAGTTCGATCACGATGTACTCCCCGCCCTCCAGGTCGGCCATCTCGCCCGGCCTCAGCTGGACGATCCGCCCCGTGATGCTGATGCTGCCGCCACCGGGCATGGCCTCCAGGGCGTTGCTCAACAGGTTCTCGAAAGCATGCCTGAGCTGACCCCGGTCGGCAAGGACGGTGACCGTGCCGCGCGGGAGGTCAAAGCTCAGTCTCATGCCCGGTCCCTGCACCATGGGGGAGGCAAGTTCCTTCAGGAATCCGGTGATCTCGACCTGTTCCTTGACCGGTTCACCGCCCTCGGAAAAGGTCAGCAACGCGTCCGAAAGGGTCCTGGCCCGGGCCACGGAACTCCTTATAGCCTGCAGGTTCCTGGTGACCTCAGCCCCCCCGTCCCCCTTGCCGATCACATCCACGTTCCCCTCTATCACCGCCAGGGTGTTGTTCAGGTTATGGGCTATCCCGGCGGCCAATCTTCAGACGGACTCCAGGCGCACCATCTGGGATGCCATCTGCCTATGTCTCATCACCTCGTTCAGATCGTATATCCTATCCTGCAGGTCCAGGCGCTTCCTGTCGTTCCTCCTTATGAGGAACAGGATGAGTATGGAGGTGACGGCCACGAATGCGAAACCCTTGCTGATGGAGGCGGCGAAGGTGGTCCAATGCTCCTCGGTCCCTATCACCAGGAGGTCGGAGACCAGGATGTATGCCAGAGACACGGCGGCGTAGGCGATGACCACCTGATACGCTCTGGCGCGGTCGAATCTCCGCAGCTTGTCCAGCGGGTCGTCACCGGTCTCGAGCGGCCCTTTTTCCTCTCCTTCGATCAAGGACACCCCAACCACTGACAATCTTCATGTGCGGGATAAATACGTTCCCCAAACCGCGTTAGTAGGGAAAAAGAGCCACCAGGGAGATTTGAACTCCCGACCTGCTGATTACAAGTCAGCCGCTCCACCAACTGAGCTATGGTGGCCTAGCATCTGGAACGGCGTTCTGCATATAATCGTTTTTATTCGGGCGATCAGAGGCCAGCATGGGCCACCTAACAATCATTAAATAAAATCATGCCATCCTGCGGCAAGGTGCGCCCTTGGACGCAGTTCTCGATGATAAAGTGGAAAAACGCAAAGTTGTCGACCTGACCGCCAACCCCGCCCCCCTGGGGCTGCTGGGGTTCGGCATGACCACCGTGATGCTGAACCTGCATAACGCCGACATCATACCCCTGGGCAGCGTGATACTGGCCCTCGGACTGTTCTACGGCGGTCTGGCCCAGCTGATCGTCGGGGTGATGGAATGGAAGAAGGGCAATACCTTCGGAACCGCCGCCTTCACCTCCTACGGGCTGTTCTGGCTGACCCTGGTGGGTATTTGGACGCTGCCGGTATTGGGGCTCGGCGAAGCCACGGACAAGACGGCAATGGGCTATTTCCTGGCCATTTGGGGAGTTTATACGCTTTTCTTCTTCATCGGAACTCTGAAAAGCAACCGGGTCACGCAGTTCATCTTCGGTTCCCTCACGGTACTGTTCTTCGCCCTGGCCTTGGGCGATCTCACCCTGGTCCCCGAGGTGACCGTGGCCGGCGGATACATAGGGCTGCTGTGCGGGGCATCGGCGATGTACGCCGCCCTGGCCACGGTGGTGAACGAAGCCCTGGGCAGGAAGGTCTTCCCACTGGGCGAAAGGCGCGCCGGGAAGAACTAGGCCGCCAACTCTCTTCCAATTCATCTTTATACGGCGGCCATCAATAGGTCGATATCATCCGTGGATGATGGTGGTTCGATATGGACAAGACCTCTCTTGGTTTTCTGCAGAAGCTTTGCGACATCCCCGGGCCTCCCGGTTTCGAAGCCCCGGTCTCCAGGCTGATGAGGGAGTACGCGGAACCGTACTGCGACAGGGTGTACACCGACAAGCTGGGCAACATGATGTTCGAGAAGGTGGGCCTGGAGGACGGTCCGACGGTGCTCGTCGCCGGGCATGTCGACGAATGCGGTTTCATCATCACCGGCGTCAATCCTCAGGGCTACCTTTCGTTCAGCCAGCTGGGGGGATGGTTCGACCAGGTCCTGCTGGGTCAGAGGGTGCTGGTCCACACCCACCTCGGCCAGAGGAAGGGCGTCATCGCCTGCAAGCCGCCACATCTCATGGAGCCGGAAGAGGTCAAGAAGGTGGTCACGAAGGACAGGATGTTCATCGACATCGGGGCTTCCAACAAGGAGGAGGCCGAGGCCATGGGCGTACGTCTGGGGGACGCGGTCACCCCGGACTCCCAGTTCTTCACGGTGATCAAGAACGCCTACAAAGGGGGCAAGCCAGCTGGAAAACGCACCCTGGCCTTCGGCAAGGCTTTCGACAATCGCCTGGGCGCTTTCTCCACGGTGCAGCTGCTGAGGTCCTTGGCAAAAGGCAAGGTCTGGCATCCCAACAGACTGATATCGGCGGCCACCGTTCAGGAGGAGGTCGGGACCAGGGGCGCCAGGACCGTCGCCGCCTCTGCGCGACCGGATGTGGCCATAGTCCTGGACGTGGACATCGCCGGCGACATCCCGGGTATAGACCCCCTGCAGGCACCGGCGCGAATGGGGGAGGGGATATCCATAACCGTCTACGACGGGACCATGATACCAAACCAGCCCCTGAAGGAGCTGGTGATCACCCTGTGCGAGAACAGGAAGATACCCTATCAGCTGGCGTACGTGGTCCGCGGCGGTACGGACGGAGGTCTCATTCACACATCCCTCACCGGGGTTCCGGCCATCGCCATAGGAGTGCCGGTCCGGCACATACACTCCCATGTGGGGGTGTTCGACCTGAAGGACCTGGAGGCCTGCGACAGGCTGATGGTGGAACTGGTCAGGGCGCTTGACCGGAGGACGGTGGACTCCCTGACCGAGATCTGAGGTTCATTGACCGCCCCTCACCTCCCCCGTTCGTCATCCGACCGTCGGGACGGACCGCGCTCCATCAGCTCCCTGGTGTACCTGCGATGGCATTTTGAACAGAGGGTCCTCAGGTTGGCCGGATGTTCTGTCCCCCCTCTCGATCGGGGCAGGATGTGGTGTATCTCGTACGGTACCTGGCGTCCCTTGACGTCGATGCCGCAGTCCGTGCAGCGGTAGCCGTCCCGGCGCTTGATGTAGCGCCTTATCCTCCTCCACAGCCAATTGCGGACGGGAGCGTACAGTTCGGACGAGGGGTCCAGGGAAAGGAAGTCCTGATCGGTTCCCTCAGCCCTCCATCCCCGGGTCTCCCTGCTCCGATACAACGCCAGGAAGTTGTGCCACGAAACGCAGGTCTGATGCGCCTGCTCCTCCCGGTGCCGGCGGCCGCAGCCCTCGCATTCGATCCAGAAATTTCTGGCCGGTTCCCCTTTCATCTTGGGCGCCCACTGCCGGAACGGGCATATCGCGGACATCTCCTCGTCGCAGTGCAGATGGATCGGGAGGTCCAGATCGCGCAGGCGATCGTCCCTGAACAGCGTACGATGTTCACGGTACCTCTCCCTCGGCACGTTGTGCAGATGGATCAGGTAGCAGGACGATGGCCGGTTTCTGACCAATCGGTGATCGCAGAGCTTCATGGCATCCCGGGGGCGGCGAGCGCCTCTCCGCCGAAGCCATGCTCTCATTGACTTTTACACCTTTCCCATCCTTTTCCAGGATGCGGCCGCCTTCTTCGGCCTTCCGTTGCTCGCCTGCGGCCCTCTGGACGGCCCGTGCCAATCCCGTTCCTGCCGCTTCCTGAACGTCCGAAAGATATAAAAAGAGGAAATCAATCAACCAGTTCGCCTAAATAGCATTACTGGTGAATTTCATGACCAAGGAATCTTCGACCGTAAAGGTCTCCAAGGGTGACATTGTCCATGTTGACTACAACGCCTACCTCGTCGAGGGCGGCATGCTCTTCGACACGACCAACGCGGACAAGGCCAAGGAGGCCGAGATCTTCAACGAGAACCTGACCTACAAGCCCCTGCCCCTGCTGGTCGGAGGCGGAAGGGTCTTCCCCGGTCTGGACGAGGCGCTGGCCGAGGCCAAGGTCGGAGAGCTGACCACTGTGGAGATACCCCCGGAGAAAGCCGCCGGTGCCAGGGACCCCAAGCTGGTCGAGAACATCGCCCTGCGCGAGTTCTTCCGCCAGGAGATCCGCCCCGAGATCGGGATGGAGGTCAACATAAAGAACCGCGTGGGGACTGTGGTCACCGTGACCAACAGGATGGTCCGCGTGGACTTCAACCGCCGCTTCGCCGGCGCCGCCCTGAAGTACGAGTTCACCGTCCTTGACAAGGTTGATGGGGACGAGGCTAAGGTTCTGGCCATCTGCGAGATGGACTATGGCACCGCCGAGGGATTCCGCTCCACCGTCGCCGACGGCAAGGTGGTCCTGTACCTGCCGGACGTCTGCAAGTACGACCAGAAGTGGCTGCTCACCAAGTACAAGATCGTGGCCGACCTGCGCGAGGTCTTCGGAGCGGTCACCGTCGAGCTCGTCGAGGAGTACCTCAAGAAGGAGGACAAGCCCGCCGAGCCCGTATCCGAGAAAGCTCCAGAAGAGCTTTGAACCCCTTACTTCTGAAACATTTTAAATATCTTATTTCTAATGAACGGAGCGCACGGGCGGGTGGCCTAGTCTGGATATGGCAGCAGCCTCCTAAGCTGCAGGTCGGGGGTTCGAATCCCTCCCCGCTCGCTTATTTCTCCTACGCTGCTGGTGTCGGCCATTTCCGAAGGGCGGTGGCCGATCGGATCTCCACCGGCAGTGCAGGAAGGGGGAGGGAGGAACCTTGGCTGATTGGGACTCGGATCTGTATCTCCGGTATCAGATCGAACGGGACAGGCCCATTATGGACCTCATTCACAGCATCGGGATGGAGCTCCCGGCCCGCATAATCGACATCGGGTGCGGGCCCGGGAACAGCACATCGCTTCTGAAGGCCCGTTGGCCGGACGCGGAGGTGATGGGCATCGATACATCCCCTTCCATGGTCGACAGGGCCAAGGACATCTGTCCAGATGCCACGTTCATCATCGGGGACGCGTCCAAGGACCTTTCCTCACTGGGCTTGTTCGATATGGTGTTCGCCAACGCATCCCTGCAATGGATGCCCGACCATGGCCGACTGGTCCCGCGGCTTTTCGAAATGGTGCGACCGAACGGCGTACTGGCCTTTCAGATACCCCAGTACTTTCGGATGCCCATCTCACGGGTCATCGAGGAAGTGGCTGCCTCTGAGCGATGGGCCATGCAGCTGAAAGGGGCCGGCCCCGATTTCCATATCCATTCCGACCCGAGCTATTATGAGTGGCTGTGGCCGATGAGCTCCAGCATACGCATGTGGACGACAGAGTACTATCATGTCATGGACGGTCATGAGATGATCGTGGATATGATGAAGTCCACCGGTCTCAGGACTTACATCGACCGGATCGCCGAAGATGAGGTGCCAGATCTCCTCGCGTCCGTCGCGGAAGGATTGAGGTGCGTATACCCCCGGCAGGGCGATGGGCGGGTGCTCTTCCCTTTCAAGCGCCTGTTCGTCGTCGCCCGGAGGGGCGAGGTCATTCACGGTTGAGCGAAACCATCCGCCTGGGCAGGGCGAACTCCATCCCGTTCTCCCTGAAGACCATCACCAGGTTCCGGCGGTATTCGGTGCGGGCGACGTGCCTGTTGGCCACATCGTCTATCCAGATGAAGATGGTCAGCATCATCCGGCCGTCGACGACCTGGGACAGCCTGACCACCGGGGCCTGCTTTCCCTGCAATATCTGCTGGGTGCGCCTGGATGCTTCCATCATCAGCTCTTCGACCTTTCGCGGGTCCTGGTCCGCCGTCACTCGGACCTTGACGCTCGACTTCCATCGGGCATCCGGGGCGTTCATGTTGATGATGACCTGGCTCTCGATCAGAGAGTTGGGAATGACCACCTGTTCGTAGGTGTCCATGTCCAGGAACCTGCTGCTCAGGAGCCCCACCCGCATAACCTGGGCGGTATGTCCGTCATCCAGCGGCACCCGCTCGCCCGGCTTGAAAGGGCGATCCAGAAGGAGCTGCATTCCGGAGAACAGGTTGCTCAGGGAGCTCTTTGTGGCGTAGCCGACCACCAGGCCCAGGAAGCCAACCCCCAGGATGACGTTCCCCAGGTTCACGCCCAGGAGCCCCGCGATGACGAACACCGCCACGGCTGGTATGATGACCTTCCCCAGCAGGGAGACCGCGTTGATCACCGCGTCCCCGGAGTCGGTCTTCACCTCATCGCAGCGCTCCTTCCCGTAGCAGACCACCACCTTCATCAGCACCCTGTATGCCAAGAGGGCGGCTATCGCGGTCACCACGATCATGTATCCCAGCTCAAGGTCGGCGACCATGGCCGGGGCGATATCCAGTATCTCGATGGACGAGATCGTGCCATAGGTGATTATGATCAGGGACAGGGGAAGCCGGGTGACCTCGATGAGCACGTCGTCCCATTTGGTCTCCGTCCTGCGCGTCATATGGCGGAGCACCGGCCCGACGACCTTTAAAACGAGGATGCCGATGAGCACCCAGATCACCAGACTGAGCAGGAAGGCGCCCAGGTGTCCGTCCAAGGGGGCCGGCAGGAAATTGTCCCAGATTCCCAGGACCCTGTTCTCGCGGTCCAGATTCCCGTAGAGGGATTCTGTCCTCAGGGTCGCGTCCCTGGTGACCAGATCGGAGTCCTCAGTGGTCATGTCGGTGATGTTGAAGGCCATCTCGAAGACCACCCGGTCGTTGTACAGGTCGGTCCCTGACGACAGGTTGAGGAAGATACTGCGATCGTGACCGGCCTCCACAACGGCATAGGTGGGTTCCAGGGTCCAGATCGCGCGCTCGGGCAGCTCCCCGTTCAAGCTGGGAACTATTAAAAGCTGGTCCGTCCCGTTATTGTAGACCACCCACTCGAAGGAGGTCTCACCGCCGGCCTTCAGGGTAAGCTCATCGCTGACCTGGAACACCGAAACGTCGCTCGGACCGGCCGAGAGGCCGGGGCTTGCGCACACCAGGATGAGCGCTGCGATGAGCAGCATCTGCCAGATTTTTACCCTGCAAGGCATGGCCTTCTCCTCCATGACCATTGAGAATAAAACTTTTTACCTCACATCTCGAGCCGCCCACCAGGGGCCAGCACTTCGAGTCGGAATCCCTCTCCATGGCAGGCGGCCATCATCTCCTCGCGTCCTACCATTATCAAGTCCCAGGTATCATAGTGCATGGGAACCAGCACCTTCGCCCGCAGCAGGCGCATGGCCTTCACGGCATCCCCGATCCCCATGGTGTAGACCCCTCCCACTGGTAGTAGGGCGGAATCGATTGGACCCTCTTCCGCCACAAGCGCCAGGTCTCCGAACAGGGCGGTGTCTCCGGCATGGAAGATCTTCCTTCCTCCCATGGTCACCAGGAACGAGCATGGCGCTCCTCCGAATTTTCCGTCCGGAAAGGAGGAGGTGTGCACCGCCGGGAAAAGTTTGACCCGGCAGAACGGAAGCTCTACCTCGCCCCCGATGTTCCCCTGCTGAACGGTCGCCCCTTCCCCCTCCAGGCGATCGTTCACCTCGGACACCGAGAGCACCGGGCAGCCATGGTGAATGGATAGTGACAGGGCGTCCCCCAGGTGGTCATGGTGGGCGTGAGTGACCAGGATGAGGTCCGGTCGCACATTGGAGGCCGAGGGCGGAGCTTTGGGATTACCGGAAAGGAAAGGGTCGATCAGGATCTCCTTTCCGTCGTTCCTGATGGCGAATGCCGAGTGACCCAGGTATTCGATCTCCGTCATGCCGTCTCATCTCCCCTGCCGGCTCTTCAACCGTTGTTGGACCGCCTCGCTCCGCAGTTCCCTCAGGGCGTCCGCGGCTACCCATCTGGAGGCCCGGTCGCCTCTGGCCATGATCCGCTCGGCAGCCTCCAAGGCCATTTTGTTCGAGCGCAGGTCCCTCTTGCCTATCTGCCGCAACGCCCAGTTCACCGCCTTGCGTACGAAGTTGCGGTCGTCGTGGCTCTCGAGGACCACTGCTTCCAGGAGCATCTGCAGCTCATCGTCACTCAATCCCTTCGAGTGCACGGCCAGGGCGGCCATGGTGGCGAAGCCGGCCCGTTTCTGAAATTCCTCCTTCCGTTCCGACCATTCCAGCGCCTTGCGAAATCCCAGGGGGGATCGGCTGAACAGGTTGGAGCAACACTGGTCGCACACGTCCCAGGAATCGAAGCCGCGCACCATCTCCTCCATCTGCTCCTCAGTGAGCTGCCCGGGGTCGGCCACAAGGCTTGACATTATCATTGCCTCATGAACCCCGGTGCGCCAGAGGTCCATGGCCAGCCGGTGGTCCTTACCCAGGCTTTTGGCCAAAGCCCTCATCTCCGGCAGGCTAACGCCCAGTGCGCGGTCGACCCTGATCCCATATCTGGACATACCTTCCAACCGGGCGCGGTCGGACATTGCGTCCAAACGAGAGAGGATCTCTTCAGCGTTCATTGAGGGGGAAGAGGGATTGAAAAAATAAAAAAGGGAAGGTTCCCGGAGAGCTTCAGGACTTCCCCTTGCTGCTCTCGCCGGTCCTGATCCTGATCACCTCCTCTACCGGGCTCACGAATATCTTTCCATCGCCGATCTCCCCGGTCCTTGCCTTCTCGATAATGGTATCGATCACCCTCTTGGCGTCCTCGTCCCTGACCACGATCTCCACTTTGATCTTGGGGAGCAGGTCCACCCGGTACTTGCCGGTCCGGTGGGTGAACTCCAGCCCCTTCTGCTCGCCACGGCCCAGCACATCGGTTATGGTCATGGCGTTCATTCCCAGCTTCTCTAGGCCGCACTTGACCGAATCCAGGGTCTCGCTGCGGATTATCGCTTCGATCTTCTTCATCTTCCTCACCTCAGATAGTAAGCGCTCTCACCGTGCTGGATGATGTCAGCGCCTATCTTCTCCTCGTCCTTGGTCATGCGCAGGGGCATCACCTTGGACATCGCTTTCAGTATCACATAGGTCACGCCGAAGGCGAATGCCCACACAACCGCCACCGAGATCAGCTGGGCCACCAGCAGGTCGCCCCCGCCGCCGTAGAGAAGGCCGTCCTTCCCCGCTGCATTCACCGTGGTGGTGGCGAACAGCCCAGTGGCGATGGCTCCAAACGTACCGCCCAAGCCGTGCACGCCCCAGACGTCCAAGGCGTCATCGAATCCGAGACGCTTGCGGAGCAGAATACCGCCGTAACAGACCACCGCCGCTCCCAGTCCGATGAACAGGGCGCCAGTCGGATTGACGAAACCTGCGGCAGGCGTGATGGCCACCAGTCCGGCCACGCCGCCGGAGATGAGACCGAGGACGCTGACCCTTCCAGTGTCCAGCCAGCTTATCAGGCCCCACACCGCCGCAGCCATCGCGGCCGAGATGTGCGTCACCACCAATGCGTTCGCCGCCAATCCGTTCGAGGCCAAGGCGCTTCCGCCGTTGAACCCGAACCACCCGATCCAGAGCAGGGCGCCTCCCAGCACCACCATCGGTATGTTGTGAGGCACCTCCTGGCCGCCCCTGGCATGGCTGATGCGCTTGCCCAGGACCATGGCCGCCGCCAGCACCGATACGCCTGCGGTTATGTGCACCACCGTACCGCCGGCGAAGTCGAGCGCTCCCAGGTCGTAGATCCATCCCCCGCCCCACACCCAGTGCGCCACCGGGATGTATACGGCTATGGTCCATATGGACAGGAACACCATGAGCGAGCTGAGCTTCATGCGTTCCGCGACACCGCCGATGATCAGGGCCACGGTGATTATGGCGAACATCCCCTGGTACATCATGAACAGGATGTGCGGAACGGTGGGCGCGATCGAATTCGGCGAGATGTCCACGCCGTTCAGCATCAGGTACTCAGCACCGCCAATAAGGCCTCCGTTGTCCGTTCCGAAGGTGAGCGAGTAGCCGAAGATCACCCAGATGATGGTGACCACCCCGATGATCAGTATGCTCTGTCCCAGCATGGACAGGAAGTTGCTCTTGCGCAGCATGCCTCCATAGAAGAAGGCCACCGCGGGCGTCATTATGAACACCAGTCCGGTCGAGATCATCAGCCAAGCGGTGTCCCCGCTGTCCACCTCGCCGTCCGCCGCCGCCACCGGGGAAGAGAGCAGGGGAAGCGCCACCAGGGCCAAGGCCAAGATAAGCGCGAACTTCAAACCCATTCCATGTCTCATCATTTGCATCCTCTTTGTCGAATTTGACCGACATTTAATCGGTCATCACGCCGCTTCAATAGAAAATTAACTAATAAATACTTTCTATGCGCAACAAATGAGTACATTTTCAATTGAAAAATGTATAAACGTATTGTCGGACTCAAAAAATTCTGTATGGAATCTGAAAGCGGAAAAAAAGGAATGATCGGGGAACACGATCAGTTCCTGGGCAGGGCTGCGAGGCAGAGGTGGACCGCGCGATCCACGTCCTCCGGGGAATGGATAAGATCATCGACCTTCTTCAGTCCGAGGTCGGTGACCAGGACGTGGTGCGTCGGTCTTATCCCCGCTTTATCCAGGGTCTTGGCGGCGCATTTGACCGGGCAGCCGTCGATGACCAGCACCATCCGGGCCTGCTTTGCGCCATTGACCGGCCCGGGCATTCCAGCGGAAACTGCCGCCAGACAAGCCATCTTGCCCGTGCCGCCGGTGGCCAGGCGGTATGCTGCCGCGTTAGCTATCTGTCCCACATTGCATCCTCCGGAACACGAGAAGATCATAAGTTCCTGTCCACTGCATTGGCAATCCTCGTTCTCGGGCATTTTCCTCGAACTCAGATGGCAGCTACGCGGAGATAATCGTTCCGCTCCTGGAACATTAATTTAAATGAGTACGTCCCTAGGTGGAGGGGGTTCAGCATGAAGGAGTACGACCTTATCGTCATCGGTTCCGGCGCGGGGTTGAACGTCGTGTCCAAGGCCAGGAGGAGGGGCATGAAGGTCGCCCTGGTTGAAAACGGTCCAATGGGCGGGACATGCTTGAACCGAGGGTGCATCCCGAGCAAGATCCTGGTGACGCCGGCCGAGCTGGTCAGGGTCATCGCCGACGCCGGGCGAATGGGCATCTACGCCAAGGTGGAAAAGACCGATTACTCCCTCGTTCGAAAGAGGATGTGGGACCTCATAGCCCCGGACCGGGACGGCATCCTGCAGGGCGTGAGGAATGATGAGGGCATAGATCTCTATCAGACCACGGCGCAGTTTACAGGTAAGAACGTCCTGCAGGTCGGGAACGAGCAGATAACCTCCCCCAGGATAATCATAGCCGTGGGCACCAGGACCAAGGTCCCCGAGGTGCCAGGTCTTATTGACGCCGGTTTTCATACCACCGAGGATTTCTTCGAGATGTCCGAGCTTCCGAAGAGCATGATGATCTTCGGCGGGGGTTACAAGGCCTGCGAGCTGGGGATGTTCCTAGCCTCCTTCGGATGCCGGAGCACTATCATAGGTCGGAACTCCCGGCTGCTGAAGAACGAGGAGCCGGAGATCAGCGATATCGTGCTGCGCAGGTCCCGGGAGTACATGAACGTGCTGGTGAACACGGACGTTACCGCCGTTCGCGTCGAGGGCGGGGAAAGGGTGGCGGTCTGCAGGGACCGTGCCGACGGAAGCGTCAGGGAGGTCCGGGCGGAGAAGATATTGGTGGCCACCGGGGTGCAGAGCAACGCTGACTGGCTGCGGCCGCAGAACTCCGGATTGGCCATGACCGAGGACAACTATATCGTCGTCGACAAGTACCTGGAGACGAACGTTCCCGGCATATTCGCCATCGGGGATATCATCGGCCGCACCATGTTCCGTCACACTGCCAATTACCACGCGGAGCTGGTCTGGTACAACATGTTCGGCGGAAAGCGCGTGGAGCTCGATGAGCACGCCGTGCCGCATGCTGTTTTCGGTTATCCGGAGGTGGGCAGCGTAGGTCTCACCGAGAAGGAGTGCAAGGACCTGGGCTACAAGGTGCTGGTCGGTTACAGCGAGTACATCGATTGCGCCAAGGGGTACGCCATGGCCGAGGAGGACGGGTTGGTGAAGGTTATTGTCGACCAGGGTAGCCGGCGGATCCTGGGGGCGCACATCGTTGGAACGAACGCGGCGATACTGGTACAGCAGATAGTGTACCTGATGAACTCAGGGGATCAGACCTACATGCCTCTAGCCCGCAGCCAGTGTATTCATCCGGCCCTCAGCGAAGCGGTGGTCAGAGCATTCGGAGCTTTGGAAGACCCGGACCACGAGCATCACCATCACGATCACTGATGGTCGGGCTCGGCGAAACTGTTGGTGCGGTTCAGCCGCTGCATCACCTTCACCCCGGTGACCCCAGTGAGGATCGGTATTGGGGGCGTGAGGAATATGGATGACGAGATCAGGGCCAGCAGTTTGTTCTCGGCGCGCATGATGTTGATCTTGTTCAGCAACGGATCGTCAGGATATTCCAGCTTCAGAGGTCCGAAGAGGGAAAGGAATATCAGCAGGTCGGTCCTCAGGACCACCTGCACAATCCACTTGATCCCCATCTGAAGGGTGGACACCGATCCCTCCGTCGCCGTTCTCCTTTCCAGGACGGCCTTTCGGAAATCATCGGCCGTCTCCCCGTCGAAGGTGGTGTAGCAGCAGCCGATCTGGGCCGAAGCGTGAGCATCGCTCCCCGCCAGCAAGGCCCATCTGCCATTCTCGGCATGCTTCTTGGCGGTCTCGTTGGCGTACCCGTCCACATGTCCGCCGTTAAGCACCTCAAGCCCATCAATGTCAAGTCCGTCCACGAGATCGCCCAGGGCAGGAACGTGGGCGCTGAAGGGGTGAGGTGCGATCACCAGCCCGTGCTGCGCCCGGATCCTATCAATGGTTTCCCTTATTGGCAGTCCCTTAGGGATGCCTTCCTCCAGGAAGAGACCGATCACCTCTCCCTCCCGGGCCGTGATCTCCTCCCCTACTACCACTTCTATGTCCGGGAACCGCTTGGCGTACTCCCGCGCACGCAGTGCTCCCAGTATGGAGTTGTGGTCGGTGATGCACAGCACACGGATTCCTTTTCGGCGTGCTTCGTCCACCACATCCTCCGGGCGGCAGATGGACTCCGGAAAGGTGATGGCCTTGTACTGACCAAAGCCAGAATAACGGGTGTGGACATGCACATCGGCCTTGCTGAGCACGGGGGAATGAACCGCACAACACATTAAATTAGTTTCGCACCCAGCAGAAAATGGGGTGATGCGTGGCCACGGTTCATCCGCTGACCTTGCTCATGTCCTGGCCACAACATACCAAGGTGCCGCCGCCGGCCTCCACGACCTTTACCTTGTTCCCGCAGATCTCGCACTCATAAACCTCTCCAACGTTGGTCATCTATTGCACCTGTCCTGAAAACGCAGCCTTCAGTTCTTAATGCTTTTCGCTAGGTCCACCCCATAGGCGATGCACTTTTCGGCGCCTTCCTTCATCGGGGCGAACTTCATCTCCAGGTCCGGGTAGGGAAGTTCTATGCCCCCGGCCGTCAGGTTCTCCCGGATGGCCTTGGAGGCCCCTCCGCCCCAGCCATAGCTGCCGAAGACCGCCCCTTTTCGTCCCTTGGGCCTCAGTCCCTTGATGTACGTGGTGATATCGGCCACCGTGGGAAACATCCCATTGTTCATGGTGCACGAGCCCACTACGATGACCTTGGATCGAAGCACCTCGCGCATGACCATGGAACGGTCGGTGTCTGTCAACCGCATGACCACGACCGGCACGCCCTGCGAGCTGACGCCTTCGGCTATGGCCTCGGCCATACGTTCCGTGGAACCCCACATGGTGTCGTAGATGATGAGGACCCGGTCCTCCGCTACGCCCTCCGCCCATCCCACGTACGCTTCAACGATCTCCCTGATATGCGATCTCCAGATTAACCCATGCGAGGTGGCCAGCATGGCGATTGGGAGGTCTTTTACCTTTTCATAGGCTTTCTTCACCTGGTTACCGAAAGGCAAAACTATGTTCGCATAGTAGGTCGCCGCTTCCTCCATCAGCACCCCAAGGTCGACCTGGTCGTCGAAGCGTTGCGAACTGCAGAAATGCTGACCGAAAGCGTCCATGCTGAACAGTATGCGGTCCTCCTTCGCATAGGTGAACATCGATTCCGGCCAGTGGACCATCGGCGTCTCTATGAACCGCAAGGTGCGTTTTCCAATGGAAAGCTCCTCGCCGTCCTTCACCTCCCGCATCCTCATATCCCCATAGTTCGCGCGTAAAGCCTCAACACCCTTCTTGGACGCCAATATCTCCGCTCCGGTGAGGTGCTGGATCATGGGCAGTCCACTGGCGTGGTCCCCCTCGGCGTGGTTGGACACGATGAGATCGATCTCCTTGGGGTCGATGACCGAGCGCACACGGGCCATCATCTCCCCCAGGAAAGGGGTCTTGACCCCGTCGATGAGCACGTTCTTCTCGTCAAGTATCAGGTATGAGTTGTATGAGGTCCCACGCAGGGTGGCGAAACCGTGAAAGTTGCGACCGTTCCAATCCAATGCGCCGACCCAATAGATGCCGTCCGATATCTCCACCGCTTGCATGATGGACCATCAACGATTCCCAGGTGATTTAAACATTATCGGCAAACCTTTTTGTGTAGGTCAGAACGATGACCGGTCGATGCACGAGGTCCTGCGGTTGGTGGTGGAAGCGCTCAGCGACGTTATGGGCGAGAAACGTTACACGACCAGGGAAATGGAGGACCTTCTCTTCACCTTCTACGCTTACCGCTGCCCGGACGATCTCTCCCGCTCGCTCAACAAACTGCGGCTGATGGGCGTTCTTTGCGGCGAAGTGGACCGCGAACAGGCCTGCTGGGTTTGGTGGCTTCCGAAGAAGGATCAGCCTGAGTAATAGAACTCGCCGCGCTCCTTCTGCTCCCGGTCCAGACGGGAGCCGGGTTTGTTGATGCGGGGGCGGTTCGTATCATTGTCCCTTCTGAACGTCACGTCAACCTCCCTCAGGAAGGTGTTCATGCCGTTGCGCATATCCAGCGGACCCTTGCCCAGGCCCTCCTTCCCGGCGGTCCCGCTGAACACCATGATCGAATCGGACACCATGTCCAGGAAGTAGATGTCGTGGTCCACGACCAGGGCGCTGCGCCCTCTCTTCTCCATGACCCTGCGTACGGTCTTGGCCGCCTCCATGCGCTGATTGGAATCGAGGTACGCCGACGGTTCGTCCAAAAGATAGATGTCCGCCTCTCTGGAAAGGCATGAGGCGATGGCCACCCGTTGCAGCTCCCCACCCGAGAGGTTCATCACGTTCTTTTCCAGCAAATTCTTCAATGACAGCGGTCTGGCGATCTCGCTCTGGAAGAAACCGGACTCGAAGAAGTCCTTGACGGTGGCGTCGAACATCTCCCTCACCGTCCCGTCGAAATCGGGGCTGATGTATTGCGGCTTGTAGCTGACCTTGAAGCTGGTGTCTATCTTCCCTACGGTGGGCTGCTGTACGCCTGCCAGCACCTTTACGAAGGTGGTCTTTCCGATGGCGTTCGGTCCGACGACGCCGACAGTCTCACCGATCTTGATGGCGCCCGGTTCCACCTTGAGGTGGAAGGAGGGATATTGGCATTCGATGGCGCCATATTCCAGAAGATCGAACTGCTCCCAGTTGGAGCGCGGCGGTCGGGACTCGAACACTATCTGGGTATCCCGGAAGCGCATGTTCTCTTCCTTGGCGTAACCGTCCAGGTAGACGTTGATGGCCTGACGCACCTGCCTTGGTTGGGAGTAAATGCCGAACGCTCCCTCGGAACCGAACACCAGGTAGACGTTCTCCGCAAGGAAGTCCAGGATCGCCAGGTCGTGCTCGATGACTATGACCTGCTTCTCCCTTGCCAGTTTTTCAATGATGCGGGCGACCCGCAGCCTCTGATAGATATCAAGATACGACGACGGCTCATCGAAGAAGTAGATGTCCGCGTCCTTCATTATGGTGGCCGCGATGGCCACTCTCTGCAGCTCACCGCCGGACAGCTCGGTCATCTGCCGGCCGATGGCCTCGTCAAGGTCCAGGAGCGCGACCGCCTCGTCCATGGACATTCTCCCTTCGACCTTCTTCAGCAGGTCGCGAACTCCGCCCTTGAAGACGCTGGGCAGCTTGTCCACATACTGCGGCTTGATGGAGGTCCGCACCTTCTTGTCGTAGACGCGCTTAAGATGGTCATGCATCTCGGTACCGGCGAAGTGCGCCAGGACCTCGTCCTTGCTCGGAGGGTTCTCATAATTGCCCAGGTTGGGCACTTCTTCGCCGGAGAGCAGTCGGAACGAGGTGCTCTTTCCTATTCCGTTAGGACCGAGTATCCCGGTGACCACGCCCTCCTTGGGCACCGGCAGCCCATAGAGGCGGAAGGAGTTCAGGCCGTACTGATGCACTATGTCGTTCCTTATCTCGTCCGGCAGCTGGATGATCTTCAATGCCTCAAAGGGGCATTTATGTACGCATATGCCGCAGCCTACGCACAGCTCCTCCGAGATGATCGGACGGTTGTCCTCTCCGATGACCACCGCTTCCACTCCCGTGCGTACTTTGGGACAGTACCTCAGGCACTCCTGGTTGCACTTCTTGAACTGACACCTGTCCCGCAGCAGGACCGCTATGCGCATGAGCCCACCTATTGAGCGGGGGCATAAAAAATTAATGGACGGACGCCAGCCTCTCGAGGCTACGCAGGATCATCCGTCCAGGGCTCGGAAGAGCTTCCGCACGCTCTCCATGTATGGGGATCTGGAACTAGCGATGCGCGATACGTCCGGCTCATGTTCCAGGACCTCAGGGTCCAAGGGCAGTTCGTGGACCAAGTCGAAAGCCGCCTCCTGTATGTATCTCCCGACCTTTTTCAGATCATCCTTCCCCCGGCACTTGTTCAGGACCAGGTCGACCCTTCTCATGCCAAGTCCCCGGGACAGCTTCTCGATCCTGGCCGCCACCTGCAGCGAGTTGAAGGTCGGCTCCGAGACCACCAGCGTGGTGCCGAAGCCCTCGGCCACGGTGCGGCCGAACGGCTCCAGCCCGGCCTGGGCGTCCATGATGATGAGGTCGTCATCCTTGGAGTTGAGGAAACGGACCAAGGCTCCGAGCATCGAGTTCTCCGGGCACAGGCAGCCGGTGGATGCCTGCACCACGCCGCCCATGACCAGAAGGTGCAGGTCATCCCTTATCCGGATGCCGAAACGCTCCGTAACGTCCGAGACATCGGGATTGAGGCCGATGATGCCGCCCCATCCGCCCCCGGGACGGGCGCCCACCTTCTCCTCGACGTAGTCCAGCTCCTGTGTGATGGGGCGGAGGAGGGCGGCCTTTTCGGGCGGGTAACCCAGCGAGTACGCCAGGTTCTGCTGGGCGTCCTGGTCCACCGCCAGCACCCGGCGTCCCTCGGCCGCCCCCAGCAGGCAGAGGGCGGCGGAAAGAGTGGTCTTTCCGACACCTCCCTTACCTGCCACCAGGATCCTCTGTCCCCCGTCGTTCCCGGGGTTTTTCCTCAGCCGCCTGGTGATATCCTTGACGTCCGTCCGGCTCATAGTCCCAGGTCCGCCCGCTTGGTCTCGATGTGGTCGAACAGGATGGCCGCCGCCTTCTTCGGGTCGGGTTCCACCCAGAATTTTGCTTTGACGGCGCCCTGGATGTCATCAGTGAGCAGCTGAACGACGTTCGGCGATCCACTGATCTTAGGCATGACGCCCAGGGAGACGCTTATGCCGCTTCCCACGAAGTAGCATCCGATCGCCACGGCCTTCGGGGAGTACCACTCCGGCGCGGCTCCGGCCAGGGGCAGCTGGTCCATGCGCACCCCGGCAAGATTGGCCAGCTCGGCCGCCAGCGTCAGGATCCTGGTGTTGTCCACGCAGGAGCCCATGTGCAGGACCGGCGGGATGCCCAGCGAGCGGCATACGTTGCCCAGGGACCTTCCGGCCAGGTCGGCCGCCTCTGGCACCATCAGGCCAGCCTCGGCGCAGGCGATGGCCGCGCAGCCGGTCTCCACCACCAGGATGTTGCGGCGGATCAGCTCCTTGGCCAGGGTGATGTGCCCGTAGTCATGCTTGATCTTGGGGTTGTTGCAGCCGACGATGCCCACCGCACCTCTGATCTTTCCTTCCAATATAAGGTCCAGAAGGGGCTTGAGCGTTCCTCCCAGGGCCGCCTTGAGCGCTTCCACGGAGAAGCCCACCACCGCATCCACCGGGCGGTCGGGGATGACCACGCGTTCCGGTGCGCGGTTCTTGAAGTTGTCCACGGCGATGGCCACCATTCGCTTGGCCTGCTCGAAGGCGTTCTCCGGGGTGACCTCCAGATAATATCCTCCCGGGATCTTGGCCTTGGGCGAGGTGGTGATCACCTTGGTGTGATAGCAGGCAGCGGTGTTCGGCAGCGACGGGAATATGCACTGGTAGTCGACGATCATCGCTTCCAGCGCTCCTGTGGTTATCACAAGCTCCTGGCTCAAGTGGTTCCCGGCCTGCGGTACGCCCTTGCGCATGAGCAGTTCGTTCCCGGTGCAGCACAGTCCCACCAGGTTAATTCCCTTGGCCCCGGCCTCCTCGGCCCGCTTCTTCATCTCCGGCAGCGCCGCCGCCCTGACCACCATCTCCGACAGCACTGGATTGTGTCCGTGAAGTGATATGTTGACGTGGTCGTGCTTCAGCACTCCAAGGTTGACCTTGCTGTTGCGTATCTGGGGCGTTCCGAACAGAACGTCGCTGGCCTCGGTTCCGATCATGGAGCCACCCCAGCCGTCCCCCAGCGACGCCCGGACGCCATGTGCCAATATGTTCCGGTAATCGGCGCCCACGCCCATGTGCACCCGGTGCATGGCCTCCACGATCTCCCGGTCGATGGACCGCGGCAGCAGACCAGCGTCCTTCAGCATGCCGTACGTTCCCGGAGGCAATCTCTTCGCCATGCTAAGCTCGCCCTTCATGGTGCCATACTCTTCCAGCATGGCCAAGGCCAGTTTCTCCGCCACCTTCTCCAGCGGCCCATCGGCGTCTAGGCCGTACTCCTTGGCCAGCGACCTCATCTTCCCTTCGTCGGCTATGCCGTATCCAGGGGCCTTTCCCTTGGCCGTGAGCAGCAGCGTCTCCGCCACCTCACGGCCATGGTCGGAGTGGGAGGCCGCCCCGGTGGCTATCTGGTCCAGCAGATTTCGGGAGACTATCAGATCGGCCCCGGCGCCGCACACCCCCCGGTTCTTGCCTTCGCCCATTATCCGGCAGGGACCCATGGCGCATCTTTGACACGACAGGCCGGCCTCGCAGAACTTGCAATGGGGCTGCTGCTTCTCCAAGCGGTCCCAGACCGTCTCCACCCCCTCAAGCATCGTTTTGGCTAGCACCTCTTTGACCGAGGGGTCCATGGCCCTCTCCTCCACCTTCGCCGGAACCTTGTCCGGCGTGACATGCTCAGGAGGCGTTCGTATGCATTCCACTGTTATGATCTCCAGCTCTGGATCTTCTGACATTGGACCACCTTCCGCCATCCTAACGATGGTTATGGAAAAAACTTGGTTCTGTGCCTATAAGAAGCTGTCCATTTTTCCTCTGACGGCAAGGTTATATTGAACGAACCCATTCCACGCCCGATGGAGCGATCCAAGGTATTCATAGGCGTGGCCTGGCCCTACGCCAACAGTGCGATCCACTTGGGGCACGTGGCCGGTTCGTTGCTTCCCCCTGACATCTTCTCCCGATATCACAAGATGCGCGGACACCGTGTTCTAATGGTCTCCGGCTCCGACCAGCATGGAACGCCGGTGACGGTCCGCGCGGACAAGGAAGGTTCCACCCCGGAACAGGTGGCCGACCGCTATCACGAGGTGAACAAGAAGGCCATCGAAGACCTGGGGATCGAATTCTCATTGTTCACCAAGACCCACACGGACAATCACATCCAGGTGGTGCAGGAGATATTCATCAGTCTTCTGGAGAAAGGCCATCTCGAGGAGCGGGAGAGCATGCAGTACTTCTGTCCCGCCTGCGACAGGTTCCTCCCTGACCGCTACGTGGAGGGAAAATGCGTCAAATGCGGCAACGAGAACAGCCGCAGCGATCAGTGCGACAGGTGCGGAACGACGTTCGAGGTCGGCGAGATAGCCGATCCCATATGCATCACCTGCAAGGGCCGCCCGGAGATGCGCGGCACCAGGCATTACTTCTTCAAGCTCACCGATTTCGAGAGGCCATTGCTTTCGTACGTTCAAGGAAACAAGCACTGGCGGTCCAACGTCCAGCTCTTCACCCAGAACTGGCTGGAGGCCGGCCTCAAGGACCGGGCGATCACCAGGGACATGTCATGGGGCGTTCCAGTGCCGCTGCCGGGATCGGATGGAAAGGTCATATACGTCTGGTTCGAGGCGGTCATAGGTTACTTATCGGCAAGCAAGGAATGGGCCAAGCTCACCGGGGACGAGGACGCCTGGAAGGAGTTCTGGACCGATCCCTCGGTTAAAGGCTATTATTTCCTGGGCAAGGACAACATACCCTTCCATTCCATCATCTGGCCGTCCATACTGATGGGCTACGGCGGCCTCAACCTGCCGTACGACATACCGGCGAACGAGTACCTGACTTTCAAGGGAGAGAAGCTCAGCAAGAGCAAGGGCCCCTCCATAGATATACCCAGCATCCTGAAGCAGTTCGATCCGGACCAGCTCCGATATTATCTGGCCAGCAACATGCCTGAGGGCAAGGACGCCGACTTCTCCTGGGATGACTTCGAGACCAAGATCAACAACGAATTGGTCGCCACCCTGGGCAACTACTTCCACCGGGTGCTGAGCTTCACCCATAAGAACTTCCGGGAGGTCCCCCCGCTGGTCGAAGGTCTGGACGCGGAACGGAGACAGATCGAGGAGGCGATAGCCACGGCCATGGCCGAGGTGGAGGCGAACGTGTCCGCCTGCCAGTTCAAGAAGGGATTGAAGGCGATAATGGACCTGGCGCAGTTCGGCAACCGCTTCTTCGATTCCTGCGCTCCCTGGAGCCTGCTCAAGACCGACCGTGCCCGGTGCGGGGGCGTGCTGCATCTGAACATGCGGTTAGTGCAGGCATTGGCCGTTATGGGGTATCCGTACCTGCCTTTCACCACCCAGAAGCTGTGGGGCCTCCTGGCCAACGATGGCGAACTGGGCGAAGGGTCCTGGGAGCTGATAGGGAAGGAGCTCAACGTTGGCCGCCCGCTCCCGGAACCGAAGCCTCTCTACCGCAAGGTGGAGATCCAAAGGGAGGAATCCCCGTTCTCCGGGTTCGAGGCCCTAGACCTCCGGGTCGGCCTCATCGAATCCGCAGGCGACCATCCCAACGCCGACAAGCTGATGGTGTTGAAGGTGAACATCGGACGCCAGATACAGCTGGTGGCCGGTCTCAAGGGTTTCTACAGCAATGAGGAACTTACCGGAAAGAAGGTGGTCGTCATCACCAACCTGCAGCCGGCGAAGCTGCGGGGCGTGGAGTCGCAGGGGATGGTACTGGCGGCCGAGTCCGGCGAGAAGGTCAAGGTGCTCACTCCGGCCGGTACCGCCGAGCCCGGCGACCGAGTGAACAGCGGCATGTCCTCCGGCAGCAAGGTTCTCACATTCCAGGAGTTCCAAGCCTTCACGCTGAGGACCGGCACGGTCCTGAATGACTCGGAGGCCGATCTCGGAAGGAAGGTCAGGGCGGACACCGCCGGCCTCGTCAAAGCTCGCCATGCCGCTTTCTTCCTGCCCAAGGAAGGTTCGGAGGTGGCGATGCCGCTCTTCACCGAGAAGAACGTAATCATCGGGGTCGACGGGGAACTTGACAACGGGGCGAAGGTGAGATGAAGTTCGATCTGCACGTGCATTCCAGCCATTCTGGTGATTCCAAGAATCGCATAGAGGAGGTGCTGGACGCATGTGTGAGGAAAGGCCTTTCCGGCGTGGCCATCATGGACCACAACTCTCTGGAGGGGTCGCGTTACGCCCTGTCGCTGAAAAGGGATGACATCCTGATCGTCCCGGGGATGGAGATATCCTCGGCCAAGGGGCACATCCTGGCATATAACGTCCAGGAGGAGGTGCCCCGCGAGCTGGAGGTGGCGGAGACCATAGACCGCATCAGGGAACAGGGAGGGATCGCGGTCGCCGCGCACCCTTACCGCATGTGGTCCGGTCTGGGGGAGGAGGTCACCATGGCCAACGATTTCGATGCCATCGAGGTCCACAACGGCCGGTCCACCCACAGCAACAACGACCAGGCTGCGAAGCTTGCCGCCAGGATGTGCAGGCCCTTCACCGCTGGAAGCGATTCGCACGAACCGTCCACAGTCGGCAAGGCGTACTTCGTGACATCGAGGGACTGCCATTCCGTTGAGGACGTCATCAAGGAGGTGCTGTCCGGCAAAGGGAGCACTGGGGGCAAGCATCGGCCGAAGTCGGATACGGTCACCTATGGTGCAAAATGCATCGGCGAGTGGTTTGGCCGCGGCTTCAAGAAGATGTGATCAGGCGGTCAGGGCGCGGACCTTTTCCAGCATCGCTTCCGGGTCAACCTTCCCAGCTATCAGAAGGCCGAGAAGGTGGCGGGGGCCGAGGTCCACGACCAACAGGTTCTTTTCAGAAAAGCGCAGGGACACGTACCGAAGCCCGTCGTTCATCTCATGTCCGACCTGTTCCGCCGTTCCGAAGGCCAGCGAGGTGATTGCCGAGTACATGTTCCGGTCAGCGAACCTGGGGGTGTTGCCCATAACATAGTTGCCGGCGCGGGAGCAGACATAGGCGGACACCACGCCTTCGATGGCGGAAACCTTCTGCAGCATCAGTTCGAAATCCTTCTCTTCCAACCCACGCATCTCCCGGTAGAAATATGGCTGAGCAAAATAAAACCTTTGCCCATAGGACGGGTCCGGTGGTGGGAACAAAAGGATTTATTGGACCTTCGCCATAATACGTTCATGCCCCCGGTTTCGCTGCGCAGCATCCTCCCCATATCCGCCAAGGGCAGGACCGAGGCCGACCGCATAGAGCCCATCCTATTGGATTCCCTGGCATCGCCCCTGTCGATCGAGCGGAAACGGATGGAGGCCAGGGTCCTCAACGTGGCCAAGGAAGAGACCGAGGGGATGGCGGCGGTACTGCTCCGCTATACCGACGTCAAGAACGAGAACGCCCGTGAGTCGGTGCTAAGGCTTCTGGATGCCATATCGCAGACCAGAGAGGGCAAGGCGGCCATACTGGAGAACCTGTCCCATCCCGACCAGGAGGTCAGGAAAGGTACGAGGGCCATGATGGTGCGGATCTGGGGCGAGAGGACGGACGGCTTCGCCGCTGATTACGAGCAAGCCCTTCTGCTGATGAGCCTGGCCCGGAGCCGGGACATCTTTGTGGAGGACATAGTGACCCTGGCTGAGCTGGTCAAGGTAACGCTTCTGGAAGGCGATCGGGACAAGGCCCTGGAGGACATCGCCCTGGTCGTCGAACTGCTCAAGCACCGCTACCGGGCGGTGGAGACCATGAAGAACTATCTGGCGGACATGTTGAAGATCACGCCGGAGCTTTCCAAGCTGGGGATGATGAGCGGCCGCATCGAGGAGTCATTGCGCACCGCTTCCCGGGCCAACAGGCAGCGTTCGTTCGACTATACCCGGGACCTCATCGATGAGAGGATGCGCGAGGTGGAGACCATCGACCAGCTGCGGTCCCTGGGCGTTTCGGTCAAGGAAATGCTGACCGAGGCACCGCACGTCTCCCTGGAAAAGTTGAGCGGGATGGATGTTTGGATGATAATCCGCCTCAAGGAGTTGGTGGCCGAGGGCACCAATCTCAGCGTCACCTCCCGCCGGAGCGACGTCATCGATCTGGTCGGAGCCTTCCTCAAGGATGAGGTGTTTCCCTATCTGCAGGACAAGGCGCAGGACCGGCTGTCCGCCAGGGACCCCTCCCTTCTCTTCGCGCTGTACACTGTCGGGCTCACATGCCTGAAGCTGCTGCACGATCCCCTGCCTAAAGTGGCCGAGGAGCTGTACGTGACCTACTTCCGCGACCTGGAGGGCGTCCAGACCATCAACGATATTTCATGGCCCTCAGCGGTCATGTGAGCCTGTCACCGGTACTCACGTCTGACATCCGTCATCCGTTGTCCAGAACTTTAAAATTCAGTAAAATATATATTTGCGTTTTTCGTTATCCTATCCAGAGGGATGCACTTATGACCAGTTCATTGGTTAAGAACGCTTTAGCGAACACTAGGTATGAGAACACGAACAATGGTAAGGCCGAGCCCGTGAAGCAGGAGCCCGCTCCCGCTGCGCCAGCCCCCAAGTCGAACATCGACGACGAGCTGGCCAAGATCGCCGCCCAGCTGGATGTCTGCATAAAGATCATCGGCTGCGGTGGCGGCGGATGCAACACCATCAACCGCTGCTGGGAAGCGAACATCAACGGCGCCCAGCTGTGCGCCATAAACACCGACGCCAAGCACCTGCTCACCGTCAAGGCCCCGCGCAAGATCCTGATCGGCAGGAGCGCCACCCGCGGATTGGGCGCTGGCGCCAAGCCTGAGATGGGAGAGGCCGCCGCCCGTGAGAGCGACGGCGAGATCAGGGAGTTCCTCAACGGCTCCAACATCGTCTTCGTCACCGCCGGCATGGGCGGCGGCACCGGGACCGGTTCCGCTCACTATGTGGCCCGCATCGCCAAGGAGCAGGTCCGCGCGCTGACCATCGGCGTGGTCACCATGCCCTTCAAGGCCGAAGGCACCGTGCGCATGGAGAACGCCCTGGACGGGCTCAACAAGATGAGGCTCATCTGCGACACCACCATCGTCATACCGAACGACAAGCTTCTGGAGCTGGTGCCCAAGCTGCCGGTCGACGCCGCCTTCAAGGTGGCCGACGAGGTTCTCATGCAGACCATAAAGGGTCTGACCGAGATCATCACCAAGCCCGGCCTGGTCAACCTGGACTACGCTGACATCATGACCGTCATGAACGAGGGTGGAGTGGCCTTCGTCGGAATAGGCGAGGGGAACAGCGACGAGGACGACCGTGTCAAGTCCGCGGTGCACGAGGCGCTCACGTCCCCCATGCTCGGCGAGATCGAGCTGAAGGACGCCAAGGGGGCTCTAATACGCGTCGTAGGCGGTCCTGACATGACAGTGGGCGAGGCTCAGCGTGTGGCGGAGATAGTCACCAACAGCGTCTCGCCCCGTGCCCGCATCATATGGGGATGCTCCATCGATCCCGAGCTGGAAGGAGTGGTCAAGGTCCTGCTCATCATCACCGGCGCCAAGTCCAAGTACATCATGGGCAGCCGCGGCGCCCCGGTCGGAATGCAGGGGAACCAGGGCTATCAGCAGCAATACCAGCAGCAGCCCCAGTACCAGCAGCCCTACCAGCAGCAGAGGCCCAGGAACCGGGACGACGACATCGACTTCGTGCGCTGATGCGGAGGGGGTCAACGAGGGCTGCGCCGAACGACCTGGCCACCGTCCACGATATGTCGCCGGTGGCCTCTAAAAGTCAAAAGCGGCGTCGCCGAAGCTGATCGCCGGGCAAGGCTCGAAGCAATCCCCGCAATGGATGCATCGGGTCGCCTCAACGCGAACCTTCCCCTGCATCAGCAAAAGTGCACCCTCTTTGCATCTGGCGATACACACCCCGCACCCGACGCATTCCTCGGCCTTAACCACCGCACGGCGAACCTTTTCCACATCTCTTTTTATTTTTTCCTGGTCCGCGCCCTTGGCGATCAACACGCCCTCCCTGAACACCGTGACGTTCCCGACCGCGCACCATCCCTCGTCGGAACCGACGTCCACCTCGCCGACCATGTTTAGGACGCTGCCGACCTGTTCCAGGTCCAGGTCCCGCGAGAAAGCGCCTTCTATGCTGAAGCCGAGGGTGCAGGGCGAGAAGCCGTCCTGCATCTTCAGGCGCAGGTTCCCCTCGCCGGTGCGCGGCACTTCCTTCCTGACCAGCTCGAAGCCGGGGATGTTGCGCTTAAGCTCCTCCATGACCGAGGGGGGCACCCTCTTCCACCGCCAGAGCCCGTGCTCCACCCATTCCGGTCCGAGCCCCTTTTTCTCCGCGTAAGCCGTCAGGAACCGTTCCCATCTCTCGTAGCTAGGGCTGGTCTTGGCTATGTCCAGGTCCCCCATGTCGGAGGCCGGGCAGAGGAAGCAGCCGATGCGGTCCAGCCCGTTCCCGTACCAGGGATTATAGCTGACGCCGCTCTTGAAGATGTAAAGCCAGACGTGCAACGATGTCCAGTCCTGGATGGGCGAGGCTCCTATCTGGCCGGGGGTCCAGGGATTGCGCCAAACCCGCGGTTTCGCTGAGCGCTGCTCCGATTCATAGCGCCTCTGCCCGATGAATGAAAGCACGCCGTTGGGATAATGCTCGACTATCGCCTTGACGGTAGGGCCAAGCTTGTTGGTCTTGCAACACCAGCGGTAGTCCTTTCCCGGCGGCCCGAAGAACTCCAGGTTGCCGAAGAAGGCGTCCTCATCGGCCTTCCCGAGCACCAGGTCCAATCCGAGCTCGTCCTTCAGGCGATGGACATATTCCACCGTCTCCGGGAACTCCAGGCCGGTGTTTATGAAAAACACGGGAAGGTCCAGGCCGGCCTCTCTGGTCAGGAGCAGTGTCGCCAGGGAGTCCTTCCCACCGGAAAAGGAAACCACCTGCGGAATGCCCGCATGTTCCTCGGCCAGCCTAAGGATGAACTCCACGCTCTCCTTCACCCGCCTATCCATGACCCTGGCGTTGGCCTCGATGGCCGTGTTCCAGTCCGCGCCCGCTCCCTCGGTCCGGGGAGCATGCCGCTCGGACCAGCGCACCTTGACCGCCGCGCCCCGATCTGCCCTCCTCATCTCCTCGGAGGACATGCGGGCGACGCCAGTGGCCAGGGCGTTCCCCTCCGGGTCCAGGACGATCACTTCCTCACCCTTCTGGAAATCGCCGACGACCTTGTTCACTCCGGGTGCCATAAGACTCTGGTTCCCCAGGATGGGCTCCACTGCACCCTGGTCGGCCCAGACAAGGTTCTTGCTGGCCTTTCCGACGATCTTCGCCGCGGCTTTCATCCTCGGCAACGCCCTCCAGCCGATGCCCAGGTCATACCGCATGGTGATGATGACCTCGCCATCGGCTATGACCTCGTCCATGCGGTCCAGGGCCGGAACCTTGTTGAGCAGATAGACATGTCCTTCTGGCAGCAATGCCTCTCCGGAACCCTCTCCGAACTGGTCATCGATGTGCTTACGCACAAAATCAATGTCGTGCTGGAACGCCGGCCTCGCATCCCCCGGCGGGGTCATCCCCACTTGGCGGGTTTCACCGCCGCAGCGGGCGCAATGGGCATCCTCCAGCACCGGAACGTTGCATCGTTCGCACCATCGAAGGTGCATCTTTCCAAGCCGGACCTCGGCCATGCTTGCGGCTAGAGCGGCAACCCCTATAAAAGGTATGTTCCGACGAACGAGGGAAGAATGTCGGTCCTGGCATCGGGTTCCGGCAGAGTGTCGGAGAATCGAAGGCTAATATAGCAGTAATTTCATCATCCCGCCTGATACCATGAAAGCCACAGCGCGCACGATGGGTATCAGCTACGCGATCCGTGAGATGCTGCTTCCAGCGAGGGAGCTGGAGAAGCAGGGTCACAAGATCATAAAGCTGCATATCGGGGACCCCAACAAGTTCGACTTCGAGACGCCGAAACATGTAAGGGACGCCCTCTGTGCCGCCGTGGAGAAGTGCGACAACGGCTATGAGGAGTCCGAGGGCAACAGCGAACTCCGCAAGGCCATCATCGAGAAGGAGAAGAAAAAGAACAACCTCGACCTGAGCCTCAAGGACATGGTCGTGACCAACGGTGTCACGGAAGCACTGCAGATGATCTGCGCGGCCACCATTGAGGCTGGCGACGAAGCCTTGGTTCCTGGTCCCAGTTACACATCCTATCTCGAGTTCCCCAAGTTCTTCGGCGGCAAGGCCGTGACCTACCGCGCCATCGAGGAGGAGGGCTGGCAGCCGGACATTGACGACCTGAGGAGGAAGATCACTCCGAGGACCAAGTTCATTGCTGTCATCAACCCCAACAATCCAACCGGAGCCGTCTATGGTCAGAAGCGATTGAAGGAGATCGCTGACCTGGCCGGGGAGTACGGCCTCTTCCTGATCTCAGACGAGATCTACGACCTGATGACCTTCGAAGGCGAGCATCACTCCCCGGCGACGTTGGCAAAGGACGTCCCGACCATCCTGGTGAACGGCTTCTCCAAGGTGGATCTGCTGCCCGGCTGGCGGCTAGGTTACGCCGCCTTCCACGACACGACCGGCCAGCTGGATGAGATCGAGGAGGCCGTGCACAAGCAGGCCCGGTTGCGCCTGAGCGCAAACGCGCCCTGCCAGATGGCGGTGATCGAGGCTCTCAAGCACCCCAAGGACCATCTGGAGGGTATGCGCAACAAGCTGAAGGCCCGAGGCGAATTCGCCCACAAGCGGGTGAACGAGATCCCCGGTCTGAGCTGCGTCAAGCCGCAGGCGGCATTCTACATGTTCCCCAAGATCGAGTCGGACCACTGGAGGACGGACAAGGACTTCGTCCTGGATATTCTGCACCAATGCCACGTTCTTCTCGTCCCCGGGAGCGGCTTCTGCCCCGAGTACGGAAAGGGACACTTCCGCATGGTGTTCCTGCCCGACGAGGAGATACTGGGAAGGGCGTTCGACCAGATCGAGGCATACATGAGGAAGGTGGCCTGAGGCCGCCCCTCAATCCCTTTTTTAATAAAAATATAATATTTAAATGGTTTCAGTAAAGGCGTTTCAGCATCTTCACGCAGGCTTCCATGGCGTTCTTGGCGTTCTCGATGCGGTCCTCGGCCTGCAGCCGGGTCATCCCCGGTCCAGTTATTCCCAGCGCCACGGGTTTGGTGAACTCCAGGGACAGGTCGGTTATCTTCCTCGCTGCGTTCTGGATCACGATCTGGTCATGCTCCGTCTCCCCTTCGATGACGCAGCCAAGCGTGACCACCCCGTCCACGCTGCTGTCCTTCAGCATGATCTTGACCGCCAGCGGTATGTCGTAGACGCCAGGGACGTGGACGACCTTTACCACGTTAGCTCCCAGGAACTCAGCGTGCGATTTCGCCCGTTCCAGCATCATGCTGGTTATGTCGTAATTGAACTCCGAGACCACTATTCCGATGTTGTACCTTGTCATTTTCATCTCTCCCTTACCGGGCCTACGTCCTCGTAGCCCTGCCTAAGTCCCCGGCCGGCGTTCCTGATGAGCCGCTCGGGTTTGAAAATCATGTCATAGGCGTTCCGGGCATGCTCCCTCGCTCGTTGTTCCATGAGCCAGGCAAGCTTGCTTTCCTCCGCCTCGTCCTCGTGCACGAACACTTCAATGATGTGCTTGTTCGTCGCCAGCTGGGCGGCGATCAGGCCGGTGGACGCCTCATGCGCGCACATCTTGTCCGTTGGTTTGGAACCCGGCATACCCAGGGCCATGACTATGTCGCATCCCTCGTCCAAAAGGATCTTTGCCGCCACCGGCAGGTCCTTGATCCCAGGCACGGTGCGCCTGATGATCCTGTAGCCGGTGCCGTATCTCTTCAGCTCATCGATGGCCGCGGCGCCCATGTCGGTACGGGCGAACGTCGTGTCCACGATCCCGATGGTCTTCATCATTCCTCCTCGACCTTCGATCGGTTCTTGCTGTACCAGTCGATGATCTTTCCGATTATCTTGCGTGTGCCGTTGAGGTCCTCTCCGTGTTTGGAGAGGCGAACGACCTTGACGTTCATTCCGCGCTCTTGAAGCGTCGCCTCGATCTTGCGTTCGTCAAAATCCTGGTCGTAGCCCAGGGCGATGATGTCCGGGCGTATGCTCTCCACGACCCCGAACATGTCCCCGTCGCTTCCCAGGTACGCTCGGTCCACCATCTTCAGGGCGGAGATGAGCTCCAGTCTCATGTTCTCCGGGGTTATCGGTTCGTGCTTCCTCCTCCGCACGGTGGCGTCCGTGGCCACGACCACGACGAGCTCATCGCCCTGGTCCTTTGCCTCCTGTAGATACCTCAGGTGCCCTGGATGCAGGATATCGAACACGCCGCTGGCCATCACCCTGGTCATTTCCCGTTACCGCCCCTCTTCCAGAACTCTATGATGTCCTTTCCTTCCAGGAAGCAAAGGTCGAAACGGTCGGCGTACCTTTTAGCCTTTTCTTTGCTCAGCGCGTTCCCGTCATCGCCCATCATCTCGCAGATGGTGGCGGATGGCGTTACCCCGGCCATGACCATCATGGCCGTAGCCAGCTCCGTATGCCCCTTGCGCTTGGATAGCAGCTGCGGGGTGGAATTGAGTAGGTGGATGTGCCCGGGCGCACGGAACGCTTTGCCGAAAGCGGACCTTGCGTCCTCGGCGCTCATGGAGTAGGACTCCTTGGCCAGCTTGGCAAATTCCGAGACCGTGAGAGCGCGATCGTTGTCGGTGATCCCGGTGAAGGTCCGGCGGTGGTTGATGGTGATGGAGAACGCGGACTTGGTATCGTACGGGATGTCGTTCGGCGCCAGGCTCTGCAGTACCGGGTGGCGGTCATGGTTGCACTCCAGAACGTCGGCCAGGAACGGAAGGTCCAGCTTCTGGCATATGTCGTTGTGTGCGGTGGTGCATATAAGGCCGCCAGCGTTCTTCCTCATTTCCCTTATGGACGCGGGGGTTACGAACTGGGAGGCGACGGTCATATCCGTCTCCCGTTCCCGGTCGTCGGAATCGAATATCAGGACCATCTTACCCTTGCGAATGTCCTGCAAAGCCCTCTCTATCAACTCGTCGCTCATGATGGCCACTCCAACACGGAGGTAATAGTATATTTCTTGCGTTACTACAACTCAAGTGGTAATCGAACCCGGCCAGGCACGGGTCAGTATAAAATATGCCCCGACCATTACTGCACTGATGGCAGAGAGACTGGACAACATATCCGGTATGAGATCGTTGGACCCTTCGGACCTGTTGGCTCAGCTCACAGCGTTCCCGGACCAGCTCGAATGGTCCAGGGGGAAGGCGCTGCCCGATCTGAAGGGCGCTGGCAATGTCGTGATCTGCGGCGTGGGCGGTTCGGCCATCGCCGGAGACGTTCTGATAGATCTTCTCTCGCCGAGCATTGGCATCCCGCTGGCGGTCTCCCGGGACGTGGTGCTCCCCGGTTACGCCGGAAGGGACACGCTGGTCATCGTAGCAAGTTATTCTGGCAATACCGCGGAGAGCCTGGACCAGTATCACGATGCCATGGGTCGGGGTTGCCGCATAGCGGTCGTCACCTCCGGCGGGAAGCTGAAGGATATGGCCCTGAACAACTCCCAGCCCCTCATCGAGCTGCCGGCGGGGAATCAGCCGCGGGCATCCCTGGGATACCTTCTGGGCTCCCTGGCCCTGGTGCTGCAGAAGGCCGGGCTCGCCACGCTCCACGACTCTCTCCTGGCGTCGGTGCCGTCATTGCGTTCGGCGTTCGCCGCCATGGTCCCCGGCGTTCCCGCGGCCCGAAACCAGGCCAAGCGCATCGCCAGGGCCATCAACGGCCGTGTTCCGGCGATATACGCTCCCCGCACCGTTCGCTCCGTCGCGCTGCGCTGGCAGAACCAGGTCAACGAGAACGCCAAGATGGTGGCCTTCAGCGGCGAGATCCCGGAGATGGACCACAATCAGCTGGTGGGATGGCTGGAGGGCGGCATCGGCTGTCAATGCCGTCCCGTGGTCCTGATGCCCGCCGAGATGAGGCCCACGGTGAAGAGGATGACCGAGGTCACCTTGCAGATGCTCAACGAGCGCGGCCTCGATCCGGTGCTCGTCACCCTTCCCGGGGACGACCTGCTGAGCAACGTGCTGCACGGCATGGTGCTCGGGGACATGACCAGCTACTACCTGGCGATGCTGAAGGGAGTGGACCCTGCCCCCGTAGCGCCGATAAAGGAGTTCAAAGCCCGCATCAGCCAATAGTTTTGACGGAACGCAAGGCCTCCTCGATACGGTCCAGCTCTCCCTCGGGATTGCGGAACCACTCCACGCTCCAGACCCGATGGAGCTTCCATCCCAGCCTCTTCAGCTGTCCCTGCCTGGTGCGGTCCCGGTCGCGGACGGTCAGCCCTGAAACGTAGTGCGGCCCGTCGCATTCTATGCCCAGAAGGAACCTGCCCTCCTCGTCGGGGTCCTCTATGGCCAGGTCGACCCGGTAATCGGACGTTCCCACGTTCATCCGCACCTTGTGCCCTCGGGCCTGCAGGACCTTGCACAGGTGCTCCTCGAACGGTGACGGCTCCTCCGGCCGGCTGGAGGCCGCGGGAAGCGTCCTGCGGTCACCCGCGGACTCCGCAAACGCCAGGTACTGCTTCAGCAGCAGCGCGCCCCGGCTCCGGGAACCGGAGAGGTCTATATCCTCCGAGCGGATCGAGGAGACGATGTCAAGGGAGAGCTTGGCCCGGGTGATGGCCACGTTCAATCTGCGCTCGCCGCCGTCCCGGTTCAGCGGACCGAGGTTCAGGGCGAACTTACCGTTCTGGTCCTTGCCGTAGCCCACGCTGAGGATGATGCGGTCTCGTTCATGCCCCTGTACGTTCTCCAGGTTGTAGAGCAGGAACGGTTCTCCTTCCTCGGACGAGAGGACGGCGTCCAGCTCCCGGTCCTCCTTGCGCATCTCGTCGAGCGCCTGATCGATCGCCTCCATCTGGGCCTCGGAGAAGGCTATCACCCCCAGGCTCTTCCCGTCCTTCCTGGCATAATGATCGCGGACCATCCTGGCCACGACCTCGGCCTCCGCCCGGTTCGTTCTGCTCTTCCCGCGGTCGAATACTCCTTCAGGCACGTGAACGTGGTGCACGCCGAAACCTTCCCGGCCGAATATCGAGCTGGGGAAGGTGTTCAGCTTGCCCCCGTAGAACTGGTGGTTGGAGAATGCTATCAGCGATTCGTCCTTGGACCGGTAATGCCACATGAGCATCCGGCGGGACATCCCGCAGGTTTCGCATTCATCAAGTATGCTCTCCAGGTCCGGCTCCTCATCCTCATCGTCAGAGGAAAGGGCGAAGAACGAGGTGGGCGGCATCTGCTTGCTGTCCCCCACCACGATGACCTGCCTCCCCCGGGCGATGGACCCGATGGCATCCTCCGGGCAGATCTGCGACGCCTCGTCGAAGATGACCGTGTCGAATCTGGTCCGCTCACGGTCCAGGAACTGGGCGACCGAAAGCGGGCTCATCAGCATGCAAGGCTTCACCAGGCCGATGAGGTCCCAGCATTCGCTCAGCATGGTCCGCACGGCCTTTCTCTGCCTCTTGAGCTTGGCCAGCCGGGCGATCTCCGTCTCCTGCTTGAGCAGGAGGTTGCGGTCGCCCCCCTCCCTCCTGTTCCGGAGGTTCTCCTCCACCCGGGCCTGCACCCTGTGCCGCCCCATTTCCACATGCTGGCGGTCAAGCTCGTCGAACCGGTCGATCAGTCCCATCTGATGTTCCCGGCGGAACCGGTTGAGCACCGGGTCCGAGGCCAGAGCCTCCTCGGTCCACAGTCTTCGGAAGCGCCTATGGAACGCTTTCACCATCCCCTCGGGCGGCACGTCCTTCTCCCGCAGCTCCCGGAGGAGGTCCTCAAGTCCCAAAGCCCTCATGCCATCCAACAGTGATGCCAGGTCCAGCCATTCCTGGTACCTGTAACGGGACTCCCATAGCCGGTCAGTCCATCTCTCGAGGTCCGTCAGGGCCGCATCCCGAACCGGACGGTCGCGGAGGCGGTGCTCCAGGGAGAAGCGGGCGGCAAGAACGTTCAGGGCGGAATCGAACCGTCCCAGCGACATCTCCAGGTCCACCGCTCCGTCCTGAACATGCTGCGGCACCCTTTCCGAGGACAGGTCGTCCATGACCTTGTCGTTCAGGAACAGGGCATGGGCGGAGCGGAACCTTCTGGTCCAGCCGATCCTTTCGGAGAGGGAGCGCAGCTCCTCCCCATTTCCGCTGAAGGCCCCCCGATGGGCGACGACCAGCTCATCCCTCTTGACCTTCCAGGCTGCCAGGGACGTCTGGTATTCGTTCACCGCCCGGACCATGAACTTGGCCTCATCATAGCTAAGCTGGCGTCCGGATATGGCCCTCAGTATCCTCATGTCCCTGCGGTAGCCGCCGTTCAGGGCGCGGAGCGCTCCGTCATATTGAACGTCGAAGCGTTGACGGAAGGTCCTTCCATCCAGGTCCAGTATGTCGCGGGAACCCATTCCCAGCAGTCCCCTCTCCTTGGACAGCATGTCCTGGTATGACGACCATCCGTCGTCGGTCCTCGCCGCCAGGGAATCCAGGTCCCCCTCCAGCCATTCCCTGCGCACGGCAGGCCTCTCGGCCATGTCCCGATAGAGCTGCCTGAGCCGCCGGAGGTCAGGGAGCGATTCCATCGGCGGGAGCCCCAGGGCGGAGGTGAGCGGCGGAATGGCGGCCCAAAGCTTCTGACGAGCCTCGATCAGGGCCGACAGCTCCTCCTGCACCTTGGACTGCAGGCGGTCGCTCCATTCGGTCACCAGCGCACCCGACCAGGGATGGGCGGGATCCCGGAAGGCGCTGGCCATCTGCGACAGCCTGAGCACCATGCCTCCCATTCGCCCGAGGCGCTCCTCGTCCACATCCAGTACCGCCGGCAGCTTGAAGCTGATCTCCGCGGTCCCGCTCAGCGAGGCGTACTGCCCTATCATGCTGTATACGTCCACGCCAAGACGGCCGCGTGGAGAGTGTGACGCCCTCACGTAGTCATGGAGCTCCTGGCGCACCATGGCCAGATCCCTCGCCTCCGCCGGCGCAGGGTGCGGACGCGACTGATTCTCCAGACTGGACGCGATCTCCTTTATTATATCGGCCCGGTTCTTCTTCGGGTCGTGCAGCTCCAGGCAGCGGTCTCCCAGCCCGCATTTCTCCAGGTTCCCCTGGACCACGTCCAGTGCGGCCATCTTCTGCGAGACGAAAAGCACGCGCTTACCGCTAGCCACCAGTTCGGCGATCATGTTGGTGATGGTCTGGCTCTTTCCGGTTCCGGGCGGGCCCTGCAGCACGAAGCTCACTCCAGCAAGTGCGGCCTGCACCGCCTCCTGCTGGCTGGAGTCGGCGTCCAATACCTGGAAGGAATCCTCCGGCCTTAGCTTGGCGTCGTACTCCTGCGGTCTAGGCATGTCCGGGGGTTCTGGCGGCAGTGCCGCCGGATCGCCGGCCAAAGCGCGTATCACAGGTTGCATGGACAGGGAGGATATCCCCTGGTCCAGGTCGGAGTACATCAGCAGTTTGGAGAAATGGAACAGTGCCAGGTGGCAGGAGGCGTTCACCTGCCAGCCGGAGCCTGGCGGTATCGCCTTCCCGATTTCGTCGAGCGCCGTAGGAAGCTCGAACCCGTTGTCCAGGTCGAACTCCGGAAGCTTGAGCCGATAGTCCAGTTCCAGTCTCTTCCGCAGGGTGGGATTGAACACGGTGTCCTCGTCCAGCGGCTGCAGGCGGTAGGGGGAGAAGGAATTCTGCCTCTCCAGCGTCACCGGCACCAGGAAAAGGGGGGATTCGTTGAGCTCTTCGCACCCTGTCTCCTTCCAGAGCAGCGAGCCGACCGAGACGAAAAGAATGTTGACACCATGGTCGCTGCGATAGGTTCGGGACTTGGAGCGCAGATTGTAGAGGACCCGTTCCACAGGTTGTTCAGGTACCTGAGGGGTCGCCAGAAGCCTTTCTGTTCCAGGAATCTCCTGCCCCTGAGGTTCGGAGACCACGGTGAACTGACGCCCCTGCTCCAGCTCCCTGAACAGGGTGGCCGCATCGGGCAGGGCGATCGTGAGCACGGAGGCCTTGTGCTTGCGGAACCTGACCAGCGGGTTTCGGTTGGAAACATCCAGCAGTCTGCCTTTCCAAACCTCGGCCTTCCTGGAAACCAACTGCTCCGATCCGTTCATCGCTATCCCAGCAAGTCAGGGAGTGCCAGCTAATAAATCATTTGACCCCTCCGATTCCAATAGAAATCGGCCAAGGCCAACCTATTTAATCCCCCCTTTTAATGGGGTTGCAAGTGACCTTATGAAAGAGGACGCCTACTGGATCCGGGACCAGGTGCAGCAGCACAACAAGTGGTTCGAGGAATCGATCCCCATGATCGCCTCCGAGAACCTGATGAGCCCATTGGCCAAGGAAATGATGATCTCTGACTTCCACGACCGCTATGCCGAGGGACTTCCTGGCAAGCGCTACTACAACGGCAACATATTCGTCGACAAGGTCGAGATGAAATGCCTAGAGCTGGCCCAGCGCATTTTCAAGTGCCAGTTCGCCGACGTTCGCCCCATATCCGGCACCGTCGCCAATATGGCCGCTCTCATGGCGCTCATGCAGCCGGGGGAGACCATGACCTGTACGTCCCTGGACCACGGGGCACACATTTCCACTGCCAAGTTCGGTGCCGTCGGCCTCAGGGGCGTCAACACCGCCACCTACCCGTTCGACACTCATGACATGGTTATCGATGTTGATGGTGCTGCCAAGCTCATCCGCGAGGTGAAGCCGAAGGTCGTTCAGTTCGGTCTTTCCGTGTTCCTGTTCCCTGCTCCGATAAAGGAG
Organism: Methanomassiliicoccales archaeon; assembly: GCA_036677555.1. Classification (GTDB taxonomy): domain Archaea; phylum Thermoplasmatota; class Thermoplasmata; order Methanomassiliicoccales; family UBA472; genus UBA472. The sequence continues at coordinate 142,599 of JAVBWG010000012.1, read as the reverse complement.
CTGAAGGATGTGGCCGCTGAAGTGAACGCACCGATCTGGTACGACGGGGCGCATGTTCTCGGCCTGATCGCCGGAGGCAAGTTCCAGGACCCCCTGCACGAGGGCGCCAACGTTCTGACCGCCTCCACGCACAAGACCTTCCCCGGTCCGAACCACGGCATAGTGCTCGGTCACAACCTGAACGAGGAACTGGGCAAGAAGCTCAACTCAGCCGTGTTCCCCGGTGTGACATCCTCGCACCACCTGCACGCCATGGCCGCTCTGGCCGTGACCATGGCTGAGTGGGAGATCTACGGCGAGAAATACGCCGCCCAGGTCTGTAAGAATGCCAAGGCGCTCGGTTCGGCTTTGCACGAGCTGGGTATCGAGGTGCTCTGCTCCCACAAGGGCTTCACCGAGAGCCACACCATCGCCGTCAACGTCGCCCCCTACGGCGGCGGCGCCGAGGCGGCCAACCTCATGGAGAAGGCCAACATGATCGCCAACAAGAACATGCTGCCTGGCGACAAGTCCTCTGTGAAACCGTCCGGTATTCGCCTGGGGGCTCAGGAGATGACCCGGGTGGGCATGAAGGAGAGCGAGATGAAGGAAGTGGCCGCCCTCATCCACCGCGTGGTGGTCAAGAAGGAGTCGCCCGAGGTAGTCAAGAAGGATGTCATCGCCCTCAAGCGCAACTTCACCAAGGTGCGCTACTGCCTGCACGAGGGCGAGGAAGGATACGCCTACCATAAGCTCGTTTGAAAAGCCATCTGAGGCCTCGCGGCCTCTTTTTTTCCTTACTTCTTCATTCACCATCCGATCGAAGAGACGCTTTTCATATCGGCCGAATGTAATATATCCCATCTCACCGTCTTCAAGTCATTGGGCGGTATGCTTCCATCAGAGCACTTTGTAAAGAGGGATGGCCTTTGAAATGTCCGAAATGCGGTACAGATATGGATGACGGTTATCTCCAGGCTGGTGGTTGGAGATATTCATGGGCCGATGAGGATATCAGGCCTGGGGCGGGGGTCAGAGGAGAGACACTGGTTTCCTCCCTCATCAGTCTGCCGCCATTCAAAGGATCAAGATGCAGGTCTTGCAGGTTAATGCTTCTGAATTACTGAGGGAGGCTCAGATCATCATTCTCTAATGCTAGGTGCTGTCCCTGCCAGATGTGATACGGTTTATCATCTCGCAGGCCATGCATCTCTCGTTGAGCGTCGGCTCCCCGCATGCACAAACCCGAAGCGTCGCCTGAGGGAAGCCATCCCTCAGCAGAGGGCGCAGGCGGTCGTAGGAACCGAGGATGGAATGTCTAGTGCCCGGATGCTTGTGTTCCATGTCGTCGACGATCCTGCGGTACTCGTTCCGCAAAGCGTGAGCGGCGTATGGACATTCCGCATCGGAGAACGGCAGCTCAGAAAGCATGGCGTACAGGAACGTCTCCTTTTCCGGTATGGTCCGCAGGGGCTGGATGCGAGGGACAAGTCCCGGCTGTACGCGCTCGTGAGGGCCCAGCCTCGCCAATCGTTCCACGTCACCGCGCATGAAGTTCATCAATATCGACTGAGCCATGTCGTCCAGGTTGTGCCCGAGGGCTAGAACATCAACGCCCAGTTCCTTGGCCTTGAGGTTAAGGCATCTTCTCCGGAAAACGCCGCAGTAGGTGCAAGCTTCCTTTTCGTTCGTCCGTCGCACCATGCCGTCCAGGTTCATCTCGGCGACCTCATCGAAACTGACGATGACGTGCTCCACGTCCAATAGCTCGCACAGCTCCTGTACCTTAGGGATTGTATCGGCACGGTATCCCTTGATGCCCTCGTCCACGGTTATGGCCGTCAGACGCACGTTCTTGCGGCAGCCTAGTATCTTGTGCAGAAGGAACAGGACGGTCTGGCTGTCCTTGCCGCCCGATGCGCCGACGGCGATATGGGCCTCTCCTTCCAGTTTCAGCTGGGAACGCACCTCCTTCTTGACCCTCCTCTCCACGTATTCAAGGAGGTGCGACCGGCAGAGGTGCGATCCGTTATAGCGGATGTAGGTGACCGCCGGCGAGGAGCACTTGGAACAGCGCATCGCTGAGCCCACGTCAGGCGGGGTAATAAATGTTAGGCCGCACATTCGACGGTCCCCAGGAAACCTTTTAACTTCGGTACGGCTTTGAAGTGGCCGGAGACCATGCAGGAGATTTGGACCGAGAAGTACCGCCCGCAGAAGCTGTCGGACGTCGTTGGCCAGAAGGATATTGTGGAGAGGCTTTCCTCCTACGTTCGATCGGGAAACCTGCCGCACCTGATGTTCGCCGGCCCGGCCGGAACGGGCAAGACCACCTCCGCCCTGGCCATGGCCAAGGAGATGTATGGGGAATCATGGCGGAACAACTTCATCGAGCTGAACGCCTCGGATGAGCGCGGTATCGATGTGGTCCGTGGAAAGATTAAGGAGTTTGCCCGCACCGCTCCCATCGGCGGAGCTGATTTCAAGATCATCTTCCTGGACGAGGCGGATGCCCTGACCCAGGACGCTCAGGCAGCGTTGCGCCGAACGATGGAGCGGTTCAGTCGGAACTGCCGATTCGTTCTTTCCTGCAATTACTCCTCCAAGATAATCGAGCCGATCCAATCCCGCTGCGCCATTTTCCGCTTCCGCCCGGTCAAGGCGGAAGACATCAAGCATCACCTGCAGGTGATCGCCAAGAAGGAAGGGGTCAAGATCGATGATTCGGCATTGGACGCCATAGTCCATGTGGGCGAGGGGGACATGCGTAAATCCATCAACTCGCTCCAGGTGGCCGCCACCATAGGTAAGGACGTCACCATCGACGTGGTGTATCAGGCGACCGGTAACGCCCGGCCCGACGAGGTGGTGGACATGGTGAACACTGCTCTGGCTGGGGATTTCTCCGGAGCGAGGGCGAAACTGGACGAAATGATGATAACATATGGGCTGAGCGGCGAGGACATCATTAAGCAGATACACCGCTCATTCTACGATCTGGATATACCTGACCGGGAGAAGATACAGCTCATCGATCGGACCGGGGAGATTGAGTTCCGAATCGTTGAAGGGAGCAACGAACGGATACAGCTCGAGGCGCTCCTGGCCTACCTGGCACTGGTGGAAAAGGACTGAACATTGCCAACCTATTTATATCGGCTCCATATTTCAAGGCCGGAGGAGTCAAATGGCACGTTTCAAGGAAGCTGACGAAAGGCTGCTGAACAAGAAAGTATGCCTTAGCTGCTATGCCCGTAACGCCGTGAAGGCCACCAGGTGCCGCAAGTGCGGTTACACCTCGTTGCGCCTGAAGGCCAAAGAGAGCCGCAAGGCTTAAACCAGAATCACCAAACCTCTTTTTCCCTTTCATTATCTATATATTAATTCCGAGGGATAGGATTTTTAATCACCTGAGCATATGACCCACCGTCCGTAACGTTGGGGGAATCAAGATCAAGAAAATACTGGTCGTGGACGACAACGCCGCCATTCTGGAGATAGTCTCCGAGCTGATCTCCGCAGCGGGTTACCAGCCCATGACCGCCACTGGCGGACGCGAATGCCTTAGCAAGATAGAGTCCGAACGACCTGACCTTGTCCTTCTGGACATTAACATGCCGGACATGGACGGCTGGTCGGTGCTCCGCACACTGAAGGAGAATGGGCTGGCCGGGAGCACCAAGATCATGATGCTCACCGCCACCACCGAGATCGGCACCGACATATTCGGTCTGCAGGACGTGGTCTCGGGTTACATAAGGAAACCGTTCAACAACGACGAGCTCTCCGCGCGCCTGCGCGAGGTTCTGGGTGACCAGCCTCCGGTCAAAGAGGAGGTCAAGGTGGAGAAGGACAGGAAAGGCTTCCGTGCGCTGCTCCGCAAGAGGGATGAGGAGATCGGCATGGAGGTGGCCCGCAACAGCGCCAAGGTTTACGAGCTCCGCCGCGGCTTCAGCTACCTGGTCAAGGAGACCAAGCCCACCAAATCGTTCGAGATATTCGTCGATCAGGTCACCCACAACATCCAGGGGCTATGTGTCACCCGCCAGCATCCGTCCATCATCCGGAAGGAGTGGGGGCTGGAGAAGACCCCCATAATCTGGCTGAGCAATCAGCTCGGCAAGGTCTATGTGAATCCGTCCAACATTGGTATTTTGAGCGATACCATCATCCGCTTCGTGGAGAAGAGCGGCGACGGCGTCATCCTCATCGACGGCATCGAGTTCCTGATAGTGAACAACGATTTTGAAAAGGTGCTCAGGCTGGTGCATCACGTCACCGAGGCGGTGATGGAGAACCGTTCCCGCCTGATCATCTCCATAGACCCGCGCACCTTGGAGACCAGGGAGCTTGCGTTGTTGGAACGCAATATGGAGATCATCGAGGCCGAGGAAGCGAAGCCGCGCCAATGACCTTCAGAGGTTGAGCTAATGTCAGAACTAACCATTACCAGGGTTTGGAGCAGAGAGGTCCTGGACTCCCGTGGCAATCCCACGGTAGAAGCCCAGGTCGAGACCGATGCGGTGGTCGTCACGGCCATCGCCCCCTCCGGAGCGTCAACCGGAACCTTTGAGGCGTTGGAGCTCAGGGACGGTGACACCAGATATGGCGGCAAAGGGGTGCAGAAGGCGGTGCGCAACGTGCGCGAGCTCATATCTCCCCGCCTGAAAGGCATGGACGTCAGCGACCTGAAGGCCATCGACGCGGCGATGATAGAGCTGGACGGCACGGAGAACATGAGCACGCTCGGCGGGAACGCCACCACCGCGGTGTCGTACGCCGCAGCCAAGGCCGGAGCGATTCTGAATGGGATCGAACTCCACGAGCACCTCGGTTCCTCCAGCAAGGTGCTTCCCGTACCTTGCATGAACGTCATCAACGGCGGGAAGCACGCGGGCAGCAATCTTAAGATCCAGGAGTTCATGATCGTCCCCTGCGGCGTCTCCAGCTTCTCGGAGTCGCTGAGGGCGGGCGCGGAGGTCTACCAGGCCCTCAAGGGCGTGCTCAAGAAGAGCATGGGCCCCATGTCCATCAACGTTGGCGATGAGGGCGGTTTCGCCCCTGCCTTCGACACCAGCCGGCAGGCGATGGATGTTCTCCTGAAGGCCATCGAGGCGGCGGGATACGTTCCCGGCAAGGAGGTCTACCTGGCCATGGACGCCGCGGCCAGCGAGTTCTACTCCAAGGGCGTATACGAGCTGGACGGAAAGAAGATGACGCCCGGCGAGATCGTTGATTTCTACGTGTCTTTGAGCAAGGAGTATCCCCTGATAAGCCTGGAGGACCCGGTGCACGAAGACGGGTTCCAGGACATGGCTGAACTGACAAGCAGGATCGGTGGGAAGATGCAACTGGTCGGTGACGACCTGTTCGTGACGAACCCGCAAAGACTGCGCAAGGGCATCGAGGCCAAGGCTGGCAACGCCATGCTGCTCAAGGTCAATCAGATCGGTACGGTGTCCGAGGCGATGAGGGCGGCCGAGATATGCTTCGACCACGGCTACAATGTAATGGTCAGCCACCGCTCGGGGGAGTCCGAGGACACGACCATGGCGGATATCGCCGTCGCTCTGGAATGCGGGCAGATCAAGAGTGGGGCTCCGGCCCGCACGGAACGCACGGCGAAATACAATCGCCTGTTGCGCATCGAAGAAGGATTGGGAAGCAAGGCCAAGTTCATGGGCCGGGGAGCCTTCTTCTGAAGAAGGTTCATGCTTATGCAGATCGATCGATCGACGTTCAGGTGATCAAATGGGCAGGTTCTTCTCCGCCGAGCACGAGGATATTCACAAAGGTCTGACCACAGACGTTTACTTCCAGCGAACAGAGGCGATACTCAGGGCCAAGGGGCTGCTGGACACCGACACCCGTTCCGAGTTCACCGTGGCCTCGCTGCCAGATGCCTGGCCATGGGCGGTTCTCTGCGGAACGGAGGAGGTCGTGCGCATTCTGGAGGGAAGGGAGATTGACCTGTACGCTCTGCCGGAAGGAAGCATATTCACCTCCCGGACGAGGAAGGGGATCAAGCTCCCGGTGGCGTCCATCGACGGTCCGTACGGTGAATATTGTTCACTTGAGACGCCCGCCCTGGGCTTCATGTGCTACGCGAGCGGCGTGGCCACCATGTCCGCCCGATGCAAGAAGGCGGCGGGAGGGCTTCCGGTCATATCCTTCGGGGTGAGGCGCATGCACCCGGCCATGGCCCCGGTCATAGACCGTTCCTCTTACATCGGCGGGTGCGATGGCGTATCCTCCCTCAAGGGGGCGGAACTGGTAGGCCGTCCGGCCAGCGGGACCATGCCGCACGCGCTGGTCATCATGATGGGCGATCAACGGGAGGCGTTCAGGGCGTACGGGGAGATAATCGATCCCACCGTGCCCAGGGTGGCGCTCACCGACACCTTCTTCGATGAGAAGGCCGAGGCACTGATGGCCGCCGAGGAGATGCCCGGGCTGCGCTCCGTGCGGCTGGACACACCGGGTTCCCGACGCGGGAACATGAGCGACATCGTTCGCGAGGTGCGATGGGAGCTGGACCTGTACGGGCACCGGGATGTGGGCGTCTTTGTCTCCGGCGGTCTGGACGAGTCTAAGGTCAAGGAGCTGGCGGCCGCCGGAGCCAGCGGCTTCGGGGTCGGGACCTCGATAAGCAACGCGCCGACCATCGACTTCGCCATGGACATCGTGGAGAAGGCCGGCCAGCCAATAGCCAAGCGCGGCAAGTTCGCCGGACGCAAGTACGTCTTCCGCTGCCCCGACTGTCTGGAATACGAGGTATCCCTGGACCGCGAGCATCCCCCGCTGTGCTCCTGCGGCAAGGAGATGCGCTGGGCGGAGGTCAAGGTCATCGAGAAGGGGAGGCGTCTGGTGCCAGAGGAACCGGCCGAGGAGATCCGCCGCCGGGTACTGAGGCAGCTGGAACGGATAGATATCTGAGGTATCGGTATGCAAGAGGAGTTCATCACCGAACTGGAGATGCTGCATGACTATCAGTTCAACATCAGTTTCGATGATCAGGGCCTGGCGGACATACGTTCGGACGAACCTGTCCCGGTGGGAGGCGGCGAGCATCCCAACGCTACCCGCTACCTGTCCGCCGCCGTGGGCAACTGCCTCTGCGCCTCACTGGCGTTCTGCCTTCGCAAGGCAAGGTCCGAGCCGATCTCCATGAAGGCCCGGGTGCGCACCGTGCTGGGTCGGAACGAAAAGGGCCGTCTCCGGGTGATGAGCATGCAGGTGACCATATTCCCCCAGGTGGACGACCCGGCGAAACTGGAGCGCTGCCTCCCCCTTTTCGAGGATTTCTGCACGGTGAGCGCCGCGGTGCGCGAGGGCATAGATATCCAAGTGTCGGTGGAAACCCCGAAAAATGAGCAAAGATAATCTAGCGGAAGGTCATTCCCACCACTCATGCTCGACGACAAGGACCGGGCCATCCTGAACGAGCTGGAGAAGGACTCCCGGCGCAGCACTAAGTCCATCGCCAAGGACCTCAACATACCCCGGGCCACGGTGCACGAGCGGATCCGTCGCATGATGGAGCGCGGCATAATCAAGGGATTCACCGTTGTCCCTGATTTCGGGATGCTCGGCGAACCGGTTACCGCCTTCATCCTGGTGTCGTTCCTGCCTAACAACAACCAGTCCCAGAGGGAGCTTGCTGACAAGATCAGCAGGCTGGACGGGGTGCATGAGGTCCATCTGATCTCCGGCGAGCATGACATACTCCTGAAGGTGCGGGGCGAATCCATGGAAAGGATAGGCGATCTGGTGATCGACAAGATCCGCCAGATGGACGGGGTCGGACGGACCCTGACCTGCACCTGCTTCGCCACGGTCAAGGACGAGTGAGCAAGGACCTAACGTAAAAGGGGTAACTGCTCGTTTTGCGGTAGTGACCGTCAACCGTTTTTATATGAAAAAAGCAGGTTGTCCATTATCGTACTGGATAGCATAAAAACCCGTATAGGACGTTAAGGAAATCTTTAAAATATCTCAGCGCCTTAGGCATTTTCGTTCAGAATATTGCGAGGGGTCACGTCTTCCGTCCAGTAACTTGTGGGCTGCTGGTAGAGGGGGCAGCATGCTCTGAATAGGAATGAGTTTATTGCTTAATGGTCAATTAGCGCAAGCTACGCTCAGGTCTGGCGATGAGGGGGTCCGGCCCCATCTGGAGGTGCACCTCAGGGAGAGGACCCTGGTGCTCCCCTGCCTGGCCGATGCGGAGCGCGGTCACTGTACCTCGCTGTTCGGGGAATGGCACAGTGCCACCGTTCTCTGCGCCTGCGGCGCCCTGGTGCGCCTCGACCACGCGGCGGTGCATCGCCGGCGGACGCTCGGCAAACCGGTGGAATGCCATCATTGCCGCAACCGGCGGGTGGCCCTGGAAAAGGAGGAGCTGGACAACGAATTTTACGGGCGCGAAGGCGATTGAGCCATCGAAGGCGCCCTGCCTCTCCCACGGACAAGATTCTTATACCACGCCCTGGATTGATTTTTTCCATTCTGAGGTTCACACATGGACGTCATAATCATAGCTGGATTCCTGGGCAGCGGGAAGACGACCCTGATCCTGAACACGGTGGGCAGGATCACCGAACGCACCGGCAAGAAGGTGGCTCTGATCGTCAACGATTTCGGCAACATCGGGATCGACGGAAAGGTCATGGAGAAGTACGGGCTCAAGGTCCAGGAGCTTCCCCGAGGCTGCATCTGCTGCACGCTCGGCCCCAATTTCCTGGACACCGTTCGCACCATACATGACAAGTTCGAGCCGGACCTGGTGATCGTCGAACCGTCCGGGATCGCCGACCCTGACAGCATATTGGCGACCATGGAACATTACCAGGGAAGGCCGCTGGGCAGGATAACCACGACCATCCTTCTTGATGCGGTGCGCTTCCCCCTCCTGGTGCAGGCCATGAAGGTCCCGATGACCAAACAGCTGCACTCGGCTGACCTGGTCCTCCTGACCAAGACCGATGAGGTGGACGAGGCCCGCCTCAGGGACATGGAAGCGTTCGTCAAGAGCGTGATCGGCGAAAGGCCGATCATCCCGGTGTCCAGCGCCAACGGTCAAAATTTGGATGTATTTGTTGGAAGATTAGTGGGAGCATGATCACCGAGGACTTTGCGGCCTATGCCGCCCGGCTGCGCATCGTATTCCCGTCAGAGGTCCCGGCGGACCGGCTCCAGGCCATGCTGGAATCGTTCATGGGCGGACTGGCCATGGACTGCCTGGAGGCAGGTACCAGGCTCATCGGTCACATAAAATGCCTGGTGGAGGACGGGGACGAGATCATAGCCTGCAGCGTTACCGACCACGATGCCAGGGTCAGATGCCGCGGGCGGTTCGAGGCGCCCCGGGCAAAGACCGACATCATAGTCAACGTGCTCCAGTACGGTCTGGCGAAGAAGGACCTGGTGCGCATCGCGGCCGCCTGCGCGAGGCGGAGCTTCGTCTCCCACGCCTCGCTGTCCATCGAGGACCTGGAGATCGAGGAGAATGAGCTCATTCAGCTGAGCTGACCTTCTTCTTGGAGGTCTTGGCCGCCGTCTTCACGGCCTTCTTGACCGGTTTCGCGGTCTCCGCGCCGACCTTCTTCGCAGCCTTCTTGGCCGCCGTCTTTTTAACGGTCTTCTTCACCGTCGCTCCGGTTTCCGTTCCCTCGTCCTCGGCTTTCTTCGCAGCCTTCTTGGCCGCCGTCTTTTTAACGGTCTTCTTGACCGCCTTCTTGGGCTCCTCGCCCTCCTTTTTGGCCTTGGCCTTCTTGCTGGTCGGGCACTCCATGTTGGCGCAGAACTGCCAGCCTCCCCTTCCCAGGACCTTCAAGGTGGGCGCGCCGCATTCCGGGCACTTCTCGCCCAGGAACTGCAGGGTGCCGAACTGCGGGAGAGGATAGGTGCGCTTGCATTCCGGGTATCCAGAGCAGCCGATGAAACGCTTTCCGGCCCGGGAATAAAGGACGCGAAGCTCCTTCCCGCACTCCGGGCAAGCTCCGACGGATTCCTTGCCCTGGTTGGACTGGCAATCCGGATCGATGCACTGCAGCTTGACAGGCGAGCCGCGGCGGATGACCTTTACCTTGGGTAGCGCGCAAACCTCGCACTTCTCCTCTGAGGGCTGTACCAGCGCTCCTCCTGGCTTGGGGTACGTCACATCGCACTCCGGGTATCCGGAGCAGCCGATGAACTCGCTTCCCTTGCGGGAGCGGACGATGTGCAGGTCCTTGCCGCACTTCGGGCAGGTGCCTATGAAGCGCTGCTCCTGCATGGCGTTCCTGATCTCGTCGCCTATCTGTTGCCGCTGCCTGGTCATGACCTCCACTATGTCCAGGAGCATGGCCTGGGATTCCTGGACCACCTCGACCAGGGACGATTCTCCGTTGGCTATGGAGTCCATGTCCTTTTCCAGCTGAGCGGTCATCCTGCTTTCGGTCACGATCTTGGCATGCTTCTCCAGGGCGTTCACCACCGCCAGTCCGCTCAACGTTGGAACCAGGTCGTTGCCGTTGACGTACTTGCGGTCGTAAAGCTTCTGGATGATGTCATGTCGGGTGGACTTGGTTCCCAGCCCCAGCCGCTCCATTTCCTGGAGCAGCGAGCCCTGTGAATACCTGGAAGGGGGCCTGGTCTCCTTTCTGTCGCTCCGGACCTCCTTCACCTCCACGACATCCCCGGTCTTGAGCTCCGGAAGCAGAACCTCGCTGACCCTCCAGTAGGGATAGTACTTGCGCCAGCCCGGCGAGAGTATGCGGTATCCATCGGCCCGGAACGGCTCCCCGCCAAGCTCCAGGTCGCACCTGGCCGATTCGGAGCGGGCGGAGGGAGCCAGGGTTGCCAGGAATCGCCTGACCACCAGCTCGTACAGCGTCCACTTGGCGCCCTTGAGCTCCTTCTTGGTGGCCGCCTCGGTCGGATATATAGGCGGATGGTCGGTGGTCTCCACGCGGCCGCGCGACGGCCGTATGGTCTCCTGGGCCAGTATCTCCGCCGCCTCCTTGCCCAGATCGGACTTCTTCAGCTTCTCGAGGATGTTCTTCAGGCCTAGCGAGCGCGGGTAGACGGTGTTGTCCGTCCTGGGGTATGAGATGTAACCTGCCGTGTACAGGTCCTCGGCCACCTTCATCGCCAATGAAGGCGACAGGCCGAGCTTGTTGGCCTCGCTGAGCATTGTGGTGGTGTTGAACGGGGCGGGCGGATACTCGTCCTTCTCCTTGCGTTCCATGCCCATCACCTTCCCCTGGCTGCCATCGGCCCTCCTGCGCGCGGCATCCGCCTTGGCCTCATCCTTGAACGGATTGGCCAGGTGATCTCCGGAGAACTCCTGCCCCTTTTCCATCCTGGCCACCACAGTCCAGTACGGTTCCGGGACGAACTCGGTTATCTCCTTGTGACGATCGACTATGAGTGTCAGGGTAGGGCTCTGCACCCTTCCCACGGAAAGGAAGTTATTCCCCATCTGGCCGCTGGCCAATGAGATGAAACGGGTAAGCACCGCACCCCAGGCCAGGTCGATGACCTGCCTGGTCTCCGCAGATTCCGCTAACCGGTGGTCGGGGTCGGTCAGCTGTCCGAAGGCTCCCTCTATCTCGTACTTGGTGAGGGCGCTGAATCGGACCCGGCGAACGGAACGCGGCGGCTTCTCCAGAAGCGAGACCGTCTCCAATCCGATAAGCTCTCCCTCCCGGTCGAAGTCGGTGGCTATGATCACCTCGTCGCACTCCGAGGCTAGCTCGCTCAAAGTGTGCAGGATGTTGAGGGCAGTGACCCTCTTGGCCGGATGGGCCTTGACCAGGTCCTTGGGGTCCACCTTAGACCAGTCGTTGAACTCCGGCGGATAGTCCAGCTCGATGATGTGGCCGCGCAGGCCCACCACGAAGAACTCGTCCCCTTCCCTCTCAAAATTGAACACCTGCACCCCACGCACGCTCTTGCGCTTGGCGCCACCGTCGGAAAGGATGGTGGCCACGCGAGCCGCGGCATTGGACTTCTCGGAGATGACCAGTCTCTTCATCAGGGGGCATCAAGAGTTAACATTTAAAAAGGTTATCTGCTTCGACGGACATCCCCCTCATCTCTCATGAATGTGGTCGTGCATCGATTCCTCGCCCAAGCTGACCGGGGTGCGGTGCAAAGTGCGATGGATCACGCCCTTGACACTGCCCAATTCGTCAGACAACTGTCTGACCTCCTTCACGGTGCCGTTCACGATCAGCACCTCCAGGCACTGCTCGATGTCCAGATGGACGTGTATGGAGGAGAGGATATGATGGTGATGTTCGTGCTGGATCTCCATAAGCCGCTCCTTGACGCCGCCCTTGTGATGGCTATAGAACAATGTTATCGTACCGAACACCACGGCGTTCTCGTCCTCCTTGAGGATCTCCTTGGCCAGGGCGCTGCGTATGAGGTCCCTGATGGCCTCCGATCGGGTGATGTAACCCTTCCGGTCGATGAGCTTGTCGAAATCCTCCAAAAGGTCCGGTTCCAGAGAGACGCCTATCCTGGTGACGTTATCCATATGCTCCGCTTGGTATTAGCCTAATGATTAATAATGCTATTCAGCCATGATAGGTCGGATAACAGGGAGCGGGCCGAACTGGATCTTGACGCGAAGGGGGAAGAGCTTCTATCACGGTTGACCGGCAGCCTCGAGGTCCTGTCAAAGCGCAGGACGGCGGTGCTCTTCTCCGGCGGTTTGGACAGTACCTTGCTGACGGCTTTGGCCAAGCCCCTCTCGGAGCTCCGCCTTTACACGGTGGGATATCCTGGCTCCCACGATCTCGAAGCCGGCAGAAAGGGGGCTGAGGAGCTGGGGCTTCCCTGGGAGCCGGTGCTGATTGATGACGGCATGCTCCGTAAAGCGATCGTCCGTATTAGGGACGGCCTGGGCGTGACGGACCCGGTGACCATATCGTTCGAGGTCCCGCTCTGCATCGTATGCGCCAAGGTGCCGGAGGAGGTGCTGCTGAGCGGGCAGGGTGCGGACGAGCTGTTCGGAGGCTACGCACGCTACGCGTCCATGAAGCCCGCCGAACTGGATGAGGCGCGGGCTGAGGACGTTCAGCGCCTGCTCTTCGAAGGGTTCCTCAGGGAGGTGCGCATGGCGCACAGTTTCCGCAAAACCCTTGTGTGTCCATATCTGGATCTCCAGGTGATCGATGCGGCCCTGTCCATACCATCCGCGGAGCTGTTCGGCGAGCTGGGCAACAAGCAGCCGCTCCGCCGCTTGGCCATGGACATGGGCCTGGGCTCGGCCAAAGCCCCGAAGAAGGCGGCCCAGTACGGCAGCGGGGTCATGAAGGTCATGAAGCGAATGGCCGCGGCGGAGGGATCGGGCCTGGGTGAATGGGTGTCCGGGGTGAGGGAATGAACCCCCCTCCGGAGAACGACCTGGAATGGCTGTATTCCCTGGAGGGCACCGGAATTAAACTGGGGCTGTCCAATGTCCGCCTGCTGCTGAAGGAGCTGGGGGACCCGCAGGAGCGTTTCGGCACCGTTCATGTGGCAGGTTCCAACGGCAAGGGCTCGGTATCCGCCATGGGAGCGTCCATATTGCGAAGCGCCGGTCATCGTACGGGGCTTTACACCTCCCCGCACCTGGTCCGTTTCACGGAAAGGATGACCGTGGACGGAAAGGAGATGTCTGGAACCAGGCTGGTCAAGTACGTGTCGGAGTTGCGCGAGCTTGCCGGTTCCGGGAAGTTCCCCCGACCGCTGACGTTCTTCGAGATCACCACCGCCATGGCCTTCCTGCATTTCGCCGAGAACCAGGTCGAGGAGGCGATGGTGGAGGTGGGCATGGGCGGCCGCCTGGACGCCACGAACGTGGTCCGGCCGCGATGCTGCGTCATCACCCCCGTGAGCGTGGAGCACATCGCGTACCTGGGGGACACTCTGAGCAAGATCGCCTACGAGAAGGCGTCGGTGATCAAGGAGGGGGTACCGGTCGTCTGCTCCCCTCAATCACCGGAGGCGGCAAGGGTCATTTCCTGGATGGCCGGCTGCAGGGGGACCAGGGCCAGGTTCCTGGGCCGGGATTTCCATGCCGAGTTCCTTTCCCAGGGCCTGAAAGGCACATCCGTGATGCTGGGCTCCCTGGGCGCCGAGGTCAGGCTGGGAATGCTGGGGCGCTACCAATGCCAGAACGCCGCGGTGGCCGCGGAGATGGCCCTGGAGGTCGGGAAGGCCATATCCATACCCAAGGAGAGCATACTGGACGGCCTTTCCCGGGCCAGGTGGCCAGGCCGTTTGGATGTGGTTCGGACCAGCCCCCTCACCGTCCTGGACGTGACGCATACCCCGGACGGGGCCCGGGCGGTGGCGTCCGAACTGAGCGTGTTCCCCGGGGGTCCGCGGGTAATGGTGGTGGGGATGCTCAGGGACAAGGATGCTTCGGGGGCCATGGCACATTTGGCGCCCCTGTTCGATGCTGTGGTATGCACCAGTTCCACGTCCCCCCGGGCGCTGACCCCCGACGAGATGCTGGCGGCGGCGCTTCCCTACAACGCCGGATCGCAGGCGGTGGAGGGTGTGGGGAATGCCATCAGGATCGCCGAAGGGATCGCCGGAAATGACGGGTTCCTGTTCATCAGCGGGTCTCTCTACACCATCGGTGAGGCGATGCGGCACATGGAGGGGTGTCATGGACCTTAGGTGGCTCCTTTCGTCCATGCGTGCCTCCATAGATGGTATGGCCTTTCCCGGGCTGATCGATGAGGAGGACACCTGGTGGGAGAAGGACCCGTTCCACATCCTGGTGGCGACCGTCCTGTCTCAGAGGACCAGGGACCTGAACACCTATCATGCCTCTTCGAACCTGTTCCGACGCTTCAACACTCCGCAGGAGATGGCCGCCGCGGACATTGATGAACTGGAATCACTGGTCCGTCCGGTCGGCTTCTACCGGGCCAAGGCCAAAGCGATCAAGGAGATCGCCCGGCTGGTTGTGGAGAACGGCGGCGTTCCCAGAGACATAGGCGAGATGACCAAATGGCCCATGGTAGGGCGCAAGACCGCCAACTGCGTCATGACCTACGCCTTCAAGGAACCGGCGATATGCGTGGACACCCATGTGCACCGCATCAGCAACCGGCTGGGGCTGGTGGAGTGTGAAAACCCCGACGATACGGAGATGGCCTTGCGGAAATTGTTCCCCAGGGCGCTATGGTGCGAGATAAACGGGACCATGGTGCGCTTCGGCCAGAAGATATGCCTCCCCCGGAACCCCAGGTGCTCGCAGTGCCCGGTCAGCAAGGAGTGCGCCTACCCCGCCAAGAAATGAAATCAGGTGCGCAGCGTCTCGTCTATCTTCTTGGACATCTCCTTCTCCAGCTGGATCTCCGCCTCCCACTGGTCGAGGCCGTCCAAGGTCTCCTTGAGGGCACGCAGGCAATCGATGCATATCCACTTGTGGCCGACCGGCCTCATCGGCCGCTTCTTGTAGCCGATCGCGCCGCAAAGGGCGCAGGCGTGCATCTCCTTGGTGCGATGCTCCGCATAGGCCTCCATCTTCTTCCCCTCGATGATGGACTCGATGGCCTCGTTGCGCGGAACATCCTCTGGCATGGTCAACGGACTTCGTATTTCCCTAGGCCTATATCTAGGTTGCTTATGGCCAGCCTTCCTTCGTCACCATTGCCGCAAGGGAGGCATTCAATTAATATTGGTTGATGAGTTGGCGTAAGGGATGCACGAAGTATCCGTCATGGCCGGCATCGTGGACAGCGTCCTCAAGGAGCTGGAGAAGCATGACGTTCTCCGGGTGGAGGAGGTGCAGCTGACATTGGGGGAGCTGACCTTCCTGGGCGAGGAGCAATTGCAGTTCGCCTATGAGATCATCACCAGGGGCACGGCGCTGGAGGGTTCTTTGCTGGCGATAGTGCCGGAGGAGACCGAGCTGGAATGCCTAGCCTGCGGCTATGTTGGCAAGGCGGACAAGGTAGGGGAGGAGTTCCACATGTCCATGCCGTCCCTGGCCTGCCCGAAGTGCAAGGCGAAGGTCAAGGTGCTCAAAGGGCAGTCGTGCAGGGTGACGTCCATAAGGGTGGTGCAGGAATGAGCGATCTGAGATACCGGGACGAGGCCACGGCCAGCAAGATCATGGCCAAGCTTGGGCAGATGGACCTGGAGCTGCGCTTCATGCACGTTTGCGGAACGCATCAGGACACCCTGGTAAAGTTCGGCCTGGAGAGGATGCTGACCGAGGTCGGCATTACCATCGGCCAGGGTCCCGGCTGCCCCGTCTGCGTCACCACCACCAAGGAGGTGGTGGAGGCGATCACGCTGGCCAGGGCAGGGGTTACCGTTACCGTCTTCGGAGACATGCTGGCCGTGCCAACGCCCGTCGGGTCCCTGGCCGACATCAAGGCCGAGGGCGCCGACGTCCGTGTCGTTTATTCCGTCGAGGACGCTCTCAGGATGAGCGCCGAAGTCGAGCGAATGGTCTTCATGGCCATAGGCTTCGAGACCACCAGTCCGTCAACGGCCTATGCGCTGCTGCACCGTCCGCCGAAGAACTTCAGCGTGCTGAGCTGCCACCGGCTGCTGCCGCCGGCGCTCAAGGCGCTATTCGCCATGGGCGAGGTGCGCATCGACGGGCTTATACAGCCGGGGCATGTCGCCACCATCACCGGCATCGGCATCTTCAATGAGTTCGCCGGACCCAAGGGGGTCCCGCAGGTGGTCACCGGCTTCGAACCCCTGGACCTGCTCATGGGCGTGTACATGCTGGCAAAACAGGTCAAGGAAGGCCGCAGCGAGGTGGAGAACGAGTATCCGCGGGTGGTGCGCCCGGGAGGAAATCCCAAGGCGAGGGAGATGCTCTCCAAAGCCTTCCGGGCCGATGACAGGGCCTGGAGGGGGTTCCCCGTGCTGCCGCAGAGCGCCTTGGAGGTCGCAGACGACCTCGCAGAGCACAACGCCCGCCTGGTCTACAAGGATGTGCTGAATGACGCCCCGCAGGTCAAGGAGGACATGGGAGGCTGCCGCTGCGGCGAGGTGCTGAGAGGAATCATCCGTTCCGAGGAATGCCCCGCCTTCGGCCGGGGCTGCTCACCGAAACGACCGATGGGTCCGTGCATGGTAAGCCGGGAAGGGAGCTGCAACATCAGCTATCGTTATAGGGAGTGAAGGGGAGGTCCCTTCTCCGCAGACGTCTCATCATGAACACGGACATCGCCAGGATCCAGGCGCCCAGCGCATAGACCACCAGCACCTCGGCCAGATGATGCTTGATGAGCTTAAGCCCCATCAGCATGAGGTTTATGACGCTGAAGACGACGGTCGACAAGGTGGCGGCGAAGGCCCATCGAGCCTTGTTCCAATACCTATACATCGGCACGGACATGACCAGCAGGGCCATGGCCGTAAGGACGAAAAAGCTCCAGGCCAGAGCGTCGTGCAGGGCCTTGTGCTCCAGGGTGAATGCCCCCAGAAGGGACAGGGAGGCGCAGCCCGCCACCAGCAACGACACCGATATCCTTCCGAACAGGCTCCAGCTGAGGAAATACAGGAGCGACAAGGCGAAGGCGGTGCCCATCGCCCCCATGACCATCACTGATACGTTGAAAAGCCAGGTGTGCGGTTCGGAGGTCCCCAGTTCGCTCATGAAGTCCAGGCCCAGGCGCCATTCCGGGTGGAGCAGGACAGATATGGTGAACAGGACCTGGAAGGACACCACGCCGACCAGGCCGGCTGATGCCCCCAGCAGCGCGATCCCGTCCCGGTCCATGTTCGCGGAATATCGGGAAGGGTTTATCTATCCTTCACCGGGCATTACAATTATTCGGAAGGAGGGCATAATTCTTTTAAGTGAATCCTATTAACCGTTCGGGGATTTAAATGAACGCAGTCGAGGTGAAGGACCTCATCAAGAACTACGGTACCTTCCAAGCGGTCAAGGGCATATCCTTCAATGTGAAGGAGGGCGAGGTGTTCGGTCTCATCGGCCCCAACGGAGCTGGAAAGACGACCACCTTGCGCATACTGTCCACGCTCCTGGAGGTCACCGGTGGGAGCATCAAGGTACAGGGTATTGACCTAAGGGCGAAACCGGACGAGGTGAGGAAGGTCATCAGCTACCTGCCCGAGGACGCCGGCGCTTACAAGCATCTCAAGGGCCGGGAGTACCTGAGGTTCATCGCCCAGTTCTTTGCCGAAGGCAAGGAGATGGACGATCTGGTGGCCAGAGGGCTGGAGATCGCCAACCTGGGCGAGAGGATCGACGACAAGGTCGATACCTACAGCAAGGGCATGGCCCGGAGGCTCTTGGTCGCCAGGGCTCTGATGATAAAACCCAAATTGGCCATATTGGACGAGCTCACGTCCGGCCTGGACGTGCTCAACGCGCAGGAGATACGGAAGACCGTCAAGTCCTTCGCCTCCCAGGGGACTACCATGCTCATCTCCTCGCACAACATGCTGGAGGTCGAGCTTCTCTGCGACCGCATCGCGCTCATCAATGACGGGCTGATAGTGGCTGAGGGAACTCCGTCCGAGCTCAAGCAGAGGTATGGGGCGCAGAACATCGAAGAGGTGTTCGTAAGGGTGGTGAGGAAATGAGCAGTCTCGGCAAGATCATCAAGAAGGAGGTCAAGGAGCTGCTGACGCCGGCAACTCTCATACCGATAATCATCATCGCCGTGCTGTTCGGCTCACTCGGCGGGGTGTTCGGGGACGTGGAGGAACAGCTGGAGGACCCGCCCATGATAGCCGTCATCAACCAGGACGGCGGTTCCCTCTCCCTGGTGGCCGTGGCTGTTTTCAACGCCACTTCGGACATCGTGTACAACGGAACCGACGTGCAGGAGGCGCTCAATGTGCTGGATGAGAAGGGCGGAGTATCGCTGTTCATCATTCCCAGCAACTTCACCTCCGACATTGAGAACGATACGGCGGGCACCATCGAGATCTATTGGGTGATGAAGGGCGCCGGGATAATGGACTCCGTGCCCGGGGCGGCCGCGGATGCCAACCTGGTCCACGTGGAGAACGCCATCTCCGCCTCTCTCATCGCCGGCAACATGAGCAACAACGCCTCATTGATACTCAACCCGACCCAGTATTACGAGACCACCCTGTTCAAGGGCAAGGAGATGACCGGGATATCCCCGGCGACCATAGCCAGCGTCATGTCCTCACAATCGTTCGTCATGCCGCTGATCGTCATGATGGTGATCATCTACGCCGGCAGCATCGTGATATCCTCCATGGGCTCCGAGAAGGAGAACAAGACCCTGGAGACGCTGCTCACCATGCCGGTCAGCCGCACGTCCATCGTGTTCGGCAAGCTGATCGGCGCCGCGCTGGTGGGATTGCTGATGGCGGTCATCTACATGTTCGGCATGAGCTACTACTTCGACTCGCTCATGGGGTCCACCTCCATCGATCTGGCGGAGTTCGGCCTGACCCTGGGCATACTGGACTACGTGCTGGTCGGACTGTCGCTGTTCGCCTCTCTGGTGTTCGCCCTGGCGCTGTGCATGATACTGGGCATATTCACCAAGAACTACAAGGCCGCCCAGACCATGACCATGCCAGTAACGTTCCTGGCCATGATACCCATGTTCGTGACCATGTTCACCGACGTCGATACGCTGCCGATGATGGTCAAGGCGGTGGTGCTGGCCATACCGTTCTCCCACCCCATGATCGCCATGCGCTCCCTGATGTTCGACGACTACGCGCTGGTGCTTGGCGGGATCGCGTACACCTCGGCCGTGGCGCTGTTGGCCATGTTCGTGGCGGTCACCCTGTTCAAGAAGGACATCCTGCTCACTGGCAAGATCTCCAACAAGGACAAGAAGAAGAGCAAGTCCCCTCTGGTGAACCTCATCCGGAGATTCGTCCTAAAACAGAAGTGAGCCTGAGGAGGGCGAACGACAAACCATTTCCCCATTTCTCATTTTTTTCATGATGATGACCGCTCCGATGCAAATCGGGTATCAGCCTCTGACAGCAGCTGTCCATTCATCAGAGAGAATACAAGATCCGCGGATAGGACGGATGTCAATAGATGTGAAAAAAGGCAATAGGATGGTTCCGACCGGTCCTAGTGCCTTCCAGACACTTTGTGTCCGGTGCTCCATCGGGTTTCCAGGTATCGTCCGGTCACTGCATTGATATCGGAGGCAGCTCCCGGTGAACGATCTCGACCTTCAGCTTCTTATCGTCCACCCGCAGGCTCTTCAGTTCCATGAGGACCTTCTTGGCGGAGTCCTTGTGCACCTCGAACTCGGTGCGGTCCTGGAGCACGTTGACGTTGCCTATCGCCAGCTCCGGCACCCTCAATTTCCGGTTCAGCATCTCCAGCAGCTTCCCCCTCTCAACCGGTTCGCCCTCTCCGGCCACCACCTTGAAGAGCACCATGCCGAACATGTCCGCCTGGTCCTCGAAGTCCATGACCTTGCGGATGACGTCCTTGCGGCCGCTCTCCGGGATCTCCTCCTTGATTATCTCAGTGACGCCGAACTCGTTGATCTTCTTGAGCAGGTGTACCTCCTTGGAGGTGATGAAGGTGATGGCGATGCCCTCCTTGCCCGCCCGTCCGGTCCGGCCGATGCGGTGCACGTACACTTCCGGGTCCTCAGGAATATCGTAGTTGATGACGTGCGTGACGCCCTCGATGTCCAGTCCGCGGGCCGCGACGTCAGTGGCGATGAGCACCGCGGTCTTCCCCTCCCGGAACTCCTTGAGCACCTTCTCACGCCTCGCCTGAGTGAGATCGCCGTGCAGCTCCCCCACCCGGTACCCATAGGAATCGAGCCTCTTGGCCAGAATGTCCACCATGACCTTGGTCTGCACGAACACGATGGCCTTGGGCTTGTAAGCGTCCAGAACACGGCACAGGGCCCAGATCTTGTTCTTGCGCTCGATGTTGAAGTAGACCTGTTTCGTCGTCGGAAGCACGATCTGCTCCTCTCCGATCATGATGGTTTCCGGCTCCACCATGTGCCGGGCGGCGATCTCCTTGATCGCCTCCGGGATGGTCGCCGAGAACAGCAGGGTCTGCCTCTGCTTCTTCGTCTTGGACACTATGTATTCGATGTCCTCGATGAACCCCATGTCCAGCATGCGGTCCGCCTCGTCAAGAACCAGCACCTCGATCTCGTTCAGGGCGAGCGTCCCGCGGTGCAGGTGGTCTATCACTCGTCCAGGCGTACCGACCACGATGTCGACGCCCTTGCGGAAGGCGTCTATCTGGTCATCGATCGACTTTCCGCCGTAGACGGGAAGCACCCGCACATCGTCCATGAAGTAGGAGAGCTTCTTCAGTTCATCGGAGACCTGCGATCCCAGCTCCCTGGTCGGGACCAGTATGAGCGAGAATGGTTTGACCCCCTTGGTCAGTGACTCTAGAATGGGAATGCCGAAGGCGGCCGTCTTGCCCGTTCCGGTCTGCGCCTGGGCGATGACGTCCTTCCCCTTCATGGTAAGTGGTATCGTCGCCACCTGCACCGGGGTCGGTTCCACGAACCCCATGCGCTCGATGGCCTTCATGATCTCATCCCTGAGACCGAACTCTTGGAAACTAGACATGCGTATCACTTCGATTGCATGGGCATGGTCCTGGGGGTATTAATCATTTGGAGTCCTTCTTCGGCAGCTTGGACTCCATGGCCTGCGCTATGGTCTGCAGGGTCTTCACCCGGGAATAGTACTTGTCGTTGCTCTCCACGATGGTCCACGGTGCCGCCTTGGTGCTGGTACGGAAAAGCATCTCATCTATGGCGCGGCCGTAGAAGTCCCACTTCTCCCGGTTCCGCCAATCGTCCTCGGTGATCTTCCACTGCTTCATAGGGTCCTTGTCCCGCTCCTGGAACCTTCTCAGCTGCTCGTCCTTCCCGATCTCCAGCCAAATTTTGACCAGGACGGCACCGTTGTCCACCAGCATCTCCTCGAAGGCGTTGATCTCCTTGTACGCCCTCTTCCACTCCTCGGTGGAGCAGAAACCCTCTATCCTTTCCACCAGCACCCGTCCGTACCAGGAGCGGTCGAATATCCGCATATGCCCTGCCGGAGGCAGCTTCTGATAGAATCTCCAGAGATAGTGGTGGTCCTTCTCGTCCGCTGTCGGGACGCCGACCGGCACCACCTCGTAACCCCGGGGATTGAGCTCGGCCGTCAGACGCTGAATAGCCCCTCCCTTCCCGGCCGCGTCCCAGCCCTCGAAGACGACGATGGTTGGTATCTTGAGGCGGTTCAGGTCGCACTGCAACGTCCTGACGCGGTTCTGCAGCTTCTCCAGCTTGACCCTGTATTCATCCTGGCTGAGCCTCTTCCCCAGGTCCGCGGAGCCCCGGGACGAGTTGAACATCTGTCCTCCCTTTATCAGGGGGTTGCTGTCCAGGCTGATCTGGTTCCGCCCCTCGAGTTTGGTCAGCCCGTATTCGATCATGCGCACCGCGGTGGTCAGGATCTTGGCGGAGGCGAACTTCTGGTCCTCCGCCTCCACTATTGTCCATGGCGCGTACTCCCGGTCGGTGCTCTCGATCATCTCCTCTATGAGGGGAGCCATCTTGTCGTACTTGCGGAAGAAGTCAACCTCGGCGGTGCTTATCGCGCACTGATCCATGTCCTTGTCCTTGTAGTTCTCCAGGCGCTTCTTGTGCTCCTTCTTGCCGACATGCAGAAAGAACTTCATGATCAGGTAGCCGTCATCGGAGAGCATCTCCTCGAACTCGGCTATCTCCCGCCATGCCAGGCGCGCGTCGTCCTCCTTGCGCTCCACCGCCCTCGCCAGGGACCTGAAGTACCAGGAGCGGTCGAAGACGGCGATGCGCCCCCTGCCCGGGATGCGGACCATGAACCGCCAGAGGAAAGGCATCATCCTCTCGTCGTCCTTGGGAGCGGTTATGGGATGGACCAGGAACCCTCTCGGGTCCAGGGGCAGGATGAACCTGTTGACCACCTCGCTCATGCCCACAGTGTCCCATCCTTCGAACACAACGATGATGGGCATGCCGGCGTCACGGGCCTTCCGCTGCAGTTCGCCCAGCCTTTCCTTGAGCTCGGGAACGACCTTGTCATACTCCTTCTGGTCCAGGCGCTTCCCCAAGTCGACGTGCTCGAACATTCCTTAATCGGATGGCCATTAGGGATAGATAACGCTTGGCTCGGCGAAAGGCATATCTTCCCCGAGGGCTTGACTAGGTCCATGGGCAATCTGAACGTGGCGGCGGTAGGGGCATTGGGATATGCCAAGGACCTCGGCAAGAAGGGGACCGTCAGCGACATCACCATCTACGACATCAAGAAGGGGCAGGACACCGTCAGCATACTGGAGCCGGCGAAGTATCCGGACCGCATCAACTCGCTGTACTTCTGCGTCAACCTGGCCGAGATGGCCATAGTGGTGGTGGACGAGATCAACGCCGCGTTCGGCGAGACTTTGCTGATGCTCGACTGCGCCAATGTGAAGCGCGGGGTGTTCATCCTGCGCAACTATCTGACGCCCGACCGCATTGCACCGCTTATCAAGGACACGGTGCTGACCAACTATTCCTACATGCCGGATGATCCCATCCAGCTGCGCGAGTTCCTTCTGGACGAGGCATCCAAGGTCAAGTCGCACGGAGAGGGTAAAGGGGTCATCCCCATCGACCATCATTTCAACGTGAAGGGAGTGGGGACGGTCATCCTCGGTTACGTGGCCAAGGGCGTCGTCAACCGCCACGACAGCCTGAAGGTGCTGCCCACTGACCGGACCGCGTTGGTAAGGTCCATCCAGAAGCACGATGATGATTTCGACATCGCTTACAAGGGGGACCGGGTCGGGTTCGCCCTGAAGGGAATCGAGGCCGAGGAGCTGGACCGCGGTTACGTCCTTACCAACGATCCGGAGATGAAGGTGGTCTCGGAGCTCAGCGTCAAACTATCCCTGGTGAAGTACTGGCAATCCCCCATCAAGGAGGGCATGGTCATGCACCTCGGTCACTGGATGCAGTTCCTGCCCTGCCGGGTGACCGCCGTCAGCGGGGACGCCCGAACCCCGCAGGTGACGCTCACCCTGGAGAAGCCGCTGATCCACGGCCCCGGGGACCGGGCGGTAGTGCATTACCTGGAAGGGGGAAAGCTGCGCATAGTCGGAACGATCGACCTCTAACCGATCCCGAAGGCCGCCCGGTGCAGGATATCCGCGGTGGCGCTCAGCGCCCGGCCGGCGTCCTTCAGGTGATGATATATCTCACGCTTCTTGAGGACCATCATGTGGTCCGGGAGCAGGAAGGCCTCCCTCATTCCGAGCACGTACGTCTCCTCTATCCGCATCTCCTCCTCCCGCATCTTCATGATCAGCCGGTCGGTCCTCTCCAACCCTTTTCCTAAGGCCTTGACCCCCTCCACCACCTCTCTGGTCCCGATGAGCAGGTGCTCGGCCATGTCCAGCATGCAGCGGTCCGGCCCCACGTCGAAGGCGTCCATCTCCAACAACGTCGTCCGCGCGAAGTTCATGACCAGCTCAAGCTGCCTGGACATCGTGTAGATGTCCTGGCGGTCGAACGGCGTGGAGAACGCCTCTCCCAGCTTTCTCTCCATGTCATGACGGAACTCGTCCGTCCTCCTGTCCAGGTCGATGAGCGCGCTCAGATGATGGTCCCTCCGTCCCTGCAGCGCGGACAGCAGGAGCTCCACGCCTTTGGCGGTCGCCTCCGCCTGATGCACCAGCATGTCATTGAAATCATATTTCGGAGGGAACAACCCATCCAGCAGACCCTTCCACTCTTCCATGTCACACCTCCAGCAAAGCTCTCATGACGATCACTATGACCACGGACAGCAGCGCGGACGCTGGTATGGTCATGAACCAGGACACCACCAGGTCCTTGCCCACCCTCCAATGGACCAGCCGGCGGTTCTCGGCGGTGCCGACGCCCATCACTCCCGCCGTCACCACCTGGGTCGATGATACCGGGGCGCCCATGAAGGTGGCGAAGATGACCGTCAGGGAGGCGTTCGTCTGGGCCACCAGGGCGTGCACCGGCCTGATCTTGAATATCCTGCGGCCGACTGTCCTCATTATGCGGTATCCCCCTCCCAGCGTGCCCAGGGCCATGGCCGCGGCGCAGGCCGCCCGCGCCCAGAGCGGCACATCCATGGTGGAGGAGCCCAGTGCCATCAGGAGGAGGGCCACCAGGGCCATCTGCTTCTGCGCATCGTTGGCTCCATGGGCCAGCGTCTGGATGCCAGTGGTGAGCCACTGAAGACGTTTCATCGGCCTGTTCACCTTCACGGTCGACCTGCGCAGCAAGGTCCTGACCGTCTTCATAAGGATGAAGGATCCCCCGAACCCCAGCAGTACCGAGGCCATCAGGAACGCGATCACCTTGATGACGCCGGTGAGCTGGCCGCTCAGCAGCTCCTCCCATCCCCAGTTCACTCCTGGAATGCCATGGAGGGCGACGCCCACTCCGATCAATCCTCCTATCAGGGCATGGGTCGACGAGGATGGAATGCCGTAGTACCAGGTGATCAGATTCCAGACGTTGGCCGCCGCCACCGCAGAGAATATGGCCAGGCCGACCGAGCCGGCGAGATCGTTCGTCAGCACTCCCTGCATCGTGAGGACCACGGCGCTCCCGCCGATCATGGCCCCCACGAAATTGCTGGCGGCGGCCATGAGCAGGGCTCCCTTCACGGAGGCGGCCCCGGACGAGATGATGGTGGCCACGTCCGCCCCGGCGTCGTTGTACCCGTTGGTGAAGGCGAACGCCAGGGACAGCAATATCCCGAGGACCGCCATCGCCGTGAGAGGGTCCATATCACCTCACAGCCAGCCCTTACGGCGGAAGTAGACGAGCATCATTCCAGACACGGCGGCCATCACCAGCAGCACCGCCGGATACGCCAGTTCGTTGGTCAGTTCGGGCATGTACCGGAAGTTCATTCCGTACAGGCCGACTATGAACGTCAGCGGGATGAAGATGGTGGCTATGATGGTCAGCGTCTTCATGATCTCGTTCATGCGGTTGCTGACGGTGGACATGTAGACGTCCGTCAGTTCTGAAAGCATATCGGTATAGGTCTCCACCACATCCATCACCTGGATGCTGTGGTCGTAAACGTCCCTCAGGTAGGTGTTGGTGTTCGGCGACACCAGCTCGATGTCCTGGCGCATCATGGCAGCCACCACCTCTCGGATGGGCCAGATGGACTTCCGCAGGAAGAGCACCTCGCGCTTCAGGCGGTATATGTCGCTGAGCACGTCCTGGTCGGGCTCGTCCGAGAGGCGCTCCTCGATCTGCTCCACCAGATCCCCGACCTTCTCCAATGCGGGAAAGTAATTGTCGACCACGGAGTCCAGGAGGGAATACACCAGGTAGTCCGCTCCGGACTTACGCAGGCGGCCCTTGTTGTTGCGAATACGTTCGCGGATGCTGTTGAAGACGTCGCCCTCCTTCTCCTGGAACGTCAGAACGTAGTTCTTTCCCAGGACCACGGACAGCTGTTCGTAGGTGACCTCCTTGCCGTTATCTCCCCGGTAGATCATCTTGGCCACGAGGTATACGTACCTGTCATAGAGCTCCAGCTTCGGGCGCTGCCCCATGTGCAGGATGTCCTCCATGACCAGGGGATGAAGCCCGAACACCTCGCCGACCTTCTTGATCTGGTCGACGTCCGCCAGCCCGGAGAAGTTCAGCCAGGTTATGCTCGGGTTGTCCCTGAGGGCCGTGCAGTCCTCGAGGGTGACGCCCTTCTTCTCCATCACATCCTCCTCGGTGTAGTCGATGAGGGAGACCACCGTGGGCGATGGGCTTCCATCCCCGACATAAATGATGGAGCCAGGCGGCATCCCGGCCTTCTTGGCATGATGCTTCTTCATGAAACGGCTGCCTGACATCTCCATACCATCACCTCCCGGGCTTGAATTTCAGCGAGGCAGAGTTGATGCAATAGCGCAGCCCCGTCGGCCCAGGGCCGTCCTCGAACACATGGCCCAGGTGCCCGCCGCAGTCCGGGCACAGCACCTCGGTGCGGTCCATGCCGTGGCTGAGGTCCCTGCGCTCCTCCACCTCCCCGGCGGGACGACTGAAGCTAGGCCACCCGCATCCAGAGTCGAACTTGTCATCGGATACGAATAGTTCCCTCCCACAGCCGGCGCAGACATAGGTCCCGGCATCCCTGGTCTTATGATACTTACCGGTGAACGGCGCCTCGGTGCCCTTCCTGCGGAGCACGCGGTACTGCTCCTCGTCAAGCTCCCGCCTCCACTCCTCCTCGCTCCTCTCCACCTTGCGACCCATGTGATCCCTCTGAGATATGCTCTGCCGGGCATATTTCAATTGTTGCCTGGCCAACGTTCTTATCGTCCCCATGCATTCCGCTCAAGCATGCCCGATGACTACGAGCATTTCCGCGAGGTGCAGTATCTGCGCACCTGGTGGTACATCATGCTGGCCCTGCTGCCGGCCGGATTGATGTTCTGGGGGGCGGTCCAGCAGCTCTATTACGGGGTGCCGTGGGGGAACAATCCCGGCTCCGACGGGATGATGTGGTTCCTGTTGCTGGTGTTCGGGATACTGCTCCCGCTGTTCCTGCTGACCATCAACATGAGGACCACGGTGACCGACACAGTCAACATACGCTTCTTCCCCTTCATGAAAAAACCTCGGCGAATAGGCCGGAACGACATCGCCGCCTACAGCGTGGTAAGCTACAGTCCAATCGCTGATTATGGCGGCTGGGGCATCAAGGGGACCTCCATGCACCGCGCCTACAATGTCCATGGCAGGCGGGGGGTGCGCATAACGTTCGCCGATGGAAGCACGGTGCTCATCGGCTCGCAGCGGCCGGAGGAGCTGTACACGGCCATCACCGCCATGATCAGGACCGGCTCGGCCAGAGCTATCCTATGACGTCTCCCTCTTCTCCGGTCCGGGGACCACCCGTGCGGCGACCTCGTTATGCCTCATGAAACCTGGCGTGAAAGGGGAGTTGTAACGCATCAGAAAGGGCCGCCCGTCCATGACGTAATCGGCCTCCTTGAGCTCGGCCTTGAGATCCTCGGTACGGCCCTGGACATCGACCCCGCCCGCCCGTCCGCGGAAGCGCATGACCGCGAAGAGGCCGCCCTTCTTCAGTTCCAGCACAACCCTGGGGTCGGAGGGCTTGGGAGCTTCGGCCGTCTTGATGTCGGACGGCAGCACGAAGGCCATCATTCCCTCCGAGTCCGGATCTGCCGGCTCCCCCGGGCGGGAGACCACCGGGGCGGTCATCGGCAGCTTGGATGCCATCTCGTTCTGGCCGCTGATGTACTGGAACAGAAGCTGGAAAGCCTCCTCCTCATCCATGTCATAAACGGTCGCCAGCATCATGTCGTCGTATCTCCTCAGCTCGGCGTCGCCGAGGTGCTTGACCACTGCATAAGGAACGCTCTTCACCACGTCACTCCCTCCATTCCGCGTCGATGTTAACGGAACCCACGTCCGCCTCCAGCATCAGCTCCACGGTGCACAGGTCCGGATGATTGTCGCTCATAAGGTGCACATCCATGCCGCTGAACCCGATCAGCTCGGTCTCGACGTCTCCGACGTTGGCCTGCGAGGTTATCTCGGCGGAGGCGTCGCCACGCAGGTTCAACGCCAGGTGTATGCTCCCAACGTTCGCCAGGCAATCAAAGGTCACGTTGCCCTCGGAGGCCGATGACCTTTCAAGGTCCAGATGGATGCTTCCCGTGCCCGTTTCCGCCCTGATCGCCGCACCCTCGTCGAACAAGACGTTCGTGCTGTCCAAGTTCACCGAGCCCACGTCCGATCGCAGTTCCATATCACCGACCGCTGCGCCGGCTCCCAGGTGCACGTGCAGGCCTCCGACGTCGGCATGGACGGACGCTCCGGTCAAGGATGCGTTCCCAGGGACGGTTACGACGACATCACCAACGTCCACCTCGATGACGAGGGATGTCGGCAGGGAACGGTCGATGACCACTTCCACATATGATTCCGTATAGGTGACCGTAGGACCGGTCTCCATGTCCAGGGCAACGGATACCGTCAGTTTCCCATCGTCCGCTCGGGGGGTGACCGTGAAATTGACCGACGGGTTCCCGGTCAGCATGCCGGACCGCCCCTCCACGGCGTATCTTACCTCCATCCATCCCTCGGTCAGGTCATCGAACAAGACATCGACGTCGCACACGTCCACATCTATCTCGACATCAATCGCCTCCAACGGCGAAGGGTCCGTCCACTTCCAGTCCCCTCCCCTGGTGAATTGGCTCAGCGGAGCGAATGCCAGGGCGCCCAGCACGACAGCGGTTATGAGAACTATGCCGACCATCAATGCCAAGAGGCCGTCCCTGTCCTTCCAAGGGCTCATGGTATTGCTATTCTCCGGAGGGGATATAAACCGGTTGGTGGCTCAGTCCTTGGTCACATCCACCAGCGGGGTCAGCCGCTCCACGGCGCGTTCCAGGAAATCCAGGTCCTCCAGGTGCAGGGTTATCGCCTTCTCCGGGCAGGCATGGGCGCAGCGGGCGCACCCCTTGCACATGTCCTGGTCGATGATGGCCTTGCCCTCCCGCAGGGAGATGGCGTCGACGTAGCACCCTTTCACGCAGACGCCGCATCCGATGCACCTCCCTTCGTCAACGGAAAGGCGCACTCCCGGCAGCCTCCTCATCTTGGCCGAGATCCCCGGGTCCAGCTGGGGCAGCATCTTCCACAGGCAGCAGCAGGGACAGCAGTTGCATATGGTCATAAGGTCCTCCTTCGGTCTCCCCGAGGTCCACATGCTGTCCAGTTTGTTCCGTCCGATAAGGTGGACCAGGCCCGCCTCCTCGCATCTCCTCAGATGGGCGAGGGCCTCCTCCTTGCTGACCAGCTTTCCCAGGCGGGGGTCGATGTTGAGCACGGCCTTTCCGAGGAAGATGCAGCCCAGCTCCCGCGGATAGTCCTGGCAATGTGAGGAGGTGCGGCAGATGCAGTGGTCCATGATGAAATGATACCTTGACCGTTCTATGAAATGACGGATTATCTCGGACGGCAGAACCGTGTCCTCCCGCTCCGGTGCAGCAAGGTCCAGAGGTATCTCCATCACCCTGAACGTGTCATCCTTAGGCAGAACGTAGATGTCGTCACCGTCAAAGAAGGTCCTGTCCATCATCCTGCCGAGCAGAGGCCACCTGGTCAGCCTGGCCAGTGATGACCGGTAGCGGAACCCGCTCTTGATGGCCCGGACGTACAGCATGGTTAGGCGGCCCATTCTCCGACCTCCTGTCCAGAACCGCCTCTCCAATATTCAACGCTTCCCCGTCCGTCAATCAAGCATTAATAACCGGGAAGGACATGCCAGGGCGATATGGAGATTGAGGAGGTGGCCAAGGCGCTCTCGTCCGAGACGAGGCTGAAGATACTCAAGCTTCTCGCTGAAGGGGAGGCTTCCGCGGTGAGCGTCTACAAGGTCTACAACGAAAGGTTCAGCGATCGCCGGGAGAGGGCCACCATCTACCGGGAGCTTGAGGTCCTTTACAAATCCAACTTCCTGGTCAAGTCCTACAAGGAGGAGAGCAAGGAGATCGTCTACCGGCTCGCCGCCCGTTCGATAAATCTGGACCTCATCGCACAGACCGCATCGGCCGGTCCGTGATGCTGGCCCCCTTTTCCCGATCGCCGCTCGTTACGCGATTTAACAACTCGTTACATGCCGGTGTAACAAGTGTTTATACCCTATTAACTGATTCACAGTTTTACTGGTAGCGGCCCGTTCTGCTACCTTGGAGGAAAACACATGGTAACCGTTGAACTGACTTTCGGTGTGCCCGACAAGGTCGCCGACGAGGTAAAGAAGAAGTTCGCAAAGGAGACCGACGCACTGCGCGTCACCAAGGCCAACCCGGCCTTCCCGCCGTACTACTCCGTCGGAGACCCCAGGGCCAAGCCCGAAAAGATCAAGGTCGACGGCAAGGAGTACTGGGTGTACCGCTGCCGCAAGGCGTGATCAAGCCGTTTTTACCTTCAAACCCCTTCCCCTTTCTCACTTTAAGATCATGATAGTCAATCGATGCTTCGTTTTTTATTAACCGCGTTACATCGCTTATGAACAGGTATCATCGGCATACAACCGGTTACGCTGGCATGTAACAAAGCCTTATAATCCTATCAGGTGTTAAATCGTTCTAGCGGCGAAAGCCGCGGCAAAGGAGGAAAACATATGGTAAACGTTGAACTGACCTTTGGCGTACCGGACAAGGTCGCCGACGAGGTAAAGAAGAAGTTCGCCAACGAGAAGGACGCACTGCGCGTCACCAAGGCCAACCCGGCCTTCCCGCCGTACTACTCCGTCGGAGACCCCAGGGCCAAGCCCGAGGAGATCACCGTCGACGGAAAGAAGTACTGGGTGTACCGCTGCTTCCAGGGCTGAACGCCCTCCGCCAAACCTTTTTCCTTATTCTATCGCCGGAACGTTCCAGGCATCGTCTTGAAATACGATCCCTGTGCTTTCGGTTCCGTGATGCGCAGCATGGTCGAGGTACGTCTTGTCCCCATGACCAAAAAGGATTTCGAATCCTTCAGGGCGGCCGGTGTGAAACGATACGCCGACGAGAACGTGAAGGTCGGCTATTGGAAGCCCGGAGAGGCGTTGCAGCGCTCCGAGGCCGTGCATGCCAACCTGTTGCCGGACGGACTGCGCACCGAGGGGCATCATTTCTACAAGGCGGTGGACGCGGAGACGGATAGGCGCGTCGGACACCTCTGGCTGAAGGTGGAGACAGGTGATGACCGCAAGGGTTTCATCTACGATGTCTTCATCGATGAAGGGGAGAGGGGGAAAGGGTACGGCCGGGCGATGATGCTCGCCCTGGAATCCAGGGCCAAGAGGATGAAGGTCGATTCCCTCGGGCTGCATGTGTTCGCCTACAACCAGGTGGCCCAACACCTATACTCATCCCTGGGCTACGAGGTCAAGAGCCTGAACATGATGAAAGGGCTCTGAGCCTCAGACCGCCCTCAGGTCCTTGAACTGCCATCCCATGATCATGATGAACTCATTCCACAGCTCTGCGGAACGGTCCTCGTACTTGGACCCGAACATGCGGTGGCAATCGAAGTCCTTGGAGTCGTCCATGACCGCCACGTGGTCGTACCTCCAGCTCTCCATCAGTAGATATGAGATGAAGTTCGCGAAGGGGTAGGTGGTGGGGTCCGCCCCGTCCACCGGCAGCTTTTCCGGGATCACGTATTCCTTCTTGGTATGGTTGAACAGGCCGTATCTGACTCCCATGCTCATCTCCTCTCCACAGTATCCTGCTTATCAGGTAAATAACCGAGGGCCCCCTCATGGTTATATCGTCCCTTTCGCATCACTCTTGAGATGCGCTGCACCCACTGCACCAAATGCTGCCAGGACACCCGCATGGAGCTGTGCAGGGCCGACCGCCTCCGACTGGTCAGGAAGGGATACGTGGAGGATGACTTCTGCTCGCGAGGGGCGGACGGCATATACCGGCTCCGGAACGTGGACGGACGTTGTTACTTTTTCGATCCTTCAAGCATGCGCTGCCGGGAGTATGCAGCCAGGCCCTTCGGCTGCAGCATCTACCCCGTTAACTTGGCGGAAGATGGGGAGGTGGTGCTTGACGACATCTGTCCGCAGGGAGGATCGATGAGCGAGGAGGAGATGGCGGAGAAGGGAAGGAAGCTCAAGCGCCTCCTAGACACGATAGATGCCGAGGCTGCCAGGGGCGTCTGAGATAAGGGCCGGGATCCATCGCCTCTCTTGTCCGTTCCGATATCGGATGATGTGATCAAGGCAGCTGCCGATCTATAAGATATCGAACCCTGGGATCTCGCACCCTCCCAAAAGGGGGGCTCATGCTATTGGAGGGTGATGAGCAGGATGGATCATACATCAAACGCTCATCGCCGCTTCCACGTCTATGCCCTGGTCTCCAAGCTCCCTCATGAGTTCGTGCAGCCTCACCATCAGATGGTCCATGCTATCCCGGTCGAAGCTGCCGTCGGTGATGATCTTCTCGAACTGGTCCAGGACCTCTCCGATGGAGAACAGCCGGCGGAACTCGCACATGGTGTGCCGGTCCATCCCCATCTGCGTGGCCAGCCTTATGATGTCCTCCCTGACCTTCACTCGTTCAAGAAGGGAGTTGACCGAAGCGTAGAGCGCCTTCATGGCAAAGGGCTTCATCAGGTATCCCTGGAACAGCATTCCGTAGGTGGAGACCTCCTTCATGGTCGGGTATTTCCCGGTCAGCATCATCACTGGTACGACGCAGAGGTCGATGTCCTCTCGGATCCGGCTCAATGTCTGCCACCCGTCCATAGGGGACATCATTATGTCCAGCAGAACGAGGTCCGGAAGCGGTCCCTCGTGAAGCAGGCGGAGGCATTCCTCTCCCGAGGTGGCGGTCACCGTCTCGAATCCGGAGAAGGCGAGCATGTCCGAAAGGACCTGGACCAGCGCCTCGTCATCGTCCACGCACAACACCTTTGCCATCTCACTTGCCTCCGCTCACCAGATCGTAACGTTTCATGAAATCCCGGACCTTGGCGGAATCTATCCAGCCGCGGTCCACCTGTGTGATTATCTGGTCGATCCTCTCCACCGCGGTCATCATGGCCCTGACATCAGGATCGTTCGGATCCTTCTTCGAAAGGAGACCGACGATGATGGTCAAAGGATTCCGGATCTGGTCGTTCAGGGTGGCCAGCTGCTCGACGTTCTTCTCTATCTGCCGCAATGACTTTTTCTCCATCTCCCGCAGAGCCCTGCGTTCGGAAATGTCGCTGGCAAAGAGCAGGAAGTATTCCAGGGACCCATCGGTGCCGGTGATGGTGGCGATCTTGGTGGACGACCATACCTGGGAGCCGTCCGGCCTGAGGAAGGGATGTTCGCGCGAGCAGACCTGGGTCAGTCCCTTCTCCAGCATGCTGGTACAGGAATTGATGGCCTGGGCGTCCTCGGTGGTGAGCAGGCTGGAAAGATCTCTGACCACCAGTTCCTGCTCCAGGATGCCCAGCATGCGGCAGAGTTCGAAATTGGCATAGCGGAAGCGGAGCTTCGGGTCCAGCATGGCTATGCCCAGGGCATCGCTCTCGAACACCTTGCGGAAACGTTCCTCGCTCTCCCGGAGCGCCGACTCCAGCGCCATGCGGTTGACCACGTCCTCCTCAAGCTCCATGACCTTCTTCTCCAGCTTGTGGAAGAGGACCTCGTTGTAATCTTGAAGCACCTCGACCTCGGTGACGACCGGCGCCCGGCTGCGGTCCCTCTTTTTGGCCAGAACATCCTTGAGGGCAGCGATGAGCTTGTCCGGGTGCATGGGCTTGATCAGGAACCCATCCGCACCCAACTTCTGGGCGAAGGACTCGTCCTGGGCGTCAGTATATGTGGCGGTGTAGAAGACGAAAGGGATCTTGGAAAGGACATCATCGGCCATCCAGATCTGGCACAGCTTGAACCCGTCCATGACCGGCATCAGGATGTCCGCCACTACGAGGTCCGGAGGATCGCCGCGGGCCGTCGCCAGGGCCTCCTCTCCGTTCGCCGCTTTTGTGACCTGGAAGCCGTTCCCTTTCAGCACGGCCTCCAGCATGTAGAGGTTCTGCGGATTGTCATCGACGATGAGGACCCTGGTCATTGGTCGGGCTCCTTGTCCTGGGTCGGCGGTACGTATGACCGCACCTGCTCGGCGAAGATGCCGGGCTTTATCGGTTTCTCTATGTATCCATCGCATCCAGATGCCAATGCCTTCTCTCGGTCGCCAGGCATAGCGTAGGAGGTGAGGGCGACCAGCGGGGTATGTTCGGTCTGAGGCAGCCGGCGGAGCTCCTTGGCGATGGTGTAGCCGTCCATGACCGGGAGCTGGATGTCCAGAAGTATCATGTCGGGAATGATGGTCTGCGCCAGCTCAAGGCCTTCACGGCCGTCCCGAGCCCTCAGCACGGAATAGCCTTTGGCCCTCAGGATGTACTCGACCAGATAGAAGTTCTGGTCATTGTCCTCGATATATAGAATCCTAGACGGCCTCATCGGTTCTTCCCTCTCTAACATTCCCATCTCTATTCATAAATCATTTCTCCTCCTTATCAACGTTGGACATTGGCAGGACGATGGTGAACTCCGTTCCCTTTCCGTACACGCTGCTCACCATGATGGTCCCGTCCATGAGCTCCACCAGGCGCTTGCTTATCGAAAGGCCGAGGCCGGTGCCCTCGTACTGCCTGGTCAAGCCGGTATCCAGTTGGCTGAACGGTCTGAACAGCTTATCGATGTCCGATCCCTTGATGCCGATTCCGGTGTCGGCCACCCTGATGACCGCGTTATCACCCTCGCGGCGGCAGTCCACGGTGACACCTCCGGTCTCGGTGAACTTGATGGCGTTGGAGAGGAGGTTCAGCAGAACCTGTTCGAAGCGCCTTGAATCGCCAAGAATCGTTGCCCGGTCCAGATTCCCGGTGGACTCCAGGGTCAGTCCTTTCCGTTCCGCCAGGGGTC
Source organism: Methanomassiliicoccales archaeon (assembly GCA_036677555.1). Lineage (GTDB taxonomy): Archaea > Thermoplasmatota > Thermoplasmata > Methanomassiliicoccales > UBA472 > UBA472. The sequence goes on along the minus strand of JAVBWG010000012.1, from coordinate 107,169 downwards.
TGACCGTCCCCAGGACCTTCTGTACCGACGGGACGATGTCGAAGGGTTTTTTATACAGGGTCAGTTGGCCGGCCTCTATCTTGGAGAGGTCCAGGACATCGTTGATTAGGGCGAGAAGATGGTCCGAGCTGTTCTGCACCATCTCCAGCTGCTTCTTCTGCTCGTCGTTCAGAGGTCCGGCAAGCTCCTGGAGGAGAATGCCCGAGAAACCTATGATCGAGTTGAGCGGGGTGCGCAGCTCGTGGGACATGGTGGCCAGGAACGCCGATTTCAGCCTGTCGGCCGACTCCGCCTGCTCCTTGGCCAGCGCCAGGTCCTTGGTCCTATCCTGGACCAGCTCCTCAAGATGGTCCCTGTAGCTCTCCAGCTCGGCCAAGGTCCTTTCTCGGGCCTGTTTTTCCTGGCCTATCCTGTGCACCATGATATCAAAGGAAGATCCTAATGTCTGGATCTCCTCCGCCGCCTCCGCAGGCGGTTGGAAATCAAGCTTTCCGGTCTCGGCGATCCGGCGGGTGCTGTTCGTGAGATGATCGATCGGCCTTATCACCGTGTACCGTACGCTCAGGATGGTCATTGCCGCAAGAAGGATGATGGCCAGCGAAATGAATGCCAGCCATGTCAGCATCGATTCCTGTATCTGGGAGGAGATGAAAGAGTTGGGCACGAACGTGCCGATCTTCCAACCCAGGTCCGTGGAGGTGTAGTATATGAAGTGCTCACCGTCCAGGGCTATCCTTCCCTGCTCGGTGCTCAGGAACTTGCCTGTCTCATCCCCCAGCAAGGCACTCACGTTGCCAAAGAGAAGGCCGGTCTCCCTGGATGCCAGGACTATGCCGTCATCATCGGTCAGGAGCATCTCCCGGCCGCCCACCTCGCTGGCCTCGTCCATATAGCTGGTCAGTGCGATCAGCGTGATGTCCGCTCCGATCACGCCGTATACGGTTCCGTTGTCGATCAAAGCAAGAACGATCCCTATGTTCACATCGTCAGTGGTGACGGCCTTGTACGGATCGGTGATCCGGACGACACCCGGTGTCTCCAAGGCCATCTCGTACCAGGGCCGGTCCCGCGGATCGTACTGCGTGGGCTGGGCGCGGGGATAGGCCCTGACGAACGCCCCGTTCTCCCGCCCCATGTAGCAGGAGCTCACGTAGACATGGGAATCCTGAAAGTCCTTGAGGACATCGATTATGGCCTGCTCCTCGGGGGTGATGTTGTAAACGAACGTATCCTCGTCAGCATCAAGGAAGTTGGTGAAGTTGGAATCGTTGCGGTTCTGCACCCTCTCATCCATGGACAGCTGGACGATATCGGCCTTGGACTCCTCGATCATGTTGGTGAGGGCGAAGTTGATATGCTCCAGCTGGGCCACCGATTCCCTCTCCACATCGTTCAGGTCCCTGTTCTCCAATATCGGGTATAGGGTGATGGCCACCAGCAGGAGCACCACCAGCCCGACCATGAAGTATTGGACGAGGACCTGGGTTTGGAGCCGCATCGATCCTATTAGAATCTTGATAGGATTATAATGATTCTCGTATGGAACTCATTTCGCAGGAACGATGTGTCCGTGGCCTCCACAGGGCATAAAACGGTCCCGCTTCCAAGCATCTCGGGGATACTGATATATCACGGGCAACCCGATACCCCGCCGTTCAAAGACGCATCCAAGGTGAAGTGCAAATGGCCAATTACGAATATTCTATCAACTGGAACGGACAGGTCTTCAAGGACGTCTTCGAGTGCGCAGGGAACGAGGACGCCAAGCGCGAGGTAATGAGAAGATTGAAGGCCATGGGCGTACCCGCCGGAAAATACGTTTTCGTGGACATAGTACGTACGGATGACAGCAAGCCGATAATCGAGGAAGAGCTCTGGCGGGCCTGAGCGGTCCGGCCGCCGCTCTTTCGGACAAGGCGTGACGATCTCTCGAACAGCATTATTCCAGGGATATCCTATTGTAAAGATCCTTCCGCAAATTATTTCAGCGCTCCCCCCCAATCTTTCAACCGGTGATCACTTCATTGAGCGAACAGGTCCGAGCTTTGGTGGTGGACGATGAGCCTGATCTATGCATGGTCACCAAGGAGTTCCTGGAAATGGACGGGGATATGGCGGCGGACATCGCCACATCCGTGGACGAGGCTCGAAGAGAGCTCTCCCAAAACCATTATGACGTCGTCGTCTCCGATTACCAGATGCCGCAGGAGGATGGCCTGTCCTTCCTGAGGTCCCTGCGTTCGGCTGGGAACTCCGTCCCATTCATCCTGTTCACAGGCAAGGGGAGGGAAGAGGTCGTCATCAGAGCCCTGAACCTTGGCGCTGATTCCTATCTTCAGAAAGGCGGCGATGCAGGATCGCAATACGCCGAGCTTAAGCATCTCATCAGGACCGTGGTCAGCCGCCACCGGGCCGTGGAGAGGCAGAGGGAGATGTCCGAGCGGATGCGGCTCAAGCTCGATAGCGTCCTCTCACCCGACTACGATATCGAGGAGAGCGAGCTGGCCAACATAATCGACGCTCAGGAGATACAGTCGTTCATGGATGACTTCGCCCGGTTGAACGGTATCGTGTTCGCCCTGGTCGACATGAAGGGCAGATTGCTGGTCGCCGCGGGCTGGCAGGACATCTGCGTCAATTTCCACCGGAAGAACCCAATGACCAACCTGGAATGCGTGACCAGCGACCTCAGCCTGGTCAGCGACCTGCGCCCGGGGGAGATCAGGACATACAAATGCAAAAATGGACTGTGGGACATTGTCACTCCCCTGTACATCGGCCCCAAGCACTGGGGCAACATCTATTCTGGGCAGTACTTCTACGAAGATGAGGAGGTGGATGTGGAATGGTTCCGGGAAAGGGCGGTGGAGAACGGATTCAACGTCGAAGATTATTTGGCCGCCCTGGAAAAGGTGCCACGCCTGAGCAGGGAACGGGTGGACCATCTGATGGCACTGTTCTCCAAGTTCGCCACCATGATATCCCGGCTGAGCTGGAGCAATTTAAAGCTGGCCAAGGCATTGGCCGATTATGAGGGGGCCCGGAACGGCCTATTTAGGTCCGATGGGCTTTGCCGCGAGTATCTGGATAGCTCGCCTCTCCTGTTCTTTGTGTTCGACAGGTCCGGAAAATGTCTCGACGTCAACCGCAGGTCCTTGGATGTTCTGGGCTATGCGCGGGAGGAACTCATCGGATTGGACCTTTCCCCCTTTCTGAGCTTGGAGGACAACGCACCCCTCGCGTCATTGCATCAGAGGATGCCTGATGATGACCACATCATGCTCGAAGGAAAGCTCTTCATAAGGGACGGCTCGGTCATCCCGGTCCTGTTGAACGTATCGACGCGGCCGGAAGGGAAGGCTGTGATCTTCGCCATTGACATCAGCGATCTCAAGGTGGCGGAGGAAAGGCTGCGACGCAGCGAGGGGCGGCTGCGCACGCTCGTCCGAACGATTCCAGACCTGGTATGGCTTAAGGATACGGAAGGGCACTACCTGGGATGCAATCCTTCCTTCGAACGCTTCTTCGGCGCCAAGGAGAGCGAGATAGTCGGAAGGACCGACCATGATTTCGTGGCCAATGAGCTGGCAGACTTCTTCCGAGAAATGGACCGGCTGGCCATGCAAAAGGGCGGTCCGACCATCAACGAGGAATGGATCACCTTCAAGGACGATGGCCACCGGGCGCTCCTGGAGACGATCAAGACCCCGATGCTCGATGACCACGGGAAGCTCATCGGGATATTGGGGATCGGGCGGGACATAACGGAACTGAAAGCCGCCCAGGAAGCGCTGTCGATCAACGAGAAGCGTCTCCGTCTGATCACTGACAACATGGAGGAATACGTATGGCTCATGGACATGGAGATGAGGCCCACCTGGATGTCCCCCTCAGTACAGCGGACCAGCGGTATCACTCCGGAGTTGATGGCGAACGCACGTCTGGATGAGGCCATGGCCCCGGAATCATACGCCCTGTTCACCAGGTCCATGGCCGAACTTCTCACCCCAGAGAACCTGGCTGATCCAGGGAAGGAGCTTTCCCTGTCCTTGGAGCTTGAGTTTTACAACAGCGAGGGAAGGGCGCAATGGAACGACACCGTCCATATCGTCCTGAGGGACCAAGAGGGCAAGCCCATGGGCATATTGGCTGTGGGCAGGGACGTCACGGAGCGCAGGCGGACCGAACGCGCCCTTCAGGAGGCGCTCCGCAAGCTAAACCTGCTGTCCAGCATCACCAGGCACGACATCGGCAATCAGTTGACCGTTCTCGATGGGAACCTGGGCCTTGCCGAAATGAAGCTGTCCGGCTCACCGAGCGATATACACGTCCGAAAGGCCAGGGAGGCGGCGGAACGCATCACGGCCATGATACAGTTCACCAAGGTCTATGAGGACATAGGAGTGAAAGCCCCAGCATGGCAGGACATTCGCGTTATGGTGGACCAGGTGGCGCAGGGAGCGACGACGGACGGCGTCAGGATCGTCAACGAGGTGCCGGCGGATGTAGAGTTTTTCGCCGACCCCCTGATGGCCAAGGTTCTCTACAATCTGATCGACAACGCGGTTCGGCACGGGGAAAAGACAACCGTCATCCGGTTCCTTATCGATAGGTCGGACGGCCGTACGTCATTGGTCTGCGAGGACGACGGGGTCGGGATATCCAACGATATCAAGGTTAAGCTGTTCACCCGCGGGTTCGACAAGATACACGGACTGGGGCTGTTCCTTTCAAAGGAGATACTGGCCATTACCGATATCGCCATCGAGGAGAATGGCGTGCCTGGAAAGGGGGCGAGGTTTGTGCTGACGCCTCCGGTCAACGGGATCCGTACCAAGCCATCCGAGCCTGCCGCTGATTGAGCCGTTGAACAGAATTCGACCATGTCCGGATGCTCTGAATGCTGTTCGTTCCTTAGGAATTGAATGCCGTCATCACATTCGATAGAACGAGCGGTTGGAGGGTAGTACCAGCAGAACGAACACTGCCGTTCCTAACGCTACCGTCATGTATGTCGCAGCGTAGTCCAGGCCGATGAGCGCCCCTTCCACCGCCAGCCATGTCACCAGCGTCCCTATGAGCATCATTCCGCCGGTCCATGACCAGTGATATCCGCTCAGCGTGCTTATCTTCCCAAAGGCCAGCTCCTTCCTGGTCAGCGCCCCGTAGGCGAGTAGAAGAGGGACCAGTCCGAAAACGGTGAACAGGAACAGGCCGACCGGCAGGAAGCTTTGGAACGGTATTTCATTACGGATATCGGATGTGAATCCCATGCCCGCCCCGGAAGGGTCGGAGATGAGGATGATGCCGCTGCCGGTCCCCATCAGTCCGTAGAGGCCCAGCACGATCGCCAGAGGAACCGCTCCAACAGGTCTCTTCATTGTTGCACCGGCGATCATGAAAGCGATCAATATATTTAATAATAAATATAGATGCGCGCCCGTCCTTTTCCTGGTTGGCCTTTGGGCGGCCGGAACAATATATACCGCCCTTCTCCATCGGTATCCAGATGAAGATATCCGTCATCGGAGCCCCGGGCTGCGGGACGGCGCTGTTCCTCGGACTCCTATACGAAACGCTCGTCCGCATGAGCACCGCTGAGGATGATGTGCTTGAGGTCGTGGTCAACGTTGGCCCGGTGGAGGCGAAGGCCTTCGGGGACCTACGCCTGGACCTGCTTTCAGGTAGATGGCCCTCTCCGGAACTGGAACAGAAGGTCTCGGGATGCTCCCTGGAACTGGCGTTCAGGAATGGCCGTGCGTCCCTCTTCAGGGGCCGCGGGTTCCGCAAGGTCCGGTTGGCGAGCGTCCCTCTCAGTGAGAGGGATTCCAGGGTGCTGAGGTCCTCCGGGCAGTTGAGGGAATTATTGTCCGGACCTACTGGCGGTTCCATCGACCGGAATGCGCTGAGCGAGCGGTTCAGGGATGCCCTGGAAAGCGAGGCTTTCGTCCTGCTGGCCTCCATCTCCGGGGTTATGTCCGGGGGCACGTGGTCCGTAGAGGAAAGCGACGCCTTCCTGGCCACGCTGATGGATGATGTGACCAAGGATCAGGCAAAGGGTAAAGGCGGAGTTGCCTTCCTGGTAGTGATGACCGGAGCGGACCGGGGCGAGGCGGACGGCCGCCAGCTCCTGGAGGACTTCTATCCGAGAACGGAAAAGACGCTGCGGAAGGCCGCCGGCGGATATCATACGTTCGTGAGCTGGCTGGGCACCGTTCCGAATGCGGAAGGGCATCAGGTCCCGGCCACGGCGGTCAGCGATGGGCAGGTTCAGATAGACCACTCGGAGGAGGAATATCGGCGGCTGGTCCGAACGATCGGAAAGATGGTCTGATCAGTGCCTCTGATATGGAACGGCAGGCGGCATGACCCTTCGGCAGATCGGGCAGGTCACCATGGTGATGTTCACCCTGGTGCCGCAGTTCGGGCATATCCTGGAGTTCCGGGAGGCACAGACCGGACATCCGCGGCTGTCGATCGGAAGGCGGGTGCCGCAATGGATGCAGAACACCGGCCTCTCCCTCGCTGGAGGCGCCTGGACGACTGGTGGCCGGGGAGGCGCGATGGGCCCCTCGACCGGAGACGGTTTTGGCGGAGATGGCGGCGGGACCGCTTTCGGCGTTCCAGTCTCAGGCGGTTTTTGAACTGGTGCGGGCGGCGCTTCCCTGGGCCGAGCGGCCGGTTTCCTGCCCTGCATCATCGCCTTGACCTGTTCCATTTCCCGTTCGTTATCGTCCACGTTCCCGGCTATGGTTCGGATGAGGTCCTGGACCTCCCTGATGCGCTGAGCGTCCCGCGCCTTGTCGATCCTCTTTCCTCCGAACATCTTCCCAACCCGTTCGAAAGGAACCGGGCGTTCCCTTCTTCAGGGTAATGCTCATCGGTTTAAATCAAACGATCCCTTCGGTGGGTTGGGCATTTTCATCCTCCGCCTTTGAAAATATATTTAACCACACTAGCTGCTCACTCCCATCATGCCTGTCGCAATCTTTGGGGATAGGTCCTGCGGGAAGACCATCTTCCTTAGCCTTCTGTACGAATCCCAGGTCCGGTACACCAATTCCGAGGAGAACGTCGGTCCCGGGGAGTTCAGGTTCACCACCGATCCCTCGTTCACCAGCATCTTCGGCAACCACCGCACCAACATGGCCAAGGGTCAGTGGGCGGACGCCACGTTGAAGGGCAACATGGCCAAGTACAAGTTCAAGTACGGCTATCGGAGAATGATCTCCGTTGGGAAGGAAGCCTCCTCCCGCTTCGACATCATGGACTTCACCGTCTACGACATAGCCGGGGAGGACCTGGACATCCTTCGCTCGTTGGAGCAGTACCGCGAATCCATATCCACCGGAACGTACAAGGGGGAGTTCGATTTCTCCGCACTGAGCACGTCCTTCCAGGAACTGCTGAAGTGCAACGTGCTGGTGTTCCTCATCGACCTCAGCAAGATCAATGCGGAAGCGCGTTCGGAACGCTTCATCGAGATGCGCAACTACGATGTGTTCATGGCCACGCTGATATCGGCCGTCTCAAAGTTCAAGTCCCAGGTCTATGATAAGGACGAGGAGAAGGCCAAGATCTATCCGGTGTTCGTTCTGACCAAGTTCGACCTTCTGGACAAGGAGATCATCAAGATGAACGGCTGGCCGGAGTCCTACGAGGGGCTGAACGCGGAGAAGCGCGGCCTGCGCGGGATGTTCAAGGACAAGGAGTTCACCAAGGAAGACTACGCCCGGGCCATCCTCATGAAGTACTACAAGGACACCATGGCTCTTTCCAAAGGAGCCGCGATAGCCAACGTATCCTTCGATAAGTCCGCTTACTTCTTCTCCGAGATACGCACGGAGCAGAACGAGGATGGGGAGATAATTCCCCGTCTGATATCCACGAAGGGAAGCCACGAGCTTGACTATTCCTACGGCGAGTACCGGGCCTTCATCGAAAGGTTCCGCGAGATCGCGCGGAAGATGCCGGACGAGGTGAAGGAGGAGCAGGAGTTCAGGGGCGTCAAGGGATGAAGATCACCCTGGCCGAGCACTTCATCTACGGGCCGGTGCCGAAGAAGGGTTACGCGAAACGGGCGCGCTCGCCGAACATCAGTCCTGATGAGTACGAGAGGTTCCTCGGCTATTACATACCAATAGATCCGGCGTACGTCAGCGCGGAGGACATGTTCCGCTCGGAAGCAAGGCTCATCGCCTCCGCGCAGCGCTCCGAGGGGGTATACTTCTCAAAGATATTCCGCCGCAGCAAGCTGGACGAAAAGGGAAGGAGCGGAATACTCACCCACACCGTCCTGGTCCCGAGGGCTGCCCTGGATGAAGGGCTCTCCTATGACGACGTGGAGAGGGCGATCAACAGGCACGAGGAGCGCTTCGGCATCCCCATCGGTGACATGGCCCCTCTGGAGATCGAGTGGGACCCCGTCCCCTTCGAAAAGGAGATCGAGGGCCTGAAGCACCTGATATCCAAGGCCACCATGAACCGTTTGGTCGATGGGTTCACCAAGGACCCCAAGATCAAGTTCGTTGTCACATGCAGGGGGACGGAGCAGCGCGACCGGATACGCCTCGGATACATGCTCTCCAAGTTCCTGGACATCAACCTCGGGTTGGTTCCAATATCCTTCCTCAGCGAACCTCCGCTCAACCTGCACGATACGCAATGCAATCTGGTGCTGACCAAACTGCCGTTGACGGTCCCGCAGAAGGGATGGAGGGCCGTCAGTTCGCTGGTGGACGCCTCAAGCGGCACGGACGCCAGCAGCTCGCAGAAGGCCAAAGAGATGATCGACCGGATGTACTCATCCTGATGCGATCCTGAATGAGGAGGCCACCGCCCTCCCTTTATCATCCTTCCTGACCGCCCTTTCGATCCTCAGTGAGAACGGGGAGCCGTCCATCTCGCCCTCCACGGTCCAGGTCTTCCTGGACCGTTCCTCCCTTCTCACTTCGCCGGAGGCGATCTGCATCGCCCCGATAAGGTTCTCGATGTTCGAGGAACCGACGCTTCCGTCCATCTCCAGTTCGACGGAACGGTCCTTGGACGAGCCGATCTGCCACAGAAGTCTCGCACATCGTTTGGTATAATCCTCGCCGACGAAACCGGCCTCGGAGAACCAGGCCTGCCAATCGATGCCGGGATCGTAACGCATGACCAACAAAGCCCTGAACAGGTTGGCGTATCCGTCGGCCTTGACGAAGCTGGGGTCCTTGGCCGCCAGCCCCGACAGGTCCATGGGGCTCCTGTTCCTGGCGAAGACGGCGAGGCATTCCGCCCACTGGTCCGACGTTCCCGCGGCGGTCAGCTCCAAGGGGTCGAAGGAGGAAGGCGCTTTCGCCGCCGGCCTGGGAACCTCCGCCCTCACGTACTGCACCTCCGTGGGCGTCCTGGCGTCCACGAACTGCACCACCTGGGCGGGAGCGCTCACCCGAAGGGAAAAGCCCTTGTTGATGCGCATGCGCCGGGAATCGTTGCACACGTCCGCCTGGACCTCTATGACTATGTCCCCCTCCACCTTGGGGATGACGTTGATCTGGCACTTGCGGTCCTCGTCCTTCCTCATCACGCCTTTATAGAAGTCCAGCACATGGACCGATGCCTGGGGGGAGCTCCCCCTGATGGAATCGAGCTTGATGGGGAACGCGCTATGGTTGTGGATGAGGACCGATAACGTGGTCCCTTTCCCCAGATGGACCTCCGGCCCCTCGACCTCCAGGAGAAGCCCGATCTCGATGTTCTCTGCCACGTCCATGTCCACAAGCTGCTCCAGCTGTTTCAGGACGTCTTCGCACTGCTCGAATTCCCCCTCCCGCAGCAACCGGTATAGCTTCTTTTCCAGATGCTTCTCCTCCGAGCCGAAGTGGTAGGGGTCCATCTTCGCCCATTTGGCAGTGAACGAGTTATAGCGCTTGGCTATCTCGCTCTCCTCCTCAAAGGACCTGCGTGCCTTGCGCATGGTGCGCAGCGCCCAAGGGACGTTCGTGTCCATCTGCTCGGCCGCCTCAAGCATGAGCACGCGCCCATGACGGTAATCCCCGGGGACGGTGCTCTTGATCTTGAGGACCTTGGCGATCTCCTCGAGCATCTCGTCCAACGGATCGTCCTTCTCGAACATCGGCAGCCTCCGGTCCCTCCCTTCCTGATGAAAGGGGAGGCCGAGATGTCCAGTTCCATGGGTGCTGGAATAAAAATAATCTTTGGTCCGCTTCGCGGGGGCGGATGGCAATCACGGAACGAACAGAACGAAGGGCGAGAAAGTAAGATATTATCGGGGCTTACACCCCTAAGAAGTTAGAAGCTTACCTGTTCAGAACCGGTCCTTGGGCTTGTGCTTCTGGAAGCAGTCCCTGCAATAGACAGGCCTGCCCTCGGTGGGTTTGAAGGGAACCTGGGTCTTTGCGCCGCAGTCGGAGCAAACAACGTCGTGCATTTCGCGGGGTCCATCGTTCCTGGGGCGGTTGTAGCCGCCGGAATTTCCTCTGTTTCCGTACATTACTAAACTACCTACTGTTGTTATATCTCGTGTCCTTTCGGTCGCGGGATGGAAGTGCCATAATGCCTCTAATATTTAAGCGGATGCATTGTAACGAATTTTTATAAATGTGATATTTATATTCGACAGTTATTCCGAACCAGTATTATTTTTATCTAATCTGTCGATCGATGCTCGCCGGTCGTATGGGCCTTCCTCTCCTTCCTTCTGCGGCCTTCGGAGTCCGCCGCCAACATCGCCTCTAGGACCTTCTCAGGGGTGATGGTCCCTTCCTCATGATGAATCGGCTGTCCTGCGTCGCAGGCCTTCTCCGCAGCGATCATCAGCCTCTCTCTGCCCGCATCCCGCAGCCCTATCCCGGCCAGAGTTGTAGGCAGCCCCACGCTCTCGCAGAAACCGTAAACGGTGTCTCTCTCATCGGCCGGCGCGTTGGTCAGGTGAAGGCCGACCAGGACGCCGAAGGCGACCTTCTCTCCGTGGTAGTGGTGGTGAGTCTCCTCTAGGGCCGTGAGGCCGTTGTGGATGGAATGGGCGGAGGCCAGTCCGCCGCTTTCGAAACCAATTCCGCTGAGGAGTATGTTCGCCTCGATTATCCGTTCCAAGGCCGGGGTGACGAAGCCCTCCTCACAGTCCTCCTTGGCCCGCACGCCGTCGGCAAGGAGCACATCAAAGCACAGTCTCGCCAGGTGCAGCCCGGCCCTCGTGCTGGTTCCGCCGCATTCGTTCCGCGATCCGGTCCTCTCGCAGGAACGCGCCTCGAACCAGGTCGACAGCGCGTCCCCCATTCCCGCCACCAGGAAACGCACTGGAGCCCGGGCTATTATCGAAGTATCGACCAGTACGACCGCCGGATTGCCCCTCTGATAGGCAACGGAAAGGAAAGCTCCGTCAGCCGTGTAAAGCACCGCACATCCGCTCGTTGGCGCGTCGGTGGAAGCTATCGTCGGTACCACGATGACCGGCAGGCCTGCCCGGTCAGCGGCGATCTTCGCCGTATCGATGGTCTTTCCCCCGCCCATGCCGACCAACACGTCGATATGCTCTTCCTTGATGATCGCTGCGATCCTGGCGAGCTCCTCCTCGCAGCATTCCCCGCCGAATGGTTCGATGAGGATGCCATGCTTCCCTGGGTCAAGACCTGAGCTGGGGATCGCTCTGTCAATCACCGATCTTGAGGCCAGTATCATTCCGCGTCCGCCCAGCGCCGTCATCATCGCGGGCAGCTCGCTGATGACCCCTTCTCCTTGAACGTACTTGCCAGGAAAGACCGCTTTCTTCAACATACGAACACCGGATCGACCTCGCATTAGATAATCATCAGGTTTGCGCAATCCACATGGGAACTGTCAGCGTCAGCAGAGTTTCAGTTTCTGGCTGGTTCGGTACGTATGTTTAAATACCCGAATCACAACCACCTCTTGAAATCAAATTCGTCTGTCCTAGTTACAGTTCGTTTTTATTTTCATCCAAGAGTGAATATCGTGACCGATTTCGTAGATCTTCAGATATCCAAAGAGATAGTTCAAGCGATGCAGGACATGGGTTGGGACAAGCCTACCCCTGTCCAAGTGGAGGCCATACCCGTCGGCCTGAAGGGCGGGGACATGTACGCACAGGCCCAGACGGGCACGGGCAAGACCGGAGCCTACGGTTCCATCATGCTGATGCGAATCAAGCCGAGGATGCCGACGCCGTCCGCACTGGTGCTCGTCCCGACCAGGGAACTGGCCAACCAGGTGGCGGAGGAGCTGACCAAGCTCGCCAAGTTCACCGGCCACGACTGTCTGCCGATATACGGCGGAGTCGGGATCGAGCCGCAGATAGCCAAGCTGAAGCGCGGGATCGACATAGTCATCGCCACCCCCGGTCGGGCGAAAGACCTGATAAACCGGGACGCTCTCGACCTTTCGTACGTCTCAGTGGTCGTGCTGGACGAGGCGGACAGAATGCTGGACATGGGCTTCATCCGCGACCTGAACTTCATTCTTTCCAAGGTGCCGAAGAAGAGGCAGACCCTGCTCTTCTCCGCGACCATGTCCTCCGAGATACGGGAGATGGCCATGAGGCAGATGGTGAATCCCAGGGAGGTATTGGTCTCCAAGGACGAGCCGGTCCTCGATCTGACGAAGCAGTACTACATGGTGGTGGAGAAAGATGACAAGCGCGATGCGCTGTACACCATTCTGGACATGCACGAGCCGAAGGCCATAGTGTTCTGCCACACCAAGCACAAAGCTGACCAGGTCGCCAAGAAGCTGAAGCGCCACAACTACCTCGCCGGGGCGATCCACGGCGACGTGGCGCAGAACAAGCGGGAGAAGGTTCTCAAGGGCTTCAAGGACGGTTCACTGCGCATTCTGGTGGCGACGGATGTGGCCGCCCGCGGTCTGGACATTGATTCGGTTGATTATGTCATCAACTTCGACTCGCCATCCGATCCGGATACCTACGTGCACAGGATAGGTAGAACCGGAAGGGCCGGAAAGGAGGGAGTGGCGGTGTCGTTCTTCCTTCCGGAGGAGCGCCGGGAAGTGCGGGACCTGGAGCGCCGCACCGGGAAGCCTATCGAGCGGTTGGACATCGAGATCGTGCACAAGGAAGAGCCGGAGGTCAAGAAGCTGGACGAGGTCAGGATAGCCATCCAGGCCTCGGTCGATCAGCCCTACGCCGCCAAGCGCAGCAGGTCGCACGGGAACGTGGCGTCCATCGAGATCAACCTAGGAAACGCCGACAAGATCGGCAAGGGCGAGATCGTAAGGCTCGTCAAGACCGACACAGGGCTGGCCTCAAGGGACATCGGGAAGATCACCATGGGCGATCGGTACACCTATGTCGAGGTGTTCAAGAAGGATGCGGAGAAGGTCATCATGGGCCTTTGCCATCAATACTACGGGGACAAGGCCGTGAAGGCAAGGATGGTCTAGATCTCCCGACTTAACGGTTTATGCTTCATATTTTTTTTATAACGATATAATAATATTATATATTATATTATTTTCGTAATTCTACCGAAGTTTTTTTATTATTTAATGTTTCAACAATATAATCGGCACAACCTTCAACATCATCAATTATTTCTTTTCCCCAAAACCTTATAACGATACAACCTTCATTTCTTAGCTCTTTATTTACAGTGATATCGCGTTTAATATTGTGCTCAATTTTTTTTATCCAGTATTCTTTATTAGATGAAATTAAATTCTTATTTATCTCCCAATTAAATCCGTGCCAGAATTCAGAATCACAAAATATCGCGACCTTTTCCTTAATAAAAAAAATATCAGGAGATCCAATAATTTTTTTATAATTCACTCTATATCTTAAACCGCGGTGCCACAATTCTTTTCTTAATATCATTTCAATTCGGGTATTTCGACATCGAATTGCTTGCATATTTTTTCGGCGTTGGGCAGTTGTAAGATTATCCAAATTTCTCAATCCTACATTGAATAATAATTACAAACAATCGGTGTTGATAATTATATTTGTATAATTCAAAGCTAACTATTTTTTATGTTGACTCCGTTATTATCGTAATGGAAGAAATCATCGTGGCTCCAAATGCGGCAACAATGATTGAATCCACTCGGTCAGTAGGTTATTCTTTTGAATCAGCTGTATCGGATATTATTGACAATTCTATCAGTGCATTTGCCAAACATATTTGGATTAAATCGCTTCCCGATTCAAATCCATATGTAGCAATATTAGATGATGGAATAGGTATGGATTCTGAGAAATTAAGGGAGGCTATGCGTTATGGTGCTGATCCCAACTCATATCGAAACGAGACAGATCTTGGGAGATTTGGCTTAGGAATGAAAACCGCATCTCTGTCCCAATGTAAACAGCTTACGGTCATCTCCTTAAAATCTGGGCAAATTTCAGCAACACGGTGGGATCTGGATAGGGTGAAACAAGATAATACTTGGACCTTACTAGTTTTAAGCGATAATGAAATCGACGGCCTTCCAATGGTGGACTATTTAAAAAACCAAATTAGCGGAACGCTTGTGATATGGAACCTGCTGGATCGGGTCTTAGATAAAACCCTGTCTGTCCAAGATTCAATGAGAGAAAATCTTGGGATTCTAGCTAATCATATCGGATTAACTTACCACAGATTCATGAGTGACGAAGCAGGGATGAATAAGATATCGATTATTTTAAACGACGAAATAATTGAACCAAAGGATCCATTTTTAACTAAACATCCTTTGACAAGGCCTCAGCCAGAAGTAAAAATATGGCTTGATGGAGGACTTCAAGCAATAACTATTAGACCATTTATTTTGCCTCCACCTTCAAAAATTTCAGCAAAAGATAGTGATTTAATGGGTGGTAAAGAAAATCTCCGCAGGTTGCAAGGTTTTTATGTTTATCGAAACAAACGACTAATTATTCCCGGGACATGGTTCAGATTAACAAGCAGTGTAGAACTAAGCAATCTTGCGCGTGTAAGGGTTGATATTCCGAGTACCCTTGATTTTATTTGGGACATTGATATTAAAAAATCTTCTGCTACTCTCCCCCACCAATTCAGAGATAGTTTCTCTCAATATTTATCAAAAATTACCAGTAAAAGTGAACGTGTTTATACTTACAGGGGAAGGAAGCAGAACGATGATGGAAAAACATATGTGTGGGATAAAATCAAAGATAGAGATGAAATTCATTACTCAATAAATAGATCTCATCCACTCGTGGAAAATATTAATAATATCTTGGAACCAAGTAATAATAAATTATTTGAAAATCTATTAAAAATTATCGAAAATTCATTACCGTATAATGATATTAAAGTCGAACTCGGAAAAAATAATGAATGGTCAATTACCGCCCTGTCTCCTGATGATGAAAATGCTATGGTCAGTCAGGGACAATTACTCATCGATTCCGGATTCACAATTGATTCAATAGAAAAAATTGAACCATTCTCAGATTACCCGGCGATCATTAATAGGTTAAGGGATTATTGTGAACAACGCACCAGATAATAAAATAATTGAGGAAAATGTTTCTCTTGTAATTACGGCCGCTCGTCAAGAAAACGCAGACAATGAAGTAGCAATAAGGGGAATAATCGATCGGTTAGTAGCTGTAAAATTTATCACTCCTGAAAATGCTGAAATTGTTTTTAGCCACGTATCATCAAGATTAAGTCTTTACATGGATGATGGTTATTTAATATCTGAAAAAGAGCATATTAAATGGTATCTTGCTAGGATAAAGGACTGTGATATGAATTTTGTAGAGAGGCACAAGGAGTACCTCATCTCAGATAAGCATTTCAGTCCCAGTGTCGTCGCTAAAATGGATTATGTTACTGATCAGATAATGGATTACTTCGGAGATCCCAGCTGGCAAGAGGGTTTTGCACGGAAAGGGTTGATTATCGGGGATGTTCAATCTGGCAAAACGGCCATGTATTCATTATTGATCAATAAATCTGCTGATGTTGGATATAAAATGATAATTTTGCTTTCGGGTTTACAGGAAAATCTGAGAAGGCAAACACAAGAGCGACTTGATGAAGGGTTTATTGGTGAAGACAGCTCGTTCATTGAAAAAAATATTAGAAAATACATAGGGGTCGGAAAAAGAGGAAACAAATGTGTTGCTGAAGTCTTCACTACTAAGGATTATGATTTTCGTGCTGACAGCAGAAAAGCTCTGAATATCAGTATAGATAATGTTTCCGTACCAATATTATTCGTTGTTAAAAAGAATAAGAACATTTTAAACAATTTGATAGGTTGGATGCAACGGAAATGTGCTGTAAATGGGAGAATTGAATCTCCATTATTATTGATTGATGATGAAACAGATAATGCATCAATTAATACTTCCGCTGAGGATGTTACTGCAATTAATCGTAGCATCAGATCTATTCTCAGTATATTCAATCATCACACTTATGTTGGATTTACGGCCACGCCTTTTGCTAATATCTTCATCGACCCAGACTCTAAGACAGACATGTTAAAAGACGATTTATTTCCAAAAAATTTTATTTATGTCCTTAAACCACCATCAAATTATATTGGAGCTCAGGATATTTTTGAAAAAAATGGAAAATACTCCCACATTGTAAAACAAATATTACCGAAAGAAAAACATCTTCCACCGAATAAACATAAAAAAAATTGGGAGCCAAACGATCTCCCCGACTCTCTGATACATGCGCTCAATTGTTTTCTATTAAGCTGTTCTATTAGGGATCTTCGAGGATATGATCGCTCTCATATGACCATGATGGTCAACATGAGCCGATTCACAGATGTTCAAGATAAAATAGCAAATCTTATCCAAGATCGGCTGTTCAATATAAAACAATCAATAATTTCATATTCATCTTTGACCCCCGAAGATGCTCTCCGAGATCCATTAATAAAAAGCATCCATGAATCGTGGATGAGGGAATATAATGAAAATGATCAAAAGAAGGACAACTTTGGTTGGGAAATCATTCAAAAAAGGTTACGTAGCAGCGTAAAACCAGTAATCGTCTCCTCAATAAATCAAAGAAATAGTGCAAAAAATATCGATTATTCTGCAAATAAAGAAGGATTACGATTGATTGCAGTAGGAGGGGATGCATTATCCAGGGGTTTGACTTTAGAAGGTCTTTCTACAAGTTATTTCTTCCGAGATTCTCAAACTTATGATACTTTAATGCAGATGGGGAGATGGTTTGGTTATAGGGAAGGTTACGCCGATTTATGCAGAATATGGATGACTGAAAAAAATCAGGATTGGTATGGTAAAATTTCCGAAGCAACGGAAGAATTAAAAGAGCAAGTTGAACAAATGCAAATCTCGAATAAAACCCCAGAAGAATTCGGTCTTATGGTAAGAGACAATGAAGTGGGACTTTTTATTACTGCAGCAAATAAAAGACGATACGCAATAGATAAAACCATTACAAAAGTGATAAGTGGTTCATTAATTCCATCAGCCCACGTTTATACCGATCAAAAAAATGTAAGGGCAAATTTGGATACGATTATTAGAACGATTAAGGCGATCGAATCATCAGGAATAACCATGGAAAAAAATTCAATTGGAAATTATGCATGGTATGGTGTTCCTAAGGATTTTATTATTGAACTATTGAGATTATATAGAATTCCAAAGCAAGATTTAGTTTTTGATTCCGACTCCATTATTGATTACATTCAGTCCGATAACGATCAATTACAGTTATGGGATGTCGCTATTCAACATGGTGAAGGGGAAAATTATTCTATAATGCCTGGACGTCCTATTAAGAAAGTACAACGTAAATTCATACCAATTGATGAAGAAGTCATACAAATGCAAAATCGTAATATTACCTCTCCCAGCAATATGCGAGAAGGATTAACTTCTGAACAAATTAAAGAATTAGAGACCGTATTCAAAACAGATAATGCGGGCAAACAAATTTCTGCGAAAGCATATCTTAGAACTGCATCAAGAAAACCCCTCCTGCTCATCTATCTTCTGCAACTGAATAATGAACAGAATGATGAAGTTCGTGCCTCAATAATTAACAATCTTGGCGAATTACCGCCAGTGGGTCTGGCCCTAGGATTTCCGCAAAGTAAAGAAGGGACACCTGAAAAAGTCTTGAAATATAAAGTAAATAAAATATATGATAGGATGGGAGAACCCGACACAGATGAGGTGGCAATCGATGAATGAGAAATATGTAAAAGTCGGGGCAGATCATCCACAGGAACTTTATAAAGATCCGTCCACCGAACCCAGATATATTATGCTGATCTGTGAGGAAGAACCACCCAGTGTTCAATCCACTGAAAGTATAACAATAAGAAAAGCCCCACGATCGATCGATAACCGGTGGGCTTTACACATACGCCTGAATGATGATGTAACGGACAGTCGTTTGATACAAATATTTGCTACATTTGTTAATGATTTAATAGATTCAACAAAAAAAACCGATACAAAATGTGCAATCGACATTGTACTCAGCAGATATAAAAAGTGGATTGCGTTATTTAAACCGCATAAAAATCCACTAACAAAAAATGAAGTTCAAGGATTAATTGGTGAAATTATAGTCTTATCGCAGATTTTATTTCCGCTATATGGGGAATCAACCGCAATCGAATCTTGGATGAATGCAAAAAAGGGAAAACAAGATTTTATATGTTCAGACAATTGGTACGAAGTAAAAACCGTCCTGGAAAACAGATCGTCGATTACTATCACCTCGTTAGAACAATTGGATAGGGAGGACGAAGGAATACTAGTTATCGTAAGAATGTCCGAAAGTAATACAACGTCATCCAATTGCATCACATTAAATTCATTATTTTTACTGGTAAATAATTCAATCGAATCCGAAATTGAAAAAGACCGATTTATAGCAATCCTTCTGGCCTCGGGTTATAATCCAGATCCCGAATATGATAAATACGCATTTGAATTAAATAACATATCTAAATATAAAGTAACAAATAATTTCCCCCGCATTCGAAGACAAGATATAAAATATTCGGCAATAAAAAATTTGACTTATGAAATATTAGTAGACCAGATTGATAATTTCAGGTTGTGACGAAATGGATTTAGAGGAGTTTAGAACGAATTTAATCCAAGAGGTCAATGTTTCTGCAGCGACAAATGAGGAGGATAATGGATCTGAATTCATTAAAATGGTTGTCCAAGATCTTATCGAATTTGAGGAGTGCACCGATTTTCTTCCGCTTCATTTTGAAGGGAGAAGCGATAATAACAGAGTTGCAGAAGTATGGGGGTATAATTTTGATGAAGATGATAATACACTTTCACTCTTTATATGCGATTACTCCGGTTCTCCAATACTTACAACTATAACGAAAACAGATGTTGAAAAATTAGCGAATCGGGCCAGGGCTTTCGCTGAGGGTTCGTTGAGTGGAATAATACGAAAAAATACAGACGAGAGTAGTGAAGAAATAATCGATCTGGCGAATTTGATTTCTCAGTCAAGAGAAGTCATCGAAAGATATCGGCTTTATGTGATCACAGATAAAAATAAGAGTGAAAGAATAAAAACTGTCACTGTCCCTCCGATAAATGGTAGGATGACAGTGATCAGTTTGTGGGATATCTCAAATTATTACGATCTAGCTGTTTCTAAATCAGGTTATGATGAAACCATAATAAACATAAAGGATTTCGGTTTTGATGGAATACCCTGTTTAAAGGTAAATCAGATTGGTACGGAATCAAATTACGATTCGTATCTTTCAGTTATGCCTGGAATTTTATTAATGCGTTTATTTGAGCATTACGGAGGAAGATTACTTGAAGCAAATGTACGATCATTTTTAAAAATTACTACAAAGACAAATAAAGCAATAAAAGCTACAATATTGAAAGAACCCAGTATGTTTTTTGCTTACAATAATGGAATTACAGTCACAGCCACCGATCTTGGTGTAAGCGACACCCCAACCGGTAAAATGATAACTCGTTTGACATCGATGCAAATTGTCAATGGCGGTCAAACTACCGCGACCATTTACACAGTTGCGAAATCTAAAGAAAAACCCGATATCGATTCGATTTATGTTCCTATGAAAATATCCGTTGTCTCTCCAGATGGAGCTGAAGAAATTATTCCTAAAATATCCCGTTCTGCAAATACTCAGAATAAAGTAAGTGAAGCTGATTTCTTCTCTAATCATCCATTCCACAGATCGATCGAGAGATTCTCCAGGACAATAATGGTCAGTCCGAAAATGGGTGAAA
The DNA here is from genome assembly GCA_036677555.1 of Methanomassiliicoccales archaeon. Taxonomy (GTDB): domain Archaea; phylum Thermoplasmatota; class Thermoplasmata; order Methanomassiliicoccales; family UBA472; genus UBA472. The sequence continues at coordinate 86,927 of JAVBWG010000012.1, read as the reverse complement.
CTTATGGAACTTATTGGTTTTATGAAAGAGCTAGGGGGCAATACCAACAAGAAATTATGAGAAGCACCTCCTCTCAAAAAGATAAGTTTAAAAGGGAATATCCTAAAACCCAGTATTTTACAAAAACTGATTTGGCCAAGTATCGGAATAGTTACGAGGGAAAACCCCATATTGTCAGCAGAGGTGCCCAAGAAAATTTCCTAAATTTTGCTACATCAATTTCAAACTCATGGGGTGATGACGGTTCAAATTACAATGAATTTTATTTTAAAACATCAGTCGCTCTAGCCATTTTATTTAAAGAAACAGAAAAAATAGTTAGTGCACAACCATGGTATGCAAACAGTTACAGGGCAAATATTGTAACCTATTCTATAGCATTTTTGGCATATAAAATATCGAATATGGGTGGAACATTAGATCTTATGAACATATGGAATAATCAATCGATTCCAGATATCATAAAAAATGAGTTGATTAAGATAACCAAATTAGTGTATGAATCAATAATCAGTGAAAATATTGTAGTTCAAAATGTCACGCAATGGTGTAAAAGGGAAGCCTGTTGGCTTAGAGTTAAACAGATCGACTATGAGCTCAATCCCGAAATCTACCGTTGTTTAATATCTGAAAAAAAGGAAAAGTATATGCAACGGACAGCAAAAACAACTCATCACAATACTAACATTATGAATGCCAATATCGAGGTCGTAAGATTGGGGAGTGAATATTGGAAAGAAGTTCTCCAATGGGGTATTGATAATAATTCATTATCTAGAGAGGAACGAAGCGTTATTGGTGTAGCTTGTAACCTAGAATATCGTCGGCCATCGGAAAAGCAATCTGCATGGATCGTTAAAATTCGCGAAAGATTGAGAGCAGAAGGATTCACAAAATAACTATCTTTTACTATCAGTTTCTATCATTGCTTTAACCATAGCATCGGCTATCCTTTTCACGACTGGAATTGTAACCGAATTGCCGATCTGTCGGTATTTATGGTATTCTGCAAATTCAGGAAATATATATCCATCCGGGAATCCTTGGAATTTTAAGCACTCTTCTGGTGTTAATTTCCTAATTCCATAGTTGTCAATAATGATTGGGACGTTATGGCCACCGAAACCCATATTTGCGGTCAGGGTTGGGCATAATCCATTTTTATTTTTCCTCACATAGACACGTCGCCATTGATAGATCGCATTTTTTTCAGTTATTTCTTCGACAAATTTATCATAATGTTTGGCGTTTTGTTGGCTATAATAATATTTTTGTTCTTTATGATCTTCAAGATCAAGAATGTCTTCTATCTTTTTAACAAGAGGAATAGGTTTCGGGTCGGAAAAATTTTTCATATCTTCTTTTCTTCTAAATCCAACGATGTATATTCGGTTTCTTGATTGGGGGACATTACCGTAATCTTTTGAATTAAAAATCATTTCTTTAGAATGATAACCGAGCTCCTGCAGTTCATTTTTAATGGTTTTCAACGTCTTTCCAGAATCGTGCGAAGCCAGCACACTGACATTTTCAAAAAAAATCGCTCTTGGTTTAATTATTTTAATAATTCTCGTCATTTCAAAAAAAAGCTTTCCGCGTGGATCGTCAAAACCCTTTCTGTGACCAGCCTGTGAAAACGGCTGGCATGGAAAACCTGCAACAAGAATATCAACCTTATCTTTTCTCGTTGGGTTAAAATTTGAAATGTCATCATTTATTATTTTTTCAGTATTTATATGCTTATTGTTTAGAATGTATGTTTTACATGCAAGCTTATCAATTTCGTTCGCCCATTTGATTGTACAATCAGTATCATTGAATGCGATGCATATGCCACCTATGCCAGCAAATAAACTACCAACTGAGAATCTTCCTTCTTTTATTTGATTCGGCATATACTGTTCCTCAACCCAACTTCACATTTTCAGATTTCCTCAATGTATTCGCTGCATAATAGATAAAATAATCATTCGATTTATTAAAAGTGATGAACAAATTTTTTAATCCATATGAATGATTAATTATACTATTATAATTAATATAATTCAATTTAAATTAACAAGGATTAGTATAAAGTGCGGGCGCCGGGATTTGAACCCGAGTTATGAGCTTGGCAAGCTCAAGTGATAACCAGCTACACTACGCCCGCGTGCTTTTCTCGGTATTGAGTAATTGGATTTAAAGGTTACCCATATAGCCACATCATCCATTCGGTCCAGCCACCAATGCCGGAAGCCCTCGTTCGCAAGGGGCGTCACCCCTCCTTCCCGGATAAGGTTGATATCCGTTCCGATAAATTATAGTCCATGCGTTTTCCTTCCGCCCGTTCCCAAATGAAAGTATTGGCCTTAGTCGCGGTCCTCCTCATGAGCATCGTCGTTCTCTTCGTTCCAAGTGACGCCCAGGGGGCGCTCACGCCCTTCGAGGAACAAGCGCTGGCGGAGCGTTTCGCTCCCCAGTACTACTTCCACGGGGACGAGGAGCTGTACCCGGTCGACATAGAGCTGTACGTCACCCTGTGCGACCTCAACCTCACGACCGGCTCATCCCACGTGCTGGTCGATGACAGCGTGACATCCTCCGATCTCACCTACTACAGCGCATACCATTACCTCGACAACCGGATGGGGACCAACGAGGACGACGGGATCATCGATCATTACAAGGATAACCTGGATGCCCTCGGCTACTCGGTCTACGCCCGCGTGCTGTACTCCGGTTCAGACACCATCATCCAATACTGGACCTTCTACTACTTCAATGACGGCAACCTCAACCGCCACGAGGGCGACTGGGAGATGACCCAGGTGGTCCTGGACGCATCGCTCGAGCCGGTGAGCACCACCTACAGTCAGCACGAGAACGGGGTGACCGCCAAATGGTCCGACGTGGAGAAGGACGGCGATCATTATAAGGTGTACGTTGCCAGGGGCAGTCACGCTAACTACTACCGCTCCTACTCTGGGGCGCTCGGACTGGCGAACGATGAATGCGGTGATGACAAGAAGCTCGCTTCAGGCGATTACGACATCATCATGCTCACCGGGAGCGAGACATGGCTGAACTTCATGGGCCGCTGGGGGAGCAACGAGGGTGGCGATTCCCTCATCGGACAGGCCGGTCCGCAGGGTCCCAAGTACCGCCAGGACGGGGACATGTGGGACGGTGGTTCATGGAGCAGCAGCGTCTCCGAGCTGAACACGCAGATACTGCCGGCGGAATGGCTATTCGCAAACTTCCTCTGGATATATCTGGCGATAATCGCCGTGCTCGTGACGTTGCTCGCCTATCGCATCTACCGGAACTGGAAGAAGGGCAAGGTGCACAAGCCCTACTTCGGTCTGCTGGACTTCAAGGGCAACAAGCTGCGTGCGGCCGGCAACGTTCTGGCCATCGCGGCTTTGGTGCTAGGAATCGTTTCCGTCTTCCTGCCCTATTACGTCGTCTCTCTGAACATCGATTCGACCACTCTGACCACGGAAGGTTTCCAGGACATACTGGTCATCGACGGTGTGCACGGGCTCAGGGTGAACACCCTGGACAGGGACACCGGTCTAGTGCAGTTGACCGCCCTGCCGATCCCGCTGAGCATCATCCTGCTCACCCCACTGATCTTCCTCATCGTGGGAACGATTGGCGTAAGCGACAAGAAGATCGCCCTCAAGCTGATCACCCGCGGGATACTGATGCTGCTGCCGGTGATCATCATCCTGGCGATCGTCGCCTCGCTTTCCTCATTATATGTATACTTCCCTGAGGAGGTCTCCGGTGTTGACGACGCCAAGCTGATATTCGACACCGTTTCCGGTTCGCCCTTCAGCGGCAGTGAGACAGTGCGCATGGATGATCTGGGGGAGGATGCCGACGTACGCTGGGGGCTGGGCATCGGCGGGTACCTGCTGCTGGTGACCGGGGTGCTGTTCATAATCGCCGGCGCCCTCCGCATGGCAGCCAAGGGCCAGGCCAGCCCGGGTCAGCAGGCCGACCAGAAGAGGAAGGATGAGATGCAGTGGGTGGACGTCTAACCGCCCACCAAACCTCTTTTTCCTTTTTATGTTCACGCCTCGATGACCAGGAGCAGTTCTCCGACCTGCAGGGTCTCCACGGCCTTGCCCTGGTACTGCAGTTCGCAGACGACCTCCACCAGGTCCTTGGTTATGGTGACGGTCCTTCCATCATCGGTCATGACATCGATGCCTCCTTTGTCCAGGAGGGCCAGCGCCTGACCGGGGTCCATGGTGGCCAGCTGTCCGACTATCTCCTTGGCCCGGTTCTTGAACATCGGGCCGATCTTGGCATGAACCGGCTTGATTACCGCAGGATGGCTGTCAAGGTGTGCCTCCTCCAGCAGCTCGAGGACGGTCGCCCTCACCGTCTGTGCGATATCATCCTCGTATCCCCGCAGAAGATAGGAGTCCCTGCCGACGACCTCTATCCTCGCCAGCTCCTTATTGAGCGGATACTTCTTCTCTGCCTTCCAAGTACGGATCGAAGCGATGATCTCCTTGGTAAGGTCTCCCTTCCTTTCCGCTTCCTCGTCGATGCGCTCCGGTTCCGGCCATTTGCTGACGTGTATCGACTTGGCGCCGTCCATCCTGGCGAACGCCTGATAGGCGTCCTCCGTTACGTGTGGCAGCATCGGCGCCATCATCTTCAGGATGCCCAGGTAAACCGTGTACAGCGTGTACCGGACGGACCGGTCGTCGGTGCGGGTGCGGTGTTTGATCATCTCCACGTAATGGTCGGCGAACTCCTTCCAGGCGAAGTTCTCCACTTCCCGCATCGCTTTGTCGAAGTTGTAGGAGTCCATGTGCTCGGTAACCGTCCCGAGCACTTTGGTATAGCGGGACATGATCCAGCGGTCGATAGGCTTCAGCTGGACCTTCTCCGGCTTCTCCGTGACGGTCATCTCGATGAGCTTTCCCAGGTTCCAGATCTTGGTGCACAGCTTCTTGCCATGAACGACGTCCCGCTCCCGGAAGGCGTGATCCTCTCCCAGCGAACAGGTGCAGGCATAGTAGCGCAGAGCGTCAGCGCCGTACGACTCCAGCAGGGGCATCGGATCTATGACGTTCCCCAACGAGGTGTGCATCGGCGTCCCGTCCGGGGCCATGATGAACCCGTGTATCATGATGTGGTCCCAGGGCCTCTGTCCGGTGAGCAGGTGCTCCCTCAGTATGGTATAAAAGGCCCAGGTGCGGATGATGTCGTGCGACTGCGGTCGCAGGGACATCGGATAAAGCCGTTTGAACTTCTCCTCGTCCCGCTGCCAGAATGTGTTGTACAGCGGAGAGACTGAGGAATCCATCCAGGTATCAAAAACATCCGGGCATCCCACCAGCTCCCCGTCGCACTTCGGGCACTTATCCACGTACGGCTTGGTCATGGTGGGATCGATGTAGCAGTCCTTCTCCTTGGCCGGAAGGACATAGCCGCAGCTCTGGCACTCCCATACCGGTATCGGCGTGGCGAAGTAGCGCTGACGGGAAACGACCCAGTCCCACTGCAGCGAGTTCACCCAGTCCTGCAGGCGGACCTTCATGAACTCCGGGAACCACTCTATCTCGTCCGCTTTGGCGAGCACTTCCTTCTTGAAGTCCATTATGCGGATGAACCACTGCTTGACCTGCAGGAACTCGATGGGCGTGTGGCATCTCCAGCATATGGACCGGTTCTGCTGCTGCTCCTCCTGCTTGATTATGATCCCCTGCGCCAGCAGGTCCTCGATTATCTTGGCTCGGGCGTCCTTGACCGGCATCCCCTCGTACGGTCCGGCTAGAGCCGTCATCCGCCCTTCCTCGTCCAACCCCTTCTCCAGCGGCAGCTTGTACTTCATGACCCATTCCAGGTCGGTCTTGTCGCCGATGGTGCAGATCATGACAATTCCCGATCCGAAAGCCGGGTCCACCTTGTCGTCGGAGATGACCCGGACCTTCTTTCCGAAGACGGGGGTGATGATGTCCTTTCCCACCAGGTCCCTGTACCGATCATCGTTCGGATGGACCGCGATCGTCTGGCAGGTGCAGATGAGCTCCGGGCGGGTGGTGGCGATGACGATGTGTCCCGTGCCGTCCGCCAAAAAGAACTTGACGTAGTTGAGCTTGGTGACGTTCTGGTCATATTCCACTTCAGCATCCGCCAGGGCCGTGATGCAGCGGGGGCACCAGTTGACCGGGTACTCTCCCTTGTAGGCCAGCCCCTTCTCCAGCATCTTCAGGAAGGATATCTGCGTTATGCGGCGGTAGTAGGGCGCGTCAGTCTGATAGTAGATGGAGGGGTCCATGCTCTCCCCTAGTATCTCGAACTGCTGGGTCATCGATCCTATGAAGGAGTTGGCGTACTCCTCGCACATCTCGATGTACTTTTGGCGGGGTACGGAGTACTTGTTTATGCCGAACTTCTTTTCCACGCGGACCTCGACAGGCGTGCCGTTCACATCGAAGCACAGGGGGAACATCACGTTGTAGCCGCGCTGCCTATGGTATCTCGCCGCAAAGTCGATGAGCGAGTAGCCGGTGGCATGCCCCAGGTGAAGCGAGCCAGAGGCATACCTCGGAGGGTTGTCAACGGAGTAGACCGGGGCGTCCGATTCCTGATCGAACCTGTAGAGCTCCCAGTCCTTCCACTGTTTCTGCCACTTCCTTTCGGTCGGTATAGCCTCGTATTGCGCCATGGACCTTTGAGGGGAAGATGTGGGACATAAAAAAGGTTTACCCGCCTGGCAACGCCGGGGTCCTTCGAACGGACAGACATTATATTATCAGTCATGGCGCCGCGCGGTCACCGCATCGCGCCAGAGCTGGGAGGCATAGGCCAGCGTTTCGTCTCTCCAGCGGTCGCTGGTTACGCTCCCCCCGTACCTCTCTGTCCTGACCAGTATCCCCTCGATCATGGAGGATGCGCAGAAGACGAACTTCTCCGGGGATATATCGGAGCGTATCGTACCATCGGCCATGCCCTCCCTGGCCGCTTCCACCAGCATCCTGTTGGACTCCTCGGCTATCGTAGCGAACTCAAGCCCCTGTGGTCCTGAGGACGCGGGCGGGCGGCTCATCTTGGCGTCGATCAACAGTCGGCGGTAGTCGGGGTTGTCCCTCCAGAAACGGACGTAGGCGTCGCCTGCCGCCAACAATCGGTCGATCCCCGACCCGTCGCTCCGGCAGGCCTCCCGGAACATCTCCCGGACCCTGGCCATTCCTTCCTTGGCCACAGCATAGTAGAGCTCTTCCTTGCTGGCGAAGTAGGTGTAGAGCTTGCCTTTGGATATCTCCAGGCGTTCGGCGATCTCGTCCATGCTGGTATTGTCGTAGCCTTTGGCAATGAACAGTTCCCGGGCCGCCGCCACCATTTCCAGGCAGTTGCGCTCCCTTTCCCTCCGCCTCCGTTCGCTTGTGCCCATGAACGCCCTCCGTTTCGATATGTACGGGCGGCTTATTGCGCTTTCGCCAGCATCTCTGCGGCAAAGTGGCCTGCTCCATCCAGGTCCGACGCGTCGGGATGGCCCTTTCCGTGTTGCTCCTCTCCCTCCCTTGCCCAGCGACGGACGGAACGGCGAGGGTGCAGGCGAAGGACCTTCGGCAGCCAATCGACCATCCTGCCCTGGCAGTCGTAGATCCCCATAAGTTCCGCCCCCTCTGCCGCCTGGCGGCAATTGGGAAGGACGGGATCGAACTCAGGCATATCACCCGGCATCCCATGGGTCATGAAGAGCGCGACCTTCCTGCCCCTGAGCCGCCTGGCCACGAAACGTTTCGCCTTTCCAGGCATGCCCTCGGCCACGATTGGGAAGCCCAGGAACACCAGATCATAACAAGCGGCGTCCTTTACCTCGTCAAGCATCTTCATCTCCTTCTCTCCGGGCAGGGCCTGGAATATCGCCTCTGCCACCTTCCTCGTGTTCCCCGAACTGGAAACGTATGTCACCAATGTCTTCATTTACTCACCGTCAAATATTGACTATAAGTCATATAATGACCAATAGTAAATAAATGTAACCGAACTACAAAAAATGTAAAAAAGATGGAAAGGAAAAGGGTTTGACGCCTCAAACCTTCTTGTGAAGGTTCTTCTTCATCCGCACGTCAAGATTGTGTTCCTTCTTCTCAGTGACAATGCGGTCCAGGTTGTCCATCAGTTCCACGGTCGCCTGGCCCAGGGACCAGTCCACAGCTTTCGACATGAAGTGCGAGTTCTCCGTGGTCAGCCGTCCGATCAGCGAATACTTGGCGCTGGTCCCGGTGTTGTTGTACTTGCTCACGTGGATGGTGAAGAGCAAGGGCCGGGTGAACTTGGCGATCTTCGCGAGACCGGACTGTATCTCCTTCTCCATGGTATCCAGGGAGAAGCGGTCCTCCTCCTCAAGTCCGGATATCTGCGTGTAGACCATGTCCCTGTTGCGTACGGACGCCACCAGCTCCAGGATATCGTACTTGGTGACGATCCCCACCATACGGTCGCCGGACACCACAGGTATCGTGGAGATGTTCTTGTCGATCATGGTGTTGATCGCCTTGGTCAGGGAGTCCTCGGCCGTGAGCGTCACCGGCGAGTCATGCATGACCGAGCGAACCTCCAGCTCCACCGGGTTGTTGTTCCCGGCCATGTCCTTGCGGCCTTGGTTCTGGGTTCCGGCCCCGGTCCAGGAGTACTGCACGATGTCCTTGATGCCGATTATTCCGACCAGCCGGTCGTAGTCGTCCACCACCGGAACGGTGCGTACCTCAAGGTCGCGCATCAGGCCCATGGCGTTCTTGATGAGGTCCTTCTCGTGCACGGAACGCGCGCTGTCGCTCATCACGTCCGCCACCTTGAGCGCCTTGACGTCCTTCAATTTCGGAAGAACGGAGATGACATTCGCGCGGGTGATTATCCCCTGGATGGTCTTCCCCTTGGTCACCGGCAGATGCCGGTATCCCGAGGAAAGGAAGTGCTCCGCGATCTCGGTTATCGGGGTGTCGAGCGTGATCTCGGGGGTGGTCTCGACCATGGTCTTGGCCTTGGTGCCGATGACCAGGTTCTTCTTGCGGATGACCGTTCCGTAGCTGATCACCCCGAGCAGCTTCTTCCCGTCCACCACCGGTATCTCGTGCAGGTCGGACGACTTCATCTTTGCCACCACGTCGGAGAGGGCGGTCTCCGGGTCTACCGTCTCGAACTTCTTCCTCATCAGGTCGCCGACCTTGTTGGCGTCGATCAGGGACCTGAGCAGTTCCCTCTTTTTCAATCCCTCGATGCTTTCTCCTACCATTTTGGCTCACCTTCCTCGTCCTAAAGGGTTTGCTTCAGCATGATAGCTTGCGTTTGAGCTGTTCCTTGATCCAGGGTACGACGTCATCGGCGGACATCCTCAGCTGTTCGGACGTGTCCCTGTCGCGGACCGTGACATCCCCCTTCTCCAGGGTATCATAGTCCACGGTGACGCACCACGGTGTTCCAGCCTCATCCATTCTGGCGTAGCGCCGGCCGATGGAGCCAGAATCGTCATAGTATGTGGCGATGCCCTCCTCGCGGAGCGCCTTGTCCAAGGCCTGAGCGACGATCTCCATCCCATCCTTGGCCATCAGCGGGAACACCCCGACCTTGATGGGCGCCACGGCCGGTCTGAGCTTCAGTGTGATGTAGCCGTCATCCTTTTCAGAGTAGGCGTGCTCCAGGCAGCTGTACAGGATGCGGTCCAGGCCATGCGAGGGCTCGATGACGTGAGGTACCACGCGCACGCCGTTCACCTTCTCCTTCACCCGGACTACCTCATAGTACGTGGTATCCAGGTCCACCGGCTGCCCTTCGACCGTTACGGTGACCAGGCCGTCATGGACCGCCGAGGCGTCCATGGCCTCCAGCTGCTTCTTGATGTCCCCGGCGGCCCCCTTGAACCTCGGGCCCAGGGCGCCGAACTTCGGCTTGACGGCGTCCCGCTCCACGTCCCGCGGCTCATCGAAGCGCTTGAAAGCCGTCAGATCGGCCTTGGAGAACCTCATGTGCTGCGAGAGGTCCCAGCATCCCCGGTCCGCTATGCCGACGATCTCCGTCCATCCGAAGCTGATGAGCGTCTCCGCGTCCCAGCAGTCGGCGGCGTAATGCGCCATCTCGGTCTTGAGGTGCTGGCGGAAACGCAGCTTGGCAGGATCTATGCCCGCCGATGTAAGGAAATCATAGGTCACCCAGATGAAGTAACCGAGCGTCTCGTTTCCGATCGTCCCGTTCTGCACGGCCTCGCCGATGGTCATCTCCACCTCCTTCTCGTCGGTGTTCGGGACCAGCCTGACGACCCGGTCCTTTACGTCCTTGTAGCGCGGCCACGATTTGTCCTCGGGATCGACGAAAAGCTCGGCCTCCATCATGTTGAACTCGCGAAGACGGATCACTCCCTGGCGGGGGGAGATCTCATTGCGGAATCCACGTCCCACTTGAATGCAGCCGAAGGGAAGTTTCTCACGGCAGTGCCTATACAGGTTCGTATAGTTCACGAATATGGACTGGGCCGTTTCCGGCCGCAGGTAACCGGTGCGGCCGTTGCCAGGGCCGATCTTGGTCTTGAACATCAGGTTGAATTCCTCGACGTCCGCGAACTCTCCGCCGCAGGGGCATTTTACGCCGTTGTCCCGGAGCACCTTCTGCAGCTCCTCGATGGACAGCGAATCGGGATTGGGATGCAGCCCCTTCGCCAGATGGTCCGCCCGGAACGATTCGCCGCACTGCTTGCAGGTCACGGAAAGATCGGCGAAGTTGTCCACATGACCGGACGCTTTGAAGACCGCCTCCGGTCCGACGTTGTCGCCGTCTATCTCCACAAAACCTTCCTGCAGCGCATAGATCTTGCGCCACAGGTCGGCAATGTTAGCCTTCAGCGCCGTTCCCAACGGTCCGTAGTCATATAGCCCGGCGATGCCGCCGTATATCTCGTACGCAGGGTAGATGAACCCGCGTCTCTTGCATAGGGAGAGCATCTCCCCGGAGCTGACCTCCTTCATTATTGTCTACTCCTTTATGAGCACGGAAATGATGTCGTGATCGTATATCATCGCCAGCAGGCGGTCCTTGTTGTCACGGACCGGCAGCTGGCCGAAATCGTTCTTGCGCATGATGCGCGCCGCTTCCGATATCGCGGTCTTCTTGAAGACGGTCGTGGGATCGCGGACCATTATGTCCTTGATAGGCAGCCCGGGCAGCTCGATCTTGGACACCTCGTACCACAGCTTCATGACGTTCCGCAAACCATCCCATGACCAGTGGTCCTCGTCCTCGCCGAAGCCCATGGCGGTGGCGGCGTCCGCTCCGTCGACATAGCTCTTGTTGAATATGTCGCGGTCGGTGATTATCCCCGTCAGCCGGCCATGCTCGTCAAGCACCGGCAGGGCGGACGACTTGGACACTTTGAGCGTCACGTTGGCGACCGCCAGCGTCGACTCCTGGAATATGGGGACGCACGGGGAGCGTATGACCTTCTCCACCGGCAGGTCGATGTTCCTCTTCTCCACGATGCACAGGAGGTCCGTGGGCGTCAGGATGCCCACCAGGCGCTTTCCTTCGACGACCGGGAGATGGCGCATGGAACCTTCGACCAATAACTTCGCCGCCTCCTCCACGGACGCTTTCGGGGAGATCGACGGGTGCTCCCTCTGCATTATCATGGCCGCCTGTTCCTCCTCCGGGCGGTCGAAGATGTCCTGACGGGTGATCATCCCGGCAAGCGATCCATCGCTGCGGCGCACCACCGGCAGACCGGTCAGGTTGTGCTGCACCATTATCTTCAGGACCTCCTGGCGGGAGCCAGGGACCTGGGCGACTATGGGATTGGACGTCATCACGTCCCCGACGGTGGCCATCTAGTTTTCCTCCCCGGGGGACCTAACGACGAGAACGGGGCATTTAGCGAAACGAACCACCCGTTCGGCGACGCTCCCTAACAGGAGCTTGGAGAAACCGGTCCTTCCCAGAGTTCCCATGACCACCAGGTCATGCTCCGCCGAGAGGTCGACTATCTTGCGGGACGGCGAGCCCTCCTCGATGCGGGCGGTGACCTTGACGCCTAAGGCCTCAGCCTCCTTCTTGACGAACTCCATGGCCTCTTCCCCCTCCTTTTCCAGGAGGGTGTAGACGCTCACGATGGTGGAGTCCATGGGGAAGTTGATGAAGGAGGTCTGGTCCACCACGTACAGGGCGGTGACCTCGCCACCGGTGGCCTTGGCCATCTCCAATCCTTTTCTCACGGCAGCCTTGGTGTATTCGCTCCCGTCGGTCGGGATCAGTATCTTCTTGAACAGAACCATCCAATCATCTCCAGCAATTCCTACCTATGCATACCAGCTCAGGCGCGTCAGCGGCGCTGCGCAGCACGAGGTCGGTGACCGGATCACCGCCCCTTTGCCTGAGCACCATCAGCTCGCAGCGTGCTCCCGGTTCTATACTAAACGGTTCCTGGCGATTTAATAATTTTCTTCCGTTCATGGCCATGTCCAGAGCGTCCCTCACGCCGTTCCTGCCCTGGGAGCGCAGCACCCGCGCGGCCACCTCCATCTCGGCCAGCATGTCCGGGAGGCAGATCATGGCGTTGTCCGTTCCCAAGGCCACGGTCAGGCCGTTCTCCAGCATCCTCGCCAAGGGAGGCGTCTTCCCGAAGAACTGGTTGGAGCGCGGGCAGGCGACGACAGGTATGCCAGCATCGGCAACCTTTCGCATGTCGTCGTCCGTAGCCTCCGTCATATGCACGATGTAGGAGGGTCTGAGGTCGAGGACCTTGTCGATGTCCTCCCGGACGCGTTCGGAGGCATGTATGGCGAAGGGCTTGCCCTGGTCCTGCACCTCCTTGGCAAGCTTCTGCAGCTCCGGGTAGTCCCAGTCGGATATCGATGAGACGGCGATGCCGTCCGCCACCTTGAGCAGTCTCCTGGTCCCGGAACGGCAGAACTCCAGCAGCTTCGGCCGGCCCATGATGACCGGTTCCGCGCCCTCCCCGTCCAAACGGCGCAGGAACTCGGATCCGTCATAGCCGCCCTCTCGGAAGTCCAGGAAATGAGATACCCCGCGCCGGGCCATGAAGCGCTTCATGCTCAGCATGCCGCGCATCAGGTCCTCCGGAGAGGTCTGCTCCAGGATGCGGTGCTTCAGCCCCTTGGGCGGCGCCACCAGCTCCTCCAAGGTCATGGCAGGGTCCACTGGAACGATGTAGTCGGCGATGTGCGTGTGGCCGTTGACGAACGTGGGAACGATCAGGCCGCGGGCGTAGGCGTTCCCTTTCTTCCCGCGTCCGATCTCCGCGATAACCCCGTCCTCGATGCCCACATGGCCAGGGAAAAAGCCGTTCTGGCCCAGCACCAGGCCGGAGAGGTAACGCATGATCTCACCATCGCCTTGACGATATATCAACCGCTTGGTGGTAAAGTCCAAATTGTCGTTAGGCCTACGGCGATAGGAAGTGCGACGGTGAACGACCTTCTGGCCCTGGCTCTGCTTCTTTTCCTGGCGGTCAGCGCCCAGCTCGTCGCCTCGCGTTTCGGACTGTCGGCTGCCATATTCGAGATATTGCTCGGACTGGTCGTCGGACAGGTTCTCGGCCTTCGTTCGTCCGATATCGAGTGGTTCTCCTTCCTGGCGGTGCTGGGGGGAATAGGGCTGACGTTCCTAGCCGGTACCGAGATGGAAGTGGGGCGGGTGCGCCGGCAATGGAGGAGCAGCCTCCCCCTCGCAGCGGCATCATTCCTCTCGATATTCATCACCCTGCCCCTGGCCCTGCACCATCTGGCCGGGTGGTCCTGGGACGCGTCCCTTCTGGCGGGCATCGCCCTTTCCGAGACCTCCGTGGCCATCGTATACGTGGTCCTGGTCGAAGGCGGCAGGGCCAGGACGGACACCGGCTCGGTGATACTGGCGGCCTGCTTCCTTACCAACCTCCTGGCCTCCATAGCCCTGGCCATCCTGTTCGCGCCCCCCGACCTCGGGGTGCTGGTCCTTGTCCTGGCGGTGCTGCTCATAACACCTCTTGCCTATAGGTACGCGGGAAAGGTGCTGGACCGTTTCAAGGGCCGTCCAGGAGAGCCGGAGGTCAAACTGGTGCTGCTTCCGCTGTTCCTGCTGGCCGGGCTCGCGTCCATCGCCGGCGTCGCTGCGGTGCTTCCTGCGTATCTGTTCGGTTTCGCCATGTCCCGATCGCTTGGGGAGAGGAAGGAGGCATGGTCAAAGGTCCGCACGGTCTTCCTGGGCTTCATGGTCTCCATGTTCTTCCTGGCCGCCGGGTCAAACGTATCCATGGAGGCGCTGTTGGCTGGTGCCCTGCTCGTTCTGACACTGGGATTTGGCCGGGTATTGCTGAAGGTGCTGTTCGTATTGCCGACGGTGGGCGCTTCTTTCCGTCCGGACAGGGTGTTCATCGCCCTTCTGATGTCCACCTCGCTCACCTTCGGCATGGTCTTCCTGCAGTTCGGATCGGAGCAAGGGCTGATCGACACAGCGCAATTCTCAATATTGGTGGGAACGATAATCATCGGGGCCTTGGCCCCGACGATGGCGGCCCAGAGGTGGTTCGATCCATGGAAAGAAAGCAACTGAGATTGCTGGTGGCGGTGGACGGCTCAGTACACGGGGAGAAGGCGCTGCGCAAGGCCGCCCTTCTGGCGCTGTCGTCCCCGTCATACGAGATGGCCGTGGTCTGCGTAGTCGAGATGAGGGAGTACGCCTCATTGATGGCCGAGGCAGACACCGAGGAGGCGGAGATCGGAGCGAAGAAGGTCCTGCAGGATTCCCTGGAGATACTCACCTCCGAAGGGGTGACCGCCGCGACGCATCTTCTTCACGGTCCGCCGGTATCCAAGATACTGGAGTTCGCCGAGGCCTTCGGGCCGGACCTCATCATCACCGGGAGCAGGGGGATGGGGGCGGCAAAAGGCGCCCTGATCGGCAGCGTCTCCTCATCCCTGTCCAAGCGTGCCAACACCTCTGTGCTTATCGTTAGGTAGTGGGCAATCCAGATTGGGCAAAGAATAAATACCGTCACTTTTCTTCCACCCTCCCATAGGTGCTTTACGATGGTTGTAAAGGTTAACGCAGACGAGTGTGTTGGTTGCGGACTTTGCGAAGATGCCTGCCCCAGCGGGGCCATTACCGTCGACGACGTCGCCGTCGTCGACGCCGGTAAGTGCACTGACTGTGGCACCTGCATCGACGAGTGCCCCAACAGCGCTTTGTCCAAGTAAGTACGGGTGGTCTCCGACCGCCGTTCAAACCCTTTATTCCCAAGTTTTCATCGCTATTGCGCGCATCCGAATTCCGTCGTCATTCTGAACACGTTCATGGGAGCGTCCCGACAAGGACCTCGGCGACCTTTCGCGTGGCGCTCTGAAGCTCGGCGGACAGCCCTTCTCCGAATTCCGTATCCTTCGGTTCTATCAGTAGCAGGGCGATCTTCGCGCCTGTCAGAGTGAAAACGTACTCGCAGAACACCCTGAGCGGCATGGTGTGCGTGGAAATGCTGGTGGAGCTGACCACCTCCTCCACGTCATAGAGGTGTGCCGAACCAGGCGCAAGCCCCAGCAACGCGGCGTCGATCAGCAGAACATGCGTCGGGGCTATCCCAATGATCTCATCAACAAAGCTCTCCGGGACCGTCTCGCATTCGATCAGATGGACATTACGAGATACTCTGCCGGCCAGGTCCTGCACGACCTTGACCCCGGCGAAGTCGTCCCGGCGGATTCCATTGCCTATGCCGGCGATGACAACTTTTTCAGTGCCTTCCAGCCAGGCCCTAAGCTCGTTCCCGAGATCGCCCTTCCGTTCCCTCATGCCCCACGCTTCCTGGGGACGGACGAGGTCAGCGGTTCAGATGGCACAGCAGCTCCTTCTTCCGGTCGTACACCTTCACGTCCAGAGGCATCTGCCCCACGGCGAAGTGGGTGGCGCAGCCGAAGCAGGGATCGTAGGCCCGGAAGGCCATCTCCACCTTGTTGAGTATCCTCTCGTCGACCTTTCCATCATGGATAAGGCCTTTGGCCGCATCGCGCACGCTCATGCATATGGACGGATAGTTGTTGGTGGTCGCGACGATCATGTTCACGTTCTTGATCAGAGCGTCCTTGTCCAGATGGTAGTGGTGTATCAGGGTCCCGCGGGCCGCTTCCACTATCCCGATGCCCTCGCCGGGCGATCCCGGCCTGTTCCTGACGTCCGTGGAAGTGATCTCCGGGTCGGATGCCAGTTCCACAGCCCGCTCGGCAGCGTAGAGCAGCTCGATCAGGCGGGCCCAGTGGAATGCCAGAGTTCCATGCACAGGCTTCCCGAGCAGGGAGAACATCTCCTGATACTCCTTGTTCGCCAGGGGCGTGGCCATGCCGTCCGCCGCGTTCAGTCTTCCCAAGGGTCCCACGCGGTACGCCCCGTTCCCTGGCCCATCGACGAAGCCCTTCCAGCCAATCTTGCGCAGGAACGGCAGCTTGGAATACGTCCACTCCTCGGAACGCTCCTCGATGTGCTCCTGGTAGTCACGGGAGTCGAACTTTGCGAACTCCTTGCCGGAGGGGTCGACCACCCGGACCTTGCCGTCATAGAAGTTGACACGGTTGTTGGAGTCGACCATGCCCATGTAATACGTCCGCTGGGTATACATCTCGCTCTTGATCATCCTGACGTATTCCGGATTCCCGAGAACGATGTCGTGGAATGCCTTTAGCGAGAACTGGGCGAAGCCCACGAGCGATCTGGACATCTCCAGTATGGCCTCCCTGGAGTCCTCGCTCAGCGGCTTGCTCATGCCGCCTGGCAGGCCGCTCACCGGGTGCGTGGCCTTTCCGCCGATGATCTCGGTTATCTTCTGCCCATACGCACGGTGCTTGATGACCTCCTTGGCCACATCCAGGCCGGCCTTTTCTATGACCCCAAGGATGTTCCTCTTCTCAGGTGGGGCGTCCGGGCCCACAATGAAGTCCGGGCCGCCCAGGTAATAGAAGTGCAGCGTGTGGTCGTAGCAGATGTAGCCCATGTACTGCAGTTCGCGAAGCTTTTTCGCTGCGGAGGGCGGTTCGACCTGGAACGCATCGTCCAGGGCCTTCACGGAAGCGTAGTGGTGCGCCACCGGGCAGACTCCGCAGATGCGTGTCGTCAGCAGGGGCATCAGTTCCGCCGGGCGACCCACGCAGAATGATTCGAACCCCCTCAGCTCCGGGATCTTGAGATAGGCGTTCTCCACCTCTCCCTTGTCATCCAGGAATATGGAGACGCTGCCATGGCCTTCCAGGCGGGTGATGGGGTCGATGGTGATCTCCTTCCTCATTTCATCACCTTCCTTCTGAGTATGGACGCCGGCAGGCTGTACATGTAGAATATCCCGGCCGGGTCCTTGATCTGTGATATAAGCTCCATGACCTCTTCCTCCGTATACGTCCCGGGCTCCTTATCCAGGTTCAGGATGGATGCCAGGGCGGTCATCATTCCGGTTCCGATGTCCGATTGGTTGGGCGTAGCGCCTCCGCATCCTGTGCAGGGCATATCCACCTTCAGGCACTGCGCGCCGCAGCCGGAGCGGGTGGCCATTCCCATGCAGATTATCCCCTGCTCCATGAGGCACCTCTCCGGATCGGGGACGATATCGTAAACGCGGTGGATGGCGGTTATCTTCTTGTTCTCCCGCTTGCGCGGGCATTCCGCGCAGACCGCGGGCAGTGGCGCCAGTACGGAACCCTTCGGCGGCAGGTTCCCCGTCAGGATCGCATCCAGTGCCTTGTTGATGAGGTCCACCGGCGGCGGGCATCCAGGCAGATAATAATCGACATCCACGGTCTGGTCCAACGTTTTCACGGTGTCGTAGAAGACCGGTATATGGAGCGTTCCTTCCTTCACATCGGATTCCGGCTTCGGGACATTCGAGCTGGCCTTGCCGTCGCCCAGCTCCCGGTAGACATGGTTCAGTATCTCCTCGGAATCGTGCAGGTTCGCCAGGCCCGGGACGGAACCCTCGTAGGCGCATGCCCCGAAGGCCACCAGTACCTTGCTCTTGGCCCGGAGCAGCTTGGCCATATGCTCCTGCTCCGAATTGCGCACGGAACCATTGAAGAACGTGACGTCCACGTAGCCGTCCGGAAACGCCTCCACATCCTTGTACTTGATGTCCATGGCCACGGGCCAGAACACGATGTCCACATGCTGCACCAGGTCCAGTATCCGTTCGTTGATGTCCAGGACCGCTATCTCGCATCCTCCGCAGCTTGCTCCCCAGTAGAACGCCGCCTTGAGCTTGCTCATTGTCCGGCCCCCTTCCCGCTCATGAGGTATTCGTGCATGGCCCTGGCCGCCCTTTTCCCGGCGCCCATAGCGCTGATGACGGTGGCCGCTCCCGTCGCCACATCCCCTCCGGCGTACACCCCCTCCAGATTGGTCCTCCCGTCCTCATCCACGATGATCGTTCCGCTGCGGGGGTTGGTCTTCAGGCCTTCAGTGGTCCTCTGGATTATCGGGTTGGGCGTCTGGCCGATGGCCACAATGACCGTGTCCGTCTCCACATCGAAGTCCGAGCAGGCTATGGGGGTGACGCTGCATCTCCCCTTCTCATCCGGTTCGCCCAGCTCCATGCTCGTGCAGCGCATTGTCCTGACCCATCCCTTGTCGTCACCGAAGAACTCCACCGGGGCGTTCAGGAAGTTGCATATCAGACCCTCCTCCTCAGCGTTCTCGATCTCCTCGCGGCGGGCAGGCAGTTCGTTTCTCGAACGCCGATAGTTCAGGCACACCTTGGCCCCCAGCCTCATGGAGATGCGGGCGCAGTCCATGGCAACGTTCCCGCCGCCGATGACCACCACATGCTTTCCTATGCGTATCGGCGTATCTGATCCCGGAAAGTCGTAGGCCTTCATCAGGTTCACGCGGATAAGGAACTCGTTGGCCGAGTATATGCCCCCCAGGTTCTCTCCCGGGCAGCCTGTCCACTGTGGCAATCCGGCTCCGCTGCCTATGAACACGGCGTCATAGCCCTGCTCCATCAGCTCAGGAATGGTGTGTATGCGTCCGATCAGGTTCCCGAGGCGCAGTTCCACACCCAGGCTCTGGACGTATTCCACCTCCTTCTGCACGATCTCCTTGGGCAGACGGAACTCGGGTATGCCATACATCAGCACCCCTCCGGCCACATGCAGCGCCTCGAACAGCGTCACCTGATGACCGAGCTTCGCCAGGTCGGACGCCGCGGTCAGTCCGGATGGGCCGGCGCCGACGATGGCCACCTTCTTGCCGGTGGGGGCGGGGCGCTCCGGCGTTCTCATACCGTGCTCCCTCTCCCAATCGGCCAGGAACCTCTCAAGCCGGCCGATGTTCACCGGATCGCCCTTCTTGCCGCGGATGCAGTTCTTCTGACACTGCTGCTCCTGCGGACAGACCCGGCCGCACACGGCAGGCAGGGCGTTCTTGGATTTGATGATGACGATCCCTTCATCATACTTTCCCTGGGTGATCATATCGATGAACTGCGGTATCGGCACCTCCACCGGACAGCCTTTCTGACACTGGGGGTTCTTGCACTTGAGGCAGCGGGCCGCCTCCGCCAATGCCATCTCCTCCGTGTAGCCGAGGGCGACCTCGTCAAAGTTCTTGACGCGGTCCTCGGGCTCCTGACGGGGCATCGGGATGTCCTCGTCCAGGACCTTGTCGTTGCGCTTGCGGCGGGGCTCATTTCCTTCCACAGCGGCACCCCCCTTCGTGCTTGTGCTCCCAGAGCAGCGAGCTTAGTCTTTCCTCGGGCAGCATGCTGCGCTGCCTCTGTATCAGCTCGTCGAAGTTGGTACGGTGCCCGTCGAACTCCGGGCCGTCCACGCAGCCGAATAGCATCTTGTCTCCGACGGTCACACGGCACACGCCGCACATCCCCATACCGTCGATCATGATCGGCGTCAAAGAGACTATAGTCGGAATTCCGAACGGTTTCGTCAGCTCGCTGACCTTCTTCATCATGACCACCGGGCCGATGACGGTGCAGCGGTCGAACCGCTCCTTGGCCAGAAGGTCTGAGAGGAAGTCCAGTCCTTTCTCGCCGACCGTACCATCGTCCGAGGCCAGGTAAACTCGGTCGCTCCACCTCTCCGCATCGGCTCTCTTGAACAGGAACTCCTCGCTTCTGCACGCCAGTACGGTGACGACCTCGTTGCCCGCCTCCTTGAGCGCCTTGGCCTGCAGCAGGGCGGGAGCGATCATTATGCTGCCCCCGACGCAGAGCACCTTGCCGAACCTCTTGATCTCCGAAGGATTCCCCAGAGGACCGGTGACGTTGAAAAGGCTGTCACCCCCGTTGAAGGTGCCCAGCTCCTTGGTGGTCTTGCCCACCTCGTGGAATGCGAAGGAGACCGTGCCCTTTGCCCTGTCGTACCCGCATATGCTCAACGGGACCCTTTCCCCGCCTTCCTTGGATATCACTATCAAAAACTGCCCAGGCTGCGCCTTGGCGGCAATTTCAGGGGCATCCACAGTGAACAGGGTGTGCTTATGCGCCAAACTTTCCTTGGAGACGATGCGGTACATTCAGTCCACGCTCCTCTGGCTTTCGCCGGACGGAAGCTTCGATATGCGCTCGCAGAATGAACCGAAGGTCGCTTCGAACTCACCAGCGCATCTTGGCGACAGCTCATGCATCTCGAAACGCTCGGAAAGTCCGAACTTCTTCAGCGCTCCGTACAGGACCTCCAGCTGCCTCTCGGCGTTGTCGCGGCCATTCCTTAACTTGCAGTCATCAGCGGCGCATACCACTGCCATTACGCCGTCGAAGCCGTTATGGAGGGCGTTTATGACATGGACCGGATCGAGTCCCTTGAAGCAGGGGACCTCCAACAGCATGGCGTTGCGTCCGCGGAGCATCTTCTCCGGGTCGTCCAGAGCCGAAAATTCCGACCACTGGCAGCTGAACACGAGAATCGACGGCCGCTTGTCCCTTTGGCGCATGCGCGCCGCCGCTTCCTCATAGGAACGCAATACGGAATAGAACTCGTAACCCTTGACCTGGATGGCATTGTGCGGGCAGACCATCTGGCAGGCGCCGCATCCCACGCACTTGTCCTGATCGATCCTCGGAGAGGATATGGGATCGGCGCTGATCGCCCCGAATGGGCAGACGAAGACGCATTTATCGCAACCGACGCAGTCATGATTGATCCAGACGGCCTTGCGGGAGTACTTGACCACCCGCAGGGCATCCTCGGGATATCCGAACTGCCTGATCACAGCCTGGCCCAGCAGGAGGCGCCTGGTCTCGATGCGGGTGCCTTCTTTCATGCGGCAGAAGCCGTCCTGGCACTGGACAGAAATGATGTTCCCGATCCCGGAGGACAGTGTCCGGAACAAGAAATCGGTGGGCACACGTCCGGCGCACGGGATGCGCAGAGGCATGTAGTCCTTGGTGTCCAGTCCGTGATCGGCCAGAATGTCTTCTACCTCCCCCGTGCTCGGTGAGTTGCCCCGGCACATCATCACCAGGGTCTTGGCGGAAGGGCTTACCGACCGCACATATTCCAGCAGTCCGTCGTAATCGTAATATGCCATTTCGATGGCCGAGGCCGGGCAGGCGCTGTAGCAGATCCCGCATACCTGGCACTTCTGGATGTCTATCTCGATGCGCCCGTCCTCCTTCTCTCGTATGGATTCGAAGGGACAGAGGGAGTAGCACACCTTGCAGCGGCTGCACAGGTCCTGGTTTATCTTCACGGCAGTGAGGCAATTATCGTTCATCAATGATCACCCGGCGGTCCCCGGTTCATATCGCGGCGTTCCCACCCTTTCGTCAAGGTCGAAAGCGGGCATCGAACGACCGTCGTCCAGAGACCATGATGGTTCACGTCCACGACGTCCCTGATTGGATAATGGCCTTATTATTTAATGCATATGCTCGATAGTTCGTAAGCTGACTGTTTCCTCTGACTGAATGCCGGTTTCATCAATAAAGACCAGCAAATGTACAATTTTTCCCATAAAATTAGACGAATATCGCAAATAAAGACCGCTTTGGTCGAATTGAGCAAGACAGATTAAATAAGACGACCTCGTTCGCCAAACCCGTCGTCAAGGATAGGACGTTCCACAGGAGTGCCATTGTCATGTTGACCAAGGATCTGATGGAAAGGATCGTAGCCAAGAACCCTGGTGAGAAGGAGTTCCACCAGGCAGTGAACGAGGTGTTCGAATCGCTGGAACCGGTGCTCAAGCAGCACCCCGAGTATCTGAAGGCCAAAATATTGGAGAGGATGGTCGAGCCCGACCGGCAGGTCATGTTCCGGGTCACCTGGATGGATGACAAGGGCGAGGTGCAGGTAAACCGTGGCTATCGTGTTCAGTTCAACAGCGCCATCGGCCCTTACAAGGGCGGAATACGTTTCCACCCCTCGGTCAACCTGGGGATACTGAAGTTCCTGGGCTTCGAACAGGTATTCAAGAACGCTTTGACGGGGCTGCCGATGGGAGGGGCCAAAGGCGGTGCGGATTTCGACCCGAAGGGCAAGAGCGATGCGGAGATCATGCGCTTCTGCCAGAGCTTCATGAACGAGCTGTACCGACATATCGGCCCCAACACCGACGTGCCCGCCGGGGACATTGGCGTCGGCGGGCGCGAGATCGGCTATATGTTCGGACAGTACAAGAAGATCGTCAACCGGTTCGAGTCTGTTCTGACCGGTAAAGGCATCAACTGGGGCGGTTCATTGGTTCGCCCGGAGGCCACTGGATACGGGTGCACCTACTTCTGCGAGGAGATGCTCAAGACCAAAGGCACCAGTTTCATCGGGAAGACCGTGGCCGTCTCCGGCTCCGGTAACGTCGCCCAGTATGCCGTCCAGAAGGTCACCCAGCTCGGCGGTAAGGTTGTCACCCTGTCCGATTCCGACGGTTCGATCTACGATCCCTCGGGAATCGATGTCGACAAGTGGAAGTACGTCATGGAGCTGAAGAACGTCAAGCGCGGGCGCATCAGTGAGTACGCCACCAAATACGGATGCGAGTACTGGCCTAACGAGCGCCCGTGGAAGGCGAAGTGCGATATCGCTATGCCGTGCGCCACCCAGAACGAGCTGGACAAGAACGATGCCAAGAGGTTGCTGGACAACGGCGTCATCGCCGTTTCGGAGGGGGCGAACATGCCTTCCACCCCTGAGGCGGTCGAGTTGTTCATCGCCAACGGAGTGCTCTTCGCTCCGGGCAAGGCGGCCAACGCCGGAGGCGTAGCCACCTCCGGACTGGAGATGTGTCAGAACCACATAGGCATCTCCTGGTCGGCGGAAGAGGTGGACCGTCAGCTGCACCAGATAATGGTCAACATCCACAAGAACGCCGCGGATTCCGCACGCAAGTACGGCAGCCCCGGCAACTATGTGGTCGGCGCCAACATCACCGGGTTCGTCAAGGTTGCCAGCTCCATGATGGACCAGGGCCTGATCTGAACTCCGAAACCCTCCCCGGCCCTCGCCGGGCGCTTCCTTATTTTTCCGTCAGTCTTAATACGCCAGCCACCACTCCCAATTTCGATCGGTGAGGTAAATGAGGATACTATCCATCAACGGAAGCCCCCGCAAGGACGGCAACACCGCCAGGCTGCTGAAGGAGATCACCAGGGACCACGTGGACGTGGACCTTGACCACTTCGACCTTAACGACCTGAAGATCAGGGACTGCCAGGCCTGCTATTTCTGCAAGAAGAACGATGCCTGCGCCATCAAGGACGACATGCAGAAGCTGTACAAGAAGCTCCGGGAGGCTGACGCCATAGTGCTCGGCGCCCCGGTGTACTTCGGCGTGGAGAGCGCCAACACCAGAGCCTTCATCGATCGTCTTTATGCATTATTGGCCTTCGGTGACGGCCCCGGAAAATACGTCCCCCGGCTGAAGGGCGACAAGCTGGCCATATCCTTCGTCAGCTGCGGCAACGGCAAGGGAAAGGAGGTATACGCCAACATCAGGGAACGCCAGTTCACCATGTGGGCCAGCCTGGGCTTCAGAGATGTGCATACCTACGTGATCGCCGGCGCCAGCCCCCAGACCAACATCCTTGAGCTGGTGGACGCCCAGGACATGATCAGGGAATGCCAGGAGCTGCTCGGCCGATGAGCTTCCGGGCCTTCGTGGCGGTGGATGTGGAATGCGGTCCTCTCCTGCAAGAGGCGATCACCGAGCTGAAGGCGCACGGCAGGACGCTCAAGCCGGTCTCTCCATCCAACGTCCACATCACCCTCAAGTTCTTGGGTGAGATATTTGAGCGGACAGTGCCTGATATCGGGTCGGCGATCCGTTCCGCCGTCCAGGGGATCCCCTCCTTCGAGCTGCGCCTGGTGAACGTGGGTGTTTTTCCGAACAAAGGGGTCCCGCGCGTGGTCTGGGTGGGAATGGAGGGCACAGAGCCGCTAGGGAAAATTACGGCCGCCCTCGAAGAGGGCTGCGAGCCCCTTGGCTTTCCCAGGGAAAGAAGGCCGTTCAGCCCCCATCTCACCCTTGCCAGGGTCAGGGAGGGATACCGTCCGGACGTGAGCGGGTTCCTGCAGGAGCATCAAGGCCAAGAGTTCGGCTCCTTCAGGGTTGACAGGATAAGGCTGAAGAAGAGCGTGCTGACACCGGCCGGGCCGATATACTCGGACGTTCAGACGTTCGAGCTTTAGCGGCCGACCCCTTCGAACAGCGAGAACTCAGTGGTCTTCAGCAGGTCCTGCGGCAGGTGGTCCTTGACGTAGTCTATGCTGTAGTTGCCGGCCCGGAAGTCGGGGTTCCGCACCACCAGCCTATGGTATGGTATGGTGGTCTTGATCCCGGTGACGGTGTAGCGGTCCAAGGCGTCCTGCGCCCGATTGAGCACCTCGTTCCTAGTCCGTCCGGAGATTATGAGCTTGGCCAGCAAATTGTCGAACTCCGTCGGCACGACGTAACCTTCGTAGGCGTGCGAATCGACGCGCACATGGTCGCCGGCCGGTTCCATGTACTTCTCGATGCGTCCCGGCGCCGGGAAGAAGTTGTTGAACGGGTTCTCGGCGTTGATCCTGAACTCCATGGCGTGGCCTTTAGGCCTGACCTCGGAAAGGACATCCTCCACCGGCACGTCCGATCCGATCTTCAGCTGCATCTCCACCAGGTCGAGGCCGGTGACCAGCTCGGTTATCGGGTGCTCAACCTGAATTCTTGTGTTCGCTTCCAGGAAGAAAAGGTCCCCCTCGGCGGACATAAGGAACTCGAACGTCCCGAGAGAGGTGTATCCCGCCCTTTTCACCGCGGCGATGCAAAGCTCGGACATCTTCTCTCTCAGTTCCGGGGATACCGCACAGGACGGCGTCTCCTCGATTATCTTCTGGTGCCTTCGCTGAACCGAGCATTCCCTCTCGCCGAGGCAATAGGCGTTCCCTCTGGAATCGCCGACCACCTGGAACTCAATATGCCTGGCCTTGAGCAAAGCCCTTTCCAGGTATATCGTCGGATTCTTGAAGGCCTTGTCCGCCTCGTTCTTTGCGGATGTCAGGGCGTTCTCCATCTCCGCATCGTTGTGCACCAAACGCATTCCGCGCCCGCCGCCTCCGCCAGATGCTTTCAGCAGGATCGGATAGCCTATTCTGTTGGCCTGCTTGATCGCCTCGTCCGAAGTCTCCAGAGGGTCCAGCGTCCCGGGCATGATGGGAACTCCGACCTTGGACATGAACTCCCTGGCCGAGAGCTTGGAACCGAGCAGCCTCATGGCCCTGGGCGACGGCCCCAGGAACGCTATCCCCTCTTCCTCGCAGCGCTCGGAGAACTCCGGCTTTTCGGAAAGGAAACCGTAGCCGGGATGGATGGCGTCCACCTTCATCCGGTTGGCCACATCTATTATGGCGTCTATATCCAGGTATCCTATGCTGTTCTCGTCGGTGTGCAGCTCCACGCTCTTGTCTGCCAGCGAAACGTGCTTGCAATGCTTGTCCGAGGGGGTGTAGATTCCTATGGTCGGTACACCCATCCTCTTGCAGGTGTTGATCACCCGGATGGCGATCTCCCCTCTGTTCGCTATCAGCACCTTCTTGAACATCTTGAGACCTCAGGCGCCATGGCTCCGCATGCGACTGCGTGGCAGGGAATGTAACATGTTTTTATAATAATTTCGATTCTCTTTGCTAAGAAATTCTTTTGATTTCGGACGGAATATTCGTTTTATGATAAGAATCAAGAACATTATTAGTAAAATTCGTTTTTCGATTGACGAATGCGGTCCGCGAGTTAGTCTCACTGTAAGCGAGGGGGTCTAGACACCCCTTTGTTATCCTCATTTCGGAGATACAATGAGGCTCTCTAAGAAACGAATGGGCGGGGACAGGGACGGCGGGATCGAAGGATTGCCGCTGCAGCTGATGATAATGGTGATAGTGGCCGGACTGGGCACGGCCATCCTGGTAGGATGGATGGGCGGCCTTTCGGCACCTGAGGCCATAGCGTCCGTGAACGGGAATCCCACCGAGATCCTATTGACGGACGGAGACGGGGATGGGACCTTCGAAAACGATGATGCGACTCTTACGATAATCGTACGCGATCAGAACGGGGACCCTGTGGAGGGCGCTTCGGTCGTCCTTGACGGGTGTGACGTTCGCAACTCGGACGGTTCACTGGTGTACGGTACGACAGGAGCTGACGGAAAGGTCGCCTTCGATGGGCTGAGCCTGACTCATTATGGCGATGGAATAGGCTTCATCACCGTCACTGTGGCCAAGGGCGGCATGGGCACGGACTCCTCTTTGCAGGTGCCAGTGATCTGCAGGTGAGACTGTGCGCAAAGACAGGAGGGGGATCGAGGGGCTGCCGCTCCGGCTGTTGCTGGTGGCTCTTCTGATCTCCCTTACCCTTCCGATAATGCTCTCATTCATGCAGAACGTCACAACGGGCATGGCCGAGGACAAGGCAGCTGAGATCGCCGATGAGATCGCGGTCACCATGGAAGAGATGTCGGCTGCCGGTCCTGGCAACATCCGGTTCGTGAATGTCCCGGCCGATCTGCCGACGAACATCCATCTGAGCTTGGGCGGCGAAGGGGGAACCGCAGATCAATTGTGCATAAGGTGGGATGCGGCCGGTCGGGAAGGGGTGCGATATCTGGAAGGCGTCACCATACTCACCGAGGGCGAGAGAACGCTAAACTTCGGGCCTGGTGATACGTTGCGCCTCGAATGCCCTTCCGGGGCCTGGGGGATGGTGCTGGTGATCAGGGCATGATGGAGTTCTTCCTTTCCAAGTTCTGGGCCTTCCTGATATCCTTGGTCATCATGGGGGTACTGGTTCAGGGGATCCAGGTCGGTTCCCTGTCCGATCAGGACAGGGCCCTGAACGATATGGCCGATGAGCTCGAAGCTATGTTCAAGGACCTCTCATCGACCGGTCCAGGACTGGAGGCGATCATCGATCTTGCTCGGATTCTTCCATCGGCGGTCAAGTTGACCATATGCGATGGGTACGGCTCGCTGGAGGATGGAGAACGGGAGGTCCGATTCGCTGTCCCCGCTCTCAAGATGAACGCAGAGCGCGAGAACGGCGAGCTCATCAGGGTCGATAGATTGGTGCTCGGCCAGAGCGACCGTCTGCTGTTCGTCAACCAAGCAGGCGGGTCGACTCTGACCCTCCTCAATCAGTGAACTTGCCGGCCACGTACTTCACTGCGTCGATGAACCTGCGCATCTCGTCCTCTGTATTATACAGATAGAACGAGGCCCGGGCGCATCCATCCAGCCCGCGTGATGAGAAGTAGGGGTGGACGCAGTGCATTCCTGAGCGTATCAGCACGGAGGCGATCTCGTCCAGTATCATCGCCACATCGTGCGGCAGCATTCCCTTCAGGTTGAAGGAGAAAATCCCGCCCTTTCTGTGCGGGTCGGCCGGACCTAGCATGGACAGGTTCCTGACATCCTTCAGACCATCCGTGACCATGGAGTTCAAACGGTGCTCGTGCTCGGAGATGTCCTCCATTCCGATATCTTGAAGATAACGCACAGCGGCCCCGCTGCCGATGATCCCGGCATAGTTCTGGAGTCCGGCCTCAAATCTTTCCGGTATCGGCAGTATCTCCGCCGAATCGTAGGAGGTGATGGCCACCCCGCCGCCGCCCGTCACCAGTGGCTCGATCTTCTCCAGCAGCTCACGTTTTCCATATAGTATTCCGGTGCCCGAGGGCCCGAGCATCTTGTGCATGGACCAGGCGTAGAGGTCCACGTCGATGTCCTTCAGGTCCAAGGGGTTGTGGGGGGCGAACTGGCATCCATCGGCCATCACCAAAGCGCCGTGGTCATGAGCCAGTTCGACCATCTCCTTCAAAGGTGAGGTGCTCCCGTCCACGTTGTTCGTGTGCACCACGCTCAGCAGCCGCACGCCCTTCTCCAGTTCCAACTTGAGAGTTTCAAGGTTGCCATGCTCCAGTTCAGAGAATGGAACATATCCCCGGCGGATCCCCTTCTCCTTGGCCAATATGACCCATGGGACGTGATTGCTGTTATGCTCCATATCCGTTGTGACCACCCGATCGCCCTTCTTCAGACCGAGACCTTTCGCCACCGTGTTCAGGGACTCCGTGGCACTCTTGGTGAAGATGACGCACTCGGCGTCCTTGACCCCTGCGAAGGAGGCTATGTCCTCTCGAGCTTTGTCCAAACGAACGGATACCTCAGTGGCCAGGCGATGCACCGAGCGGCCTCCGCAGGCCGGGAAATCGTAATAGTACTCATTCATGGCCTCGATGACCTGCCGGGGACGCAAGCTCTGGCAGGCACTGTCCAAGTAGATCGGCGGCTTCGCATTTCCATAAATGGGGAAGTCCTTCCTTATCCGCGATACGTCCATTGGGGTCGTTGTTGGTACGGCTTGGGATTATTTAAGAACTTATCCGATACTGGCATCTCTCTCCCAATACTCTGATAATGATGTAGAGGCCAACATTTGACCTAATGATTAATAGCCGGTCATCCATGAGGGGGGCATGTCGTTCAAGGTTTGGATGATGGAGATCAGGGCGCAATACCTTCTGCTCCCGGTCATACTGTCTCTGGTCGGGGGGCTTCTGGCCATGCATGACGGCGCCTTCGACATCCTGAACTTTCTGCTGTATGCGGCCATCATGGTCCTTCTGCACATCACGGTTAACACCCTGAACGATTATTACGACCACAGGTCGGGCATAGACCTGCATACCAACCGGACTATGTTCAACGGCGGCACGGGAATAATCCAGGCCGGCCTGCTGGCGCCAAATCAGGTCAGGAACGCCGCGATGCTGAGCTACCTGGTAGCGTTGGGCCTCAGCGTCTTCCTGATCGTAAAGGTGGGGCTGGAGCTCCTGCCACTGGTACTCCTGGGCATGGTGTTCGCTCTGTTCTACACTCAGTCGTTCGCCAGGAACATGCTGGGAGAGGTCGCCGCCGGGCTGGGCCTGGGGTTCCTCCCGGTCCTGGGGGCGTACATGGTCCACCTGCCTGAGGTCACCCCCGGCTGCCTGATATTGGCGTTGGCCGCCGGCATACTCACATTCAACCTCCTGCTGCTGAACGAATTTCCGGACCTGGAGGCCGACCGTGTCGGAGGGAGGAGGAACCTGGTCATCAGGTTCGGACCTAAAAGGGCGGCCAAGCTATACACGGCCCTCACCATGTCCGTGTATGGCATCCTCATAGCGTTCGTGGTTCTGGGCACCATTCCAGCCCTCAGTCTTCTCGGTCTCATCACCATTCCTTTCGCCTACAAGGCGGCGACCATATCCTTCACCGATCCTAAGGAGATCGACAGCTTCATTCACGGACTGACCGCCAACGTGAAGGTGGTGCTGATAACCCAGGCACTGGTGGCCGTGGGGATCCTGGCATCCATCATCGTCAAGGTGTGACAGTCATGGTCGGGAGGGGCTTCTGATGGAAGGTAACATGGACAAGTCCGCTGGCCGGATAGGCAGGATGTTCGACGACATCTCTCCGACGTACGATCTGCTGAACCACATGCTCTCCATGTCGATAGATGTGAGATGGAGGGAACGGATGATGGACGAGCTTGGCCCCCGCCAGGGGGAGAATGTCCTGGACATAGCCACCGGGACCGGGGACATGGCGGTACTCGCCCGTTCCCGCACCGGTTGCTCCATAGTCGGCGTAGACCTGTCCAGGAACATGCTGGGGGTGGCGGTGGAGAAGTGGCGGAACAGGTTCGAGGACGGTTCCTACCCAGCCATCCAAGGCGACGCACTGCACCTCCCGCTGAAGGACGGCTCCTTCGACAAGGCCATGGTGTCGTTCGGTATCCGGAACATGACCGACATAGGCGGTTTCCTGGATGAGATGCGGCGGGTGCTCCGGCCGAAGGGGCGGCTGGCCATTCTGGAGTTCTCCATACCCCGATACCCCCTGGTCAGGCAGGTATATCTGGCCTATCTGACCAAGGTCCTCCCGTTCATCGGCGGGCTGCAGTCCGGCAACCGCTCGGCGTACCAGTACCTCAGCGCATCAATACAGAGGTTCCCATCCCCGGAGAGCATGGAATCCCTTTTCCAACAGAGGGGCTTCAGGGTCGAAAAAACGCTCCCCCAGACCCTCGGCGTGTGTCATCTCTATGTCATAGAGAAGGACTGAACGAGATCGCCTTGATCGGAGATCCCTACTTGTCGATCAATGTTCAATGATCCGAAAAAAAGGTCAGAGGGAGAGGTCAGGCTGACATCACGCGGTCGATGTACCTCTCCACCTCCTTGACAAGGGCGTCGGACGCCGTTCCGCCTCCGAATGCCATCCGGTAGTCCATGAAGTGGCGTATGGCCTTCTTCTTGGCATCCGCCTTTCTTCCCGGGTGTTTCTTCAGGTACTCCCGGACAGACTTCGCTAGCATTGCCTTTCCGTCCTCGGTCAACACGTTTTGAACCCCCAGTTGATTACTATGGTTCCGTCACCTATTAAGGATTGTCAATGCCTTTCCGAACCAGGTTGGCATATGAACTTCCATTCACAGGTGTGCAGACCGACCGGGGTCCAGGGGATCATGATGGCCAGGCGCATGAATTCCAATCACCGGGGGATGATGGAGTGGGCCCTCGATCAGCTGGACGCATCGTGCATCAGGAATGTCTTGGACGTAGGCTGCGGGGGCGGCGGGCCGATGTCCCAGCTCTCAGGAAAGGCCATTGGCGCCATGTTCACCGGGCTGGACCTCTCGAGGGACATGCTGCACATGACCCGCAAGGTGAACTCCTCCACGTTCGGGGAGGGGAGGCTGCGCATGGTCCGAGGGTCCGTATCTGCATTGCCTTTCCGCGATGGTTCTTTCGACACGGTGTTCGCCTGCGAGACAACCTACTTCTGGCCAGATCTTGGTGAAAACCTCAGGGAATGCCGACGCGTTCTATCGGATAAAGGAAGGATGGTCCTGGTGCAGGAGGCCTGGGACGCCCCAAAATGGAGGGAGCGCAACAAGCAATGGCAGAAGGGCTTCGACATGCGGTTTTACAGCCTTGAAGGGTATGAGTCCCTGCTTAGGGAAGCCGGGTTCGCCACGGTCTCCACGATAACCGAGGAAGATGAGGGTTGGTTCGTGATGGTGGCCGAAGCAGAGGGAAATTAATATCCCCGTAGGGCATGCGCAGAGCGATGACATCTCTGAAGGTGGTCCTGGCCGGGGTGGAGATGGAGAACCCCACCATGCTGGCCTCGGGCATCATGGGCGAGACCGGCGGCTCATTGCTGGCCATGGCCAAAGGCGGCGCCGGCGCCCTGGTAACCAAGTCCATAGGCAGCGTTCCCAGACAAGGTCATAAGAATCCGACCCTTGTGGAGATGGAGTTCGGCTACATGAACGCCATGGGGCTGCCGAACCCTGGAATTGAGGCGTTCGGCGAGGAGATGCACGAGGCCTCCAGGTCTGGGATTCCTATCGTAGGCAGCGTCTTCGGTTCGTCCGCCGATGAGTTCGCCTCCTTGGCCAGGAGAATGCAGGAGTATGGAGCCGAGGCGGTCGAGCTAAACCTCAGCTGCCCGCATGCCAAGGGATACGGTATGGAGATGGGGGTCGATCCGGACGTGGTCGCAAACATCATCAGGGAGGTCAAGTCGGCGGTGGTCGTCCCGGTCTTCGCCAAACTGACGCCGAACACGCACAGGCTGATCGATGTGGCCAAGGCGGCGGAGGAGGCCGGGGTCGACGCAATAGTGGCCATAAACACCCTCAAGGCCATGAAGATCGACGTGGACGCCAGGATGCCGTTGTTATCCAATCGCTACGGAGGTCTGTCAGGTCCTGCCATCAGAGGGGTGGGCGTAAGATGCGTCTACGAGCTGTACGAGGCGCTCAAGATCCCGATAATCGGCGTGGGCGGCGTGGAGGACTGGCGCTCCGCACTGGAATACATGATGGCGGGAGCCGTCGCGGTCCAGATCGGAAGCGGTGTCGGGCGGATCGGAACCCAGGTGTTCGGGGATGTCTGCGTCGGAATCTCAACCTACATGGCCGAGAACGGTTTCCGTGACATCACGCAGCTGGTGGGGGTGGCCCATGAGTGATAGGTTCATGGTCACGCAGACCTCGGTGCGCATCGACTCTCGTACGGAAGAGGCGGACGGGGTCGTCACGCTGCGCTTCGATTGGGACGCTCCAGCGTCCCCAGGCCAGTTCGTAATGGTCTGGATACCCGGCGTGGATGAGATACCGATGTCACTATCGTATCTGGGG
The DNA here is from genome assembly GCA_036677555.1 of Methanomassiliicoccales archaeon. Taxonomy (GTDB): domain Archaea; phylum Thermoplasmatota; class Thermoplasmata; order Methanomassiliicoccales; family UBA472; genus UBA472. Next base: position 54,290 of record JAVBWG010000012.1, on the reverse strand, counting down.
GATCACAAGGGTATAACGGTCAAGAACATCGGGGAGGCCACCAGTGCGCTGACCGGTCTGCAGGTGGGGGACATGCTGATCGTCCGCGGTCCCTACGGGCATGGCTACCGCGTCCCGAAGGGAAAGGTACTGGTGGTCGGCGGCGGTACTGGCATGGCCTCGCTGCTTCCGGCCATGGAGCGAATTTCCGCGGCGGACGTGCACACAGCAATCGGAGCTCGCAACGAGAAGGAGCTGCTGTTCGAGGAGCGCTCAAAGAAGACCTCTTCGGATGTTCGCGTCTCGACGGATGACGGCAGCAAGGGCTTCCACGGGAACGCCGTTCAGCTGGCCAAGGAGATGATGTCATCGACGAAGTATGACATGGTCCTCGGCTGTGGCCCGGAGAAGATGCTGTTCTTCCTCCACAAGCTGTGCATGGAGAACGGGATCCCTTGCCAGATGTCCCTCGAACGCTACATGAAATGCGGCGGCGGTCTGTGCGGCTCCTGCGCCATCGACGGGAAACGTGTCTGCCGCGAGGGGCCGGTCTTCACTGGTGAGGAGCTCAAGGGGATGAAGGAGTTCGGGAAGCAGCGCCGCGATGAGTGCGGCGGGCGGCTCAGGTTGTGAGCACCGGGCGTATAACGGAAGCAACGATCTCCCGGAACTCCAGATCGTTCACCCTCCCCTTCTTCTCACCGATGAGCTTGACCCTGTCCAGTATCTCCGAGAGCTGTTCATCGGTAGCGATGAGGCCGATATCGTCAACCCTTTTCCGAATATAGTTCAGCCCGGTGTGCTTTCCCATCAGGATGTGGCGTTCGTTGCCTACCAGGCGGGGATCGATGCTCTCATACGTCAAGGGACATGCCAGGACCGCAGCCACGTGGATCCCGGACTCATGCGAGAAGGCGTTCTTGCCCACCAAAGGCTGGTTGACCGGTTTGGCCAGACCGGAGAAGGATTCCACCATGTCGGACACCTCTTTCAGCTTGGTGGTGTCTATCCCGAGGTCCTTCCCGTACATGAACTTCATGGCTGAAACGAACTGTTCCAGGGGAACGTTTCCGCACCTCTCGCCAATACCGTTAACGGTCGTCGTGACCGCATCCGCCCCGGCTTTCACGCCAGCGATCGCGTTCGCCAGCGCCAGCCCGTAATCGTTGTGCAGGTGCAGCGATACGGGAATGCGCACCGCCTCCTTGGCCTGGGTGACCAGGAAGGATATGGCTTCAGGCGAAGCGCAGCCCAAGGTATCCGTCACTCCAACGCGGTCCGCGCCTGCAGCCTCGGCCACCATGTATACGCTCATCAGGAACTCCAGGTCCGTACGTGTGGTATCCTCGGCAGACATGCTCACTTGGACGCCTCGGGATTTTGCGTACTCGATGCCATTGATGATCTTGTCCAGCACGAACTTGCGGTCCTTTCTGAACTTATGCTTGATGTGCAGGTCGGACGTGCCGATGAAAAGCAGGACCATGTCCACTCCTGCGTCCACCGAGGCGTCGATATCCTCCTTGGTGATCCTGGAAAGGACGAGGATGTCCGCATCCAGGTTCTCGTCGCAAATGGCCTTGACGGAGGCCTTCTCCCTTTCCGAGACGGCCGGAAATCCAGCCTCTATCTGGTGCACGTGCATCTCGTCGAGCTTCCGTGCTATGGCCACCTTTTGCTCCAAACTGAAGGTCACGCCAGGGGTCTGTTCTCCATCGCGAAGGGTGGAATCGTAAACGATGACGTCCCCTATCTCCAGCTTGGGATTGTAGGGGCTGAGGGCCAACTCGTCCATATGGGTTGCAATTGACCCAGGGTTAAAAATGGTTTCTATCGGCAGCCTCTGTTTTTCATCAAGCAATGAATCGTCATCTTTTTTAAGGGGGTGGTGGTTGCGAACGGCATGTCCGAGGATGCCAAGCGGAACCCGAACTTCATCGAGGTCAGCCACGGGCATCTCAAAGTCAATGTTCCGCTATCAGCGTACGAGGGGACCACATATCACATCAGGCCCGAGGAGGCGGAGAAGCTCAAGAGGATGCTCGCCTCCCGCTATCCCTGGCTTTCCCCTAACGCCCTCAAGGTATTCATCGAAGAAGCGGAACAGGCCATGCACGACCGCATCCAGTCGCAGCTCGGATACATGGAGAAGGCCAGGCATGCGATGCAGTCCGGCAATTATCAGAGGGCCAAGCGAATGGCTGAGCGCCACATCGAGGAACTGCCGGACGACGCCGACGCCTGGTACGTTCTCGGTGAATCGATGTGCAAGCTCGGGGAGGCCGAGGAGGGATTTGCGGCGTTGACGAGAGCGCGCACCCTGGTCAAGAAAAAATAGCTAGGGGAAGAGCGCCTGCAACGCTTTCACCACGTCCATCATGGTTGCGCCCCAGGGAACCGATGCGACGTTGCCTTCGACCGTGCACCCTTCCTTCACCTTGCAGCATTTTACGATGGTCGGCACTCCGTCCTTGGGGGCCAGGTTCTGAGGGCAGATGTCCAGTGATTCCACCGGGCGACGGTAGATGTGCTGGAATATGCGCCGGGAAAGGTCGCAGCCGATGAGCGTAGATTCCACGTCGATCTCCGGTGTCTCGTCCAGGTAGAATATCTTCTTGTCCGAGCTCAAACCCGAAGCCCGGCAGGGGAAGATGACCCCCGGGGTCCTGACCAGTCTCTCCTGTTCCATGATGTCGATGTTGACATACTCTGGGATGATCGGTTTTTCGATTAACCCAGAGGACAGCGCCCTCTCCACCAGAACGGACAGCTTGGATGGTGACGGAGGAACGACATCAAGGACCCTCAGGTCCAGGAGCTTGTCCGCCTTGAGGAATGAAACGTGGGAGAACATGCCCGAGACGACCACGGTTTTACCATGGTTCTTCCGAACCAATCGTGCCAACTGCGACACGTTGAGGACGTCCACTTCCTCGTCATGGATGTATACGGTGTCCTCGGGAAGGGAAATTATCTCCAGAGCGGTCACGGGCCGGAAGAGGTCCTTGCCCCTCTGCTTGGTCACCTTTACCGTCGCGGTATCATTGCCATTCCTTAGGATCATGAAGTCCGTACGGGTATAGGCGATCTTGTCCTGGATGTTGGATAGGATGTTCTCCTTCGTCAAGACAAAATCGACATGACGCAGGGACACGTCCTTGCAGTGGTCAGGGAGATTGGGCACGATATCCGTTTACGTTTCCGAGCGTATATAATCGAATCGCCAAAACCCATTATCATCCAGATGTTCCAAGGTGCTGGGCGTCGAATCTCATCAGCTAGCTGAAAAACGAAAATCTAATTATACGGGTTACAGAATCAACCTTCAAAGCTGGGATGACAGAGCGGCCATGTGGCGGACTGCAGTCCACCAAGGCGGTAATCCGTACACCCGTGTTCAAATCACGGTCCCAGCTCCACTCACTTCTTCTCGCAGCGCTTCTTCATCTCCTCGTTCATCCTGCTCAGGTTGACCTGGGCGGCCTTGATGGTCTTCCCGACAAAAAGGGTCATGAGCCCGGTGAATACGATCCTCTGAGAGAACACACACTTACTGTCCTCAATCACCTCGATGAGGAATGAGTGTTCGGATGTCAACAACCCTTTCTTGATCGCACCCTTGGTAAGAAGCTCCTTGTTGGGCTCGACCTTCATGACCTTGGATCTGAACTTGGTGTCCTTGCGGTCCGGTAGAACGACCGTCACGTCTAGGAAGTTGCCCTCCTTCAGCTCCCCGCTCAGTTGAGTCAGGAACGGGTTCCACTCCTGATAGAGAGCCCTCTCGGAGAGGACCGCCCAGATCTTTTCCGCTGACACGTTGATCATGACCGAGCCCTTGATCTCCTTCATGAAGGCGATACCAATCTCAGAATGATATAATGATTAATATTAATAAAATAAGTAAATAAAATAGTTCAGGACCGTCGCAGAGCAACCTACGGTGGATCACCACTTTTCCCAGTGGGCCACCTCATCCACGGGCTTCCTCTTTGAGCTGCCAGCCATCGCCTTCATCAGTCTTTCGCCGACCGAACGCCTTTCCGTAGGATATCCTAGGGGAGTCATACATACGACGCGCAGCTCGTCAGGGATCCCCAGCAGGTCCTTGACCTTCGCCTCATTATAAGCGGCAAGGTAACAGGTTCCCAGCCCAATATCCGTTGCCGCAAGCACCAGCGTGTGCATCGCCAGGGCGGCGTCCCACATGTAGTACGGAAGGTCGTTCATGTCCGTGCTCTCCTTGGGGTCGGCCAAAGCCACGATGACCGCCGGGGCATCCTTCAGCCAGCTGTTGAAGACCATGTTACATTTGGCCAATTGGGCTATCGTTTCCTTATCGGTGACCGCGACGAATCTCCAGCACTGTTTGTTCATCGCCGAAGGCGCGCGAATGGCAGCTTCAAGCAGCGCTTGGATCTTCTCCTTCTCCACCGGGGTGTCCAGGAAACGGCGGATGCTCTTGCGGGAGTTGATGGTGTCTATGGTCTCCATGTGCGTCATTGCTGCAGGGTAGCCCGTGGGATAAAAGGTTGTTGCCTGCTTCGGTCCATTGTCCAAAAGAACCTGTATCACACGTTCAATGGTCGATCCATTAATGACCGCATCCGAACGAACAGGAAATTGATGACTCGGAAAGATATATGAGCGCTGCATCGTTTCAAGAGTAATCCATGAACTGGAAGGATGACGTGCAAACGGTCCTGGAAAGGGACCCGGCGGCCAAGTCGTTCCGCGAGGCCTTCTACTTCAGCCCCGGCCTGCACGCCATACTCCTGCAACGAATATCACACAGGCAGTACCTTAAAAAACACTTCAACGCGGCCCGGGCGATCAACTACTTCGCCCGCTTTCTTACGGGAGCTGACATTCACCCTGGAGCAACGATAGGAAAAGGTTTCTTCATCGATCACGCCGTCGGCGTGGTGATAGGGGAAACAACGATCATTGGGGACAATGTTTCCATCTTCCAGGGCGTCACGCTTGGAGGCGTGAGCACAAGTCAAGGAAAGCGGCACCCCACCATCGGAAACAATGTCACGATCGGGGCGGGCGCCAAGGTATTGGGCAACATAACCATCGGGGACAACGTCAAGATCGGTGCCGGGTCCGTGGTCATCAGGGATGTCCCGCCCGATTCCACGGTGGTCGGAGTGCCCGGCAGGGTGGTGCGAAGGGAAGGCGCCTGCGTCAAGGTGGACCTCCGCCACGACGAACTGCCCGACCCGCTGCGGGATGCAATAATGCAACTGACAAACAACATATCCGAGCTAGACCATCGTCTTGAGCGATTGGAAAAGCTCGTGAACCACAAGAACGACGAGGAGAGCAAATGACGCTGCAGATCTACAACACCATGGCCAAGGCCAAACAGGAGTTCCGACCGATCGAGGACCACAAGGTAAAGATGTACGTCTGCGGCGTGACGGTGTATGACGACGTTCACATGGGCCACGCCCGCTTCATGGTGGTCTTCGACATGGTCTCCCGGTATCTGCGGTTTCGTGGATATGATGTCACTCTGGTCATCAACTTCACAGACGTGGACGACAAGATCATCAAACGCGCCAATGAGGAAGGCGTGGACGCCCTGGTCGTATCAAGAAGATGCATCGATTCCTTCTTCCGGGATTCCGACGCGCTGCGTGTGAAGCGCGCCAACACGTACCCCAAGGCGAGCGAGACCATCCCCGAGATCATCGGCATGGTGGAGGACATCATCCGTTCTGGGTCTGGATATGTCACTCCGGACGGCAGCGTCTACTTCGATGTGTCGACGACCACCGAGTACGGAAAGCTCTCCGGGAACAAGCTGGAGGAGATGATGTCCGGGGCGCGCATCGAGGTGGACGAGATCAAGCGCAACCCCATGGACTTCTGCCTATGGAAGGCTGCGAAACCAGGCGAGATATCCTGGGATTCGCCCTGGGGAAAAGGACGTCCCGGCTGGCATATCGAATGCTCGGCCATGGTGCGCAAGCTTCTTGGGGAGACAATCGATATCCACGGAGGCGGGAACGACCTCATTTTCCCGCATCACGAGAATGAGATACTGCAGTCCGAGTCGGTGACCAGGAAACCGCTGGCCAACTACTGGATGCACAACGGGATGCTGCAGGTGGCGGACGCCAAGATGTCCAAGTCCCTTAAGAACTTCTTCTCAGTGAAGGACATTCTCGCTAGGTATCCGCCGGAGGTAGTCCGCTTCTACCTGCTGAATACGCACTACCGCGGGCCTCTCGTATACGGAGAAGCGGCCCTGGACGAGGCGTTCACGTCTCTGAAGCGACTGCACAATACGTACGAGTCGCTGCGCTCCTATACTCCGCGGGGGAATGATGGGGCGGAGGAATTGGTCAGCCGGACCAGGCAAGGCTTCCTGGAGGCCATGGACGATGACTTCAATTCCCGCGGTGCGCTGTCGTTCCTGTTCGATCTGGCCAGAGAGGCCAACAGGCTCATGGACACCGGCGAGCTGAGCGCCCAGGGCGCATCCAGCATCATCGGCATGTTCAACGAAATGGACTCCATTTTCGATATACTCCCGGAGGAGCGCAAGGGCGATGACAAGCTGGACGACGTAATGGTCCTGCTCATCGACATCCGCAAAGAACTCCGCAAGCGCAAGATGTACGACCTGTCCGACATCATCCGGGACAGGCTGCAGGAAGCGGGCATCAAGATCGAGGACACCTCCGAGGGCGCCAAATGGAAGCTGATCTGAGGCCAGTGGATAAGAAGGCCATCCTCATCTGCGGCGGCTGCGTCAAGGTGCAGAAGGATTTCCGCCCTCCTTTCCGTTTAAGCCGTTCCACCGCTGGCCCGGGCGCAGGCTCGGCCTCGATCGTTCTGGCGTTCGGCGGGCTTCGGGTGAAGAAGAGCATCTCACGCGAGGATGGCGAGTTCGAGCTGCTCGGCGGTCCGGAAGGTTATTCGCTTCATCACAACGGAATGCCGTTCATTGAGGATCTGGAGCTGAGGCCGGTCCTCTACCACTCGCCCGAGCAGGCCTTCTTCAACCTCGGACAGGCTTGCATATTCGACTGCATATTCTGCACCTCGCGCAAGCTGAGCAAGGATGTCGTTAAGGATCTGGATTTGGACCAGGTCGTGGACCTCATCCTCGAGGCGCATCGCAAGGGCGAGCTGAAGGCCGTGGCGCTCACCTCTGCAGTGGTCGGTTCGATCAAGGAGACCATCGATCGCATGGTCTACGTGGTCCGAAAGGTGCGCAAGACGCTTCCAGACATTCCGATCGGGGTCGAGCCGTATGTCGAGTCCTTCGAGGACATTGACCGCCTGTACGAGGCCGGGGCGACGGAGATCAAGATCAACATCGAATCGTTCGATCCTCGGATAATCGAGATCGCCTGCCCCAAGCTTGAATTGGAGAGGCAGCTTGAGTTCCTGCGCTATGCGGTCCAGGTCTTCGGCAGGGGAAAGGTCACATCGAACATCATAATCGGCCTGGGTGAGACGGACCGGAATGTCCTGGAAGGGGTGGCTGCCCTGGCAGGAATAGGCGTCGTGCCCAGCATCCGCGCGTTGAAGATCAACCCCACCAACCGTCCATCGCTGGAGAATGCCTTGGGCAGGCTTCGACCGGTGACCCCGGAGCGGCTTCTGACGCTCAACCAGGAAGCGAAGCTCATCCTCATGGCCCACGGTCTTAGCACGAACTCATATCATACTATGTGTCACGAATGCGGATGTTGCGATATCGTCCCGTTCAAAGATCTATGATCTTTTAGGTGTCCATTTTTCAATGCCGCATTGGCCGAATTTAGGGTCGGGACAAGTTTCATATATGACTAATTAGGTAATCCTAAATCATGGTCAGCGAGAACATCGAGGAATACCTCGAGTGCATCTGGGAACTGACGCAGGATGGAACTCCCGCCAGAACCACCGACATCGCCAAGAAGATGAAGGTGTCCCCGGCCAGCGTCACCGAGATGATGCAGCGGTTGGATTCGCTGGGGTACATCACCTACGAGAAGTACAAAGGCGTCACGCTGACCGGTTCCGGGAACGCCATCGGCGAGAAGATCAAGCGAAAGCACCGGTTGCTGGAGCGTTTCCTGGTGGACGTACTGGGCATCGACAAGGATAAAAGCCACGATGAGGCGTGCCGGCTGGAGCACATGCTCTCCGATGAGAGCGAGAAGCGAATATCGGAGATGATGAACCATCCTAAGACTTGTCCGGACGGCGATCCGATTCCGGCCATGGACCAGCTCTGCGTCAGAAAGGATGAGGATTCGCTGGTCCTCAGCGACATGTCCGAAGGCGATGAGGGAGTCATATCCCATCTGTCATGCGAGGACCCCCAGAAGATCCGCCGCATAATAGCCATGGGCTTCGTGCCCGAGAGGTGTCTGACCGTGGAGGAGCGGTTGCCCATGGGCGGCCCCGTGCTAGTGCAGGTCGGCGATTGCCGGGTGGCATTGGCGAAGGAATATGCCGACCTGGTATATGTCAACACCAAGAGGCGCTGCCATAAGCGCCGCAGGCATGGTGGCAGGTAATGGAAGTACTGCTCGTCGGAAATCCCAATGTCGGAAAGAGCGTGGTGTTCAACCGTCTCACCGGCGTGGGCGCCGTATCATCAAACTATTCCGGAACGACGGTCGATTATCTCAAGGCCGAGATGCTGGTCAATGGAAAGAAGGTCACCTTCATCGACCTTCCAGGCATCTACTCGCTGACCAACGGCACGGAGGACCAGATGGTGGCGGCGAAGATGCTTCATTCGGCCAGGCCGGACTGCGTTCTGGTCGTCGCCGACGCCACCCGGTTGGAACCATCTCTGGTGCTAATCTTCCAGCTCATCGAGCTGGGGTATCCGGTCCTGGTGGCCATGAACATGATGGACACGGCGCGCAAAAGAGGCGAGCTGGATGTTCAGGGTTTGTCAAGGATCCTGGACGTGCCCATCGTTCCCACGGTGGCCGTCACCGGCGAGGGTATGGAGGAACTGCTCAAGGCCATCGACAGCTGCGCCGCCCGGCGCTCCAACTTCAAGGTCAGCTACGATTCGCACATCGAAGCGTACCTGGAGGTCATGAAGCTCGGGATAGCCGAGGCCGAGCTCAAATATCCTGTCCGCGGGGCGTCCATCAAGCTTCTGGAGGGGGACGAGCAGTTCACCGAAGGGATCCCGAAGGGCCTTCCGGCCCAGGTCAGGAAGCTGCGGGAGGAGTTCCGCAAGGAGCACGGCGAGGATCTGGAGGTGCACGTCAACCGCGACAGGTATGGAGAGGCGGGCCGAATAATCTCCGAGGTCTCCAAGCCGAACATTCAGCCGCGAACGCGTGGCCAGAGGCTCTCCGACCTCACCATGCGGCCTCGTACCGGGATCCCGATACTGGTGGCCATCCTCGCCGGTGTCCTCCTGACCATAATTAAGGTGGGGGCCTTTCTGGAGGAGACGCTGCTCTCCGCTTACGCCGAGCTCACCGGAACCTTCTTCGCCGATATGGCCGACCTCATCGGTGGCGACCTCGGCCAGGCGCTGGCGTCAGGCGTGGACCTCAGTATCCAGGCTATCCTGGCCATAGTGATACCTTTCATCCTGGTGTTCTACCTGATCCTGGCTCTCCTGGAGGATTCCGGCTACCTGCCCAGGGTGGTGGTGCTTCTGGACGGTGTGATGCACAAGATAGGGCTGCATGGCCAGGCGATAATACCCATGCTGGTCGGTATGGGCTGCAACGTCCCGGCGATACTTGCCACGCGGGTGATAGAGTCCCGGAGGGAGAAGCTGATACTCGGAACGATCATAATAATGGCCGTTCCCTGCTCGGCGCAGATGGCCGTGATCATCGGGACAGTGGGCAACTACGGCGGCATCATGTACGTAGTGGCGATAATGGCCATACTGCTCGGGCTGGTGCTGGTTCTGGGACGGCTGCTCCACAAGGCCATCAAGTTCGAGCCGACCAGCCTGATGATCGAGATTCCCGACCTCGCCGTCCCGCGCATAGACAACATACTGAGGAAGACCTGGTTGCGCATCAAGGAATTTTTCTTCATAGCTTTCCCGATATTGCTGGTCGGCAGCATAGTCCTGGAGCTTCTGAACGCCTACGGGGTGCTTAACATGCTCGTCGATCCCCTGGCGCCGTTCACCGAAGGCTTCCTTGGGCTGCCGGCGATAATAATAGTGGCCCTGATATTCGGGATACTGCGCAAGGAGATGTCCTTCCAGCTGCTGGTGGTGCTGTTCGGCACCGCAAACCTGGCAGCGGTGATGACAGTTGAACAGTTGTTCGTCTTCGCCCTGGTCATGGCGACGTTCATGCCATGCATGTCCGCCTTCGCGGTGATGCTGAGGGAGTACGGTCTCAAGGACACGCTCAAGATGGCACTGTCATCGATCGTCCTGGCGTTCACGCTCGGAGGACTAGCCAACTTCCTGTTCGGGGTGCTCTAGGAAATAGTTAAGGGACCGAAGCCATACCCGGAGCGGATGTACCGCCTGTTCCTGGCCGCGATGGCCCTCTCACTGGTATTCTGCGCCACTCCCGGAGCGGTGAACACGCAGGCCCTGCGCGTCGGCGTCAGCGGAGGATTCCGCCGGGCCTTCGGCGTGGAGACCGGAAGCATCGTGGGTGACATGTGCTGGGCCGTGATAGCCCTCGCCGGGCTTGCTGCGGTATGGGACAACATGGCGGCGAGGGTCGTCCTGGCCATCATCGGCTCGATATTCCTTCTATACCTCGCCTACCAGGGGTTCCAGGACGCCCGCCGGAAGGAGATCGCTGAGGTCGACGCGCCGAAAGGCCATACGGACCTGGTAACCGGGGTGATGATGTCGTTCGCCAACCCTTTCCAGATACCCTTCTGGATCGGAATAGGCAGCTCGAGCATCGCGGTCATCATGACCGATCCGGGCACCGCCGACCTCTTGGTGTTCTATCTCGGATATCTTACCGGAGCCATGGCCTGGGGCATCCTGTATTCCGCCCTGATAGGCTATGGAAAAAGGTACATCACACCCCGGCTCTTCCGTTTCCTCAGCCTGTTCTGCGCCCTGGTGCTGGCCTTTTTCGCCTTGAACCTGCTTTACAGCACCTTCCTCAATGGGTGAAGTAGGCCACCAGTTTCGGGGAGACCTTCTCCACCTTCACGAAGCCGAACCTTTCGAACTGGACGACCTTTCCCTCTTCCTCCCGGGGCAGGTTCTCAACGAACCCGTCCTTCTTCTCCCCAGTCGGCATAATCACCGTGGCCGGCGTGCAGTTGTCCGGCACCCAGTGGATGATGCGGTACCCTTCCTTGAGGACCGAGAGGTCATTGCCCTGGTACAGGGCCTTTCCGGAGCGGAACTCCACGTTCCCCAGGTCCTTCAGGCGCACCTTGCCCGCCTCCATCGCCGCGTTCAGGTCCTTCTCCACCACATGGACGACGATCGGTGAGCTCAACTGGAACTCCCTGTTCCCCAGCTCGGGATGGTCCGGATGCCTTGGCGCGCTGGCGTGAAGATCGTTCACCCCGCAGACCTGCAGCGGAACGGGGTCCCAGACGAAGAAGTAGCGATTGGCGGTTTTGTCCACGATCGCCTTGTTATAGGCGTAGATGTTGTCCCAGGAGAACTCCACGTCCGTTTCCTTTATGCCGCAATCAACCCAGTAGTTGCGGATGGCCTCGGGGCGGAATCCGCGCTTGGCCAAAGCCCGCACGGTGCCCAGCCGGACATCGTCCCAGCCGGCGTACTCCCCGCTCTTGATTCCCTTGCCCACGGTGGACGTCTTGAGTATGGCGTCCGGGACAGATACCAGTCCGTAATGGGTATAGTGCGGCACCTTCCAGCCGAAGTACTTGAACAGGTACGCCTGGCGCTGAGTGTTATTGAGGTGGTCCTTTCCCCTGAGGACGTGCGTCAAACCTAGGAAATGGTCGTCGATGGCCACGCTGAAGTTCATCATGGGGTACAGGCAGTACCTGTCGCCCTTCAGAGGATGCGGCGTGGACTTGACTATGCGCAGGCCGACGAAGTCCCTGATGGCCGGATTGGGATGGTTCAGGTCGGTCTTGACCACGAATATCGCCGTCTCCTCCTCATAATCCCCGGCCAGCATCTTCTCGAACTTCTCCATGGTGGTCGGGACATCCTCGTCATGGTGCGGGCAGGGCTGACCCTTCTCCTTCAACGCCCGCCAGTCCTCGGCCGGGCAGGTGCAGACATAGGCCTTGCCCATGTTGATGAGCTGCTTGGCGATATCGTAGTAAAGCTCGAAGCGGTCCGATTGGACGACCGTCTCATGAACCTTCACGCCCAGCCATTCCAGGTCCTCCGGGATCATGTCATAGGCGTTCGGGTCGATCTTGTCAGGGTTGGTGTCCTCCATGCGGTTGATGAACCTGCCGTCGTAGTTTCGGCAGTAATCATCGTTGAGGATGGCCACGCGGGTGTGACCGAGATGTAGCGGACCGGACGGGCCGGGGGCGAAGCGCATGACGACCTTTCCGCGCTCCATGTTCGGAAGCTCCGGTAGCCCAACACGACGCTCGGCCTTCTCCCTCTTCAACATAGAGGAGTCGATGTCTTCCAGCTGCTTGTGCTGGACCTCCGGGGCGAGCGAGTTGACCTCTTCCACGATGGAGGCGATGAGCGGCAGGACCTCCTTCACCCGCGAGCGCAGCTCCGGCGATTCGGCCAGCACCTTTCCCTGCACCGCCTTGGGATTGGCCTTGCCAGAATACAGCACGGCGTTCTGCAGGGCGTACTTCCGGATGGTCGCTTCCAGGTCCTCGGACATCGTTCGGCGATATCCCCCTCCGCCTTTTTAACTTTCGTAGCCGCCCGAGGAAATCGGTTATATGCTGGGACGGTAATTATCGCTCATGGCCGTCCAAAGCCACCTGGACCACATGAAGGGCGTCAGGGTCGTCGAGAGCAAGGTGCCGATCGAGATCGAGCCGACGCGCGTCCTGATGGCCGATCAGCGATCGCCAGTTCTGTTCAACGATCTCAACGGCATGAAGGCCGCCGGGAACCTTTGGAGCGAGAGGGAGCGCATAACTGAGGCGCTGGGATTGCCGAGGGACGGTCTGACTCAGGCACTCATGCAGGCGCTCGCCTGTCCGAGGCCGGTAGAGGAAGTAAGGAAGGCAAAGTTCGAGGAGATCGTGGAGGAGAGGTTCGATCTCCGAAAATTACCAATTCCCAAGTACTATCCGCAGGACGGCGGTCAGTATGTCACGGCGGGAGTGGCGATCGCTGAATACGATGGCAAGATCAATGTGTCCTTCCACCGACTGATGGTGATGGACAAGAACAGATTCGCCATTCGACTGGTCCCAAGGCACCTGTTCACCATGCACAAGCTGGCCATGGAAAAGGGAGAGGACCTCAAGGTCGCGTTCGTCGTGGGCACATGTCCTTCCGTACTTCTGGCAGGGGCGACGTCCGCTGATTACGAGTTCAACGAGCTGGAGATGGCCAGCGCTCTCCGTTACATTGGTCTGAAGGAAGGGCTGAAGGTCCGCCGTACCAAGTACGGCATTCCCGTTCCGGCGGATGCGGACTACGTGCTTGAAGGGAGGCTCACCTCGGAAACTGCCGACGAAGGTCCGTTCGTTGATATCACCGGCACCTACGACACTGTGCGCAAGCAACCCGTTTTCACCGTCGACCGAATCTATCGCCGCAAGGACGCGGTGTTCCAGCTGGTCCTTTCGGGCGGGATCGAACATTACCTTCTCATGGGATTGCCGCGCGAACCGGTGATCTTCCGAACCGTGAGGCAGGCAGTTCCCCGAGTGCACGCAGTGCGTCTCACGGAGGGAAGCTGCTGCTGGCTTCACGGTGTTGTTTCGATAACCAAGAACAAGGAGGGGGACGCCATGAACGCGGCCATGGCCGCCTTCACCGGTCATCCGTCCATGAAGCAGGTCATCATCGTCGACAAGGATGTGGACGTTTTCGACGACAGGGCGGTGGAATGGGCGGTAGCCACGCGCTTCCAGGCCTCCCGTGGCCTTCTCGTAGTGAACAACGCCGCCGGATCCTCGCTCGACCCCAGCACCGAGGGGACCACGTCCAAGGTCGCCATCGACGCCACCATGCCCATAGGTGATGACAAGCTGTTCAAGAGGGCCGTCCTGGACCATAAAAAGTGAAAAGAAAAAGGTTTGATCTCCTGGGCGAGGGCCTCATGGCCTCCGCTTCAGGAACACCATGGTCGCGACACCCGCCACGGCGATGAAGGCGACGACCGCGACGATGAGCAGAATTCCGCTATCTATGTCGCTCCCCTCGTCCTCACCTTCCGACACCAGGGTCATCTCTCCCAGCTCCAGGGTCTGGCCGGAGATGACGGTGATGGTGCCGGTGAACATCTCGAAGCCCTCGGCATCGATGGTGATCACGTAGCTGGCGGCCGTCAGGCCGTTCAGGATGAAGCGACCCAGTTCATCGGTCACCCCGGTCACGTCCCCCACCCGGACGGTTATATTGGCCAGGGGGTTCCCGCCCTCATCGACCAGGGTGCCGCTGATGGAGCCGGTCGCGGCTAGGGTGGTGAACGTCCAGTTCATCTCCATGTAGTTACCGGCCAGGTCCTTGCCGGAGAGGGTGAGGCGATACTCGTGGGCGTATTCCAGGGCGGAAGGCGTGAAGGTCAGCATGTTGCCCTCCCAGGTCACGTTCCCGGTGATCCCCTCAACGATAATGCTCACGGATGTGACGTTCATCTGCTCGGAGAACTCGATGACCACCAATGAATCCAGTTCCAGGTCGTCCCCGATGGGCGAGACCTCGGCCGTTGGCGCAGCGGTGTCAACGAGGAACGTCACGTTCCTCTCCACCACGTTCCCTGCCTGGTCATCAATGCGTACGTACAGGGTGTGCTCCCCGTCCCCGGTCACAGCGAATATCCATCCTTCAGCCGACCCTATCTCCATCCAGGCGTCGTTATCAGTCTTCGCCCAGGTGTTGTTCAGCCCAGAACCGTTCTCGTTGTCCGAGGCGGTCCACATGGCTATTCCGGCAGTGTAGTTCAGCAGCGCCCCTTCGGCCGGGAAGTCGATGACCAGGGTAGGCGCGACGGTATCCATGACCACCGTGACCTCCACAGTGACCGAATTTCCTGCGGAGTCGTTGACCGTCAGCCTGATAACGTTCACTCCTTCCGTCAGCTCCACCGCATGGGAGAGTGAGGCTGTGACGTCCCCCAACACCTGGTCGCTCAGGTCGACCTCGCTGACCATCTCTCCTCCGACGAACACTTGCAGCATGGCGCCGGTCAAGGGCACCGCATCCGAAAGGTTCGCGGTGATTTGCACCAAGGTATCCCTGGTGCATACGGTATCGTCTGGTAACAGCTCGACGACCGGGCCGCTGATGCTCACCGTCACCTGAACATTCTCGGTAACGGTGTTACCGGCGGGGTCGGTCACCCGGACGTAGATCGTCCACGGTCCGTCGGAAAGTCCAGAGACGGTGGCGCTGGAGCCGGAAACGGTGGTCCACAGGTTCCCGTCCTTGCTCACCTCCGTCTTCGAGATGCCGTTGGCGTCCGAGGCGGTCCATCTGACCATCATGGAACCGGTGTTGTTGTAAGAGCCATCGGCCGGGGAGGTGATCGACAGGGTCGGTGCCGTGGTATCGATGGTGAAGGTTACATCGTCCGTCCCCACCAGCCCCACCTGGTCCGTTACCCTGACGTGAACGGTGTGTGTGCCGTCTGCCAGCACGAACGTGTGGCTGGTCCCGCTGACCGCAGTCCAGCTCACGCCGTCGGTGCTTACCTCGGTCAGGTCCGCGCCGGACAGGTCGTCTACGCTCCAGCTCACCGCTCCGTTCTTGACATACGAGTCCTCGGCCGGTGCGGTTATGATGACCACCGGAGCGGTGGTGTCCACGGTGAAGGATACCGAGGTGGAGTTCGTATTCCCTGCCATGTCCGCCGTTCGCATTTCAACGGTATGAACGCCGTCAGCCAAGTCGGCGAACGTGATGTTGAGACCACCAAAATCGGTCCAATCTCCACCATCCAGACGATACTGGAGATGATCCAGGCCGGTCAGGGCATCGTATGCCACATAGTCCACCGTAACATCGTTCCAACCGAACACCGTTCCCTCGGCCGGGGAGGTTATCTCCAACTCCGGGGCATTGGTGTCCAGAGTGAAGTTCACTCCCTTCACTCCCGCGTTCCCTGCCATGTCCACGCCCTTTATGCGGAAGTAATGCCCTCCGTCAGAGAGCCCCGGGAAGACGGCCGACGCATTATATGTCCTGGTCCAATCCGCCCCGTCCATGCTGTAATAGCATTCAGCTATCGGAGAGTCCGGTATCGTAGGAGGCTCCTGGACAAAGGTCCAGGAGATCTCCACCGGATCATCGTTCAGATAGGACCCTTCTGGCAGGTCGGTGAATTCGATCGCCGGGGGATAGACGTCCATGAACACCTCCAGGGAACATGTTCTCATGTGCCCGGCGGTGTCATTGACGAAGACGATGATCCGGTTCAGACCATCGTAGAGGTCCATGGTGAACACTCCGTGGTATGTCATGGCCCCCATAGGGTCGGCTCCTAGCCGGTATCCCAAATCCCAATGGGCCGAGACCAGCACCACATCGATGTCCAGTAGCCCTGGGTAGCTCACCGCGTCAACGATGACGTCGATGGACGTCTCGGCGGTATAGGTCAAGGACCCGTTTGCCGGGTCGCAACTGATGAACAAAGCGGTGCAAATAACCGTCACGCTTTCGCTGAACACACGCCCTCCGCTGTCCATCAAGGTCACCGTGATCAGGTTCTCCCCTGGGGCGAGCGGAACCTCCCCGATCCATTCCAGCCCTGCCGTGATGTTCCCGGCGTCCCCCGTCGCGTCGTTCTCCCATTGGAAGGAAGCCGCCTCGTGATTGTTGATCAGCGTTCCAGAGACTGTAGCGTTCTCCGACGCTATCTCTTCGTTCTCCTGGGGGGATGCAATCATTAGCGGGCTGATCAACGGGTAATGGTCCTCATTGCTCCCGCCTCCGATGGCATAGCTCACGTCCACGATCCCATCCTCGTCGGCATCCGGGGTGGTGTGTCCGTGCCAGTAGTTCCCGGTGTCGGTGGAGTTCCACATGTTCGATCCGGAATCGGTGCAGATGGAAGGGAAAATGTAACCGCATTCGATGAACGCGTTTCCATATATTCTGTTCCCAGTAGCGCTAGAATCCAGGGAAATTGCGGTCCAGGAGATGTCGCTGAAGGTGTTGTAGATGATCTGGGTCTGATAAAAAACGCCTCCATCGACGTTCAAACCAGGATTGGTGAAGCCGCTGAACAGGTTGTTCAAGATCGTGTTGAAGCGCGCGTTGGTCTCGTAGAAGTACATTCCGGCCGATCCGTTCCTAAGTGTGTTGTTCGCGAACAGGTTATGATTGTTCCCGCTGCCTCCAGAGGTCAAGTAAATGCTGCGGAAGATATCGCTGATGGTGTTGTTCTCTATGGTATTGTTCTCCGATGAGAACAGGTGGATACCGACCTCATTGGTCTCGGCGATGAAATTATCGTAGATGAGGCAATGGTCGGAGTTGCCCAGAACCAGGCCGTACCTGGTCTCAGTTCCCATGACCCTATTGTTCTGGACGGTTATGTGGTCATTGGTTCCCAGGAATATGCCGTAGTAGCCGTTCCCGATGACGTCGTTACCGTCAACGACGACGTCGGTGACGCTCCCGAGGTCTATGCCGCTATCATCGTTGTAATTGCAGGTGTTGTTGGTGATCCAGCAGTATTGGGTGCCCGAACCCATCACTATGCCGTTGTCCGAGTTACCGCTGAAGTCATTGTCATGGACTTCGATATTGGTTGATTGATAGGCCACCAGTCCGTTGATGCATCCGCTTGCGTTGTTGTTCCTTATCTCAACCTCATAGGAATCGATCTGACAGGCGATGCCCGTGCTCATGCTCAGCATTGTATTGTTCTCTATAACCACCTCATGAGAGCTGGACACGATGATTCCCACATACTGCAATGAGTAGAAGTCACAGTTCCTAATGCCTATGTTGTGCGAGGAGAAGATATCGATCCCATAGGTGCAGCCATATCCGACGCAATCCTCCACCACCACATTGCTGGTCTGGTAGAGCATTATCGCGTCCCCGCGTTTGAATTCATCCCAAAAATCACCGGCCGGTCCGCTGATGTTACAGTTCCTTATGACCAGATGGGCGGTGGTGTTCCCTATGAAGATTCCAGTGAATTCACCTGTGGCATTGATCCGCAGGTCTTCGATAACATAAGGATCTCCCGAGGTTCCCGAACCAGAATCGGCCACGGCAGCCAGCTCAGCATCATCGTTCACTCGGATGGCGCCGCTAGGTATAAGTGCCCGGTCAGGAACCGTCGACTCGTCAGCAATAACTGATTGAGCGCCTAGAGCGATAGCGGGCGCGGCGATCAAGAAAAACGAGCAGATGATCGAAACTAGAATCCTCTCATACGTGCGTTGCATTTGAATTCCCCCCCGATTCCCCCCAAGGAACGGTCGCCCTTATGTTTTAAAAGGCATAATAATATCGGTAAACACATCAAATTTGAAAGAGCAACGGAAAAGGGTTATTCTGTCAATCTGGGTCAATTTTTACGCAACAATAATTTATAATCATCAAAGCGTTCACTGAAGACAGGTGATTCTCCTTTGAGATGCAACAATTGTGGATTGGACTACATCGCGGACAACGCCGCCAACTGCCCGAGGTGCAACTCGCCCCTCGGACAGCAGATGTATCAGCAGCCCCCGCAGCAGTACCAACAGCCGCAGGGTTATCAGGATCAGCAGTACCAGCAGCCTCCTCAGCAGTACGGAGGCCAGCAGCAGCCGCAGTACCAGCAGCCCCCGCAGGGCGGTTACTACGCACCGCCGCAGGGTGGATACTATCAGCAGCCGCCGATGCCCCCGAAGCGGGTGCCGACGGTCAAGAGAGTGGACCTCACCGAGATTCTGATGATCGTCTCCGGGATGTTCCTGTTCGCAGGGGCCTTCGGAAACTTCGCCCTGATATCTGATGGCGTCCCGGCCGGCATAGTCGTCCTGGGCATCATCTCTCTTGTCGGTGCCCTGCTTCTGTTCATGGACGTGCTCATGCCGACCATCCTCAAGCAGCTCGGGGAGATCAAGGACGTCCTGGTGCTCGTTCTGGCGCTGGTGTTCATAATCTGGGGCCTGGTCGCCACCTTCGCGGACACCTGGAAGTACGGTGTGTACGGACCAGAGGTGTTCACTGGCGGTTTCGCCCTGCTTGCCGCTGGCGCGCTGCGCATGGGCATACTGAAGTGAGCAGGAATCCTGCCAAACCCCTTCTATCCCTTTTCCATTTTTCCGGCCGTCGGCGCGTTATTGCATTTATACCATCCCGTTCATACTTGACCGGTCTAACTTATGAACGACGTCATAGCGGCCATTGGATCCAGGCGGTCCGTCCGTAGCTTTACGGATGAATCGCTGAGCAAGGATGAGATTGATCAGCTGCTCGGGTGCGGGGTCAGGGCGGCCAACGGCTGCAACATGCAGCCATGGCGGTTCGTGGTCATCACCAACAAAGAGGTCATGAAGCGCTACAATAATATGTCAAAGAGGCTGTTCGGGCAGTATCTGGGTAAGCAGATCCAAGGGAACCCCCCCAGCATTGAGAACCTCAGGAATCTCAAGCGGATGATGGACGATCCGGATAACGACATATTCCACGGCGCTCCCTGCCTGGTTCTGGTGTTCAGCGCCCCCTGTGCGCTGTCTCCGGAGCAGGACTGCTCGCTTTGCGCAGGGAACATGATGCTGGCCGCGCACTCCATGGGCCTGGGGAGCTTATGGGTGGGCTTCGCCTCTCCCTTGGGCAACGATGCAGAGGTGCGCAAGGAGCTCGGCGTTCCAGATGATCACACATTGCAGGCGCAGCTCATATTCGGCCATCCGGCCAAGGACACCGGGCCGACCCCAAGGGAGGAGCCTGTGGTTCTGAAGTGGATATGATGCCGTCCCCAGCGGTCCTAATAAAGATCGAATAGGCCATCAGCGAATATTGCCGTCAGGTGAGAAGGTGGATAAGGTCAGGTCCTTCAACATCCCGGTCGAGAACATGGCCGAGGCAAGCGGGTTCTACCGGGAGGTCTTCGGCTGGGCTATCGAACCCGTGGGGGGAAGCGGGGGCAACTTTCACAGCGTAAGGACCGCGCATACCGATGATGATGGCGAGCCTATTGAAAAGGGCGCCATCAACGGGGGATTGTTCATTAGGGGAACCCACGGTTTGTTCACAACATTTCTGGAGGTGGAGGTGAGGTCCATCGAAGAAGCGGTGAAAAAGGTCCACCAGAATGGGGGAAAGGTAATTCTGGAGAAGAGGGCCATGCTGGATTTCGCCTACTTTGCCATCATCCGGGACCCGGACGGCAATGCCCTTGGGCTGATCGAATACCTGGATCGATGATTTCGTACGAACGGTCTAGCGCCTTATGGTCTCTTCCCGGCCCTTGCCGATGCTGATGATCTTGGCTGGCACCTTGGAGCGTTTCTCGATGTAGCCGATGTATTGCCGCATCTCCTTCGGAAGGGAGTCGAAACCTCCGCGGACGATCTCCATGGTCTCCTCAGGCTTCCAGCCCATCCAGCCATCGAGTTCCTCGTAGACCGGCTTCGCCCTCTCCAGCATCTTGAAGTTACCGGGGAAGTGGTGCACCTTCTTGCCGTCGATATCGTAAGCGACGCACACCTTCACAGTCTTCAGGCCGTTCATGACGTCCAGCTTCGTCACGGCGAACTGAGTGAGCCCATTCAGACGAGCGGCATGCTCCACCACCAGAAGGTCAAGCCAGCCGCAGCGCCTGGCGCGGCCGGTGGTGGTGCCGAACTCCCCGCCGACGTTCATGAGCATCTCGCCGGTGTCGTCCTTCAACTCGGTGGGGAACGGACCGGCTCCCACCCGCGTCGTATACGCTTTCAGCACGCCCATTATCTCATCGACACGCTTGGGGCCGACGCCGGAGCCGGTGCATATCGCTCCGGCGACGCAGTTCGAGGAGGTGACGAAAGGATATGTGCCGTGATCGATGTCCAGCATGGTTCCCTGCGCTCCTTCGAAAAGCACATTCTTCCCTTGGTCCAGGGCATCGTTCACCAGCACGGAGGTATCGGTGATGAACTTCTCATACTTCCGGCCGTAGGCCAGCAGTTCTTTGAACAGCTCTTCCTTGTTCTGAGCCAGACGAACGCCGAGTATCTCCATGACCTTGAGCTTCATGGGCATGACAGTGTCCAGGCGCTCCTCTAAAAGTTCAGGGTCCAGAAGGTCGCCCATGCGGATGCCGCTGCGGGCGATCTTGTCCGAGTAGCATGGTCCGATCCCCTTTCCGGTAGTGCCCACCGTTTTGTTCCCGCGCAGGCGTTCCTCGGCGCCATCCAGCAGCCGATGCCAATTCAGGATCACATTGGCGCGGTCGGAAATCTTGAGCCCCTCCACGGTCTTGCCGCGCGATTCCAGCTCAGCGATCTCCCGGTCCAGGGAGATCAGGTCGACGATGACACCGTTGCCGATGACGTTGACCACGCCCTTGCGGACGATTCCGGACGGAAGTATGTGCAGAGCGAAGACCTCCTCGCCCACCTTGATGGTATGGCCGGCGTTGGAGCCGCCCTGGTAACGGACCACCAGATCGGCGCGTCCAGCCTCGTAATCAGTGATCTTGCCCTTGCCCTCATCTCCCCACTGGGCACCTATGACCGCTATGCTCGGCAATCTCTCACCGCCTCGCAAAATGAGCCAACGTAGATAAAGCCTTGTTCATCGGCAGGCAGAGCGGAACGCCTCCAGCACTTCCTCCAACGGCCGATCGGTACGGAAGCCGGTCGGCGAGAAGTTGGTGCGGGAGACCTTGCCGATGGAACGCATGGCATCCAGCAGCTCGTCTCGTCCCGGTGGGGAAAGTTTCAGCATGGCAGCGAGCTCGTTCGTCTCATAATAGTACGGAACGTCAAGCTCCTCTTTCCAGATATCAAAGTGCTGCCGAACCCGCTCCTGGCATTCCAGGCCTTCCGGTACGACGGCGTTGGATATCGCCTCCCGGTCCATGAGCGGACCGAGCCACATTGGCCCCATCTTCCCCTCTCCGACCCTGCGCTCCCCCGTCGTTCGATCGAAGGACATCATGCCCAGCTGTTCCAGGGAGGCGTCCGCGGCACCGGCTCCGTCCTTCGCCTTCAGGAACAGGCGGAAATAGTGGTCAGCATAATAGCAAAGCAGCGGCGTCACGCCCTTGTCGGCCTGGGCGGCCATTCTGACGATGGTGCCGATCATGATGCGCAGCCCGCTCTCATGCAGGAACGGATTCCTCTGACTGTTAGCCATGTACCGCCGGCGGCATTTGCCGGGGTGGGTGCCGGACAGGGACGCGGTATCCGTGGCCGTGACGGCAAGAATGCCTTTCCGGGCCATGCCCTGCAGGGCCGATGGCACGAAAGGGATCGGCGTCCCGAACGGGTCCAGATCGATATAGTCGAATATCTCCTCGGCAAGAAGGCAGCGCAGGTCGGCGTTGCTCACCTCGGCGTTCTCCAGGGAGTTCAACCCTATGTTATGCTGGATATGATCGCAGGCCAACGAGTCCTTGTCGTTGATGATGAAACGGTAGTCGCCCGGCGCTTCGTTGCAGATCCGTATCCCCCTGGCGCCGGTGGCGGCCATGGCGTCCAGACATTTCCTGGGCCTGATCACTGAAGTAAAAAGGGCCACCGACACATCCCGGTTGAAGGCCATCTGCCGGTTGAAGAACACCCTCCCCTCGATCTTCCCCGGACCCTTCTCAGATATTACCGAGGGAACGAGCAGCTTCGTGCTCCCCTCTTTGATGACAGTTCCGTCCAAATTCACAAAAGTTCGCCCTTCATCAGCTTCATTATCTTATAGGGCAAAAGGTTTCTGTTTATCGGGGTGACCTCCAGGATCCGGACGTCGTCCCGCCTTCTTATGTCCTGCAACAAAGGATTTCGGGATTTCTTGTGCAAGGTCAGCAGCATCGGCTTCTCGGTTTTGAGCGCCTCCTTGACCGCATCCCGGAACTTGTCGCTCTCCACCTCTATCTTTCCAACCTCGTCGATGACGATGATATCTGCCTTCTCGCAGGCATTGACGAGAGCCTGGACGCCAATCTCCTGCAGAACATCCAGGTCGACCCCCATCTTCCCGACCGTGAACTTGCTGTGAATGTCCGTGGCGGCGAGCACGCCACGCTTCTTGGTCATCCAGTCCATGACGTAGAGCCCGTTGCGCTTCTTGTCATCCAGGATCGGCTCGGTTATCATCCCGCCGACAGTATGCCCTTCCTCCTCGAGCATCTTGATGACCTGGATGAGGGTGTTGGTCTTGCCTGCGCTAGGAAGCCCTGTTATGCCGATCTTGATGTTGTTCATCCGATTCCCCGGTGTCCGCGCATCGAACGGGCTCGATGCAGTAGAAGACCTATATGGCAATCTTAGCTTAATATCCTTTCCCGAAGGACGGGATGCTGGGTTGGCCTTGGTAACCCTCAAATAAAAATGGGGGTATTTATCGGCTCTCGACCGAACGCACGTACATGAGCGGATATCGTAGGTCCTCCTTGAAGTCCATGGCCGCCACCACGGTCGTTCCTCCGACGGCAATGGTCAGCTCGACGTTGAGCAGGTTGCCAGTGAGCGTCTGGTAATCGAACTCGTCCTTCTTGCGGCGCAGCGCCTCGCGGGAGATGCGCACCATGACATCCTTGACGAACGGTTGAACGCGCACCCCGTCCTCTATCGCCCTCTCCAATATCTCCACGTTGGCCGCGGCCACCGGCGTTCCCACGAACTGGTGATAGATCGTTCCCAGTTTTATCCCCGCTTCGAACACTGCCCTCTCCCTTTCGCTGCAGTTGAAGTAGTTGGCAGCGAGCTCTTCGCGCTTGCTTGTCATTTCGTTCGTTGGTGATAAGCGACACGTGATAGATAATCCCTGTCCTGGCCCGGGCTGGTCCTTCATCGGATATGCAAAGGGATATACGCCGAACCGCATTTCGACCTCCGGGGACCAATAATGTTCGAGGAGCTCAGGGAAAGGCTAAGGATGGACAATGAGCCGAAGGAGAGCATCGATCCTCGCGCCCGGAAGGTATGGATGATCGGCGGGGCCATAGGATCCGCCGTACTCCTTGCCATGGCCATCGGCTTCTATCTCCTGATCACCGTGGTGTACGGATATTCGGACTGGGTGGGCTGGTCGGCCATCGCGCTCGCGGTAGCCTACATCCCTTGGGGGGTTCACTTCAGCCCTTGGCTCAGGATGCGCTTCTGGCGCTATGAGGTCCGAGAGAACGAGATGGAGATCCAGCACGGGATATTCGTCATAAAGCGACATCTCATACCCATGGTCCGCATTCAGTACGTGGACACGGAGCATGGCCCGCTCATGCGGTACTTCGGCCTCACCACACTGTCCATATCCACGGCCGCCACCAGGTTCGCCATTCCCGCCCTTCCCAAACAGAGGGCGGAGGAGCTGCGGGGAGAGATAGCCACCCTGGCCCGGGTCAGTGAGGAAGATGTCTGATCTTCGCCGACAGCATCCCCTGCTCATCCTTCTAGACACCGGGCGGGGGCTGATATCCAACCTGAGCTTTGCGCTCATCATAGCCATATCCTTGCCGGACGATATCTTCGGAGGGTTCGTCGGCAACGCCATCGTCGCCCTTGTGGCCATGTTCGGCCTCTCCGCCCTTTACAACGTCTTCCGCTGGTATTTCTTCCTCTATCGCTACGAGGAAGGCATGGTCCACATCCGCCAAGGGGTCCTGTTCAAAAGGGAGAGGACCATCAAAAGGGACCGCATCCAATCGATGAATACCAACGCCAACGTGTTCCAGCAGGCGTTCGGACTGGTCACCCTGCAGATCAAGACCGCCGGGGTAAGCGTGGACGCCGAGGTCAACCTGCGCGCCGTATCAAACAAAGAGGCGGAGAGCATCAAAGAGCATCTGTACGCCAATGAGGCGCGTTCCGAGAGCGAGCCGGTGGAAGTGCCGAAGGCATCACGCTTCCTGCAAGGCCGCGACATATGGCTGGCCGCTCTGACCTCGGGAAGGTTCATGGTCCTGTTCTCGGTGGTGGCGCTGGTATACGCCCAGGTGTACGAGTACATCCCCCAGAGCTATCTGGACCAGGCGGTGGATAGCCTTTCTACCGTCCCTATAATGGTGGGCGTAGGTATCGCCCTGGGCCTGTTCGTCCTGACCTGGGCATTGTCTGCCATAGTCTTCGTCATACAGTTCGCCAACTTCTCGGTCCGGCGCTTCGAGGACCGCCTGGAGATCAGCTGGGGGGTGCTGAAGAAGAACCATGTGATCGTGAAGCTGCATCGGTTGCAGGCGGTGATGGTCTATCAGGGCTTACTGCGGCAACCATTCGGCCTATGCACCATACTGGTGGAGGTCGCTGGCGGCGGATCGAAGGAGCAGGAAAGGGTCTCTCTGCTGCACCCTCTCATCCGGAAGAAGGAGGTGGAGGGTTTCCTGAACGACCTGCTCCCCGAATACCATCTGCCTGCCGCCGCGGTCGTTCTGCCCAAGCGGGCCCTGCGCCGCTATCTGTTCCGTTCCATGGTCCCAACGGCGGTCCTCTCCGGAGCCATCATTATCGCTTTCCACATCTTGGAAATGCCATATTCCTGGTTATCGCTGATCTTGCTGCTGCCGGCACTGCTCCTCGGCCTCTCCAGATATCATAACGGTTCCCTCTCTTTGGAGGATGACCAGCTCACCCTCCGCTTCCGCAATGTCAGTCTGGTGCAGGTGATGATCAAGCGGTCTCACATCCAGTCCCTCTCCTTGACCGCAAATCCGTTCCAGCGCATGGCCAGGTTGCGCACCGTCCGTTCCTCCTTCCTATCCTCCCCGGCCGGGAAGAGCCATTCCCTGAAGGACCTGGACTCGGAGGACGCCAAGGCCGTATGGAACTGGTACTCCCGCAACTGATGCGTATGGAATGATGGCCATCCCTTTGGTCAGGGCGACCAAAACCATTATCCACTTCAAGCTACGATAGTCTGGTCAGGTATCATCATGGAGCAAGCAAAGAGATACGAGCTGCCGAAGCTCGCTTACGGATACAAGGACCTCGCCCCCTTCCTGAGCGAGGAGCAGTTGACCGTCCACCACACCAAGCACCATGCCGCCTACGTGAACGCGGCCAACGCAATACTGGACAAGATGGACAAGGCCCGGGCGGACAACGCGGATCTGGACATGAAGGGCATGCTGAAGGACCTGTCGTTCCAGATTGGAGGCCATTACCTGCATTCGGTGTACTGGGAGACCCTGTGCCCGGTCGGAAAGGGCGGAGAGCCGTCCGGAAGGCTGAAGGCCGAGCTGGAGAAGGAGTTCGGTTCCATCGACCGCTTCAAGAAGGAGTTCAGCGCCGCCGCGGCCAGCGCGGAGGGGTCCGGATGGGCCGTTCTGGTATATTGTATGGCTTTGAAGAAGCCGATAATCATGCAGGTGGAGAAGCACAACGTGAACGTCATACCCGGCTTCCGCGTACTGATGTCCCTGGACGTCTGGGAGCATGCGTATTACATCGACTACAAGAACCTGAGGCCGAAGTATATCGAGGCATTCTGGAACCAGGTCAACTGGGACGCAGTGGGCAAGAAGCTGGACGCCATACTGAAGTGAAACATATAGGCTGCTCTCCCAGCCTTCTCCTTTTTTTCTTTTTACTGGTCAAGTAAATATTTATACGGATTTCGGCATGAGTTGCCGAAATGAACGCCGCGGAGCGTATCCAGGAGCTTAAGGCGCAGCGCAAGGCGGTCATCCTGGCCCATAATTACCAGGCACCGGAGGTGCAGGACGTCGCCGATTACGTGGGCGATTCCCTCGGCCTTTCCCAAAAGGCAGCCACCACCGATGCCGAGGTGATCATTTTCTGCGGTGTAGATTTCATGGCCGAGAGCGCCAAGGTCCTTTCTCCGGACAAGAAGGTCATACTCCCGGAATCGGATGCCAGATGCCCAATGTCCGCCATGTGCACGGACCTGGAACTGGCCCCGGTCAAGGAGAAATATCCGGAGGCGGCCATTGTGGCCTATGTCAACACCTCCGCCGCCGTCAAGGCGCTATCGGACGTCTGCTGCACCTCTGCCAATGCCGTCAAGGTCGTGGGAAGGATGCCGCAGAAGCGAATAATCTTCATTCCCGACCGGAACCTTGGCGCCTACGTGCAGAGGTTCCACCCAGAAAAGGAGATACTCCTCTGGCCGGGTTTCTGCCCTACTCATCACGACATATCAGTGGAGGATCTGAACAAGCTCAGGAGGGAGCACCCCGAGGCCAAGCTGATGGTGCATCCCGAGTGCACGCCCGAGGTCATCGACATGGCGGACCACGTTTCCTCCACCGAGGGAATGATCAAGTATGCCAAAAGTTCGGAGGCTAAGGAGTTCATAGTGGGAACGGAGGTGGACATGACCTATCGTCTGGGCAAGGAAGCCCCCGGCAAGACCTTCATTCCCGTTCCGACGGCCATATGCCCGAACATGAAGCGCACCACCGTCACATCGCTCATCAAGGCCTTGGAGACATTGTCCCCGGAGATAACCCTGTCCCCTGAGATCATCGAGGCGGCCAGGAGGCCGCTGGAGAGAATGATGGAGATCGGGCGCGGGGATTGACGCTACTTCAATTCAAGATGCAGGAGCCGCCCGGCGAAATTGCACCGCCACTGTCATCGAACCGATGTTTCCTACGGTTTTAAATATCTGAGAGCATGAACGGGGTTCGATGCGACCGACGGACCCGAGGGCGGTGGACAATCCGATTTCAGCGATCTTCGACCTGGCCGACGATGTCAACCGGGAGGCACCCCGGATGCGCCGTCTGGTCCTCTACGCCGGGGTATTCGTCGGGGCCTGGCTGGCCCTGGACCTCATTCTGATCCTCCAGAACATCGTATACCATCCGGTCCTGACCGTCGTACTGGTGGTCCTGTTCGTGCTGGGCCTGTGGACCCTGCTCAACCTTCGCCGCCTGAACGACTTTCTGGACTACTACACTCTGCGCCATTCGGTCATACTAAGCATAAGGCAGGAGGAGCCCGGGACGCTCGCTCCCGCCGGCAGAGACCCGATGCAGCGCCTGCTGTCTCACCTAGCCTCCCGGAACAATGTATTTGCTCAAACGATGGGGGAAGCCCCCCGGTCTCCATCCATCGTAAAGGGGCGGAGCGGCATCAGCCATGAGTTCGACCATTATTCCCGGGTGCGGCCCGGGCTGCTCTGGCGGCTGCTGGGCTTGGGTAATCCCGGATATCAGTTGTTCATCAGGCAGGTCCAGGGGGCGCCTGGCGAGGAGGAGATGCTCAGCATGGTCAATTCGGTGGAGGACGTCTGCCGGCAGACCAGGCAACCCGCCTCCCGGGCGATCATGCTCTGGAAGAGGGTCGCCGATGACGATCTTCAGGATGAGGCATACGAGAGGTTGAACCGTTCATCGGTGACATACGCGCACAGTTTCCGCACCTACACGTCGTCGCTGCAGCTGATCATCGAGAACGAGGACGGCAGCTACGAGTTCATGCCCTATGTGGCCGACGCCTGATCTCCCGTATCGCGGGCCCAGTGGGGCAGTCCCCGGTAGCGGTAGTGGTCCCTGATCTGCTCGGAATAGATGTTCAGGAAGAATTCGTTGTACCTGCGGATGTACAGCACCCCCCGCTTGGTGATGCGGACCTCGTACCTGCCGTCCCTCTTATCGACGGTGACCAGGCCATCCTCGGTCAGCTTCTCGATCACCTTGTTGGTCATGTAGTGGTTGGAGCGGATCTCCTGCTTGACCTCTTCCTTGGATATGCCTGGCACGCTGTCGTTCAGGATGCGGTCCAATTTCGATTCCAGCTCCGGCTGGTACAGATTGATCCCCAGCTCGGCCACCAACCTGTTCAGGGTGAAGCAGCAGTAGATCTTGTAGTCCTTGTAGGCCCTGGACATCGTTGCGTGTCAGTAATGCCGGCGAGGTAAAAAAGGATGGGGTCAGAGCAGATTGCCCAAGGCGTTGTATATGAACAGGAGGGCGAACATGATCATCAGAACCCCGGAACCGGCTATCACCCGCTGATGCCAGTTGGTGCTCCATTTACCCTTGGTCTCGAATATGGTCATTCCCACGAAGCCCTCCCAGAGGAAGTCGCAGGCCACATGCACCGCCACGAAGAAAGGCAGCATCCACCATCCGAACGTCACGGCCGTGGCGGTAAGGGCGGCTCCCACCGTTGCCCACCAAAGCAGCCACCCAGGGTTGAAAGCGGTGGTGGTGACGCCGGCCCAGAAGGGGTCTTTGGTTTTGGTGCTGCAGCTGGCCAGCACCTCCTTCCTCGTCCGGAAGACGTCATACCCCATGTACAGCAGGATGACCCCGCCCAGCAGACCTATCGCCCCCAGCACCACATCGTCCTTGAAGAATACGCTCAGCCCCAGGAATATGGCCGCGATGGTAGGTACCTCCACGACAGCATGTCCGAGAGCGATCTTCCACCCTGACCAGCGGTCCTGGAAACCGCAGGCTATGGTCATGGCGAAGACGGGGCCGGGCATCAGCACGCCGGAAAGGGAAATAACGGCCACCGATCCCAGGAAGAAGAGGGCGGAATCCACTTCATCGCCTCAGAGGTACCAGTCGACGGTCAGGTTGATGTAGTCGTCAGGGGCCATGTCTCGCAGCGTCCCGCTCTCCACCTCAATTATGGACACGCTATGGATGCGGGAGTTCATTATCTCGTCCATGCTCACCGGCGGGCTCTTGTAGTACAGGTCGCAATAATGCTTGACCAGCCAGGCCTCCTTCTCGTCCCGGTCCCTCGGCGGTCTGGTGAAGAAGGGCATCACCGGCATCACGTAGTGCGGAGGGGCCGCGAGCGAGAACTTGTGACAGTGATTGCTGTACCTGGCGATCTTGGAGGCGATCCTGGCGCGAATGTAGTCCATGGGGTCCAGGGCGTGCGCCGGCGGCACGTAGCCGGTCTCCACCTCCACTATCATGACCCCATCGCCCTTCTTGGCATACACATCACAGCTCAGTCCGGCATCGATCATATGTTCCAGATCGACCTCGTAACCGTCCCGCACAAGGTACTTCGCCACGATCATCTCCAGCACCGAGTGGTTGATCTTGAGCAGGTTCTTCTCCTTGAGATCGAGAAGGCGCTGCTCCAGTTTGCGAAGCGATTCCTCGCATTGCTGGTCGCAGCCGGCGACCAGCCTGTTCATCAGCGATTCCAGGTCCTGAGCGAACTTATCCAAAAGGATGCCTCTGTTCCGGTAAACACGAACCTAATCCTTACTTTTTATGCTCCTTGCACACCACCAGGGTCAAGGTGGAGCGAACCCCCGGCAGATCCCGGATGGCGATGACGGCGGCGCTCATCTCATCCTCCGACGGGGCCTGCACCTTGACCAGGATGTCATACACCCCGTAGACCATGTTGCATTCCATCACGGAAGGCATCTGGCAAAGGGCCTCCATCACACCTCCCTCGGCGCCTATGTCGGTGTTGATGGCCACGATGGCGCGGTTCATGAAAATACTATTGGCTTCGCTGCAAAATAAGGTTACCGCCGTCTGATGAAGAACGCCGACGGAAGGGACACCGCGCTCACTCCTCCGCGGAGGGGGAGAACACGTCGGTGATGGTCCCGGTCTCGCAGGATACGCAGAACCCGTATCCCTCGGATGTTATCTCGTGGGCCACACGCAGGGAGTACGGAACTCCCACATAGCTGTTCTTCGCCTCTTCCAAAGCCATCTGCTCCATGTTACACCTCTTTCAGGGAATTGCTGATTATCGCGGAACAGCAGATAACCATGTTGTTCGGCAATCCGCAGGGCCGATGGGATGATGTCCGATTTCAGACAAAGACCTGCGGAGCAAACGTTTAATTCGTGTCAGTGAGTAACCGCAAGCGTCATTGGACCACTTATCGGATCGATGAAGAGAAGAGGGTCAGCTGATCTTCACAGAAATGATGAACCCTATGAGTGCAGAGATCCCGGTCCAGGACTCAATCTAGGCGGCGGACCGATATGTGCAGGCCGGGTGACCGGTCGCATTCCCCGTAGCATTTCCCGGCGGTGATCCGCACCACCTGGGAGTCGTCCGGGATCAGGACATTGGTAATGCCGTCCAGCACCGCGCGCACCAGCTTGTCCAGGTCGGGCCGCTTGGTGTTCTGCTTCCAGCGCTTCGGCGTGCTCTTCGGCCTTGTGAAAACGAACTCCATGGTCACCTCGTAACCGAGGCGCCTATCGTCAGAAAAATAGCTCTGAGGCCGCAGCTCGTTCACATGCTGCGCTTCTGTGGCGATGCGGTTGCGCCAGGCTTCCGTATTGGCGTTGGTGTGGGTGGTGACGACCCGCTCCAACTTCTTGATGTAGAACGCCTTGGTGCTCCCCTGCGGCACCGGTTCGCCGGCGACGAAGAACTCGATGACGTCCGGATCGCACTCCTCATAGGTCATGAAGTCCACCGGCCCCGCCTCGTGCTCCTCAGCGTCCGCTATTTGATAGTTCAAGTGCATCCCAGTAGGGATATGAATACTCAAGGTAATATAATTTTACCTGCTGAACGCCATCTCAGGGTACGAGCCGGTTACGGTCCCTGGGGAACAGTATGGTCTCCCGGATGTTGCTCAGACCGAGCATCTTCTGGACCAGGCGTTCCACGCCCAGACCCCAGCCGCCATGGGCCGGCATTCCGTACGCGAACGCGTTCAGATAGAACTCGAAGGACCTGGGATCGAGCTGCATCTTCTCCATCCTCTGCACAAGGCGGTCGTAGCGGTGCTCGCGCTGCCCTCCCGAGGATATCTCCTGCCCCTTGTAGTCCAGATCGAAGGAGTATGAGTATGGGGTGCCCTCCTTCTCCATGATGTAGAATGGCTTCGCAACTTCCGGATATTCAGCTATCCAGTACATCTCATGCCCGTCCTGGGTCATGAGCTCGCCGAGGAGCTTCTCTCCCTCCGTGCCCAGGTCCTCGCCCAGCTCGATCTTGAATCCCGCCCCCTGGACCATGCCCACGGCCTTTTCGTAGGATACCACGGGATAGGGTGCCTTGGGGACCGCCACCTCGCAGCCCAATGCCTGCAACGCCCAGCCGCCGCGTTCCTTCACTTCGGTAATGACGAACTGCGTGCAGCCCTCAATCATGGCCATTACGTCCAGCTGCGAGTCTATGTGGGCCATCTCTCCATCGAACGATATGAACTCCGAGACATGGCGGGCGGTATCGGACGGTTCGGCGCGGAAGGCCGGGCCGATCTCGAACACCCGGTCGAGTCCGGTGGACATCAGCATCTGCTTGTAGAGCTGCGGCGACTGAGCCAGGTAAGCCTGCTTTCCGAAGTAGTCCACCTTGAACAGGGTGGAGCCTCCCTCGGCGCCAGAGGCCACCAGCTTGGGGGTGAAGACCTCCACGAAGCCGTTGTCCGCCAGATATTCATCGATGATTCTCATGGTCAGCGATTTGATCTCGAAGACCGCCCTCACCTCGGGCTTCCTCAGGTCCATGTACCGGTGGTTGAACCGCGTTTCCGCCTCCACGTCCACCTTGTCCACCACTCCCATGGGGAGGGGGGTCTGAGCCGCGCCGGTGACTGTCACCGATGCGGGTATGATCTCATATCCCGCCTTCACCTGGGCGCTCTGCTTCACGGTGCCGGTTACCCGGACCACAGATTCCCTGGCCAATGAGGTAATGGTCTGCATGACCTCCGGGGCGATCTTCTTTTTAGGGGCGGTGATCTGAACCACACCGTAGCGGTCACGGAGTATCAGGAACGAGATGCCTCCGAGGTTGCGGACCTCCTGGGCCCAACCCTCCACGGTCACTTCCTTCTCGTACTCATTGGCGGTTATGGAACGGGAATCGTAGAGCATGCTATCTCCTCTGAACGGAACGCCTCGATATCTCCCATTCTGCTTATAAGCATTGGCGGTCCAGATGTCCGTTCGTCCCGTATGCGCGGCGAATCGAAAATTTAAAGCCCTATGGGCGGGGTGATTACCTTCATGCCCGTTAAAGTCACCATAGACCAGAACGAATGCACCGGCTGCGGCATCTGCTACAATGACGAATGCCCCGACTTCTTCATGGAGGGGGACGACGGCAACTCCAATGTGAAACCGCTGTACCAGAAGGGGGACAGGTCGAACGGTGAGGCCCCGGACAGCCTGATCAACTGCGTCAAGAATGCCGAAGCCTCCTGCCCCGCTTCCGCCATTACCGTCAAGTAGGCCGCTCTGGCATCTATACCTGGGCTGCTCAAAGGTCGACGTTCAGCGATATCGGTTCATCAAACATTATATATGGCAGCAGTAATTCTGAGAACCCAAGGTATGGGATACTAATGTCTCAGAAGGTCACTGTCTCTGTCATTAAGGCTGATGTTGGTTCGGTCGCCGGTCACTCCAAGCCGCACCCGAAGATGATGCGCAAGTGCGAAGAGGTGCTTGTCGAAGGGGTCAAATCCGGAGTCATCAACGATTTCTATGTCACCAGGGTGGGCGACGATATCAACCTGTTCATGACCCACTACAAGGGCGAGAACAACAAGGACGTGCACTCCCTGGCCTGGACAGCCTTCCAGAGCGCGGCCAAGCTGGCCAAGGAGATGAAGATGTACGCCGCCGGGCAGGACATCCTGTCGGACGCGTTCAGCGGTAATATCCGTGGCATGGGGCCCGGAGCGGCTGAGGTGGAGTTCACCGAGAGGGGCGCCGAGCCCATGGTGTTCTTCATGGCCGACAAGACCGAACCCTCCGCCTACTCAATGCCTCTTTCCCGCATATTCATGGACCCCTTCACCACCACCGGCCTGGTCATCGACCCCCGTGCGCATGAGGGATTCCGCTTCGAGATCGTGGACGTCATGGACTCCAAGAAGATCGTGATGTCCGCTCCCGAGGAGACCTATGACATTCTCAGCTTGATAGGGGACACCTCCCGCTTCGCCATCAAGAGGATCATGAGCAAGGACAAGAACCTGGGCACCGCCTGCGTGGTCAGCACGGAGAAGCTGAACATCTGCGCGGGCAAGTACGTCGGTAAGGACGACCCAGTGGCCGTGGTGCGCTGCCAGAGCGGCCTGCCTGCCGTGGGCGAGGTGCTCCAGCCGTTCATGTTCCCGGCACTGGTCGCCGGATGGATGCGCGGTTCCCACTATGGTGCATGGTATCCCTGCTCCGTGGAGGATTCCGATCCCACCTACTTCGACGGCCCGCCGCGGATATGCGCTCTGGGATTCCAGATAAGCAACGGCCGCTTCCAGGGTTGCGAGGACCCCGATGCGCCGCTGGGCAAGAAGATACCGGTGGATTACTTCTCCGGAAGCGTCTGGGATGAGGCCAGGCGCAAGGCCGTCCGGGCCAGCATCTACATGCGCCAGCACGGGCCGTTCATGCCCTCGATACTGGGTCCGGAGGAGATGGAATACACCACCCGCCCGGCCGTCCTCGGCAAGCTGAAGGACAGGATGGAGAAGATTGACTGAGCTCCGCACCCCGGTCGTGATCGTCAACTTCAAGGTCTACTCCGAGGTGGAGGGACCTGGGGCAGTTCGACTGGCCAAGGATTGCGAGTCCGTGGCGTTGGTCAGGAAGGCCAACATAGTCGTCTGTCCTCCGATGGTCGAGCTTTCCAAGGTGGCCTCCGCGGTCACCATCCCCGTTTTCTCGCAGCACACGGACAACAAGAAACCAGGTTCCATCACCGGCTACGTATCGCCCCAGAGCGTCAAGGCCGCCGGCGCCAAGGGGACGCTAATAAACCATGCCGAGCACCGCATGCCCGCGCAGGATGTCGCTGCAGCGGTGGAAGCCTGCCGTATGCTTGGGCTCATCAGTGTGGTCTGCACGGACACCGCTGAAACGTCTGCCGAGATGGCAAGGTTCTCCCCTGATTTCATCGCCGTTGAACCGCCGGAGCTTATCGGCGGGGATATATCCGTCACCACCGCCGATCCGTCGATCGTCTCGCGGACCGTGGAGATGGTGCGGGCGGTCGATCCCAATGTCAGGGTGCTCTGCGGCGCCGGAGTGAAGAACGGGAAGGACGTACGTGCCGCTCTGAACCTGGGCGCTTCAGGAGTGCTTCTCGCCTCCGGCGTGGTCAAGGCCAAGGACGCCAAGGCCGCCCTGCAGGACCTGGTCTCGGCGCTCTGAAGGTTGATTGCATCAGCAAACCGCTTGTTCTTTCAGGTTCACATCTCCGAGGTGCGTGCCTTATCCTCCTTGGCAATGGTCCTGTTATTGCTTCTGACAGTCCTTTCGACTTCTATAGGCGCTTCGGAACCCGATGACCACGAAGGGCCTCTGGTCTCCAGGGTCTGCGCCTCCTTTCCTGGCGAATTCATATCTTTGGCCAATGACGGCCCCCCGGCGGACATCCGCGGTTGGCGCCTGAGCGACGGGGAGGGCAGCGTCATATTCAACGCATCCCTGATCATTCCGAAGGGAGGCGTTCTCACCTGGGTCGCTCCCGGGTCGTTCTTCCCCGAGCTATACCCTGAAGAGGCGTTCATAGGTTCTGATGACCCCCGGGCAGTGTTGAAAGGAGTGCTGAAACTGGCCGACGCCGGTGACCAGGTCTTCCTGTTCGACAGGGACGGGACCTTGCGAGACGTGGTCTGCTACGGCAATGTGGAGCCTCCGTTCCCCTGGAGCGGGCCGCCGGCCGTGCTGAAGAAGGGAAGCGCGCTGATCAGAAGCGGTCCAGGGACCGGTCCTGGAAATTGGCAGATGACTGTTCCCGGGACCTTCTCAATCTCGACGCCCCCCATTCCGGCAGAGGTAGTCCCCCTCCTCAACCCCGTCGATGCGTTCCCGGAGCTGATCAGGCAGGTCGATCTGTCGCGGAGCAGCATCGAGTTAGCCTGCTACCTGATGGAGAACTGGACTCTGGCCAGGCACCTGGCCGGAGCAGCGGCCCGCGGTGTCGACGTCACGATACTGCTGGAAGGGCGGCCGGTCGGCGGGGTCTCCGAGAACGGAGCGGCCATAGCCTATCACCTGCAGGATTCAGGTGCGGAGGTCTGGACCATGCGCTCCGGCGAGTCGTTCAGACGATACGACTATCTGCACGCCAAGTACGTCATATTCGACCGGGAACGGCTCTTTGTCTCCTCGGAGAACATGGCCGATTCCAGCTTCGGAAGCAACCGCGGGTGGTCGGTCATCGTTGCCAGTCAGCAGATATGCTCGTACGCTGGCGAGGTGTTCGAGAAGGACCTTGCGGCCAAGGGGGTTGACATATTTCCCTTGAACACCAGCCTGGCCAGGGCTGATGGAGGTCCGGGGGTCCTGCTGGAAGGTATTACCGCACCACCAGTGCTGTATTCCGCGACCGCCGCCCTGCTTACATCGCCTGACCAGGTCCGGGGCGGACTGGTCGAAATGCTGTCCGGAGCCCAGAGGCGCATCGTGGTGCAGCAGATGCGCATTGACGAGGAATGGCTGGAAGGCTCCGAGGTGATCTCCGCTCTCTGCTCGGCGGCCGATCGGGGGGTGGCTGTGCGCATCCAGCTCGACTCCGGCCTGGGCACGGAGGAAGGCAACAAGGAGGTAGTGAAAAGGCTTGGCCGTATGGCCACGGAGAACCGCTGGGACCTCGAATGCCGTTTGACCGACGATCGTTCATCGTTCGGCAGGCTGCACAACAAGGGGGTTATCGTGGACGATGCCGTCATGGTGGGAAGCGCGAACTGGGTCGACGGTTCGATGGAGCGCAACCGGGAGATGGCCGTCATCCTCCGGTCCGGCCCGCTGTCGGAAACGTTCGCCCGATGGTTCTCTGAGGACTGGAAGGGCGATGCCGATCCCCCGATCATATCTTTGGCGTGGCATTACCTGGAGGCGAGGGAAGGCGAGCCGATCATGCTGGATGCCACTGGATGCAACGATCCTTCCGGGGTGGCCAGCATCACATGGGACCTGGACCGGGACGGGGTTGCGGACCTGCGGGGACCGGCGCACGTGATCACCCTGAAGAAGGGCGAACATACCATCCAATTGAGGGCGGAGGACTCCCTGGGCAATGTGGCGATGGACAATGTGACCGTAGTGGTGAAGGCGGGTCCGGCCCCCATCGTTCCCTATCTGATCTACATACCTCTCCCCGTCGCCCTGGTCATCGTCCTGCTTCGCAGGAGCAGAAGGCTTTAGTTAGGCGAACGGGATTCGGCGGCGTTGCAGCTGCGCCATTTCCAGAACCGGGACCTGGCCGACGTTTGGCAGGTCGCCTCGGATTCGCTACGCGAGAGGTATGACCCCACCATCTTCACTCAGCTAGTGCCCTTCTGGCCGGACGGCCTCCTGGTGATCGAGGACATGGGGAGGGTGGTGGCCTTCGTCTTCGGGGTGATGAGCGGGGTCCAGCAGGCGAGGGTGCTCATGCTGGCCGTTGACCGCAATTACCGTGGCGCGGGCCTCGGGACGCTGCTCACCCAGGAGTTCTTCCGGGAATGCGGCAAGAAGGGGATAAGGCAGGTGTCCCTGGAGGTCAGGGCCGGCAACCTAGGGGCGCAAAGGTTCTATCAGCGGCTCGGTTTCTTTACCGTTCGCCGCGTATCGAGGTATTACTCGGACGGAGAGGACGGGATCCTTCTGCTACGCTATCTCTAATGGAACATGGAGTCCTTGGTCTCATTCCAGAAGTAATAAGGTGACTTCTCCTTCTGGGCGGAGGAAATGTCAGTTCCGAGCCCTTTGGTGTAAGAACCATAGCGGTCTTTGATCTGCTCCTCGGCGCTCCTGCTTCTCTCCACCGCTTTAGCGATGTGAGCTGCGGTGATGAAGGGGGCGCCATCCACCATGGCCAGGTCGCCCGCGGCCCGTATCAGGCCGCCAAGCTCCCTCAGGCGCAGCGTCAGGGCGTTGTTGATCCCGTCGACCTTGGCCGCCCGGGCCCTCGCCTCCTTGATTATGGCCTCGATCGCCGAAGTGTCGGCGTGCGGTATGCGCCCGTCAGAGACGATCTCCTGGGCGATGAACTGCACCAGCCGATCGCGATTCTCCTCCGTATCGGGCATGGCGGTGTTAACCAGTACCTCATACCCGTTTCCGCAGACCCGCGAGCGCAGCGGGGATAGCACCTGCTCCAGGTCCTGGATGTTGCAGGCCCCGACGAAAATGAAGTTACAAGGAACATTATCCACCTTTACGGACGCCCCCGCGCTCTGCGGGTTCCGTCCGGATATGGGGAACCGCCTCTCCTGCATGGCGGTCAGTATGAACCTCTGGAGATGGCCGAGGTGGGGCAGTTCATCTATGAACAGGACGCCCTCATGCGCCTCGTGTATCGCTCCAGGAACCACCCGGTCGTAGGGCTGCGTTCCCAGCTGGGCGTGCCCGCCGTAAGGGTCGTGGCGCACGTCGCCCAATAGTTCGGTCTCCGATGAGCCGGTGGCGAGCACGAACGGATTTCGGTCCAGACGGACGATGACCTTGCGGGGGGATTGCTTCTCCCAGTCCCGGCGCTTTTCCAGAGCATCCTGGTCCAGTAGCCGGATCATCTCTCCGCAGCGTTCGAAGACCACCACCTCCTCCTTCCCGAACCGGGTGCGGGTAGTGGTCACGCGTTCCTTGCCGGCGGTCCCTGTCAGCCCGGCAGCGTTCATCTGCTCAAAAAGGCCGCTCATGAGGTCCCCGAATGGATTGTTGGCCACGGCATCCGTTCCCTTGCCCTTCTGGCACTTGGGGCAGATGCGTTCCTTCGGCGACGAATAGGAGCCGCAGGTGCGGCAGCGGTAACCAAGCCGTTCAGCCACGTTCACCGGGGCGTTCTTGGGATCTATGAGTTCGCCTTCAGCGAACTCCTTGGTCTTTGATTCGGAACGCACCTCGTCTTCGTTCTTCACTTCGACAAGGGGCCGTTCCGGGTTCTCCGGGTTGTGCACCACCCTGATCTCCTGGGTGGGGCGCGAAAGGTGCAATGCGAGCGCCTGCGCGATCATGGACTTCCCGGTCCCGGGAGGTCCGACCAGCAACAGGTGCCGGCGCTGCTTGGCGGCTATGCGGGCCAGGGTGACGGCCTCCTCCTGCCCGATCACCCGGAGAAGGGGATCGAAGGGAATGGAAACCTGGGCGGTGCTCTCCAAGCTCCGCCAGTCCACCCTGTCCGCGCCGCTCATGTTCAGTTCAGGTCGTCCTTGGACCAGACGTCGGTTCCGGCCGGCTGCTTGGTGATGTTACCCATCTTGGTGCCGACTATGGTACCGATCTTCAGGTCGGAGGCCAGGTCCAGTATCCTCTGGGTTATGATGCCGTCGAAGACGACCGCGGACACCGGGTCCTTCTCCTCTTTCAAGGTGTTGACCAGCTCCTTCACCGCCACTTCCTTCATGATCCCGCCCATCGAATCGATGATGCGGGCCTTGGAGGTCGAGGACAGCTCATTTATCATTCCCTTGAACTTCTCCTGTGCGCCGGA
Source organism: Methanomassiliicoccales archaeon (assembly GCA_036677555.1). Taxonomy (GTDB): domain Archaea; phylum Thermoplasmatota; class Thermoplasmata; order Methanomassiliicoccales; family UBA472; genus UBA472. The sequence continues at coordinate 14,825 of JAVBWG010000012.1, read as the reverse complement.
GAGCTGCTTGCGGGAAACGGGCTTCCGCTCCTCAAGGTCCTTCTCCTCCACAGGGGGCCGCTCCTGCCTCTCGGCCCGAGGCTCGCGCTCCTGGCGCTGCTCCTTCGGTTCCCTGTCCTGCCTGGGCTCCTCGCGCTCCCGGCGTTCCTGCCTCTCCTGGCGGGGTTCGCGCTCCCGGCGTTCCTGCCTCTCCTGGCGGGGTTCCGGCCTCGGTTCCCTGTCCTGCCTGGGCTCCTCGCGCTCCCGGCGCGGCTCGCGCTCGGCCTTGGAAGGCTCCTCGTCCCTGTCCTTCTCGCGGTCCGCCTTCTCGGCCTTTTCAAAGCGTTCCAGCTTCTCGACCTTGTTGGCGCTGGGCTCCAGCCTCTTCTCCTTGTCCTTGCCGTTGCCCTCTCCCACGTCCAGGTTGAACATCTCTATGAACTGGTCGCCAGGGATCTTGTTCCTCAGGCATTTCATGATCTGCTTCTGGGTGAGCTCCTCCACCTCGTGGGCGCGTGGTGCGCGGGCGACGAAGTCAACCTCGGCCACCTGGAACAGCTCACGCAGGATCAGTTCTCCGCCCCTGTCGCCGTCGACGAAGGCGGTTATGACCCTCTCCTTGCTGAGGTCCATGATGGTCTTCGGAACGTTGGTTCCCTCCACGGCGATGGCGTTCTTGATGCCCGATTTCAGCAGGTTCAGCACGTCGGAGCGGCCCTCCACCACGATGATGGCGTCCGAGTCGTTGACGTTCGGTCCTGCCGGCAGGCGGTCCTTGCCGTAGTAGGTTATCTCCTCCACCTGTACGGACTGGCGGACGCTCTCGGTGAGGTCGATCCCGGAGGTCTTGGACTGCTTTATGAGCTCGGTCAAAAGCTCCCTGGCCCTCTCGATGATCTTCTCACGCTTAACGACGCGCACGTCCTCGATGGACTCCACGCTTATCTTGGCCTTGCACGGACCCACCCGGTCGATGGTTTCCAGCGCGGACGCCAGGATAACGGTCTCCACTTGATCTAAGCTAGATGGTATCAGTATCTGTCCTTCGGACTTGCCCTGCCGGGAGTGGACGTCCACCTCGATCCTGCCGATCCTGCCGCTCTTCTGCAGGTCACGTAGATCCAGTTCGTCGCCCAACAGCCCCTCGGTCTGCCCGAAGATCGCTCCCACCACATCCGGTTTCTCCACAATGCCGTCAGCGTTCAGCTTGGCCTTGACCAGATACTTGGTGGTGCTTGGGTCAATGTTCATCATATCACCTCTGTCAAGCTGGAAAAGGAGAATGGCTTTCGCACACCAAGGTCCACTATGCCCATCAAGACCTGGGTCTTGACGAACCTGAACGGGTTTTCCATCCGTTACCCGGCCTTAGCTGGCCGCGTGATGAAAGGGTGATAGTGATCATGTGATATAGGAAAGCCCGGCTCTATTTCCAGGCTTTGATTGACACTACCTTAAAATTTCATGACCTTTATATACTTTATGCCTTGGCGGACCCAGCATGAGAATTCTGGTGCTGTTGCCATCAGCCGCCCGACGCGACCTTGACAATGCGTAGCTGGTCCCCGTCGAGCAGGGTTGAATCGACAGGCACCGGCGTCCTTCCGCGGACCACAATATACGCATCGGGATACAAGCCAAGGGTATCAAGCATCGTCTCCACCGTGGACCCTTCCGGAAGGCACATCTCCTTGGCCTTTCGTTCCACCTCCACCGTGAAAACGATATCTTTCATCGGTACGCCCAATCGCTACTGTCAATTAATGCTTTTTGTTTCACCGGACCCGGTGCCGGCCGTTCCACGCAAATCGTCAAGTTTGAAATATGAGCAGGGAAATGCCCATGCAAGCCAAGGTAGCCTAGTCCGGAAAGGCGGTAGCCTCGAATCGGCCACAGGCCGAAGGGACAGCTACTGACTTCACGTCTCGGGAGTTCAAATCTCCTCCTTGGCGCCACTTCTCATACGATGCCTTTGAAGAACCCCGGTCCAAGGAGACGCTCCTGGATATCGTTGGCGAATGCCTCCGCCACCTGGTAATAGCTTTTCCCGAACTCCTTCTCCATGAATCTCTCATACTGCATATGGACCTTGGCGTCGGTCTCCAGCTGAAGGGAGTTCTCAATTGCCGGGAATACCTGGTTCTCCTCCTCGCTGATATGCACCGTCATATGGTCCACCAGCCTGCGGGCCTCCTTCTCCGCATCCGGCATGTTTCCATCGTCCAGGGCCTTCAGGGCGCTCCTCATCATCCGCCGGGCCTGTGCATGCTCCTTCTTCAATCTGACCAGAGTCTCCGCCACCTTGGGGCATTCCGCGGCCGCGACCGGGAAGAGGAACTTCTCCTCCTTGGCATGATGGAACCTGTCCAGGAACTGCTCGAGGAATGAAATCGCCTCCCTGAACTCGGCGGGATGCCTCTCCGCCCGATGGCTGCGAACAAGCTCGCTCACCACGTCCAGGACCTGACGCACGATGCCATGGTCGTATTGAAGGAGGGTCACCGAGATCCTCATGCTGGAAACTAGGTACGCACACCTTATTATTGATTTGGCCTTCAACGAGCGCCGTACCCTTCCAGGTCCAGGGCAACCTTCCCATAGCCCAGCTTTTTCAGGGATTGGACCACCTTCTCCCGCTCCTGGAATAGTCTCGATATCTCTTCCGGGGCCACCTCGACCCTAGCCCAGTGCTCGTGGTCGCGCACCCTCAGGTTCTTGAACTTGAAAGGCGCCAGGGCGGCCTCGGCGCGTTCCACCCGCTTCAGAATGGTCGAGGTGATCCGCACATCGTGCGGCACCCTCGTGGCCAGGCATGTATTGCTAGCCAGGTCCCAGTTCGGAAGTCCCATTTCCTTCAGCAGAGCCCGGACCTCTTCCTTGGTAAGCCGGGCTTCCACCAGCGGCGAACGGATGTTGAGCTCCATCAGCGCCGCCCTTCCAGGTCGGACCTCCTTCAGGTCATCTATGTGGCTCCCCTCTAGAATGTGAGGGATCTCCAGCTCCCTGGCCTCCTTCTTTATCCTGTTGAATATGAGGCTCTTGCAGACATAGCAACGGTCCTCCCAATTTCGTACGAACTGGCCGTCATTTATCAGATCGACCTTGATGGTGATCAGGTCCACACCCATACTTTCGGCCAGATGGACAGCCCGGCTCTGCTCCTCCGGGAAGAAGGTCTCCCCGATGGCCATGAACGCGGTGACGTCAGCCCCGGAGTCCAGGGCGGCTTTGAGCAGCAGCGTGCTGTCGGCGCCTCCCGAGAAGGCGACCGCCACCTTGCCCATCGATCGGATCGATCCTACCATCTCCTGGTACTTCCGCTTGGCCTCGTCCATCTGCATCAATGGTGGGATGGCTGAGGCGATATTTATTATCCGTTCGGCCAATTATGTTCATATGCCCAGAAATCACTGCCACTGCGGCCGAGGAGGGCCAGGCCGCCCAATGAAGCCCAGGGTTCTGCACGGTCCTTCCGGTTATTGCAGTTTCTATCCTTCCGTCACCACTTCCGCGCAGCCGATAATCCTGCTCCCCGACGAAGCAGAGGCGCTGAGACTGGTCGATCACCTTGGCATGAGCCAGGAGGAGGCGGCGCAGAGCATGGAGGTTTCGAGAGGCACGGTCTGGCGATGCGTGGACAGCGGGAGGCGAAAGCTCATCGCCATGCTGGTGGAGGGCCGCGCCCTTACGGTCGCCGAGATCGACCTTCCTGAACAATCGAATTAGGATTTCCTAAATTATTTATATTATTGTGCCAATGCACAAATTACACGCCGTTAAACCGGCGGGGAGATGATGTCATGCCGAACTTTGATGGAACAGGCCCGATGGGCAACGGCCCCAACGGCCGTGGAAGGGGGCCGTGCCAGGGCTTTGCGTTCCGACCCTATGGTCGGAGCAGGAGAGGTGGGTATGGGTACCGCAGCGCGACTCTGGTGGAACCGCCTGATGAAGCAGCGCTAAGAACGGAGATACAGGCCTTGGAGGCTCGACTGAGCTTCCTGAAGGGAAAGCTCAAGGATGGGGGCGGTTCCCCATGAAGGTGGCAGTCACCTCCTCAGGTCCCAGTACGGACGACCTTATGGACGATCGTCTCGGAAGGTGCCCCTATTTCATCATCATGGACACCGATGATGGGGAGATCCTTTCCGTGGCCAATAAGGCCGCAGACGCATCCAGCGGGGCGGGTACCAAGGCCATGCAGGCCTTGCTCGATTTGGGTGTGGAGGCGGTCATAACCGGCCGCATCGGCCCACATGCCTCAGCGCTCCTGGAGGAGGTTCAGCTGAAGGTATTCACCGGACGCTCCGGGAATGTCGGACAGGTATTGACCGATTTCAGGGCCGGAAACGGCCTTTGATCCTTTTCATTCCAGTTTAAGTGCGAGCCCGCTTCCCCGGCGTTCCCGGGCCCGGGAAGAGATTTCCTTCCAGACCCTGCGCAGTTCCAGGGCCGCCGGCGATCCCGGGTACATGGAGGGCAGAGGCCTCATGGCCTTGATCGCCTGCATCACGCATGGGTCGTAAGGGACCCTGCCGACCACCATCACACCCTGCCTGCGGCAGCTATCTTCGATCTCCCTGGTCATTCCCGGGTGCAGGTCCCATTTGTTGATGACCACGCATACAGGTATGGAGAAATGGCGTGCCAGCTCGATGAGTCTCAAAAGGTCATGCTCTCCTGAGCGGCTAGGTTCGGTGACGGCCAGTATCAGGTCTGTGCCGGTGATGCTGGCTATGGCCGGGCAGCCAGTTCCGGGCGGCCCGTCGATCAGAACGGTGTCCAAGCCATCGGATTCCGCCAGATCGTCGGCCAGCCTTCGAACCATGGTCACCAGCTTCCCGCTGTTGGCCTCCCCTGGGAACAGCTCGGCGTAGGCCATGGGTCCCCGATCGGTGTCCAGGACAAAAATCTCCCCCGATCTGCGCAGGGACATGCTCACTGCTCCCGCAGGGCAGACAATACGGCAGGCCCCGCATCCCTCGCAATGGATCGGGTTCACCGCAAGGTCCGCAATGGCCTCGAAATGGCAAACGTCCTCGCATTTCCCGCACTCCACGCATTTCTGGGGGTCGATGCTTGCGGTGTAGGCGCCCAAATAATCATCCTTGGTGCGCGAACGACCGCCGGCCATCAGGGCCAGGTTGGCGGCGTCCACATCGCAGTCGGCCATCACCAGCCCTTCAGAGTACCAGGCCATGGTGGAGACGGCGGTGGTCTTTCCGGTCCCGCCCTTCCCGCTGAGCACGGCCACCCGCATCATCGCTTGAACCCCCTGATATCCACGAAAAGGTCCCTGAGCTTCTCTCCCAGGTCGGGCATCGCCTCAAGCAGCGTGCCTCCCTTTGCGTAGGCCTCAGCCACCTTTCGGTCGAACGGGATCTTGAGCAGGATGGGGACGTTCTCCGCCAAGCAAAGCCTCTCCAGATCCTCATCCTCGCCGAAGGAGCGGTTGATGATCACTCCGCAGGGAACGTTCAAGCGGCGGCAGACGGTGATCATCGCCTTGAGGTCATGGATCCCGAAAGGCGTGGGCTCCGTCACCAACAGAGCGAAGTCGGCTCCCTCCACCGATTCCACGGCGGGGCAGCTGGTACCGGGCGGGCAATCGACTATCACCAGATCATCGAGCTCCCGTCTCAACCTCTTGATGATGGGTACGGACAAAGCCTCGCCGGTATTGAGCTCGCCGCAGAAGAAACGCATCAGTCCTGCGGTACCCTTGTGAACGGTACCGACCGGCCTTCCAGACATGGTTATGGCGTTCCGGGGGCATACCAACCGGCAAACTCCGCATCCGTGGCAGAGGTTCTGCATCAGCTTGACCTTCCTGCCCAGCCGGACCATGGCCCCGAAATGGCATTCCTCAACGCATCTTCCGCAGGCGTCGCACAGGGAGGCGTTCAAGGTCGGATGGGGCACCATGACCTCTTCTCTGGACCTCAGCTCCGGCCGGAGGAACAGGTGAGCATTGGCTCCTTCCACGTCGCAATCCAGGAAGGTCAGCGGTCGATCAATGGCCAAGGCCAGGGCGCAGGCCACGGAGGTCTTGCCCGTCCCCCCCTTCCCGCTCGCCACCGCCAATATCATGCGCGGTCCTCAGTGATGATGTTCCTGACAAGCGTTATCGTGGTCAGCGCGGGAAAGCTTCCCGGCCTTGTATGCGTCCAAGGTCTCGGCGACCGTGCCCCTGGCCCCCACATACACCTGTATACCCAGCGAGGATAGCATGTCCACGGCCTTAGGGCCGAGTCCGGCGCAGAGCATTACATCAACACCGGCCCTAGCCAGCAGCTCAGGCGGCATCCCGACGCCGCCCCGGTGCTCGCTAGTGTTCTCCAGGAAGCTCAACGTTCCGCTTTCCATGTCCATAATGGCGTAGTCGGGGACCTTGCCGAAATGCTGTCCCACGGTCGACGACAATCCCGAGCGGTCCATGACCGGTACTGAGACCTTCATTGATAATCACACTCTTTAACGCCGTTCAATAGATTCCTAAACATAAAGGTAATCCCTGATATGGCATTGCTCAGGACCATATTGGGTGGGCCTTTCAACCCCTGAATGAATGAGATGCGCTTCCTGTGGAGCGACCGATCACTCCATAAGGCGACCCATCAGGAAGACCACGGAGCCGATGAGGATCAACCCTATCCCGAAGGCCTGGGCGCTGGTCATCACGAACATCAGAATGAGGTCCGAACCGCTTCCCATAATTGCAAGGAACAGCCCCAGTATGAAGGCGGCCGATCCTGCCCACACGATCCTGTTCCCGGCCCTGATGAACTCCTGCTTCCCCTTCCACACCATGGGAGAAGGACGGCCTTGGTGCGTCTTATATCTTGCTTCGCCGATCGGTTGCAGGGTGATGGAACGCTCATCCGGCATAGCTACCGATAACGATAAAATAGGCAGCAGCCCCTCCCTGGTCCGATGAACGTACGCGACGTCTTGGAAGCCTACCGCCAGGGCAAGATCGACCTGCAAAAGGCCGAGCAGCTGCTCCGGATGGACTTCCTTGAACGGGTGGGCGAGCACACGCTCTTCGATCACGCCCGCGAGGCGAGAAGGGGCATCCCGGAGGTCATCTGGGGGGAGAACAAGACCCCGTCAATGGTGGCCGATATCGTATCCACCGTCCTCAAGGACCGCGACGCGGTTCTCATCTCCCGGGCTTCCCCGGACCATTTCAAGGTCCTCAAGGCCGCAGTGAACGAGGAGCATGTGCGTTACATAGAACGATCGAAGCTCATCGTGGTGGACCGCCGCACTGACCGCCCCAAGTCGGGGAAGATCGGCGTACTCACCGCAGGCAGCTCGGACATCGCAGTGGCCGAGGAGGCCAAGGCCATGGCCGAGGTCATGGGATGCGAGGTGCTCACCGAGTATGACATCGGGGTGGCGGCGCTGCACCGTTTCCTCGATCCACTGGCAAGGATGCTGGACCAGGGAGTGGACGCCCTGGTCGTGGTGGCCGGAATGGAAGGAGCGCTGCCGACCGTCGTCTCCGGTCTTGCCGACGTTCCGATAATCGGCGTCCCGACATCGGTCGGTTACGGTTATGGGGGTAAGGGAGAGGCAGCTCTCATGGGCATGCTTCAGACATGCTCCCCCGGTCTCGTAGTGGTCAATATCGACAACGGGATCGCCGCCGGGGCCACTGCCGCCCTGATAAGCCTGCGCTGCCGTCGGAAGGGGTGAGCCCCTGTTCATCCGTCAGCTCAGAACGGAGGACGTCCCGTCCGCCCAGGCGCTGATGGCCGACACCTGGTCCAACCTTCTGAAGCGACAGACCGGACTTGACCTGTCCTATCCGGTCAGGCAGGCGACCTGGTATACTTCGAGGCTGAGGCATGAGCCTCAGGGATGCATATGCATCGAGGAGGAGGGCAGGCTGATCGCCACCGGGTTCGCCATGAGCTGCGGCAGTGTCGGCTGGATCGGCCCCATGGAGGTCAGTCCGGCCCATCAGGGAAAGGGTTACGGGACCCATCTGCTGCTGTCCCTGGAGAGCTACCTGTCAACCCGCGGATGCAAGGCCGTCGGCCTGGAGACCATGAAGGACATCTCCCACAATCTGGACTTCTACACCCGGGCCGGATATGCGACGGAGCAGGACATGCTGTTCCTGGAGAAGGACTGGCTGGATGGCCAGGACGCCGGACACCCGGCGGAAGGAAAGGCCGACCTCCAAGAGATCAGAAGGCTGGCCGCATCCATAGATCCGGGGTTCGATCCGTCCTCCGAGTTCAAGATATATGAGGAGATGGGGATCGGCCGCACCCTCATGGCCGATGGAGCTGCCGCGCTCCTGCTGACAGACCCCATCCCCGGTTCCGGAAAGGCGTATCTGCGGACGGTGCTCACTGAGGGATACCATCGTCTGGATGAGGCGATAGGACTGGTGCAGTGGGCGGAGCGAGAGGCGCTATGGTCCGGCGCCAGGGCCATGTTCACCATCGTCCCGGCGCAGAGCGAGCTGCTGACTTATCTCATCGGGGGTGGGTACAGGCCCAAGGGGGCGGACGTTCGGATGATGAAGGGATCGTTCGTCCGCAGACACGAATGCTCCATCCTCTCCTGGTCCGGTTAGGGATATTTTGGCATTATCAGGGCCAATATGAGGTATGCGATTATCAGCACCCCCGAGGTGAGTATCGTCCCCACCACCCACAGCACCCGGACCAGGAACGGATCGGTGTCCATGAACTCGGCCATGCCTCCGCAGACGCCGAGAAGTATCTTGTCCCGGTCGGAGCGCCCCATGCGTTTCCCGGGGGCATTGGGTCCCTGTGGAGCCGCGTGCACCGGCGGGGCAGGCGGGGCGTTCATTGGCGGGACGGCAGGATTCTGGATGATGTTTCCGAAACGCCCGGCCTTCATTATCACACCGATGTAGCCCAGAAGTATGATCAGCAGGAAGATGATGTAGAGCACGGACTCGACCATCTCCCCCATGGCAGCCAGGAAGTCGTCCGGCTGCGTATCCCCCAATATCCTGAAGACATTGGAGACCACCCAGAGCACAAAGGTCACGATGATGGCGGTCAACAACGGGGAGACCATCGACGCCTCCCTGGGATAGATCCTCATGCAATAGCCGAAGTAGAATGCCAGGAGGAACAACAGGAAGAAGGGCACCAGGGTATCGCCGATGAAGCTTGAGAGCTCGCCGGCGAAGGCCGATTCGCTCGAAAGCGCGTCAAATATCTCCATCACAAGCAGGACGAATATCAGTCCCAGGAACGTCTTCAGCAACGGCCCTCCGCCTTTGAAGGTCCTATCGAATGGCGTCTGATTCCACACCGCCGGAGTCCGCTTGACCGGTTGACTGGGCGGCTGCTGCGGGGTCACCATCTGACCTCCGCACCTCTGGCAGAAGGCGGCCTTGTCCTCGTTGATCGCTCCGCATTTCGGGCAGTACACCATATGTTATCCCTCCGATGGGAACAGGTCTCAAGCTCATAATCATTGTCCTGAGGACGATACCTCAATAATGCCGAAGTGCGATAGCTCGCTACATGGCAGATGGCGATGCGGCAAGGGTGCGGAAGGTCCTGGAAAGGGCGAAGGAGGAGTATGGCTTCGTTCCTCTGGTCTCAGAGGTAATGTCCGGCCGTCCGGACCTGTTCCTGCCCTATTCGGAGATATCCGCCGGCCTGTTCTTCCGGCCCAAGCATATGGACCGCAGGACGGCCGAGCTGGCCGCCATCACCGCCGGGGCGGCCCTGGGCAGCGAGAACTGTCTTAACGTGCATATCCCGCAAGCCTTCAAGCTGGGTATCAGCGAAGAGGCGGTGCTGGAAGCCATGGTCCTAGGGGCCTTCATGAGCATGAACCGCAGCAATTCCATAGCCTTCCGCTGTCTGAAGGCGGCCAAAGAGGGGATGAAATGAGGTGCTCAGTCGGAAGCGCCGGCAGGGTGCTGGTCATCCGTCTGGAGGAAGGGGACGTATTGCATGAGTGCGTGGAACGCGCCGCGCGCGACAACGGGATCGTCAGGGGAACCGTTCTTGCATTGGGCGGAGCGGACCGCGGAAGCCGCATGGTCGTCGGCCCGAAGGACGGCCGGGCGGAGAAGATCGAACCGATGCTGACGCAACTGGCAGGCGAATCGGAGCTGGCTGGGGTAGGAACGATATTTCCGGACGAGAACGGCGAACCGTCGCTGCACATGCACGCCTCGGCCGGAAGGGACGGACGGAGCGTCACCGGCTGCGTGCGCGCCGGGGTCAGAACCTGGCTGATACAGGAGATAGTGGTCATCGAGATACTCGGTAGCGAGGCAAGGAGGGTGAAGGACCCGCGCACAGGCTTTCATTTGCTGGAGCCTTGATCAGAAGGCGTTCACGCAGCGAATGCCCTTTTCCGAGAACCTGTGTCTCAACAGTGATTCCAGCTCCCGATAGTCCTCTGCTCGATGCGCCCTGTCCAGCCGGTCCGCCACTTCCTCGCCGCCCGGCCTTCTGGCTATGTCATTGAACATACCTGGCCGGGGACGGAACCGGTCCAGCATTACCCACTCGATCCCGGTCGATGAAAGCGCCTCGACCATATCGTTCACGTCTCTCCCGGTGAGCAGCGGGAGCAGCGGTCCTATGAGCGCGTAAGCGTTCAGCCCCTCATCGGCCAAACGCCGCAGCGCCTGAATGCGTCTGCATGGCAGCGGAGCCCCCGGCTCAAGCATCCTGCTCATCTCATCGTTGACCGAGGTGATAGTGACCCCCACCTCTCCCTTCAGCTCCTTGTAGAGGTCGATGTCCCTGACTATCAGATCTGACTTGGTCAGGACGCTGACGGAAAGCCCATGCGGGATTATCTCCATGAGGCAACGCCTGGTTATCAGCATGTGCCTTTCCGCCTCTTGATAGGGATCGGTGACAGTGCCCAGCCCGATCATCCCTTTCTTCCCCCTGATCTCCTTGGCCAGCACCTGCGGGAGGTCCGTTCTGGCCAGAACTGTGGTCCAATCCTCCCTTTGCTTCTTGGTCACATACGGCGCGTAGCAGTAGAGGCAATCATGCTGGCACCCCACGTACGGGTTCAGTGCGAAGTCCAGTCCAGGCAATCGTGAGGCCGGCAGGGCCGTTCGGGTCCTTATCTCCCCTATGCGCGGGGCGGCGGGAACAGGCCGTCCATCATCCATTAAAAGGAACAGGTCAAGGTTCGACATAGTCATCGATCCTCCTCTGTATCTTGAGGTCCCTTAAAATCGCACTGTGCGCGGTCCAGGTGCTCATCGGAATGTCCATGCGGGTCTGGACGTGTGCCAAGGCCTGGTCCAAGGTACTGAACCTCCTAGGCCGCTGGGTCAATGCCATCCTCACGTTCTCCCTGACATTCCAGACCCCGACCGGAAGCAGATAGCCAGGATGCGCTTCCCGGAATATGACCGCCCCTGACTGCCTCCGTTCCCTCTGGAGCAGTTCGTTCACCGCCAATCTCGCAGCGTAATAGCATCCGCCGATCTCCGCGTAATCCTTGCGCCCATCGAAGAACTCATGAGAGGAGATGATCTCCACCTGCAGCCCGGCCGGGTTCCAGACGGTGTTCGGATACCATGCCTCGATGAGCTCGTACCTCCAGGACGTAGGGGTAAGCATCACGCTCCAACGGTTGTCGAGCTGGTCCCAGTCGTATACACGGAACTCGTTGATGAGCGGGAACGTTTTCGTGGTCTTCAGCAGGTCCTTGCCTAAAAGGTCGTCCACCGCGGTTATGCTCCAGCGGGTGGGGACCAAGCGCCGGTTCTGCTCGATACCGAAAGCTCCGATGCTGAAAGCCTTCTGGATACGCGATATCAGCACCTCGTTCTTGTACAGTCCCTTAACCGCCTCGGCGGCCTTGAGGTCCGTGTCATAATAGGCCTTCTCTATCTTGTGGTCGTACTTGGGATTGGTTATGCTCAGTTTCTCCAGCTTGGCTGACGGTCCGAAAGGCTGAATGTTGTCGTCGAGAACGATACGTCCTGAAGGCTTCTTGGAGAACTTAGCCTCGACATCCACGGAGTTCACGGACAGTGCCAGCTCCCTGGTGAAGTCCACGATGCGACCGGCGTTCTGGAAGTTTTTCACATCCACCAGGTGCTTCCCGCGCACCAGGCGGAATCGGAAGTCCACAATTTCATCCATGGACTTGCCCATCCACTGCTCCGGGGTGTCCATGATGAGCGTGTCGCCGAGGTCCGGAGGGACCAGAGGGCCGATGTCCACCTTCGGATAGCCATATCTGCCTACGAACACTCCCGGAGGGGAGCTTCCATGCAGGTCCTGCGCGTCGATGAGCCTCTTCGTTTTCGTGTACGAATAGAACTTGACCATCAGGGGGCAGCGGTCCTTGCCGCAGAGGTTCTTGGAACCTTTGCATATATGGCACAGGCTGGAACTGTTCTTATGGGAGGAGGTGAACGTCTGGTCCTCCAATGGCAATGGAGCGAAGCCCTGCATCAGCGACCTTTCAACCGAACTCAGCGTATTTGACCGTTTTCCAGGGACCTTTAAAAGTGAGGCAGCGAGAGGATGATATCCAGCATCATCAAGGAGGAGTCCCGGTCGACAGTGGTGCCATTGGCGATCCCAGGAACCTCGGCCGCCGAGTATTCATCGCCATCGAAGCGCAGAGCCATTATGGTCCATCTCTCCGGCCCGCCTAGGCGTGGTGCAGAGATCAGGGATGCGCCGAAACCATTGGGGAATCGGTACACCTTCTGCTCGCGCCCTCCCTGCATTCCAAGGCAGGACCTGCAGTAGCCGACATCCACGCGGAATCGCTCCAGATCCTGTCCCATGTTCCCACGACATCCTTGGCGAAAGAAAAAGGTATGCCGTTCAGCGGTAGCTATTGTTTTATAGTGTGTAGGCGTTCCCGGACGTGTCAGCATACTGTTTTTTGGGAGGCTGAACCCGACAATCTTATATAGAAGCGATAAAATACCGACCGTAAGGAGGCTCATTATGGCTTACGGAATGGGACAAGGTAATCAGCCTATCATAGTTCTTCGCGAAGGTACTGAAAGATCTAGGAACAAGGAAGCGCAGTTCAACAACATCGCCGCCGCCCGCGCGGTCGCTGACTCGGTCAGGTCGACCCTGGGCCCGAAGGGAATGGACAAGATGCTGGTCGACTCCATGGGCGACGTGGTCATAACCAACGACGGTGTGACGATCCTGAAGGAGATCGACGTTCAGCACCCGGCTGCCAAGATGGTCGTGGAGATCGCCAAGACCCAGGACACCGAGTGCGGGGATGGCACCACCTCATCCGTCATCATCGCTGGCGAGCTGCTGAAGAAGGCCGAGGCATTGGTCGAGCAGAACATCCACCCGACCATCATCGCCAACGGCTACAAGATGGCCGCCGCTGAGGCGATCAAGATCCTGGACACCATTGCAGTGTCCGTCACCCCTGACGACACCGAGATGCTGAAGAGGGTCTCCATGACCGCCATGACTGGAAAGAGCGTCGGCGGCCAGGGCGAGTTCCTGTCCGGCATCGCCGTTAAGGCCATCAAGGCAGTCGCGGAGAAGTCTGGAAAGGGCTACAGCGTGGACGTGGAGAACATCAAGGTAGAGAAGAGGACCGGGGGCTCCATAGCCGAGACCGAGATCATCGAAGGCGTGGTCATTGACAAGGAGCGTGTGCACCCCCGCATGGCCACCCAGGTCAAGAAGGCCAAGATCGCCCTGCTCAGCGTGCCGATGGAGGTCAAGAAGACCGAGGTCGACGCCAAGATCCAGATCCGCGACCCCTCTCAGATGCAGATGTTCCTCGATGAGGAAGAGGCCGTCCTGAAGAAGATGGTCGACCAGGTTGCCGCCTCCGGCGCCAACGTGGTGTTCTGCCAGAAGGGCGTGGACGACCTGGTACAGCACTTCCTGGCCAAGGCCGGCATATTCGCCGCCCGCAGGCTCAAGGAGTCTGACATGGAGAAGATCGCCAAGGCCACCGGCGGCATCATCGTCGGCAAGATCGACAACCTCACCAAGAACGATCTGGGCGTCGCCGAGGTGGTCGAGCAGAAGAAGGTCGGCGAGAACGACATGATCTTCATCACTGGCTGCAAGAACCCCAAGGCCATCAGCGTCATAGTGCGCGGAGGAACCGAGCATGTGGTCGATGAGGTCGAGAGGTCCCTGCACGACGCCCTGCGCGTGGTCGGTGTGGCACTCGAAGATGGCAAGATCGTCCCCGGCGCCGGTGCGCCTGAGGTCGAACTCTCCCTGAGGCTGGCCAACTACGCCTCCACCGTCGGCGGCCGCGAGCAGCTGGCCATAGAGGCATTCGCCTCCGCCATGGAGATCATCCCCTGGGCTCTGGCCGAGAACGCCGGACTGGACGCCATCGACATGGTCATCCAGCTGAAGTCCGCCCACGAAAAGAAGGGAGCTGCCTCCAAAAACATGGGCCTGGACCTGGACGCCGCCAAGCCGGTGGACATGCTGAAGGCCAATGTCATCGAGCCCCTCCGGGTCAAGACCCAGGCCGTCAAATCCGCGGCCGAGGTCGCCAACATGATCCTGAGGATCGACGATGTCATCGCCTCCAAGAAGGCCCCTCCGGCACCCCCGGGCGGCATGGACGGCATGGGCGGAATGGGTGGAATGGGCGGCATGGGCATGCCCGGGATGATGTGAGCGTCCCTCGCCCAACCCGTTTACCTAAACACTTTCCCGATTCTTCATTTTTCCATTATCTATTTTGATTACCTGGGTGCAATAATTTAATTATCCTGGGCCTTGTTGCAAAATTCAACCTGACACTTTGCCATTGCCAAATAATTGAATTCTAATTATTTTATATTGTTACCAATATTGTTTACAAAATATTTATGTGTGGTCCAATCCATC
>JAVBWG010000011.1:0-281406 GCA_036677555.1 Methanomassiliicoccales archaeon | reverse complement strand
AGGTATCTCAGAGCATGAGGCACGCATCGACACAGACAACGGAGCGGTACTATTGCCGCGCCAGGGCTGAACCTGCGTTCGCGAGGGTCAATGAAGCATACAAATCGATGTTTCCACCCGAGCCAGCTATAAACGCTGAGAACGTTTGAATTGAATTTCGACGATAATTGTCTGGATGAGAAGAGTGGTGGGCCCAGCCGGATTCGAACCGGCGACCTACTCCGTGTAAGGGAGTCGTCATGACCGCTAGACCATGGGCCCTTCGTCAATGGTCATATCTCAAGGATTATAAAAAGAGAAAGGAAAAAGGGTTTGGCTGGGGTTTGGCTCAGGCGGGCATATAGTAGTTCATTCCGCGGTCCTGGATCTGGTAGTTATAGTCCACGCCGCCCATGTTGGGCGAGACAAGGACGTAGAACTCCTCGTAGCCCAGGAGGGTCGACAAGAGCTTGTACCCGACCTCGGTCAGATCATCGACCGGTATGTCGATGATCATGGAGGTATAGTACTCAGTTCCCGGCACGTATATGGTCACCATCCAGTCAACCTCGGGATACACGGGCACCATGTCCGTCAGATTGTAGGCGACCCCGTCCACCGCCGCTCCGAATATGAACCATCCGTCATAGGTGGAGGCCCAGTCGGTCATGTAGCGGAATCCGACGAGGATCTCCTGGCCGTCATAGGCCGAGAGGTCGAAGCTGAGGTCCGTGATGTTCTCGGAATCTCCGGTCAGACCAGGGACGTTCGCCGCGATGCTGGGCATGACGTCTATGTCCACCTCTTCGGTGCAATAGTTCCCGGTATCGTTCAAAGAGATCCAGGTGAGCCCTCCATCAACGGATACCTGCACGAAGCCGAAGTCCCAGTTGGCCTCGATGTTCCAGTAGGTGCTCAGGTTGAGCCAGTGCAGATACGCCCCTTCCTCCTGGGCCGGGGCGGTCAGATCGACCTCCATGGTCAGCAGGTGATCGATCTCATCGCCATCTCCAGAGTACCAGTACTCGCCCATGCCATCAAATATCCAGCTCTGGGGGGCCTCGTCGTCACCGTCGAACCTGAAGAGTTTGTTCTCCAGGTCAACAGTGGCGAATCCATCTTCCACATACAGATCGTCAAGGTCCACATAATAGGTGTCGAACCCATCGTCCATCATGACGATTCCGTATATGTCCCAGCCGTAATCGACGACGCTCCCGTCCATGGTGTACAGGAATCCGACCATTATTTCCTGACTCTTGTAATCTGAGAGATCGATCGTCAGGTATCCCTCATAATATCCGCTGTCTTCATAGAGGGTTGACCAGTGCTTTCCTCCGTCCGTGGACACCTGGATTTGCACATAGTCATAGTAGGTTTCGGTATCGTAGTACGTATTCACGGTCATGGAGTCCGCATCGATCCAGGCCATGTCCAGGTCCAACAGGAGTCTGGTGTTCAGGTTGTTCTCGCTCCCGGAGTACCACCAGTCGCTCATGCTTTGCTCCCACCCATCGCCCTGGGTGACATGGATGTAGTCCGTCCCGTAGGCACCGACCACATTGCCCTCCTGGTCCCAACGGCTGCTGATGAGCGTCCTGCTGATATCGATGGCCTCATCAACCTCTTCCGATTCCAAGGTGTTGTAGTAATACAGTCCTCCCGGGATGTACATGTCCAGGTCCAGGGCCAGGTTGGCCAGCCTCCAGTCGTGGAACGCCCTCTCGAACGTCAAGCGGTTGTGTCCCATGACCAGGAACGCATCGTCGATGCAGTCGGTCCCATGCTCCATGCTGTTGAATATGGCCTGAAGCATGGCCAGACCTCCGTAGTGGTCGGCCAGGTACTGCATGAACATGTAGGCGGCGCCGTAATCCGCAAGGATGTAATCCCCGCCCTGGTCGCCCCAGTCCACGAGGGAGTTGGTCGAGTTGCTAATGAACTCATTGACGTACAAGTAGGGGATCGGGTATCCGCACAGGGGCTCGGCCATCATGGACAGGCCTTCGTTCACCCAGGTGTCCTCCCCGCCGTCGACCCAATCGTGCAGGAGGTGCTGATATTCATGTGCTACGGTTGACTCATAGGAATTACTGTAGTGTCCAGGTATGGACTCGTCCTGTTCCCCGGTCCTGTTTGCCCAATCGTAAGCGTCAATATGCATTATGTTCCGATCATAGAGAAGGGACATGGTAGACGAATAATACCCAGCGATGTAGGGTTTAACGCTCGGGTTGTAGTAGCTTTCGTCCTTGATGTTGAATATCATTATCATGAGCTTTCCGGTATCGTTGGTGGGGAACAGCCACTCAGTGATATTCTGTTCCGTCGCATTGTAGCCCATGTACTCCCACATCACTTCCCAGTATGGCAGGATTATATTGGAACCGTTGATTTCCGGGGCCCCAGTGAACGCCTCGCTCATTATCGGGTAGATGTTCTCGTCATACTCATCAATGATGTACAAGACGTTGTCATCGGTGATGGTCATCTTCGAGTTCCTGGGGTCAAGGGGGTCAGAGTAACCCAGATGGGTTGCGACCCACACCTCGCAGAATTGCCCTTCCCCGCGCTTTTCCATGCTCTCGACGTAATAGTAATCCTCGATGAACACAGCCGTTTCATCCGAGACGATGAAGTTCCTCACCGTCCCATTAGCAAGGTTCTCAGCCAGAGGCTCTGCGGCATCCAGCGATGCTATGGATCCATCCGTCTCTTCGGCTGCAGTCCTCAATTCACTCAAACCCCGGTAGCGGAGCTCCGGGTCAGCATATATGGCGATCGGGTCCGGATATCGCTCGTCGCTTATCAACGATGATTCACCGGCCTGGGGTATCATCACCAACAAGGCCCCAGATATCATGGTGAACGCGATTACCATAACAATCATCTTTTTCAGACTATTCATCATCAATGGTCTCCTCCTGCCCCCCCGTTTGATTCATTCATCCACAGGGCGATTTAAAGTGAATATTTCATTGTGGGTTATATAATGTTTCGATAGGTCAGCATCAAAAATCGCTATTCTGTATATATACTCGCGAATATTGAACAGGTGCCGGTCTGGAACGTCCTTCCTTGTTCCGGTTTCCCGAAAAGGATTTAGTCAGCCTCCTTCATTGGACAACGGCTTAACGGTGATGGTCAATTGGCCAAGAATGACAGCAAGGGCTCCTGGTTCAAGGAGGCCATGAGCCTGCCGGAGACCGGTCCGGCATTGCGCAGATACTTCGTGAACACCATGTTCGACAGCACGTTCGCCGTGCTGGGGATAATCATAGGTTCGGCCCTGACCGCCGACGCAGACCAAGATCTGGTCATTGCCACAATAATTACCAGCTGCGTCGCCCTGGCCATATCGACGGGGAGCAGCGTCTATGAGGCAGAGACCTTGGAACAGTCAAGGCGCATGGACGAGATAGGCAGGGCCATGCTGCGTCCGGTGGAGGAGACGAACCTGGGAAAGGCATCCAAGGCCAGCGCTGCCATAATCGCCCTGTCGAACTCCGTCGCCCCTCTCATGAGCGGAGCGATAATCGTATCTCCCTTCCTGCTGTTGGGCGACGAGACCATGATCGTGGCGGCTGAAACGGCGATAGTACTGGCCATCGTGCTGCTGTTCATCACCGGCTTCATTATGGGCAGGCTGAGCGAGAAGAACCCCTGGTGGAAGGGCCTCAGGATGTCCCTTGTGGGCCTTGCCGCCTTTATCGTGTGCTACATGATCGGCGGCGTGGTCTGATCTACGGCTTCCTTAGCAGCACCTCGTAGAGCTTCTTGGTGAACGGGGGAGACGGATCATCGAACTCCCGGATATGAACGATATCGTAACCAGTGGCCAGTCTCCTCACCTTTTCCTCGGAGAAGTAGTGGACCACGAACCCGATGGGGTTCTGCCACATGTCCTCGCCTTTATGCGGACCCTTGCCACAATGGGGGTCGTGGTCGTTGCGTACCGAATAGAGGTTGAGTCCGCCTGGTCGGAGTACCCTCCGGCATTCGTCTAGAATGAACTGGATCTCCCTCTCCCAAAGCTCCATGGTGAACAGCATGTGCGAATAGACCGCGTCCACCGAGCCATCCGGAAGCGGAATGCCAGCCCGAAGGTCCTGGCACACGCATTCCACGTCCTTGTCCATGCACAGCTCCTTGGCCCTATCCCTCATCTGGCATATGCCCGACTCGGAATAGTCCAGGGCTATGACGCGGAACCCCTCCTTGGCGAACAGGCAGGTGTCCCTACCCTGTCCGCATCCCAGCTCGAGCACCTTGCGGCACCCGTTCTTCCGGAAGATGCCCACGGCCCGCATGGCCAGGTCGCTCGGTTCTGCCCCGAAGAAGTTCGGCTTGCTGGAATAGGTTGAGTTCCACTGATCGCGCTGCTCGCCCTCGGTCATTTCCAACCCTCTCACGCTTTGACCCGGGACTTCGGTATCGCTCCCGCGCCCATGGTCTTGACGGCGGCGACGATCTTCTCGAAGTTCTTGAACGGGACCCCTACCAGCATCTCCTCGGCCATTATGTCGGTGGTCTTTCGGCAGCCGAAGCAGCCCAGGGATATGTTGGTCTTGCCCTTGACAATGGGGATGATCGTAGCGTCCACGCAGCTTGCCTGGACGGCCGCCATCTCCACGGAGACCCTTCCGCCCTCCTCGTATGTCTGAGCGGCGGGGATAAGCCAGAACACCTGCTCCGGCAGAGCCGTCAGGACAACCACGTCAGGCACCAGGGTGGCCTTGTCCAATGGGGCAGCGGCCACACCGATCACGTCTCCCAACGGGAACGAGGTCCTCAGCTCCAGGGTGGTCTTGGCCGCCGTCGGGTCCTTGTACATTCCCATGTTAGCGTGGAACTCCCCGGACGCCACCTTCTCCGGTACCGGGACCATGCCCAATGCTGAAGCGCCGACCGGGCAGGCCTCCTTCTCCGGTGTCACCAAGAGCTTCTCGCCCTTGCGTGCCCTCATGATCGTGCCGCAATGTCTGACCGGGGACTCGGTTACCGGATAGTCCGGTGGCAGGGCGCTCCCCTTCTTGATAAGGGTGATCGCCACAGGTTCATGCTTCAGGCCGAGGGTTTCCTTCAGATCGCGCGCCAGCGCTGCATAGTTGGACATCAGATCGCCAAGGAAATACCGGCCTTGACAGTAAATATAATTATTTACATCAGATACAATAAATTATTTACCGTTAACATGACCGCCGATAATATGATCTGACACACGCGCCAGACTAGCATATCCTGGGCACCGGGTCTCCCACCGGGGGCTCCAGTATCCTTCGTCCTCCCACCTCGGTCCTCATCATGACGTGTTTGACGGATTTGCTGGCCTTGCCTACAATGGCCGCGTTCCGCCCGTGCACGTCGGACCTAAGCGCCTTCAACACCTCTTCGGCCATCTCCGGCACGCAGGCTATGAGGACCTTCCCCTCGTTCCCTATGGTCAACGGATCCAATCCAAGCATCTCGCTGGCATTGCGGACGGCCTCGGCCACCGGGATGTCCTTCTCCATCAGTTCCATGCCCACTTTCGATTTGGAGCTCCATTCGTTGATGGCGTTGGCGAAGCCGCCGCGGGTGGCGTCCTTCATGGCGGTGATCCCGCCCACTTCCAGCAATCTGCCGATCATGTGATTCAGAGGGGCGCAGTCGCTCTGAACCTTGCTCTCGAAGCCGTATCCCTCTCGGAAGGAAAGCAAGGCTATCCCATGGTCCCCGAGCGTTCCAGATACCAGTATAGCATCCCCGTCCCGGATGTTGTCATCGGTGAGCCACCGGGAATCGACCTTGCGGAAGGAAGAGGCTACCTGCAGGTTGTGGTCCATGGCCGGGTGGCGCTTTCCCACGGCCGCCGCGGAGACGATCATTTTCTCGATCGCCCCCTTCTCCATGACCTTTGTGTCGCCAGTGACCACAGGCACCCCGGCCATCTCCGAATATTTTCCGATGCTCCCGGTGACCCTTTCCAGAACCTCTATCTCCAGCCCCTCCTCCAGGACCATGGACATGGACAGGGCCAACGGCTTTCCGCCCATGACCGCGATGTCGTTGACGGTGCCGCTAACGGCCAGGGAACCAATGTCCCCGCCTGGGAAGAACAACGGCTTCACGGTGTGCCCGTCAGTGGTGAAGATGATGTCGTCCACTATCGCGGCATCGTCCATGGAGTCCAGGGGGACCTCTATCTTTATCTTGGGGAGGAAAGGCGCGATGGACTTGGCGATGAGCTCCTGCATCATCTCCCCGCCAGCCCCATGACCCATGGTGACCCGCTTCATGAGGTGCCGAAGAGGGAAGCAGGTCATTAAGATTTCCAAAAAAGGATGGGCGGGAAGGGAGGAATAGTATTATCTCCCTCCGCCCATATGCGCCCAAGGCAGGGGCTCGTAGGGTAGCCTGGATTATCCTTTCGGCCTTCGAAGCCGAAGACTGGGGTTCGAATCCCCACGGGCCCGCCATCACACATATCCAGTCAAGAATCCGATTTCTTCACACCCTCAGCGAACCGCGGAACCCCCGGGAGCTGTAGAACGACGGTGCGCTGTTATGGTAGATGAACACGTGGCCGTACCGGCGGTCTGCGAACAGCGCCCCGCCCAGGGTCCGGATGTTGGACGGGGTCCTTATCCAGCTTGATGTTTTCGTATCAAAGCTTCCCAGCCTCTGAAGCTCCCGGTACTGCTCCTCCGACAGCAGGTCTATTCCCATATCGTCCGCCATGCCCAGGGCGCTGCCGGAGGGGTGCACTCCCTTCCGCTCCCTGGCCTCCTGTCCCTCCCTGTCATAGCAGATGTTCCTGCGTCCCTTGGGGCTCTCCTTCGAACAATCGAAGAATATCAACGCTCCGGCGGACCTGTCGCGTCCCACCACGTCCGGCTCGCCGCCGGTCCTCTCCATTTCTTGTAGCGACCACACCTTGTCCGGGCAGGCGAGCAGTCTCGCCTCCACCATGCTCCAATCCACATCCCTGTGGCGGCCCATGTTGTCCTGGAAACGGGCTCTCAGGATGGTGATGAGTGCTTCACGCTGTTCTGAGGAGAGCGCGCTCCCTTTCTCGTTCGCCATGTTGATTCACTTGTCACTGCGGGCAGATAAAGCATTTCCCATCTCCCAGATTGATATGCTGCCAAGACGACCCGCCTGCGCCTAAGGCCGGTAGGCCTGGGCCTTCGGATGAGACGGTATTCCCCTTCCGGTCCGAAACGCCGCGAACAGTGGAGAATAAGTAGGGGAAGCGCGTTCCCGATTTCGGACATACAGGTGGTGACATCATAGACGGCATGATACTCATAATCGCACCGTTCCTTCCCACGATAGTCCTCTTGGCCCTGGTCTTCATGGTCCTGAACAAGAGGAAGAAGAAGGAGCTGGCAGCCAAGAAGTAGATCTCGTTCTGAGATCATTTTTTTTCATTACGCCCGGTATACCAACGGTAAGCACAATTCCTCGATCAGAGGCAGGTATGGCCAATGGGACAGGAAATGATTATCTGGACATCGGCCCCTCAACCGGCCATGGCGGACGATTGGGACTGGCGCGACGAGTGGTTGCCGCGCATCGACGGCAGGTTGACCATAGTCACCGGCGCCGCCTCCGGGCTGGGGGCGTTCATCGCGGAAGCGCTGTCGATCATGGGTGCAACAGTGGTCCTGGCCGATATTGATGTGAAGGGCGCCGGATCCGTTGCGGAAAGGATCGCTGGCTCGGTGCCCGGGGCCGAGCCAACAGTTCGCAGCCTCGACCTGGCGGACCCGGTCTCGATAGAGCGATTCGCAAAATGGTATTCTGGTGAGAAGGGCGCTCTTGACCTTCTCATCAACAACGCCGGAATCATGACCCCTCCGTACCGTCTCACCGCCAACGGTTTCGAGTACCAGTGGGGGGTGAACCATCTGGGGCATTTCGCGCTGACCTATCACCTGCTTCCGCTGCTATGCTCAACTCCCGGATCGCGCCTGGTGACCCAGACCAGCATCGTGCACCGCGGGGGCAGCATCAACTTCAGGGATATCAACTCGCAGAGGTCCTACAGCCCCTGGAAGGCCTACAAGCAGAGCAAGCTGGCCACACTGCTGTTCTCCCGGGAGCTGGACAGGCGGCTGAGGAGTCTGGAGCTGGAGTTCCCGATCAGCGTTGCCAGCCATCCCGGCCTGGTAAACACCCAGCTATATCAGAACCGGGAGAGGATGAGAAGGTGGCTCAGGCCGTTCATGCATGATCTGGAAGCGGGAGCCATGCCGGCCCTGAAGGCTGCGCTTGACCCCGCGGTGGAAGGGGGACGGATATACGGTCCAGACAGCTGGATGGAGTTCAAGGGCCGGGCGGTGGAGGTCCGGCCGCACAGGAAGGGAAGGGACATGGATCTGGCCGCCAGGGTATGGGAGGCGTCGGTGACGATGACCGGACTTGACCTCTCGGCACGCCTCGCCGAATGCGCATCGATGCTGACCAGGTGAGCGAACAAAGCTAATAGCCGGAGAGGGCGCTGCCGGTCCATGGACCATCTGACCATCGTAGGGCTCGTGGCCGGCCTGATGACCACCCTGGGCTTCGTCCCCCAGGTGGTCAAGGGATACCGCAGCGGGCGCATGGAGGATGTTTCGCTCTTCATGCCCATGGTCCTCATGGTGGGCATGGGCCTCTGGCTGGTCTACGGGATCTTTCTCGGCGACCTGCCGATAATCCTGTGGAATGCGGTGTCCATCGCCCTCAACGCAGCCATGGTCTTCCTGAAGCTCCGTTCGGACGCGCGAAGCAAGGCGGACCCCCCGGTCACTCGCTGAGCTTGGAGAACGGGCACACCGAGATGCACCTGCCGCAGGCCATCTCTGGCCGGCTGCCGTCGCCGATCAGCTTCGCCTCGTACACGCCACACTTGGCCCAGTCGATGACCAGGTCCCGGCTCTCCGGGTGGTGCTTGAAGCTGCCGTTCTTGAGCACCTTCATGGCGCAGCGGTCAATGCAGGCGGTGCAGTCCCCGCACTTGTTATCGATGAGCGTGGCCTTGCGGGTCACTGGCATATCCGTGAGCACCGCGCCCATGCGCTGCCGGGGGCCGTACTCCTCGGTGATCACAAGCCCGTTCTTCCCGATCCAGCCCATTCCGGACAGGGAGGCGATAGCCTTCTGGGATATCGGCCCCAGCAACTTCTCCGGGTTCACCCTCTGGGCGGGGTCGATGAACCTGGCCTTGTAACCCTCGGCCGCCAGAAGCTGGACGATCCTCTCCCCAGCCTCCTTGAGCTTCTTGTTGCACATCTTGTAGGCCGACCGCATCTCCTCGCTCGGCTTCTCCAGGGACGCTCTGGCCGCCTCCTTGGGTATCTCCACAGCGAAGGTCACCGCATAAGGGAACTCAAATGTGGTGGCGTCACCGGCCAGAATTCCTTTCAGGGGGGACAGGTCCGCGAAGCCGACCAATCCTGAACCGGACGCCCGGGCGGCCGCTTCGATCTTCTGATAAAGGGGTTCCAATGGACCAGAGGTAGTCATGGGCCTTCGATGGGTGGAGCCCCATCATAAAGGTTGTCCCTGAAGGAACGTGCCAGGAAGGGCACCTAGACAGACTTACCTTCCAGATACGAACGGCCCAGTTCAGTGAGGCGGTATACGCGCCAGTTCTTGTTCTGCCGCCAGACGGTCAGCTTGGCTTTCTCCAGGATGCTTAGATGATAGGACAGTTTGGAGTCCGTGAGCCCGGTCAGGTCCTTCAGCACACAGGGGCAGAGCTCGCTCGCTCCCAGCAGGTGGACTATCAGCAATCTGGCGGGATCGGACAGCGCCTGGTGGCGGTCCGCCAGCTCCTTGAGGGATTCCTTCGCCGGGACCCTGGCAATCAGCCCCTCGCGCCCGCCCGCTTCGCGCAGACCATCCGCCACTTCCTTGGGCAGGGAACAGTTGCCATCGCCGGACCGGCCGTTCTCTTCATCCGCCATCTTACCAGCTCACCGCTACCGAAATGGGCGGACCTCGATTATCTTTCCTTCGGTGCCCTCACTCCAGGAGGAGCAGTCCCACGGATGCCAGGTCGAACCTGGTGACCTTCCCGTACTGCAGGTCCTTGCAGGGGATGGTGCGCATCTCCCAACCCGCCTTCCTGGCCGTGGCGAACACATCCATTCCAGCCGCCTCCATGCTCGGCCGGACCAGGTCCATGTGACGGCACTTGCGGCGGAAGCTCTCGTCCACCAGGTCATCGGTCTCCTCGGCCACGCATTCATCGCAATAGATGCACGGGTAGGCACCGAAACCGAAGGCCTTGTAGAAACCGTCGTAGAAGGCGGTCTTCTCCAGAAGGTGCATGGTGCGGTTCACCCAAAGGATCAGGTCGCGATACCAGGGATGAAAATCGTCGGGCACATCCTCCGGTCGGGCATCCTCCCGGCCCGGGACCCCCACGAAACGCACCAGCAGGGCGTGGTCGTACTCGGCCAGCATCCTTCTCGTCTCCTGCGGAGAAGGGGCATACGGCGGGCAGGTGAGATGCTTGGCGTACCCCTTGCAGCCGTAACGGCACTTGAAGCGCACCCAATCGGCGACCACCACCTCCCCAGGGTCCAGGATGGCCGTCGAAGCGCCCTTCGAGGCGGCGAGGTCCGATAGGCGCGCGAGCTCCTCGTCGGAATCCATAACGATCGCAACGCGATATGACACTGACCTGCGGGCTCATCAATGATGCGGTGCGGACCCGGGATCAGAACACATTGAGCACCTGCACGTACCGGTACAGGAGATACAGCACGAGTCCGTACGCGGCCACCCTCAGGCCGAAAATGACCATGTCCAGATCATCGAAGGCCCCGAAAAGGATGAGCAGGTGGGAGACGGCGAACAGAGAGAACACGATGGCCAGCATCAGGGGCAGGGCATGCCTGCTCCGCCGATACCCGAACAATCCCATAGCCACTATGGCCAGGCAGAGAAGGAAGTTAACCAAGGTGATCATATCGATCTGCATAGGCAGTCGTATGTATTGTCCTAAGACTATATGAACACACCAATCACCAATCGGCCCTGAACGGCTGGCATGCCGGGCAGAGGACTGTCGTCCTTCCTCCCAGCCTCATTGATGCCAGCTCTCTTCCGCATCGGGGGCAGGGCGCACCCTCCTCCCTTCGCCGCAGCAGGCTGCCGTCAGGAAGCTTGGCGAAGTCCGTCCCTGCGGCGATGGACGTTTCCAGCACCTTCCTCACCCGCCTCCCTAGGCCGGTCAGCTCGGCCCCGGTCATAACGCGGACGCCGGTCGCCGGGTGCAGGCCTTCCTGGAACAGGCACTCGTCGGCGTACAGGTTCCCCACCCCGGCCAGTATGCTCTGGTCCAGGAGAAGCGGCTTTATGGCCCCCCGGCGCCCCTCCATCCTCTCCGCCAGCTCCCGGTCGGTGATGCGCAGGGCGTCAGGCCCCAGCCCTTTCTCCGAGACCAGGTCCTCCGGTCGACGGTACAGGCCGAAGCGGCCGAACCGCCGGGGGTCGTCCAGTACCAGCGCCGACCCTCTCATTCCAAGGCGCAGCCTCTGATGAGGCGTTCTTTCCCCCGGACCGACCATATGCAGGGAACCGCTCATGCCCAGGTGGACGTACAGCCACCGGTCCCCTATCCCGATGAGGAGGTTCTTGCCATGGCGGAACGTCCCGATCACCTCACTTCCGAGGAAAGACCTTCGCATCTCCTCCTCGGTGCCTTTCACAAACATCTTGCGGTCCAGGACATCTATGTCATCGATCCGTCTCCCGAGCGCCATCTCCTGAACGATCATCCTGGCCATCTCCACCTCCGGCAGCTCGGGCATAGCGAATGTAAGCACCGCCAAGTAGATAATCCGCTCGGAACGGTCACAAGTGTCCGCTCCCGTTTAGTAAAGTGCTCAGCCTAATCCGTTCCAAGGAAAGAAAGGAGTGTGATGCTTCAATGAGCGAGAACGAGTGGGCCTGCGGCGAGTGCAGGGATTGGAGATCGGTCAAGGGAATGGGCTGGCGGATCACCGTCAGCGCCGTTTCGGCACTGGGGTGGTTCGGGTTCGTCATCGCGTGGCTGTTCTTCCTGGCCGACGGGTACAGCATACTTCAGAACATAGCGGTGCTCATGCTGTCCGTAGTGGCCCTGGCCATGGTGAACGTCTCGGTATGGATGACCTTCGCCCAGAGCATGGGCGAGCTGAAAGACGTCAGCTGCGGAAAGGGGAAGCACGAAATGGCCAAGGGCGCCCTGGCGCTGGTATGGCTGGTGGCGATCGGGGCATGGCTGTTCTGGTACGCCGGAGATTACAGCCTCTACCAGAACCTGGCGGTGCTGCTGCTCTCCATAGTGCCGGTGGCGGCCTTGGGCATGCTGCTGAAGTGAATTACCACATCAGCGGCGAAGGGGGTTCGGATGCTGCCTTTTCCAGAACCTCCTTCAACTTTTCTTTCGACGGAACGCCGCCGAAGAGCGTCAGCTTCTCATTGACAAAGAGCGCCGGCGCCACGGCCGGACCGTATTTAGCATACAGCGGCTGTATGGCCCCGACGAAGAAGTAGCTGAGGCTCATCCGGGCCTCGGTGGCTGAGACCAGATCGATGTCCGCCTCTATGCCGCTCTCCTCCATCACCTGCTTGATAAGCTCGATGTAGCGCTTGTCGTATACCGCGGTCTGCGGTTGGCAGCAGGCGGCCGAGAAGACGGTGAGTTTGAGCCTATTCCCCATACAGTGCCCTCCCCACCTTCCTCAGCATCTCCATTCCGTACACGTCGGTGTCGAACAGAGGTACCTCCTTGCTCGGAATGTCGCTGAATCGCTCGGCGATCTCTTTCAGGTAGCGGTCCTGGGTGGCCCTCCGCCTCTCCAGGAACCAGTTGCCCTGCAGGACGTCCCTTGGAATGACCTCGTTGATGATGAGCGATTTCACATTTATCCCGAAGCCGCCCAGGTCCTCGATTGCCCTGGCAGTCTCCTCGATGGGGAGCTTCTCCGGCAGGAGCACCAGGTTGAAGGCTGAGATGCTCTCATCCGAAAGGCCGCGCACGGACTTGTCATAGCGCGCCTTCTCCGCCTCCAGATCGGCCACCATGTTCTCGTCGTAGACGAACCCCAGAACCTCGGAGAGCTCGCGGCGGTTCTTGATCTGGTTGGCGATGTATCCTGACCAGTCGAAGGGCATGGAAAGCTCTCTGAGAGTGTGGCCCGTGGGCGCAGTATCAAAGACCACCTTGTCGTGCTCGGTGTCCTCGAAGTAACTGACGAACTGATCGAACGCGGCGATCTCTTCCGTGCACGGGGTGGAGAGAAGCTCGGAGCCGAACATTGAGGAAAAGCCCTCCATCATCCCCTCCAGCCTGGTCTGGAACACGCCCATTGCCTTCTTGGGGTTTATGTTCAGGCCGCACAGGTTGCGCTCGATACCGATCTTGGTGATGTCGGTGGCGCTGATCTCCTGGCCATATATGGCCGAGAGGGAGACGGTCGGGTCCGTGGCCACGATCAATGTCTTGTAGCCATGATCGGAGAGCCAGGTGGCGGTGGTGGCAGCCATGGTGGTCTTGCCTACTCCGCCCTTCCCTCCAAAGAACAGGAACTTGCGCTTCTCTATTATCTCTCTCATAGCTTCTTGAGTCATGCGAATCGGGTCGAATAGGGGGTGAGCATAGATATTGTTATCTGCGCCTTCGTCAAGTTGTAGAATAAGAACATAAAATCGACAGATAACGATTATATAGATGGCTCAGCGATCTTTTACCAGATCCATATGACAGATGCTGAAGCAGACGAGACGAAGTTCAGGAAGCTCAGGCGGTTCAACCTGATAATGGGTTTCTTCCACTTCATTCAGGCCGCCATAATGCTGGCTATAGCGAACTATGACGTCCAGATGAAGTTCACCACTTCCTTTCTGGATGCCACGAACGGTTATCCGCCGACCATACCCGGAGGGGCGGTCGAGTTCTTCTCGGTACCTCTGGGCCCAATGGTGGCCATATTCCTGCTGATGTCGGCCATAGCCCACTTCTCGGTATCCACCTTCGGATACAAGTGGTACGTGGAGAACCTGAAGCAGAACATGAACAAGGCCCGCTGGTTCGAGTACGCACTGTCCTCGTCCTTCATGCTGGTCGTCATTGCCTGGCTGTGCGGGATGTTTGATTTCGTTTCCATCATGCTGCTGTTCTCCCTGAATGCCTGCATGAACCTGTTCGGCTACATGATGGAGCTGCATAACCAAAACACGAAGAAGACGGACTGGACATCCTTCATCTTCGGATGCTTCGCTGGCCTCATACCCTGGATAGCCCTCTTCATGTACTTCACCGGGGTTCGCGGAGGTTCTCCTCCGGGCTTCGTGTACGGGATCATGATCTCCATAGCCTTCTTCTTCAACGTGTTCGCCATCAACATGGTGCTGCAATACAAGAAGGTCGGCAAGTGGAAGGATTACCTGTACGGGGAGAGGTTCTACATCATCCTGAGCCTGGTTGCCAAGACCGCCCTGGCATGGCAGGTGTTCTCCGGGACCATGGTGGCCTGAACGACAAACCCTTTCCATTCCTTATTTTTTTAAGCAATATATCTCAATATCGACGAATGCCGTACCAACCTACCGTCTACTAGCACCGAGACCGCTCCATGCCCGCCGCAGACCAGGCACTTGCGGCCGTCCGCACGCGCCGATTCCTCCGCCTCGATCAAACCCAGCAGCGCCCTGCGCTCCCTGGAGGCCTTGGCGCTGTCCACGTTCACCGAGGTCATGAGGTTCTTGGCCAGGGTGGCGAAGTCCTTCCTTTCCTCGGTCAGGCTGTCGAAGTTTATCAGGCTGTCACCGGTGAACAGGACCAGTTCATCCGGCAGGAAGTAGAACACCTGCCCGGTGGTGTGCCCGCCAAAACCCTCCAGCACCTCACACCTCATCCCGGCCAGGTCCAGGGTGGCCAGCACCGGGAAGTCCCCCCGTTTCCCTTGGCCGGGCGTCGGATAGGTCTCCGGGCGTTCGGCCATCGAGAACCCAGAGAACAGGTTTATCAGCTTGGTGTAGACCTCCGCTAGCACAGACCCTTCGCTTCCAGAGCCGTAAGCCCGGTTCGAGCGCCTTATCATCTCCATGGTGTCCGGGTGCATACTCACGATGGCATCGATTAGCCCGGCGGACCCCGAGTGGTCGGCGTCGCCATGGGTGATCAGGACGTTCCGCACCATTCCCACGCCGCCCCAGCCCTCCCTTTCCATAAGTACGTCCAGGTCGCGGAGGTATATTCCGAAACCGGTGTCCACCATGCTCACGTCCGGGCCGTTCCGAAGAAGGTAGCAGTTCCCTCCACAGGGAAGCTGGACGCAGAGCAGGTCCGTCGTGCCCAGCCGTATCGACTGCAGGTCGGCGTAGAACCCTTTCCCGGAGGTCTCCTTCAACCCCCGTCCGGAGCGCAGCACGTCCGAGAATGCCTGCCTGGGATCGCTGCCCAGGTTCATCAGCTCCTGGGCCACATGATTGATGTCCGAGAGCAGTCGCATCAGGAAGGCGTCCTCCGCCTCCCCGATCAGCTCGCGGAGCTCCTGGGCGAAGCGGATGTAGAAGACCGTGTCATCCAGGTGCTGACCGGTGGTATCGTATTCCAGGATCTCCAAGGGATAGACAGTCTTCAGCTCCTCCAGCAGCCGGTCCACCGCTCCCGCCTCCTCCACGGTAAGCGACACTGTCAACCGTTCCGGATGCTTTCCACGGTCATCAAAGTCCAGGAAATCGATGTTGCACCTGGCGGCCGTGGTATGATTGAGGAAGTCGAAGAGCGCGCCGCTGCGGTTCGGCAGAACGACATTGAACTTGAGGAAGCTGGGGACGTTCATCTTTCCCTGCAGGTAGCCGATGGCCTCCAGCTCGGAGCGCATGGACTGGTACTCCTCCTCGCTGCACCGGGCCTCGAAGAACACTGTGTACGGGTCGATGCGCTTGTCGTACTGGATGCGATCGATGTTACCTCCGTGCCGCTTGACGATCTCCGCCGCCCGGTGCAACGCCCCCGGCTCGTCAGGCATCTTGGCCACGAAGTAGTGCCTCTGCATCAGCGGAGAGGATGCCCTTAAAAACCTTATAACTTAGGTTCCCACCCGGCGGACCAGGTCACTTCATCTTGGCGGCCATGCTCACGGCTACCTTGAGCTGATTCAGCATACACGGTTCCGCATAGTAGCCCTTCATGGTCCGCAGCTCTCCGTACATGTCCTCCGGCGATCTGCCAACAAGCTCCTTGACCGAGCGGATGCCGAGCAAATACAGAGGTTCGGCCACCTTCTCCCCCACCACGGGGATGGTCCGCAGCTCCCGCAGCACCGACTCCCTTTCATCGTCATCCATGGTCTCAAGGATGACCGCTATCGGGATATAATCCTTGCCCGAGGATCAGGGGCGAAGCTGGCTGGCCTTTCGGATGATCCCGCGCACCGATTGGCTGACCTGTCCCTCGTCCAGCATTCCGATCAGCAGATAGCTGAAGGTGAAGGCGAAGTAAGGGGCCAGGTATATCCAGTCGAACGGGACCACGACTATCAGTATCACGAGCGCGAAGTCGCTGAAAGGCCGGTAGTGCAGGAAGTACTCCACCGCCCGTCCCAGGTCCCGTCCGTGAGCGAAACCGTCGGCCAGTTCGTCCACCGCCCCGGCGACGAGGAATACCGCCAGCGGCAGGATCATGATGTCCATTCCCCAGACCAGCCCCGCCACCAGGAAGGTGACCAGGCCGACAAGGGTCCCGGTGAGGAAGCTCCAGTTGTCGATCTTCTTGGTGACCACCAGGCTTATGAGCATGGCCAGATAGAAGGCGGTGGAGAATCCTCCGTCCAGGACCATCACTCCTCCCATGAGCAGGCCGGAGAGCACGGCAAGCAGCTTGGCGACCTTGATCGACCCGATGTTCTCATCGTAGGCCTGGTCAATATACTTTATCGCCCCCCCGAGGAAGGCGTAGGAAGCTACCAGAACAGCAATGCGGAGGGGAACGTCCCCCACTACGGCTAATGTCTCGAGCGTATGAATACTCTCCCGATCGTGGCCTGTCTTGTCTGGGCATCAGAGGGGTATTGCATTATAAGCGTTGCGCTAAGACAGGTGCCTGAACTCCACGCTATCGGCAAATGACGATATTTTCCTTCGATAGCTGGCCTTGAAAAGCACATGAACGTTCACCAAATCACAATCGTCAAATCTGCCTTTTCCCCGACATCATGGTTAACGGCGTAAAAGTTTGATTCTAGACAAATAATAATTTAACACTGATAATTGGGGTCTGGGATTCAAAAAGTACTTATATACTTCAAACGAATCAAAATCCCCAGTCCCAGTGGGGATCGGAGGTGGTTTACCGATGGCAAAGAAACCGGAGAAGAAGGCGGAGCCCAAGAAGAAGAAGTAATTCTTCTGATCTTCACCGATCTTTTACCATGCCAGGACGGACCGCCCTGGCGTCCTTTCCATTTATTTTTTATTGTTAAATAATGGTTCTGGCATCATCGGACGCGTATGAAATGGCGCTCTCACATATCCATCGGCAAGGCCATCGCCGACAGGCTGGACCTGCCGCCCGGGGAGCGCAAGGCCTTTCTGGATGGCATTGTGGAGCCTGACCGCCACAAGGAACGGATCAACGGTCCCGGGTATTCATACCGGGTGAGCCACCACCGGCCGCGCCGCCGGGTGGTCATGCTCCACGTCTGGATGGCCAGAAGGGCGTTCCTGAGGAAGGACAGCTATCTGGGCTAC
Organism: Methanomassiliicoccales archaeon; assembly: GCA_036677555.1. Lineage (GTDB taxonomy): Archaea > Thermoplasmatota > Thermoplasmata > Methanomassiliicoccales > UBA472 > UBA472. Next base: position 263,709 of record JAVBWG010000011.1, on the reverse strand, counting down.
CGTCACTTGGGCATGGCATTGCACTATCTCCAGGACAAGTCCACCTCCAAAGGGTTCCTCGGCATGTCCCATGACAGACGGGAGAAGGAACTAGCCGAGCTCGAGGTTCCGAACGAGGCCATCGATCTCGGTTTCAGGAAATATCTGTCCTCCCCGGTATTCGTGTCCAGGTCACTGGAGATGACCAGACCGGAGAAGGACGTCCATATGGTCATGGCCCAGGCGTCCTTCCGGTCAGCGGCGGTGGCCGCTGCGGTCACCGATCTGAGGAGGCCGCCAGGGCTGGAGAAGCGGCTTACGGCCCTTCATCGGAGGCACATGCTGGTCCATGTCCCTCTCGCCGTGGGTTCCTTGGCCATAGGCGCCTCCCTCTCTCTGGCCTGGTGGAGCGTGGTGCCGCTTACGATGGCGGCCGCCGTATCCGCGGTCGCCTTGGTCATGGACCGACCCTATCTCCGTCTGGATAGGGTCGCCGCATGGCACGGCCTGAGGAGGCATTAAGGACGAACAACGCCTAACGCAATGGCGATGCTTGAGGGTGTACCCGGTCACCAGGGCCGATGGAGGACCCTGCGCGAGGGCGAAGGCCGCGGACCGGTGGTCTACTGGATGAGCAGAGACCAGCGCCTGGATGACAACTGGGCGCTTTACCATGCCTGGGCCAGGGCCAGGGAGGCCGGGCGAGCCTGGGGTGCAATGTTCTGCCTGGCGCCGGAATTCCTCGGGGCGGGGCCGCGTCATTACCGTTTCATGTTGGAAGGGCTGGCGGAGACCAAGAGCACCGCGGACAGGCTTGGCATACCGTTCTTCCTGCTGGAGGGCGACCCCTCGGTGGAGGTGCCCGAGTTCCTGAGTGAATGGAAGGCATCTCTGGCGGTGACAGATTTCGATCCCCTGCGGCTGAAAGCGGAATGGAGGTCGGCGGTCCTGGCGAGATGCGACAGCGGCCTCGAGGAGGTGGACGCTCATAACATCGTGCCATGCTGGACCGCCTCGCCGAAGCAGGAGTTCGCCGCCGCCACGTTCCGGCCGAAGATAAGGCGGCATCTGCCGGACCGGCTGGAGCATCTGCCCCCTTCGCCGTCCAAGACCAATGCATGGCCGGGAGAGGCAGGAACGATCGACATAGAGAAGATGCTCGACGGCTACGATGGTCCAGTTGACAGCAGGTGGCAGGGCGGTACCGTCCAGGCCCGCCGGGTCTTGGGCAGTTTCATTCAGGAAAGGCTCACCGGGTACGGTGAGAGGAGGAACGACCCCAACCTAGATCGGACCTCCCATCTCTCTCCCTATCTGCACTTCGGCATGATATCCGCGCAGAGGGTGGCGCTGGCTGTAATCGCCGCCGGCGCTCCCCAGGAGGACAAGGACGCTTTCCTGGAAGAGCTCATTGTGCGCAGGGAGCTGTCCGACAACTTCTGCTTCTACAACCGCAGGTACGACTCGACGGAAGGGTTCCCGGCCTGGGCGAGGGCCACCCTGCGCGACCATCTGGGAGATGGGAGGGACTATGTATACACGGAGGAGGAGCTTGACCGTGCCAGGACCCACGACCCTCTGTGGAACGCCGCCCAGGTTCAGATGAAGGCGGAAGGAAGGATGCATGGCTGGCTGCGCATGTACTGGGCCAAGAAGGTCCTGGAATGGACCGAGACCCCGGCGGAGGCCCTGCGCATCGTGAACGCCCTCAACGACCGCTACGAGATGGACGGCCGCGATCCGAACGGATACGTCGGAGCAGCCTGGAGCATAGGCGGGGTTCACGACCGGGCCTGGACCGAACGCAGGATATACGGCAAGGTGCGCTACATGAACCTGAACGGGGCATACCGGAAGTTTGACGTGGACCGTTTCGTTGAGCGCTACGCCTAACGTATGTCGATGGGTTTCCCCTTCTCAGGGATCGCTGTTCTCACCGGGCAAAGGGATGCGAACTTTTCTGGGTCGGCGCAATGCACGGGCACGACCACCTCGGGGGATATGCGCTCCACCACCTGCCAAAGGTGCGGCAGTGACAGATGCCCCGAGGAATGGAAGCCCCTCTCGAACTCCAGATCGCCGTTTTTCAGCGACAGTCCGCGGCACTGGAATCCGAACAGCTCTATCCAGTTCATCAGCTTCTGCAGGTTGTCCATCTGCTTCAGGTCATATGCCTCGCTGTTGGAATAGATGTAGGTCCCTCCCTTCCAGTCCAGGTCCAGCAGCTTGGTTATGTCCCAGAATGAGAAGCACAGCATGTGCTCGTCAGGGTCCTTGGCGATGTCATCGGGATCGGCCACCTGCCATCCCCTGTCCCTCAGCTCGTCGACCACCCCCAGGTCCGTCTCGCTGAGTGACCTGTACACATATAGATGGTCCTTGCGAACGTTGCCGTCCACCTTGGAGACGCTCTCCAGGAAGGCCACGTCCTTGGAGGTGACCACCATGCGCTTCCCTGTCCGTTCGGCGATGGAGATGAACGTGTCAAGCCGTTCGAAGTTATTGGCCGAGAAGTCGGCTATCGTCAGCCCCTTGCCCTCCTCCACCGCCGCCCGGCAGTTCTCCCGCACCGTCGTCTCGGTTATCTCCGCGTCCTCCGCCGGGCGTCCTATGCGAGTGCCTTCGATCACCAAAGCCTTAGGGCCAAGCTCCCGGGCGGCCTCGGCGAACCGGGCGGTCAGGTCCCCATGCGAACCGTGCATCCGGAGGTCTCCCGAGTAGACCAGCCAGTCCCCCTCCCCCCGGCGAACGGCAAACGCCGTCGCCCCATAGACCGAATGGTCCACCGGAAACGCCCGATACTCTATCCCGGAGATGGTTCCCTCCCCGCTCACCACCTCGGAAGCGGAACCTTTGCTCCAGTCCGGTCCGTCCTCTATCACCTCCCCGGTCAGCACCCACCGGCGCCCCTGCACCTCCCGCCCCTTGGTCCGGGGGGTCACCAGCACTCTGGATTCCCCCTTCATCTCCACGCGCACCACATGGTCGAAGAGCTCCGTGGGGGCGTTGGCCTTCCCCAGCTCGCTGTACGCCCGGAGAACTGCGTACGTCATGGGGCTAGCCACGACAGGAATGTCCCGGCGCAGGAAGCCGGCGTTCCCGTAATGGTCGAAATGGGCATGCGACAGGAACAGGGCGTCCACCTTGACCGGGGCCATGTCCGAGGCCGACAGGTCGCACGGGTAAAGGTCGGGGCGATAGCAGTCCAGGGCCGGAAGCATTCCCAAGCGCAGATAATCGTGAAGCCCCCGGGCGGCCCTCGGCCGGATGAACTCGGCGCAGTACTTCTTGCCCACATCGAACGGCTCACCGAAATCCAGGAACAGGCCGCGGTCGCCCAGGTCCACATGGACCTTGTTGCCTCCGACGACCCCCGCCCCTCCGTGCACGGTAATCTTCATGGGAACGGTGTTCCAACGTGCTGGCAGGATTTATCGATATCCATCGGGGGTGCCGCCGGAACACCCCTAAAACGAATATACGGTGAGGGTATTGGAGGGCCATGGCAGCCATGACCTTCGCCCAGAAGGTGCTATCCAAGGCCAGCGGGAAGGAAGCGTACCCAGGCGACATAGTGTCGGCCAGTATCGACCTGGCAATGTCCCATGAGAACGCCGCCCTGGTGCTCCGTTCGTTCAAGGAGATCGGGGCCAAGGAGGTGTGGGACCCGGAGAAGATCGTCCTTCTCTTCGACCACCGCATCCCGGCCAACACCACAAAGGCCGCTGAGGGCCACCAGTCTGTTCGAAGATTCGTCAAGGAGGAAGGGCTGCCCAACTTCTATGACCTGCGCGAAGGCATATGCCATCAGGTGCTGCCTGAGAAGGGCCATGTGCTCCCTGGAATGCTCATCGTCGGTACGGACTCGCACACCACGACCTACGGGGCACTGGGCGCTTTCTCCACCGGCATAGGCGCCACGGAGATGGCCGCGGTATGGGCGACTGGCGAGCTGTGGATGAAGGTGCCTAGTACGTTCCGTTTCCATCTGACCGGCAAGCTGGAGGACCCGGTCGCCGCCAAGGACGTAATCCTTCACCTCATTGGGAAGATGGGAGCGGACGGATGCGATTACCGCTGTGCGGAGTTCATCGGTCCTGTGGTGGACGCCATGTCCGTCTCCGGACGAATGACCATGTGCAACATGAGCATGGAGATGGGGGCCAAGGCGGGAGTAGCCTTCCCGGATGAAAAGACCCGGGATTATCTCAAGGGACGGACCTTAAAGCAGTGGGAGCCGGTGATTTCGGATGAGGCTGCGGAGGTGGAGAAGGTCTTCGACATGGACCTCACCGGCCTCTCGCCTCAGGTGGCCTATCCCCACTCCGTGGACAACGTCAAGCCAGTGGAGGAGATGTCCGGAATACCGGTCGATCAGGCGGTCATAGGTTCCTGTACGAACGGCCGCGCCGAGGACCTGCTGGCTGCCGAAAGGATACTGCACGGACGCCATGTTCCGGACGGCGTCCGGCTCATAGTCGTTCCAGCCTCCCGCGAGGTGTACCTTTGGGCGGCGGACTCCGGGATACTGGCATCCCTGGTCAGGTCCGGGGCCATAGTCACCAATCCCGGCTGCGGGCCATGCCTGGGGGCTCACCAGGGGCTCCTGGCTCCAGGCGAGAGATGCATTGCCACCACCAACCGCAACTTCCGCGGGAGGATGGGCTCTCCGGAATCGGAGGTATATCTGGCCTCCCCGGCGACGGTCGCGGCATCCGCCCTCAGGGGGCAGATCGCCGATCCAAGGGGGGTGAGGGCATGAAGGGTAAGGTCTGGAAGTATGGCGATCATGTCAACACCGACGTGATCATTCCCGGACGCTATCTGGACGATTACGATTTCAGGAACATGGCCAAGCATGCCATGGAGGACATCGATCCCAAGTTCGCCAAGGACGTCACGTACGGAGATATCATAATCGCCGGACGCAACTTCGGTTGCGGGTCTAGCCGCGAACAGGCGCCCCTGGCCCTGAAGTACGCCGGTGTCGGGGCGGTCGTCGCCATAAGCTTCGCCCGCATCTTCTACAGGAACGCCATCAACATCGGGCTTCCGGTGATCGAACTTGATGCCACCGGGATGTTCGAAAAGGGCGATGTGGCGCTCATCAATATGGAGAAAGGGGTGATAGTGAACGAGACCAGCGGCCGCACCGGGAAGTTCGATCCGCTGCCCCCGTTCCTGTTGGAGATATTGAAGGAGGGAGGCTTGGTGCCTCACACCGCAAAGAGGTTCCGCTAGGGCAAGATATATAAAGGGGCAATGTTTGGGTGGGGACAAGGGCGTTCCAGAACTCCCCCCAAAACCAGTAAAAAGGAAGTCTGGCATGCTCTGTGCAGGTCGTGAAAAAATTTATAAGCCCCTCGCTAATATGGGGACACTCCCCCTTATGGTGAATTCATGAAGTATACTAGATTTGAGAAGGCGCGCATAATCGGTGCCAGGGCACTGCAGATATCCCTAGGCGCGCCTGTGCTTCTCGAGATCCCCGAAGGGATGATAGATCCGATCACCATCTCTCAGTTGGAGTTCGACAAGGGAATTATCCCGATAACTGTAAAGCGCGACATATGAGGTTATTGAAATGAGCGACGAGTCCAAGACCGAGCTTCTCGTACCGGAGGACATCTACCTGACCTCCGGCGTCCACATTGGCACCCAGCAGAAGAGTGCTGACATGAAGGATTTCATCTTCAAGGTCAGGACCGACGGCCTTTACGTCATGGACGTAAAGCAGACCGACGTCCGCATCAGGGCTGCTGCCAAGTTCCTTTCCCGCTTCAAGGCCGACCGGATACTGGTAGTATCCGCCAGGCAGTACGGACAGAAGCCGGTCAGGGTCATGTCCAAGGCCATCGGGGCCATGTACTTCGAGGAGAGGCTTATCCCGGGATCATTGACCAACCCGGTCCTTAACCGATTCATCGAGCCCGACGTCATCGTGGTCACCGACCCCGCCGCCGACCAGCAGGCGGTCGCCGAAGCGCTCAACGTGGGCATACCGATCGTGGCCCTCTGCGACGCCAACAACGAGACGAGGAACGTCGACCTGGTCATCCCGACCAACAACAAGGGTCGCCGCTCCCTGGCCTGCGTCTACTGGCTGCTCACCCGCGAGATCCTGAAGGAGCAGGGCAAGCTGACCAGGGACGAGGACTTCAAGCTGAGCATCGACGATTTCGAAGCCAGCCTTTAAACCCCAACCCTTTTAACCCCCTTTACCTTATTTTCTCACATGGTCCGCCGTGCGGCAGTCGCCGGTCAGTTCTATTCGTCTTCAAAAAGCGCCCTGATCAAGGAGCTGGAGCGCTGTTTCCTATCGCCACTTGGTCCGGGAAGACTGCCTGAGGCGGTCAAGGGCGGGCCGAGAAGGCTTGTGGGGGCGGTGGTGCCGCACGCCGGTCTGGTGTTCTCCGGCCCGGTGGCCGCGCACGTCTATGCGGAGATGGCCAAGGACGGGATGCCAGAAACGGTGGTCATCATCGGCCCCAACCATACTGGATACGGAAGGGCGGTATCGGCCAGCAGCGAGGATTTCGAGACGCCAATGGGTATTGTGAGGTCCGATCGGGAGATCGTTTCCCGGCTCAAGGGCGTGGTGGAGATAGACCGCGCCGCCCATCTCTACGAGCACAGCGTGGAGGTGCAGCTGCCGTTCCTGCAGTACCTGGACCCGCAGGTGAAGGTGGTGCCTGTCGTCATGGGGCGCCAGGACATCGTCATGGCCAGGGAGACGGCCAAGGTGCTGCGGGAAGCCTGCTCGGGGAAGGACGTGGCGTTCCTGGCCTCCTCGGACCTCTCTCATTACCTTCCGGCCGAGGCTGCCCGGGAGAGGGACGGTCTGGTCTTGGAACGGATCATGGAGCTGGACGCGGAAGGGGTGATCGACGCGGTCGAGGGCAATGATATCAGCATGTGCGGCTACGGTCCGGTGGCGACCATGCTCCTAGCCTGCGGGGGTAGCAAGGCCAGGCTCCTCCACTATGGAAATTCAGGCGAGGTCCGACCCATGGAAGACGTGGTTGGCTACGCCGCGGCGGTCGTGGAACGATGACCGTACCTTCAATGTTATAAATATATACGAAATGGCATATACGCATGAGCCCCCCAGAGGGGCTTTTCAAAGGGAGAGATCCACATGGACGGAACAAAGACGTGTCCTTACTGCGGAAAGTTGGCCAACGCCGACGCCCAGTTCTGTCAGGGTTGCGGAAGGAGCATAAGCTCCCCGCCTCAGTACTCTGAGCAGCCGCCGCAGAACTATCAGCAGCCACCTCAACAGTATGACCAGGCTCCTCAGCAAGGCGGTTGGCAGCAGCCTGCCCCCGCCTACGGGGCGCCGGCCTACGGAGCGCCCGCGCAGCCATACGGCCAGTCGTACGGCGGAGCCAAAGGTCAGATCGCCGGGGCGATCCAGAACCGCAGTATGACTGACTTGATAATGAGCGGTTTCTGGATCCTTATGCCGGTGCTGGGAGCCATATTGATGTCCGTCGGGCTCATGGGAATGCTGTTCTCGGTCATCATGGGCGGTAACTGGGGATTGTTGGCGGTCGTGTTCGGAGTTGTCACGGTCCTTGGCTTCATCCTCACTCTGCTCTTGAACTACAAGCTCCTGAAACGGATGGACGAGCATCGCAAGCGCGAAATGGCCCTGCGCATGGCCATCATATCGTACCTTAAGGAGAAGGGGGCCGAGACCCAGAGGGCACAGCTCATCGTCAATGAGGTCTCCGCATTGGAGAGCATCAACCAGGAGGCCATGTACAAGGAGAAGGAGAGGACCCCGGTCCTTTGGACAATTATCGCCATCTTCCCGATCCTGAACCTGATCGTCATGTTCTTCCTTGCCGAGTTCCCGTTCGATCACGACAAGCGTTGGCACGCCTTCACTCAGTACACCCAGGCCGCCTGCCAGAAGCTGGGAATCAACATAATGACCCCTTCCTGGAGCACCATCAAGGAGAGGCCGAACGTGCTGCTCCTGATACTGACCCTGCTGTTCAGCATCGTGTCCTTCATCTGGTACTACTTCATCATCAAGGACCTGAACGAGCACTTCCAGGCGCAGTGGCAGTTCGAGGACCAGCTGATGTCACAGCTCCGGTGAAGAAAGGAATGAAAAGGGTTTGGAAAGAAACCTCTTCCCCGTTTTCTTATATTTTTCTCATGCGGCCAAGCACCGGTTCGTACACGAATCCCTTGTCCAGAAGTGAATTGGCTATGGAATCCATCTCCTCGCGCTCTATCCCCTGGGACCTGGCCTTCTGAACGACCTCGTCCCAGGCAGCGCCCTTTCCGGAATCGAGGCTCTCGATCATGGAGAGCACGAGGGCTTCCTTGTCCACATCGTCCTGCTCCTCCTCCACGTCGATCTCCTCCGGTGACGCGGTGTCCAGGGGCATGTCCGGTCCGGTATGATACTCCGGCAGCAGGAACTTCAACGCGTCGGACACCATGCCCTTGTAGCGGGAGAGATCCTCCGGGCGATAGTGCTGCAGGCTGAGCACGGTCCCTTCGGCCAGAGGCCTTGAGAATCCGATCTGCATAAGCTTCTCGACGGTAGGCTCGGCGAGCTTCATGGCCTCCTCCATGGCCGATATGCGGTCCAGGGTGGCCTTGCAGGTTTCCAGCACCCATCCGTCACGGATGGGCGCCTCGACCTTCCCGACCCTCTCCGGGCGTATGGAGACGTACATCTTCCCTTCCTCGGGCGAGTACGTTCGGAACTTACCGACCACCGCCACGAAGCAGGGCGGCTGCAGTTTGGCAAGGGCCATGGCCGCTTCCGGCTGGTATTGTCCGGCGGTCATGTAGAATGTGCCAGTTGGATCGGTGATCTTGGCCCGCCACACCGGTTCGTTCTCGTTGCCTACGTTATCGTTGTCCGTCAGGACGCCCACCATGAATATGCGGTTGATCTTCGCTCCCAGCGGGGAGATCAGATAGGAGGGGGTCTTTTCTCCCTCTCCCTTCATCTCCAGGCTCGAGGAGTTGAACTCAGCTGCGAAGACCCTCCAGGCCACTTCCCTGGATATCAATTGAATCCCTCCATGTCCGTAAGCAGTTTGGCCCCCTCCTCCCTCACGTCCGCCTCCAGGAGCCTGGCCTCCCGGGCGATGAGCATCGGTCCGAAGTCGTCCGATCTCACCATCCCCCGCACTTCCATGGTGCGGGCGAACAGCTTCTCCTCGGCCATCTCCTTGACCGCTTCCGGATTGCGCTCCTCGGTGGTGATCTTCACCGCCTCCTCAATGCTTATGTTCAGCAGCTGCTCGGTCAGCTCCTTGCCGAAGACGACGCTCATGGAAGATGTCCCATCGTCCAGTATCGCCTTTATGCGTAGGTCATCGATCCCTTTCACCTTGCCATGCACCCGGCAGGTGCTCTTCTGCAGGACACGGCGGCAGTCCGGGCAGCGCATCACCAGGCCGCTCCCCTCCCGAACGTCGACCATCGCTCCGCGCACCACCACGTCCATGGCCCCTCCGGACAGCTCAACGTCCTCCAGGGTCCTGACCTTGGGGGTGATGTTCGTAAGGTCGGCCAGGGTTCCTTTCGGCAGCACGTGCACCTCCGCCTTGTCGCCGAGGTTCAGCTTGGGCATGCCTTTCCAGCTCTTCACGTAGGCGCCGACAATGCGCACCTCGTCCCCGTCATTGAGATCGGCGTCCTTCCACACGGTTATCTCAGCGCTCCCTGTATCGTCGGTAAGTACCGCCGTCACAATGGTCTTCTTCTCCCCGGATGCGGTGATCTCCCGCCTCTCCGGCCTGCTGACCCTTCCGGATATGACCACGTAGTTCATCCCGTCGGCCAGGTCGGCCACCTTGACCTCGGCGGAACCGCCGCCGGAGGGCATGTCGGCCACGTCCAGGACTTCATCGGACTCCTCGATCGAGGCACGGTTCCCCAGGTTAAGCTGGGGGTTCCCCTTGTATTCCTTCGTATAAGCGTTCCTGATGAGCACGGTGGAACCCGCCTTCAGCTGCACGCTTTCCGTCTCCCAGACCGTGTAAGGCACTCGTCCGGACTCATCGGCCATGTATCCATAGACGATGCTCTTGTGCGCCCCGCCCACCTCGATGGTCTTGGGGTTCACGGTCAGAACCTTCACCAGGAGGTCTACCGACTGCTCGTCCCCGGTAAGTTCGGAGACGCTCTTGCGTCCCGACCCATCGCCGACCGAGTCAGGGTTGCCGCCCATCTTCTTCAGTATGTCCCTCTTCGCCCATTCCAATGAGACCCTGTAGAGGTTCACGTACTTCTCCAATTCTTCCGCTATCTTGCTCTTGTCCGCTTTTTCCCCGAGCACCCTGGCAATCTCATCCACATGGGGTGCGAGCTCTTCTCTGTCCATTTCATGCCTCCTTTCCTTAGCTAATAAGGCAGCCCATTATGCCCGTTACGTTTAATAGCATTATTCACCGAGGATCGAAAATGGACCGATAAAAAATAAAAAACGGAATTGGCCAGTAAAAAATGGAGATGCCGGGAGCCGGTGAAAATGGCTCACTCGGTGAAGGTCTCGCCGCGCTCGTACTTCTCCTTCAGGTGGGAGATGAGTATGTCGCGGTTGTTGCGCAGGTGCGACTCGTACCAGGCGAGAACGACATCCGCCAACTTCTCATGGAATCGGTCCATGTCAAACTTGGAGAGCGGCGAATCGTAAACCACGAACTGTCCGAATATCCGCTTCCAGCCGGCGTACTTGTAATAGTGTTCGCCCTCGCAGTAATCGAAGACCATGCGTAAGCAGGGCGTGGAGTCGACCGCGTAGTACATCACCTTGAGGGAATCGCCCATGCGTCCCTGGGTCTGGGTGCGGTCCACCAGCTGTACGCGGTTCACGGCCTCGAAATCATATTCGTTCTTGAAGCGCCATTTGAGGGGGAACTCCTCGAACTGGGCGAACTCGCTGTAAGTTGGTTCCATGTTCAACTGCACATTGATGCGGGAGAACCGGTTCAGAACGTTCCAGAAATCTCCGATGATGGCGCGGTTGATCGTGGTCTTCTGGAAGTTGATCTCTTCCTTGTCCTTGGAGATGGCATCGGTACGGGCCGAAAGCTCGGCATCCAGCTTGGCGAACCAATCTTCGTCCTTAGCCTTACCCACCTTCTTTTCTGGAACCATTGGAGTCTCCTCTGGCATAATTGCCATACAACCATAAAAAGATATCTCATTCCAATAATAACCCAGCTTTGAGCTGGGGACCGGCATGCAAGATAAGCTTTTCTAATGGAAGGGCATAATGCGGCCGATGGACATCGTAGGTGGGCTGACCTCCTTCATCGAACAGGTTCAGGGCGATCCCCTGGTCTACTCGGTGGTCTTCTTCATTTACATCATCGCCGCCACGCTCTTCCTTCCCGTTCCGGTTGAGCTGCTGCTCTTCCTGAGCCCGGCCACTCCCTTCGTGTTCAAGGCCATACTGCTGGGGGTGGGGAAGGCCATCGGCAGCATAATCGTCTTCTACATAGGCATGAACGTGGAGAGGCCCATAAATTCCCTGACTAAGAAGTGGGGCTTCTTCCGCATGGTCGTGAACTTCAGCAAGTGGCTGGTGGACAAGCTTGGGTATCTCGGGCTCTACATCATCCTGAGCGTGCCGATAATGGTGGACACGGTGCCCGTGTACCTGTTCTCCATCTTCCGCAAGGACCGCTGCGACAGGGATCTGAAACTGTTCGCCTTGACCAACCTGGCTGCGGGGATCACCCGGGCGGGGATAGTGTACTTGGTGGTCACCGAGCTTGGATGGGACATCTTCTAGGGGCTTGGAAAGGTTTATATCCTTCAGGAAAATTTTGAGGTAATGGTCCCGAAGAACAAGATCCTCAAGATCCTCGACGAGTACGATAAGAGCAAGCTCACCGTGGCCACCCTCTGTTCTCATTCCTCTCTGCAGATCTTCAACGGGGCCAAGAAGGAAGGCTTCCGCACGCTTGGTCTAACCGTCAAGGACAATTTCCGCTACTACGATGCGTTCCCGCTCGGCCGGCCGGACGAGTTCATGAAGCTCGACAGCTATGCCGACCTGCTCGACAATGTCGACGAGCTTCTGGCCCGCAATATCATAGTGGTGCCGCACGGCTCCTTCGTGGAGTACATGGGCACCGACAAGTTCGAGAAGATGCCCGTGCCGACGTTCGGCAACCGGAACGTGCTCCGCTGGGAATCGCACCGGGACAAGATGAGGGAATGGCTGGAGACGGCTGGCATAGCCATGCCCCGGGTCATTGAGGACCCCAAGACCATCGACCGGCCGGTCCTCGTAAAGTACAACGGGGCCAAAGGCGGCCGCGGCTTCTTCATCGCCAAGGACTACCCGGAGTTCAAGATGGGATTGGACATGGAGCAGGAGTACACCATCCAGGAGTACATCCTAGGCACCAGGTACTATCTGCATTACTTCTACTCGCCGATCAAGAAGGACGGGTTCAGGGTCGGCGACGGTTCCCTGGAGCTCATGTCAATGGACCGCCGCGACGAGAGCAACATCGATGAGCTTTACAAGCTAGGGGCGTCGGAGGAGCTGAAGAAGCTCGGCCTCTTCCCGACGTTCGTGGTCACCGGAAACGTGCCGGTGGTGATGCGGGAAAGCCTGCTGCCCAAGGTGTTCGACATGGGCGAGCAGGTGGTCAAGCGCGCCTACGAGCTGTTCGGAGGCATGATCGGGCCGTTCTGCCTAGAAGGCATTGTCACCGACAAGCTGGAGTTCAAGGTGTTCGAGATATCATCCCGCATAGTCGCCGGCTCCAACCCATTCATCTCCGGTTCTCCCTACTCGGACCTCACCGAGGAGAACATGAGCACCGGACGCCGAATCTCCCGGGAGATCAAGAACGCGGTGAAGACCAACGATCTGGACAAGGTCATCTCTTAGGCGAAAAGAATCTAAAGGTCCGGGGAGAGCCCCCGGCCTTATTTTACAAAAAATTACCAGCCGCGTTCCTGCATGCGCTGTTCCTTGGCCAGGGTGGAGATCTCGATGCCATGCATGGCCTCCCCCAATCCCCTGGACACCTCGGCGATGACCTTCGGGTCGTCGTAGTGGGTGACCGCCTCGACTATGGCCTTGGCGCGGACGGCCGGGTCTGTGCTTTTAAATATGCCAGAACCGACGAAAACGCCGTCGGAACCAAGCTGCATCATCAGCGCGGCATCGGCCGGAGTGGCCACTCCGCCGGCGGCAAAGTTGATGACCGGCAGCCGCTGCATCCCCGCGACCTCCTTGACCAGGTAGAAGGGAGCCTCGATCTGCCTGGCGATGACCGCCAGTTCGGCATCGTCCTTTCCCTTCAGCTCACGGACCTTGCCCATTATGATCCTCTGGTGCCTGACGGCCTCGATGATATTGCCGGTGCCGGGCTCGCCCTTGGTCCGGACCATGGCCGCTCCCTCATCGATGCGCCTGAGCGCCTCCCCCAGGTCCTTGGCCCCGCAGACGAATGGCACGGTGAAGTCCTTCTTGACCACATGCATGAACGGGTCGGCCGGGGTAAGCACCTCCGACTCATCTATCATGTCCACGCCCAACGACTCCAGCACCTGTGCTTCGACAAAGTGGCCGATGCGGCACTTCGCCATTACAGGGATGGTGACCGCGTCCATGATCTCCAGCACCTTGACCGGATCGGCCATCCTGGCCACCCCGCCCTGCGCCCGGATGTCCGCCGGGACCCTCTCCAGGGCCATGACGGCCACCGCGCCGGCCTCTTCGGCTATGCGGGCCTGTTCGGCGTTGGTGACGTCCATGACCACTCCGCCCTGCTGCATCTTGGCGAACCCGCGCTTGACCAGCTCGGTGCCGTGGCGCAGTCCGGATAGGTCCAACTTGAATGCCATTTAGCTCACCAAAACGGCTTACCTGCAGGGGTTTATTTATCACTTTTCCCGACAGGGCCCAGCAAAGTTGACAGACGGAGCTCAGAAAAGCATATAGACATTGCGCTCGTTCATCGGCTCGATGTTCGCGAACCGGATGGAGAACGTCCTCGAGTCTGGCACGGTCAAGATAGCTAACCTGGTCAGCAAGCTCAAGGAGGAAGGGGCGGACATCATATCCTTCTCCATGGGAGAGCCGGATTTCCATACTCCGGAGAACATCAAGGAAGCGTGCGTACGCTCCCTGGCCAACGATTTTACATATTACACTCCATCGGCCGGCATCCCCGAGCTGAGGAAGGCCATAGCTGACCGATGCCGGACGCTGAACAGGATACCCTGCGAAGCGTCCAATGTCCTGGTGACCCCGACCAAGCAGGCCATTTTCATGACCATGCTGGCCATGGTGGACGACGGGGACGAGGTAATCGTCCCTGATATCGCCTGGGGAACTTTCGAGGCATGCGCCCATCTGGCCGGCGGAAAAGTCCGCCATGCCAAGCTCTCGGCGGAGAACAACTTCCGCATGACCCCGGAGGCGGTGGCCGAAAGGATCACCAAGCGCACGAAGCTGCTGGTGCTCAACTCGCCGTCCAATCCCTGCGGGGCCGTAATGACCAAGGAGGATGTGAAAGGCATAGCCGACCTGGCCAAGGACCATGACCTGTTCGTGCTCGCGGACGAGATCTACAACCAGCTGGTGTTCGAAGGGGAGCACACATCGATCTCATCGCTCGAAGGCATGTTCGAGAGGACCATCACCGTGGACGGCTTCTCCAAGACCTATGCCATGACCGGCTGGAGGGCCGGCTGGGCCGTGGCGCCGAAGAACATCTTTAAAGAGCTCAACAAGCTGCAGACCCAGTCCATAACCTGTGTTACATCATTCGTGCAGCAGGCCTGTCTGGAGGCGCTGCAGGGTCCGCAGGATTCAGTGGCGCTGATGAAGAAGGAGTTCAAGGCCAGGCGCGACCTCGTCCATTCGTTGATGAAGGACATCCCCAGCCTGAACTGTCCGATGCCCAGCGGCGCCTTCTACATGATGCCATCCTACGACTTCAAGATGAGCTCGGAGGACATGGCCACCTATCTTCTCAGGGAGGCGCACGTTGCCGTCACGCCGGGGTCCGCCTTCGGACCGGCCGGAGAAGGCCGCTTCCGACTGTCCTACGCGGCAAGCCGCGAGGATATAAAGCAGGGAATGGCCCGGATCAAGGATGCGCTGGCAAGACTGTGATCATTCCGGCGGCAGGAGGTTGGGGATTCCGTCCTCGATGACATAGGTGGCACCGCATCCTTGGCATAGGAGACGGCCTTCCACGACCTCGCCCCCCTCCTCCCTCTCCGCCTTCAGTTCCAGGGGGTGATGCTTGCAGGCCGGGCAGGCCAGTATATCGAGCAGGTCCTTCTTCATCGTTCGTCAAAGCACAAGCGCGGATATCAACCTTTCACTATGTCTGGTCGCTAACTATTTATTTCGTCCTCCGCATCGAGCGGCCCGGAGAGATAAATATGCGCCGAATCGACCTGAGGAGCGACACGTTCACCCTGCCTTCCAAAGAGATGCTGGAGAGCATACCTTCCGCCGAACTTGGTGATGATGTGGAGGGAGAGGACCCCACGGTGAACCAGCTGCAGGACCTCGCCGCCGGCATGTTCGGCACCGAGGCTGCCCTGCTGGTCTCGAGCGGCACCATGGGCAACCTGGTGTCCCTGATGGCGCATTGCCGTCGGGGGGACGAGATCATACTGGAATCCGAGGCGCACATTTACTACTATGAGCTAGGGGGAATGTCCGCCATCGTCGGGGCCATACCCTATCTGGTCAAGGGGCAGCGGGGCAAGTTCACTGCCGAACAGCTGGAAGCGGCCATCAGGCATCCCGACCTGCACTACCCGAACACCCGCCTGGTGTGCATCGAGAACACCCATAACCGCGGCGGCGGCATTGTCTGGACGCCGAAGGAGGTGGAGGCGGTGGCCAAGGTCGCCCACGACCACGGCCTCAAGGTCCACTGCGACGGTGCCCGAATATTCAACGCTGCGATGGCGCTCGATGTCGACGTGAAGGAATACATGAGGCATCTGGACAGCCTCAGCTTCTGTCTGTCCAAGGGGCTGGCCTGCCCGGTGGGCTCCGTCGTCGTCGGCAACAGGGAGTTCATCGAGGAGGTGCGTCGCAACCGGAAGATGGTGGGAGGCGGCTTGCGCCAGGCCGGTATCATCGCCGCGCCGGGGATCATAGGCCTGCAGAATATGGTCGGCCGCTTGAAGGAGGACCACCTCAACGCCCGCCGCCTGGCGGAAGGGTTGAACGAGATTCCAGGGATCAAGGTGGACATGGAGGCGGTGCAGACGAACATCGTTCTGGCCGACATCACCGGCACCGGCTGGGATGTGGACTATTTTGTGAACAGAGCATGCAAGATCGGGGTCCAGGTGTTCGAGTTCGGGGCGACCAAGGCGCGTTTCGTCACCCATTACGGCATAGACGAGCAGGATGTGGACGATGCGTTGGCACGCCTGCGCCGCCTCTTGGAACGCTGATCCATGGAAACCTATTTCATCTGCGGTTTTCTACCCTCTCAGGCCGCCGTTCCAACGACCGCAAGGTCTGCCGGCCCGGCGGCATATAAATCATATCGGTCGAATCGCATTCATAATGAGGGATCAATTTGAGCAGAAGGCTTTTCACGGTAGGTCCGGTAGAGGTTTTCCCGGACACGCTTAATTCCATGAACAGGGGAATGATGGTCCACCGGGGCAAGGACTACCAGGACCTGCAGCACGGCGTGGTGGAGAAGATACGCAAGGTGCTGGACATCGACAGTGAGGTCTATCTGGCGCCCGCTTCCGCATCCGGGTTCCTGGAGGGCTGCGTCCGTTCGGCGGTCGATACCAAGATGGCCGGGCTATCCAATGGGTCCTTCGGTGACCGCTGGCAGCTGATCGGCACGGAGAACGGCAAGCAGGTCCAGAAGATCAACGGGGAATGGGGCAGGGCGCTTCGGGCCTCTCACATCGCGGGTAAGCTGGAGAAGGATGTGGAGGCGGTTACGTTCGTATCCAACGAGTCGTCCACCGGCATCCTTAACCCGGTCGAGGAGTTGGTGGGCGAGATACGGAAGCAGGGCGATGCCCTGATCATGGTGGACGGCGTGACGTCGGTAGGCGCGGTGGACCTTCATCTGCGGAAGCTTGACCTCGACGCCCTGGTCTTCGGAAGCCAGAAAGCTCTGGCGCTGCCTCCGGGACTGGCCGTGGTGTGCGTATCCCCGCGTCTTATGGAGAAGGCGGCCAAGGTGAAGAACCGCGGCTATTACCTGGACCTGGTCCAGTACAAGAAGCTGGCCGACAAGGACCTTCCGCTGACCACACCGCCGGTGTCGCTGATGTATGGACTGGACTACCAGCTTGACAAGATGCTCAAGGAGGGCGTCCAGCAGCGATACGAACGGCATCAGCGCATGGCTGACATGGTCCGCTGCTGGGCCATGAAGCGCCTTGGCCTGTATGCCGAGGAAGGTTTCCGATCAAACACCATCAGCGTGATCAAGCTCAACGGCCTGGATTTCAAGGAGTTCGACAAGCGCCTAAGGCAAAAGGGATTTGAGGTCTCGCCCGGATACGGGAACGTCAAGGACGAGACGTTCAGGATCGGCCACATGGGCGATCTGACCGAGAAGGACATCCAGGACCTGCTCGACGTCATGGATGAGACATTGGAGGAGATGAAATGAAGCTCTTGGTAACCGACGAACTGTCCCAGGAAGGCCTGGAAATGCTGACCAAGGACTCCGGGGTCCAGGTCGACGTGAAGCCCAAGCTCCCGCATGAGGAGCTGCTCAAGATAATCGGCGAATATGACGGTCTCATCGTCCGCAGCGGCACCAAGGTCACCGCCGAGGTCATCGAGGCCGGGAAGAAGCTGCGCGTGGTCGGCAGGGCTGGCGTGGGCGTTGACAATGTGGATGTCGATGCCGCCACGCGCCGCGGCGTTCTGGTGATGAACACCCCGGCGGCCAACATCATCTCCGCGGCAGAGCACACCATGGCCATGATGCTGACCCTGGCCAGGAACATCCCCCGGGCCGACGCTTCCGTGAAGGCCGGAAAATGGGAGAGGAGCAAGTTCACCGGGGTGGAGCTGATGGGCAAGACCCTGGGCATCGTTGGGATCGGCCGGGTCGGCGGCGAGGTGGCCAAGAGGGCCAAGTCCTTCCAGATGAAGCTGGTCGGCTATGACCCGTACATATCGCAGGAACTGGCGGTAAAGCTGGGCGTTCGCATCCTTCCGTTGGACAAGGTGCTGGAGGAGGCGGACTTCATAACCATCCATACCCCGCTGACACCGACCACTCACCATCTGCTTGGAAAGGAGCAGCTGGCCATGCTCAAGCCCTCCGCCCTCATCGTCAACTGCGCCCGCGGGGGCATCATCGACGAGGATGCGCTGTACGAGGCGCTCAAGGAGAAGACCATCGCCGGAGCCGCCCTGGACGTGTTCGAGGACGAGCCGCCCAAGGGCTCCAAGCTCCTGACCCTGGACAATCTCGTCGCCACGCCTCATCTGGGCGCTTCCACGAAGGAAGCCCAGGAGAAGGTCTCAATAGAGATGGCCGAGCACGTCAAGATGTTCCTGGTGGACAACAAGATCACCAACGCGGTGAACGTTCCGATCAGCCGCGTGGACCCCAAGGTGTCTCCCTTCATAGGACTGGCCGAGAGGCTGGGCGCCTTCTGCGTGCAGCTCTCCGACGCCCCGGTCAAGAAGATAGAGGTGGAGTGCCATGGCGAGATCGCCAACCTGGACACCCGCATGGTGACCGTCTCGGCCATCGTCGGCGTGCTGTCCATAGTCGTCGGCCCGAACACAAACATCATCAACGCCAGCAGCATCGCCCGGGAGAAGGGCATCCAGATCGTGGAGACCAAGGTGGACGAGAGCAGCCACTACACCAACATGCTGGTGCTGCGCATCTCCTCCGACGGGCACAAGGCCGAGGTCCGCGGAACGGTGTTCCCGTCCGACCAGTTCCGGATAATCGGGGTGGACGAGTTTGACCTGGACATGCCGCTGGAGGGCGACTTCCTGCTGACCAAGCACCACGACATGCCCGGCATGATCGGGAAGATCGGGACACTGCTGGGAAAGCGGGACATCAACATAGCCCGCATGGGCGTCGGCCGGGCCGACAAGGGCGGAGACGCCCTGATGCTCATCTCCGTGGACCAGGAGGTCGGAAAGGCGGTCGTGGCGGAGTTCCGGGCATTGCCGAACTTCCACGAGGCCCGCTCCATAGTGCTGAGCCACATGCGCACCCGGGAATACATGAACATCTGAGCCCGGGAAACGCCTTCCTAACTCTTTCCCAATCTTTCCCTTACGCTGCGCACCTTTCGCTCCATGTCCGCCGGCCTGTCCCGTCGGTCATCGATCCTTATGCTCGTCATCACCCGTTCGCTCATATCCAGAACCCTGTGGTGGCAGGCCATGATGGTGGCCATGACCTTCTCCCCGTCCCCCTCGACGACGGTCCCCATGGGCGTCAACTGGTGCTTCAGCCCGCTGCCCTGAACGATGATCAGGCATTCCGACACGAAAGGGCTGAGGCTGATGCCCGCCCCCACCGGCACGATCGAGAACTCGGCTATCGTGCTATCTCCGACAGCATCTCAGTTCTCCTGGGTCAAATACTTTATCTTCATTGAAATATATATTATACAATAATTATTAAATTCCGGGCGATGCGCCATACGTTCCGCGGAATCGTAGGATTTCAAAAAAGTATAAATAGCTCATAAGAAGTGAGAAAAGTTCAATTGCATACTGTCTTGCACTGTGCATTGAGGGATTTCTGAATGAAAAGCGTCAGCAAGGAAAAATCTCGATCTTTTCCGTTGGAAGGCAAGGGTGCCAGGAAGTCTGTCCCCTACGCCATCATGGACGATGTCAACGCCAGCGGTTTGGACGGTTTGGGTGGCAAGGGGGCCAATGGTGTGGAAGCTACTTTTGAGATCTGTTATGATGGAAAATGCACGACCTTGACCGTGGAGGACCTCACTCGGGCCATTAAGAACGGCATCGACCGGGAGGGACTTCCGGATGAGCAGGCCAGAAGAATGGCCCAGCATGTTCTGAACTTTTTCGGCTACAGCGAGAGGATAATCGACAACATCCTTGAGCCTGAGGACCGGGATGCCTTCTATCAGCTGGAGGACACCGGCATACTGACCACCGAGCGCGAGGAGACCACTCTCTACGATGGCAGGGAGTGGCGAATCCATTACTGGCTCTTCCGCAAGGAACGAATATTCCAGCTCATCAATACCAACGGCGACGAAGACAGCTGTGAGGTGGGTGCCTACGACTGTTACGCCGACCCCTCGGCCTGGCAAAGGTCCAATTAGGTCGGGGCAAGGGTCCACTTTCAATGGGCCCGGGGCAACAATTTTTATTAGCCCTCAGTTCTGACACGGCGTGGAGCTGTTCCCTTATCCTCCCCGCCCCAATCAGGTCGAGTTCGTGCGCTCGGTCGAGAGGACCACCCGTGAGCGCGGGCATCTCGTCCTGGAGAGCGGCACCGGCAGCGGCAAGACCGTGTGCGCGCTTTCCGGCGCCCTGCAGACCGCCCTGTCCACCGGCAAGAAGGTGCTTTACCTCACCCGCACCAACTCTCAGGAGAAGCAGGTCATCCTGGAGCTCCGAAGGATCAACGAGAAGGCGCCGGTCTTCGGCGTGGCCCTGCAGGGCCGGCAGGGGACATGCCCCCTGGTCCGCCGTGATAAGGAATTGAGCGCCGGCACGCCCGAGGAACTGTCCAAGATATGCCGGGACAAGCGCCGCAAGGTGCTGGAGGACCGCCCGGGAGGATGCCGGTTCTTCAAAGGGCTGCAGGACCTGGACATGGAACAGTTCATCGCTCACTGCAAGCGGACGCTGCCGACCGCCGAGGAGCTCATCGATTACTGTGATTCGCTCAACATCTGCCCTCACGAGGTGATGAAGGAGCTGGCCCGGGAGGCCAGAGTGGTCGCCGCGCCCTATGCATACTTCTTCGTGCCCTTCATCCGCAACTCTCTGCTGGACTGGATGGACTGCCCCATCGAGGATGTGCTGCTCATCGTGGACGAGGCGCACAACCTTCCGGATTACACCAGGGAGATCGAGAGCTTCCAGCTATCCCGTTTCATCCTGGACGCGGTGCTCAAGGAGGTGGAGGAGTACGGGGACCCGGAGATCGCCAAGGGGGTCAGCCTCAACGATGTCCGTACCGAATGCTCCAAGCTGCTGGATGAGGCGGTAAGGGACTATCTGATCGATGAGGACGGTCTGATCCCTCCTTCATTTCTCGAGGAGGGGCTGATGGCCGCCTTCACCTGCACCTCCCGCTCGCTGCAGGCCATGGCCAAGCTGATCATGGAGCAGGGGGAGATAATCCGGGAATCGCGCTTCGCCCAAGGGCGCCTGCCCCGTTCATACACCTTCTCCCTGGGCACGTTCCTATCCTACTGGTCCACCCTGGACGAGGAATGCTTCGTAAAGCTCGTCATCGGCGGTGAGAACCCCTGCCTCAAGGCCTACTGCATCGACCCTGTGGTGACTACGTCCGCGGTGCTCAACTGCGGCGGAAGCGTTCACATGTCCGGCACCCTGGCGCCCCTGAACGAGTACCGGGACTCCATCGGATTGCCTTACGAGTCGGCCATGGTGACCTTTCCCTCGCCGTTCCCCAAGGAGAACCGCAAGGTGTTCTATGTGGAGGACGTCTCCACCAAGTACGAGGAGATGCAGTCCTCGCCGGAGATGGTGGAGGCCATGGAGGACCACGTGGTCCAGGTGTGCAACGGCGTCAAGCGCAACACCGTGGTGTTCTTTCCGTCCTACTCGCTCATGGACCGCTTCCTGGAGGACGGCGTCTCCCGCCGAATATCCCGCAAGGTGTATCTGGAGGAGAGGGGGATGCCCCAGCTGGAGCTTATGGACGTGGTGACCCGCTTCAAGAGGCTGGAGGAGAACGGCCAAGTGCTGTTCGCGGTAATGGGCGGGCGCATCAGCGAGGGCATAGACTTCCCGGAGGACGAGCTGGAGCTGGCGATAGTCGTAGGGATACCCTATCCCAGGCCGACCGCGAAGCAACGGGCGCTGATGCACTACTACGAGCTGAAGTTCCGCAAGGGATGGGACTACACCGTCAAGGGGCCAGCGATACGGAAGCTGCAGCAGTCCATCGGCCGTCTGATAAGGACGGAAAGGGACGTAGGTGCGGCGCTGGTGCTCGACAGACGGATAACTCAGTTCGCCGACCGGCTGGAACTGGTGCCGACCGATCATCCGCTGCAGGACATCCAGGCGTTCTTCCGGGAGCGGGAAAGGTAGAAAGGTTGATAACCGACCGGAGGGATTCGCGCCTATGGACATCCCCCTGCTGATACTCGTGGGATTCTGGCTCGTGCTTCCGTCTATGATCCCGAATTCCGCGGCCACCATATTCGGCGGGGGTCTGTCGGTGGACCTCGGGAGGTCCTGGAATGGGAAGCGGATACTGGGTGACGGGAAGACCTGGCGCGGACTGATCGGAGGGATCAGCGCTGGCATCTCCATCGGGATCATCCAACTGTACATCGCCTTCCCCTTCGACCAGCTGGACTATTTCGGCTTCGGCGGTTTCCCTGAGAACCTTGGCGTGATCGTGGTGCTGGCTGTAGGTTCGTTATTGGGGGACACGATCGGCTCGTTCATAAAGCGCCGGCTGGAGATCGGTCGTGGCGGCAAAGCCCCGGTCATGGACCAGTACGGCTTCCTGCTGACATCGTTCCTGCTGGCCATAATCTTCTTCCCGGACTGGTTCTTCGGCAACTTCTGGGACGGGGACGGATGGGTGTCCCTGTTGGCGGTGCTTATCATAACCCCTGTCATCCACCGCGGGGTGAACATAATCGGATTCAAGATGGGATTGAAGAAGGTTCCCTGGTGATCACATGTGCGACGAACTGAAGAAGGCGCTGGAAGGGTGCGGGGCGATCCTGTACGGGGATTTCACTCTGGCCTCCGGGAAGAAGAGCAAATACTACATCGACATCAAGCGGGCGACAACGGACCCCAAGGTTCTCGGGCTCATCGCCGACCAGATGGCCAGACGGATAGAGAAGGACGGGTTCCAGCGCATCGCCGGAGTGGTGCTGGGGTCCGTGCCGCTGGCTGTGGCGCTGTCGTTGCGCACCGGCATCCCGTTCGTCATGGTCCGCAAGGAGAAGAAGGACCATGGCACCGGCAAGCTGATAGAGGGCCAGCTGAACCCGGGCGAGAAGGTGCTGGTGGTGGAGGACGTCATCACCTCCGCCGGTTCGGCCGTCTATGCCGTCGAAACGCTGCGCCAGGCCGGAGCGGTCGTAGGCGCTGTCATGTCCGTGGTGGACCGGGAGGAGGGCGGCCGGGACGCCCTGGGCAGGCTGGATGTGGAGATGAGGGCTCTCATCACCGCCAGCAAGATCCTGGAGAGATGAATGCCGCCCGAGGCCGATTGCCGCCGTTGCCGCTTGAGCGAGGGCCGGACCAACATCGTCCTTTTCACCGGGGGCGGCGATTCCAAGGTCGCCCTGGTGGGAGAGGCCCCTGGAGCCCAGGAGGATATGTCAGGCTTTCCGTTCGTGGGAAGGGCCGGCAAGATACTTGACGGGCTGATGGCCGAGGCCGGGCTGGACCGCGGAAGGGTGATGATCACCAACACCGTGAAATGCCGGCCGCCAGGCAACCGACGCCCGAAGGCGGACGAGATGGCTGCCTGCCGTCCTTATCTTCAGGAAGAGCTACGGGGGAAAAGGTTCGTTCTGGCACTGGGTCTCAGTGCCGCCGAGGACCTGCTCGGCAGGAAGGTGGTGATGAAGGAGGTCTGCAACCGGCCGGTGCGCGCTGACCTGGGCGCCGGTGACGTCACGATCATGGTCACCTATCATCCATCGGCCTGTATCTACCGGCCGGCGGCCAAGGACGTTCTGAGGGACGCGCTGCGGGAAGCGGTGTCCTACCTCTGACGGCGGAAGCGCTTCTTGAATAGGAACTTCATGTTCTTCCAGCCGTCCTTCCAGCTGGACAACTTGACCTCGCCCACCCTTCTCCGGTAGGCTATCGGCACTTCCCTGCTGTTCACCTTGCGGAAAGCCTCTATCTTGATCTCCTCGGACATCGGCATCCCATCATCGCTCAGCACCAGTTTGTCCAGTATGCTGCGCCGGAACACCCACATCCCGCTCTGGGAGTCCTTGATCCGTACCCCGAAGAAGAGGTTGGACACCAGGGTCAAGGCGAAGTTGCCGACCCTGTGCTTGGCGGTCATGGCGCCCTCCTCCAGCTGAGCGAAGCGGTTGGTGGTTATGAAATCAAGGCCCTGGTCCACCAGCAGCCTGTGCAGAGCCGGGATATCTTCCGCCGGATAGGTGCAATCGGCGTCCAAAGTGGCGATTACATCTCCTTTGGACCTCTCGAAACCGGTCTTGTACGCCCGTCCATAACCGCGGCGCGGCTCCTCGATGACCACCGCCCCCTTTTCCGAGGCGATATCTCTGGTGCGGTCCTTGGAGTTGGTGTCCACCACGAGGACCTCGTACTCCCAACCGCGCAAGGCCTGGTGAACGCTATCAATGACCTGGCCTATGGATTCCTCCTCGTTCATGGTGGGTATGATCACGCTCAGCTGCAAGTTCCCGCCTCCGGGGTATAACCCCGACATGGCTAATAATGCTTTCAGGCCGTGGACGGTGGCTTGTCGCCGAAGAACTTGTAGCCGAAATAGCCCAGCCAGGCAAAGCCCAGTCTGACCATGGCCCAGAAGGTCATCCTTTGGCGGAACATTTTGAGCGGGTCATAGCGCTCCCACAGCACCCCGTGCTTCATGGTCAGCTGCTTCCTCCCCGCTCCGTTCCAGAATGCCTGGTGGCAGAAACCGTAAAAGGTGCCTCGGGTGCGGTTGTAGATTATAGCCTTAGGATTGTGCACCAGACTGAACCCGGCATCGGTGGCGCGGAGATTGAAATCGATGTCCTCGGCGGTGACGAACCAAGGATCCACCCCGCCCACCCTTTCGAACACCTCTCTCCGGAAAGCAAGATTGCATCCCGGCCAGGTGCAATCGAATCCCTTGTTGTACAGCTCGACGCGGTCGAGCTTCTCCCAGGCGCTCAGGCCAATGTTGATGGACCTCCCGGCCACCATGTCGACCCCCCGGTCCACGATGCAGCGGCGTATCTCCCTGATCCAATTGGGGTTGGCGATGCAGTCGCCGTCCGTCAGCGCGATTATGTCCGCCTTGGTCTTCTTCAATCCGTAGTTGAGGCTGTCCCCGCGGGTGCCGCCGGCCACAAATAGGTGAACGAAAGGATACCTGGAACCGTACTCCCTGACTATCTCCTGGGTACGATCGGTGCTGTATCCATCGACCACGACGATTTCGATGGGGCCTTCCTGTACGACCAGGGAGTCCAAGGCGTCGGAGATGTTGTCCTCTTCGTTCCTTACCTTGAGGACTATGGATACTAGCATCGCCCCTTTATCCGCATCGCACGTATAAAAGCTCCTTGCGAGACCAGATCGGTCGCTCAGCAGAGATGCCGATGTTGCTGTGTCAGACACAATGTCACATGCTGACCGAGGACTTACCCAAAAATCTCTGGCATCATCAAAGGCACTTAACGGACAGCTGTTCGGCCTGTCGGGGACCTGTCCCCATCGTCTGGTATTCCTTCACTCTGGATATTAAATCTCAGGTCATAAATTATATATACGCAGCATAATATACATAATATGTCCGACAGCTGTCGGACTCGGGATGGGATGCACTCGAGCGAAGGCGAGTGGGATAGAGCACCTTCGCACCCTCAGGTAGTTTCGCATGTACCTCAAGCAGATAGAAGTGGAGAACTTCAAGTCCTTCGGCAAGAAGCTGACCATACCTATGCTCAGCGGGTTCACTGCCGTCACCGGGCCCAACGGGTCTGGAAAATCAAACATATCCGACGCCATCCTTTTCGTCCTGGGTCCGAAAAGCTCCAAGGCCATCCGGGCCGGTAAGCTCACCGACCTAATCTTCAACGGCGGGAACGCCAAATCCCCGGCCAACCACACCCGGGTCTCGCTGGTGTTCGACAACGCCGACCGGACCATACCTCTCGACGAGGACATCGTGAAGCTGACCAGGTACGTCAAGCTCTCCGATTCCGGCGAGGGATACAACTCCTATTTCTATGTCAATGACCGCAAGTCCACACTTTCCGAGTTCGATTATCTGCTGGCTAGCGCCCGGATAAGCGCTGACGGCTACAACCTGGTCCAGCAGGGGGATGTCACCAGGATCGTGGAGATGTCCACCTTGGAGCGCCGCCGGGTGCTGGATGAGATCTCCGGCATCGCCAAGTTCGACGAGGAGATCGTGAAGGCAGAGGTGGAGAAGACATCCGCTCAGGACAACATTGACCGCATCGCCATAATACTGGGGGAACTGGACAAGCAGATCCGCCAGCTGGAGCAGGAACGGGGCGCCGCCCTCAAGTATCTGGAGATGAGGGACCGGCTTGCTCTGGCGAAGGCACGCATGGCCCATAAGCGCAAGGAGGGCACCGAGGCCGAGATAAAGGGGATAGGGGAGCAGATCGCCTCCTACTCAAAGGACATCGATGCGCTCAAAGTACGCCGGAGCGAACTGGAGGCGCAGATCCGTTCGATCGAGGAGCTGTACCAGAAGAAGGAGGCCGAGCTGCAGGCCAAGGGCGGGGCGGAGTTCCAGGAGCTCAAGGAGCGGATGGATGGGCTTCGGATCGAAGTGGCCAGGGCCGCCGATCTCAAGGAGCGTTCCTCCGATCAGATGGCCGAGATGAAGGAGGAGCTCAAGACCTTGCTGGAGGAGAGGGAGGAGATTCTGCGGACCAAGCTGGCCCAGGAGTCCGCCCTGACCGCCGCTGGGAACGAGCTCAAGATCCTCGAGGAAAAGGTCAGGAAACTGCAGAAGGACGAGGCCAAGCTGAAGGGCGAGCTGAGTTCCTACGACAGCGAGCTTTCCGTTCTGGAGAAGAAGATCAAGGAGCAGGACCAGATCATCCGGGAGAGGGCCGAGGCGCTTCACGCCAAGGGTCTGGAGAGGGAGAGGCTGGAACGCCTGGCCCAGGACCTCCTGGCCGAGATCGAGGGCCTGCGTCAGGACAAGGAGTCCGCCGAGTTCGAGGTCAAGGACCTGGACTGGCGGGTGAAGGAGCTGGGCAAGGAGGGCAAGGACTCCAGCGGCTCCATGAAGACCCTGCAGGAACAGTTCCATCTTAAGAAGAACCGCGAGGCCCAGTTGACCAAGATGGCCAACGAGCTGGAGCAGGCGGTGCGCAACCTTACCCGGGAATACAACCACCTGAAGGCCGAGGAGGAGGCGGCAGTGAACGTCGCCCGCGGCTACAACAGGGCGGTCAAAGCGCTCCTGGAGGCCAGGGACCGCGGGGAGATGAAGGGCATACACGGAACCATCGCGGAGTTGGCGGACGTCGATCCCAAGTACGAGGTGGCCCTGAACGTCGCAGCCGGCGGCCGCATGCAGTCCATAGTCGTCGATGATGACCAGGTCGCTTCCGATGCTATCAGCTATCTCAAGAGGGGCGACCTCGGACGGGCCACGTTCCTACCGCTCAATAAGATGCTGGACGGCCGGCCTCGCGGCAAGGCGCTGTTGGCCGAGAAGGAGGCGGCGGGTTTCGCCATCGATCTCATCAGTTTTGACGATAAGTACCGTTCAGCCTTCTGGTACGTGTTCGGGGACACGGTCGTCGTGGACACCCTTCAAGAGGCCAGAAGGCTGATGGGCGGCGTTCGCCTGGTCACCGTGGGCGGCGAGCTCATCGAGGCCTCCGGGGCCATGGTCGGCGGTACTGTCGAGGGAAGCAAGGTCCGCTTCGGAGCCGGGAAGGGCAAGGCGGACGAGATCGCTGAGGAGCTGCGCAAAGCGACCGAGCAGGCGGACAAGGTATCATCGGAGCTCATGGGCATTCGCCAGGAGATCAGCGAGCTGGACACCCGGATCCGGGAGATCGGCGGGGCCGACCGCGGGAAGGGAATCGAGCTGGAAGGTTTGCAGAAGCAGCTGGCGGAGCAGAAGGCCAGGCTGAAGAGGGTGACCGATTCCGCAGTGGCAAAACAGGCCGAGCGGGAGAAAGCGCTGTCCCAAGGGGCGGAGCTGGGGTTGCAGATCACCAAGCTGGATGCGGATCTCATCAGGATGAGGGCGGAGCGGGAGAACAACTCCAAGCGTCTCCTTGAGATAGCACCGGCCGAACTCTCGCAAAAGCTGAGGGAGGTTCAATCGGCAGTCGTACAGGCATCTCAGGAACTGTCCGAGAAGCGCTCGGCGCACGAGGCCATGCGGCTGCAGTCCGCGGAACGCGAGAGGCGTCTGGGCGAGATGTCAGCGACGGAAGGGCAGCAGCAGGAGAAGCTGCGCCAGCTGGATGCACAGGGCAAGGCCGCCGCGGAGAGGGAGGGCAAGCTGAAGGTCGAGCTTTCCGCACTGAAGAAGATCGAGGATTCGATGGGCAAGGAGATCACCGCCCTCAGGGACGAGAAGGAGAGGCTGCTCGGTCAGAAGGGTCATGCTCAAGCTGACCGCGAAAAGGTTCTGGTCAAGCTGGAGACGTCCAACGACTTCCTTATCGGTCTGGGGGCCAAGAGGACACTGGCCGAGGAGAAGCTGAAGGAGATCATGCAGGAGATTGCACAGCACAACCTGGCGGTCAGCTATCCCCTGCCGCCCCTGGATGACATCCGTTCCGAGATCGTGCTGTGCGAGAACGCCCTCAGCGGCATGGGCGCTGTGAACCTGCGTTCCATCGAGGATTACGATGAGAAGAAGGCCCGGCACGTCGAGCTGAGGGCCGAGACCAAGAGGCTGGAGGACCAGCGGGACCAGCTGGTCGCCCTCACCGACCAGCTGAACGAGAGGAAGAAGGTGAACCTGGTCAAGGTGTTCGATGCGGTCAACGCCAACTTCCGCCGTGTATATGCTGAGCTGTCCGGAGGCGGGGAGGCCGAGCTGCTGCTGGAAAACCCGCAGGAACCGTTCCTTGGCGGACTGGTGATAAAGGCCAGGCCGCGCAATGGCAAGGTGCTCAGGCTGGAGGCCCTGAGCGGGGGGGAGAAGTCCTTGACCGCGCTGGCGTTCATCTTCGCCCTTCAGGAGTGGCAGCCTTCCCCCTTCTATCTGCTGGACGAGGTCGACATGTTCCTGGACGCGGTGAACGCCGAGATGGTGGCCAACCGCGTGAAGAAGAGCAGTGGCACCGCGCAGTTCGTCCAGATATCCTTGAGAAAGGTCACCCTGAACAAGGCCGACCACATAATCGGTGTGACGAAGCCGGCGGGGGGCATATCCAATGTCATATTCAAGCCGAACATCGGCGACTTCAGCGAGCTGGAGAAGGAGATCGGCCTGCCTGAGGAAAAGGCCAGGAGGGATGGGGAATGATCGAGTCTGCGAGCTTGGACAACGTGCTGGGACACCTCATGTTCCACAAGGCATTGATCGATGAGGGACGAGGGGCGGAGAAGATCGACCGCTACCTGGGGCTGCTGCGCTCCGCCGAGGAGGAGAAGCAGATCGCCGGACGCGAACCGCTGGACCGCTCCCTGCAGCTGGTGTTCGAGCTGGTGCTGAGCAACGATCTGGACCCCTGGGACGTGGACCTCATGAAGTTCGCCAAGCTGTACGGGCAGCGCATGCATACCGAGGAGGTCGATTTCATCGTGGCCGGGAAGCTCATGCACATGGCCTGGAGCATCCTGCACATGCAGTCCCGGGAGGTGCTCTCCCTGAACGAGAGGAGGGAGGAGCTGTACTTCGGGGAATGGGACACGGAATCGTTCGACCAGTTCGTGGAGCGCCCGCTGCCGGCGATAGACCTGGAGGTGCCGGAGTGCGTGGAGCTCACGGAGGTCGTGCGCCACCGCTGCACCCGCCCCGTCTCGCTCGTGGACCTTCTGGATGCGTTCGACACCGCCCAGCAGGAGGTGGAGATAGCGCTCAACCGGCAGCGGGTTCGCGATCAGCTGCTCAAAGCTCAGGAGAAGTTCGACGGCAAATCCCACAGTGATGACCAGGAGAAGGATGTCGCCGAGACATGGTCGCGCATCGAGCGCTGCGGCTCCGGGCCGATAGCCCTGGAGGACCTGTTCGAGGACGACAAGGAGGACAAGATCAAGGTGTTCGTGTCACTGCTGTTCCTGGCCCGCAGCGGAAAGATATCGCTGTGGCAGGACGAGCTTCCCTATGGCCAGATATACCTGGAGATAAAACTGCCCTGGGAGATCGCCCAGCTGGTGGATGGGACGCAGGCCGACGCCATGGCCATCCAGGCTAAGATGGTGATGTGAGGTGGAGCGGGCGGTGGAGGCGGTGCTGTTCGCGGCGTCCCAGCCCCTGCGGGCGGCGGACATAGCGGACATCCTCGGCATCGGTCCGGAGGCGGTGCGCAAGGAGATCAGGCGCCTGGACAAGGAGTACGAGGAGCGCGGCACGGCGTTCGAGATCGCCAAGATCGGCCAGAGGTACTCGCTCCAGCTGCGCAAGGATTACAATCAGTACGCCTTGCCCTTCGCGGACCTGGAGATGTCCCCGGAGGTTCTGAAGACCGCCTCCATCATAGCCTACAACCAGCCGATACTCCAAAGCGACCTGGCGAAGCTTCTCGGCTCCGGCGTCTATGACAGGGTGAGGGTGCTGAGGCAGATGGGCCTGGTGACCGGCAAACATGTTGGCCAATCCCTTTTGCTGAGCACCACCCGCGAGTTCTCCGAGAAGTTCGGACTGGGAACGAAGAAGGAAGAGATCAAGGAGTGGATGGAATCCAAGCAGAAGCAGCAGTAAGCGAGACCGTGCGCAGCTGGTCCCTCACCCGCATCCCCCCGAGCATGTCCACCTATTGGCATCTCCGCCCCAACCCGATGTCCCTGGTCAACCTCACCGGGGTGGTGCTGCAGGAGGACCTGGTGCGCTGCGGAAGGGAGCCTGCTAATGATGGCTGGCCATCGGCGCTGAAGCTCTGAAAAGATCAATCCAGGCGAAAAGGTTTAAATGCAACCGTTCAATGCCTACGGGAGTGATAAAATGGTAATGCCCCTCGCGCTCATGGAGAAGACCCTGAACAAGAAGGTCTCCCTCCTGCTAAAGGACAACCGCGTCCTGGAAGGCAAGCTCACCGGTTACGACGAGTACATGAACATGGTGCTGGAAGAGACCGAGGAGCGCACCGCGGACCAGACCCGCCGCCTTGGCACGGTCATCCTGCGCGGTAACAACGTGGTCAGCATCGCACCCCTGTAATTTTCATGAAAGCGCTGATCCTGGCCGGGGGCATGGGCACCCGGCTGAGACCTTTGACCTTCTCCACGCCCAAACCGTTGCTTCCCCTTCTGGACCGCCCGATGGTCATGCATATAATCGACTCTCTTCCTAAGGAGGTCGACACCGTCATCCTGGCGGTCAGCTATATGAAGGACCGGCTGGAGTCCTTCTTCCGCGAACACGACTGCGGGCGCAGCGTCATCCTGGTGAACGAGGAGGAACCGCTGGGCACCGGCGGGGCCATACGCAACGTGGGAAAGCATCTGGATGACGCCTTCTTCTGTTTCAACGGGGATATCATCAGCTCGCTTGACCTGCACGACCTGCTCGACTTCCACAGAAAGCACGGGGGCATAGGGACGCTGTCTCTCTGGCAGGTCCCGGACCCATCGGCCTTCGGCGTGGTCGGCCTGGACGGCGACAGGATAGTCGATTTCCAGGAGAAGCCCGCCCCCGGCACGGCAATCTCCGACCTCATCAACGCCGGCGTATACGTGTTCCAGCCGGAACTGCTGGACCACATCCCGTCCGGGGTGGTCTCCCTCGAGAGGCAGGTCTTCCCCAACATCTTGGACAAGGGGCTGCACGGCCACCGGTTCCAGGGCTATTGGGTGGACTGCGGCACCCCGGAGAGCTATCTACGGGCGCAGTCCGAGCTTCTGGGGCACGGGCGGGGCCTGGACCGGGCCATCAAGGAGGGGGCAAGGATTGTCGGCCTCAACTATCTGGACCGGGCAGACCTGCGTGGATGCGTCATCGGTCCCTATGTATGCGCCCTTCCCGGATCCTCGGTCGGGAAAGGATCCTTTGTGGAGCGGTCGGTGCTCATGGAGGGCGTCAAGATAGGCGAGGGGTGCATCATCAGGGACTGCCTGATCGGCCCCGGCACCGAGGTCGGCGACGGCGAGTCGGTCCAGGGAAGGGTCCTGGCTTCCCATCATCCGTCGTAATGGCCCCTTGCACTAGGTATATATCCCATCACACTTTTCTCCAAACAGCCCCGGGGTGAATGTCTGGCAGGAAGCAAAATGGATTCCCTGATAACGGCGATCAGCCGGAAGAGGTTCCGTACCGGCTGGACCGCCTTCATCATCGTATTCTTCCTGCTATTCGTCATACTTCCCACGGTATACATCCTCAGCTATGCGTTCACCAACTGGGGTTCGATCGAGCAGTTCGTGCTGAACGACCCAGATATGATGGACCTCATCCTGAGCTCCATCAGCGCGTCGTTCCAGATAGCCGGGATAGTGACCGTCATCGATATCCTGGTCGGACTGCCAATGGCCTGGATACTGGTGCGCAAGGAGTTCCGCGGAAAGGCGCTGCTGGACACGCTCATCGACATGCCTCTGGCGGTGCCCACCGCCGCACTGGGTTTCTCCAGCGCCATCTTCTTCGCCATAACCCCGGAGACCTTGCAGGCCCCCTCGTTCGCCTTGAACTCTGTCAGTTCTCCCTTCCTTCTGATAATACTGCTGCACGTGGTGTTCTCATATCCGTACATGGTCCGCTCGCTCTCGGCGATCCTGGTCCAGATCGACCAGACCTATGAGACGGCCGGTAGGACGCTGGGGGCAAGCGCCCTGTCCGCCGCCAGGACCATCACCCTTCCGCTGTTCCGGGCCGGCCTGGTGACCGGCATAATCCTCTGCTTCGCCAGGAGCCTGAGCGAGACGGGCGGCACCATGATCGCATTGGCCACCATGGCCAATCCTGGTAACTTCGCCACCGGTCCCACGCTGATCGGCGATTGGAAGCACGACCTGGATCTCAATCCGGACCTGGCCGCCCCCCTGGCGTTCGTAAGCATTCTATTGATATTGCTGTCCCTGGTATTGCTGGTGGTGATCAAGCTGGTCATCATGAAGGTGCATCTGCCCATGGGTAAGATATGGCCGCGCCCGGAGAGGCTGTTCTCCCGCGGCTGGTTCCCCAAGGTCAAGGATGGCTTTGCAGTGTTCTTCCTGGCACTGTTCGTTCTCATTCCATCTTTCTTCATCTTTACCTACGTGGTCTCCGTCGAGCCGTCATCGTTCGATTGGGGCCCGTTCATGGAGAGCCTTCTGTTCTCCTTCCTGGTGGCCGGGGTGGTCACGGTCATCGATATTGCGCTGGGCGTTCCCCTGGCGCTATACATCGCCAAGAACCGCACTGGCAAGCTGCCGGAGGTGCTTGACGTTCTGGTCAATGTGCCGCTGATCGTCCCCACCGCCGCCCTCGGTTATTCGCTGGGCGTCTTCTGGACCGGACAGAACCTCATTCCAACATACGATGTGCTGCTCATCATATTGGCCCACGTGGCCTTCACCTATCCCCTTGTCGTGCGCAACGTGGCCGGGGCGGTGGAGGAGGTGGACCCTGCATTCGAGGAAACGGCCCGGACGCTTGGCGCAAAGCCGGTCCAAGCGTTCCGCAGGGTGCTGTACCCCATGATAAAGAGCTCGATACTGGCCGGCGCCATAATGGCCTTCACCCGCAGCCTGGGTGAGACCGGCGCCACTCAGGCAGTGGTGGCAAGCGCCAAGACCGCTCCGGTGTACATCGTCGACCTGATCAGACTGCAGACCGCTTCCGGCTACTACACCGCTGGTCTGGCATGCATCGTCCTTATAATCGTGTCCTTCATGTTCATGCTGGCCCTCCGCTACATAACCAACCGGAGGTCCCACTGATGCCGGACGTGAAGCTTGTCGGTCTAAAGAAGTCCTATGGGGACATCAAGGCCGCCGACGGACTTGACCTGGAGGTGAAGGATGGTGAATACCTGTGCGTACTTGGTCCGACAGGAGCGGGCAAGACCACCCTCCTGCGCATGATATCCGGTCTGCTGGCCCCGGACAAGGGCAAGATATTCTTCAACGGAAAGGACTGCACCAAGAGGGAAATAGAGGACCGCAAAGCCGCCCTGCTCTCCCAGACCTATGCGCTGTTCCCGCAGCTGACCGTGGAGGAGAACATAATGTTCGGCCTGGACATCCGGGGGGCGGACGAGAAGCTGAAGGAGCAGGTGCTCATCAGCATGCTGGACCTTGTACGTCTTTCAGGACGTTCCGATGCCTATCCCCGGGAGCTCAGCGGGGGGATGCAGCAGCGGACGGCATTAGCCAGGGCCCTGGCCTCCGGGGCGGATCTGCTTCTTCTGGATGAACCGCTGAGGGCCTTGGACGCCAGGCTGCGCATCTCGCTGCGCACCGAGCTCCGTTCGCTCGTCAAGACACTCAAGATGACCGCCATACACGTCACCCACGATCAGGATGAGGCTTTGGTCATGGCCGACCGGGTGGCGGTGATCCGGGACGGACGGATATTGCAGATAGGGACGCCGAAGGAGGTGTGGGACGAACCGGCCACGCCCTTCGTGGCCAATTTCGTCGGCCAATCCAACTTCTTCACCGGGATCGTCCTGCAATCCAGTCCCTACACGCTGCTGCGGACGCCGGAGGGGATCGTGCTCAAGGGACGGCCGTCCGAACTGCCGGCGGGAGCGACCGCCGTGCTCGGCGTGAAGATAGGCAACACCGACATCTCGAAGGAGAGGAAGGGTTATCTGAAGGCTAAGGTGGAGCGTATAATATTCGAGGGCCGCAACCTGCATGTGGACCTTATGATGGACAACGGGCAGAGGATCTCCTCCAAGGTCCCGTCATGGCGCAAGGGTAAGATCTCTCCCGGGGACGTGGTGGACATCTACTGGGAGGAATCCAAAGGAACAGTCTTCCCGATGCCCCCGAACGGCCTGGAGAACGAGCTGAAGGTGGAATGATGGTCGAGGTCAGGCTTGTCGGTCTAGGTAAGCGCTACGGCTCAGTGACGGCGGTGGACAAGGTCGACCTCACCGTGGCCGACGGGGAGTACGTCACCATCCTCGGACCGTCCGGATGCGGGAAGACCACCCTCATACGAATGATCGCCGGGATCATCGAGCCCTCGGACGGGAAGGTGTTCATCGACGGCAAGGACATGACCGGCGTGCCCATCGAGGACCGGGACATCGGTTACGTGTTCCAGAACATTGCTCTGTTCCCGCATCTGACCGTGGCGGACAACGTTTCCTACGGACCGAGGGCCAAGGACCTGCCCCCCGAGGACCAGGTCCGCATATCCAGGCGCTTCCTGGAGATGGTCAAGCTCCTGGACAAGATGGGTATGCTGCCTGGCGAGCTGTGCGGAGGGGAGCAGCAGAAGGCATCGCTGGCCAGGGCGCTGTCCTCCGGTTCCAAGCTTCTGCTGCTGGACGAGCCCCTCTCCGCCCTGGACTCCCGGGTACGGGTGGACCTGCGGTACGAGCTCCGCCGCCTGGCCAAGGAGCTGGGGTTGACGACCATACACGTCACCCACGACCAGGAGGAGGCTCAGTCCGTCTCGGACCGCATCGTGCTCATGCGCGCCGGGACTGTGGTGGAGACCGGAACGCCGGAGGAGCTGTACACCCGTCCGAAGCGGATATTCACCGCCAATTTCATCGGTGAGACAAATCTGCTGGAGGGGTGGGTGCTGGAGATCAGGGACGGCGTCTCGGTGGTCGAGCTCAGGAACGGCGGCCGGGTCAAGGTGAACCAGTCCGACCATCCGGTGGGCGACGCTGTGGTCATCTCGGTCCGCCCGGAGTTCGTGTTCCAGGCCGATGAGGGGATGAGGGCCAGGGTGACCGCCATCACCTACATGGGAACGTACTGGCGGATCACGGCCAACACCGAGGACGAAGAGGAGGTTGGCTTCGACACGGCCACCTTGGACGAAAACCTTTTAACTATCGGAAAGGAAGTGTATCTAGCGGTCAACCCCAAGGCCGCGGTGCTCTACCCCAGACCGGAAGACGGAGTGCAAGAGGCGATCAAGCTTGAGTGACAGGACATCGTTGTTGGAATGGTTCTATTCGCGCAGAGAGTCCGTGGTATCCCGCGACATGCGCGGCCACGCCCAGGACGTGGGCGATACCATAATAGAGTTCAACCGGGCCATGGGCATGCTCTGCCGGGGGGAGAGGGAGCAGGCCCTGGACGCCTTGAAGCGCTCCTTCCTGGCCGAGAAGGCCGCCGACGCCCGCGAGCAATCGCTGTCGGAAGAGCTCTCCCGCGGGGACCTGGAGGAGAAGAACCGCGAGGACCTGCTGCACCTGGTCCGTCGCATGGACTATGCGGCCGACTGGTGCAAGGAGGCCGGGATGAACCTGCAGCTGGTGCTGGAGATAGGGATCCCGGTCCCGCTGGCGATCTGGAAGAAGTTCAACACCATGACCCTCGAGCTGGAGAAGATGGCCAAGGGCCTCAAGGTCTGCGTGGACAACCTGGGCGTGAACAACGACCTGGTCCTGCGGACCCGAAAGGACATCGAGGACTCCGAACATGTCATGGACGACATGTACTTCATGATGAAGAAGGAGTTCTTCCTGTCCGATCTGGACGCCCGCGCCATCTATCTCATGCGCGACCTGCTGCACGGGGTGGAGAACTCCGCCGACAATTTCAAGGACTCCGCCGACATCATCCACATCCTCATCGTGGCCCAGAGGGACCGCCCCAGGTGATGTGATGACCAAGCTTTTCGGCACCAACGGAGTTCGCGGAGTGATCAACCAGGACATGAGCGCCGAGCTCGCGCTTGACGTAGGACGGGCCATAGGCACATTCATGCAGGGTAGGGTGGCCATCGCCACCGATTCCCGCACCTCCGGGGACATGCTCCGGGCATTGGTGTCCGGGGGGATGACCTCCGCCGGATCCAGCGTGGTGGACCTCGGGATGCTGCCCACGCCGGCCCTCCAATATTACGTCAAGAACTCCGGCGTCAAGGGAGGGGTGATGATAACCGCCTCCCACAACCCCCCCGAGTTCAACGGCATAAAGTGCGTCGATCACGACGGCACGGAGATGCCGAGGAAGAAGGAGGAGGTCATCGAGCGCATCTTCGGCGACAGGGAGTTCGCCGCCCCTTCCTGGAGGGACGTGGGAAAGATAACCCATCTCGACGGTGTCGGCGCCTCATACGCCAACGCCATCGTCAGGGCGGTGGACCGCTTCAAGGTCGCCGAGGCAAAGCTGAACGTCGTTCTGGACTGCGCCAACGGCGCCGGGGCGATGACATCCCCCGGCCTGCTCGATGCCCTGGGCGTTCGCGCCATCACACTCAACGGCAATCCGCAGGGCACGTTCCCGGGACATCCCAGCGAGCCCACTCCTGACAACCTGAAGGACCTGGTGGCGGTGGTGAAGGCCACCGGGGCGGACCTGGGCATCGCCCACGACGGCGATGCTGACCGGACGATCTTCGTCGACGACCAGGGCAATTACGTATACGGGGACCAGTCCCTTTCCGTGGTCGCCTCCCACTATGTCCAGGAGAACGAGGGGGGCATCGTGGTCACCCCGGTCAGCACCTCCTCCTGCCTGGAGGAGGTGGTGAAGAGGCACAACGGCCAGGTCATCTACACCAAGGTCGGAGCCCCGATCGTCGCCAGGCGCATGATGGAGGTGAATGCCGTGTTCGGCGGCGAGGAGAACGGCGGGCTGATCTTCCCGGAGCACCAGTACTGCCGCGACGCGGCCATGACCATGGCCAAGATGCTGGAGATCATAGCCAAGAAAGGTCCGCTCTCGGAACTTCTGAAGGAGGTGCCCCGCTACTGCCTGGACAAGAGGAAGCTCTCCTGCCCCGACGACAGGAAGGAATGGGTGCTGGAGCAGGTGGAGGCGTACTTCGCCGACCAGCGCACGGACGTCACGGACGGGGTCAAGGTATTCTTCGAAGGCGGCTGGAGCCTGGTGCGCCCCTCGGGAACGGAGCCTATCTTCCGCATCTACTCCGAGGGAAAGGACGAGGGCACCGCCAAGCGCTGCGGGGATGAGTGTGAGAAGGTGGTGCGGGAGCTCCTGGAAGAGTGATCACAGGAACTGCTGGGCCAGGAATATCAACCCGAAGATGATGAAGACCAGTCCGCTCCCTATACGGATGTAGTCCTTGGGGACCTTCTCCCCGATGATCTTGCCCAAGGAAACCTCCAGTATGACCAGCCAGAGGAATCCCAGAGCGGCGCCGATGAACACCATCAGGGCAGCACCGGACTCTGCGGAGAGCGTGATGACGGACAGCTGCGTCTTGTCGCCCAGCTCCATGAGCGCCACGAACCCGAAGGCGGTCAGGAAACCGCCCCATCTCCCCCGGTCCTTAACCTCCTCTTCCGTGTCGTCCTCCTTTCGTACCAGGGTGACGATCCCGAAGACGATGAAGACTATCCCGGCGGCCAGACCGACGATCCAGGACGGTACGAACTGAAACAGCACCTCGCCGATGACCACGCCCACCGCGGTCACCGCGGCCAGCGCCAGGAACGACCCCAGGAATACCGTGCG
Organism: Methanomassiliicoccales archaeon; assembly: GCA_036677555.1. Taxonomy (GTDB): domain Archaea; phylum Thermoplasmatota; class Thermoplasmata; order Methanomassiliicoccales; family UBA472; genus UBA472. Next base: position 225,122 of record JAVBWG010000011.1, on the reverse strand, counting down.
CTTGGGATATTTCGAGGATAGCGTTATCACGGCTATCATGGTCTTGTCGCCCAGTTCGGTGAGCGATATCAGGACAAAGGCGGAGATGAGGGGCGCAAGGTCCATCACGCACCCCGCCGGGTGTGCACTATGGCGACCACTTCCATGATCATGCGGGCGGCCAAAGCCGCCGTGGCTCCCGGGTCGTGGGACGGGAGGACCTCGGAGATGTCGAAGCCCACCAAGCGATCGCCCAGCATATCGATGCAGCGCTTGACCTCGTGACCGGTGAGGCCGAACGGCTCCGGACGGGACGTACCAGGAGCGAACCCTGGATCTATGCCGTCCATGTCCAGGCTGAGGAGCACATGCTCCCGGCGCATCATGTTCAGCACCTTCTTCCAGGAGTTGACAACCCCGGCCTCCTGGATCTGGTACGCGTCGACGTAGTTAGGCATCTCCTGCCCGATTTCCCGCTTGGATATCGAACGAACGCCGAAAGGCACCACGTTCTCAATCCCGACCACGTCGGCCACCTTGCGCATGGTGCAGGCATGGTCGAACTTGCGGTCCCCTTGCACCTCGAAGTCCAGGTGGGCGTCGATGGATATGACACCTACCTCATGATAGGCTTTCACCAGCGGGTATGTTATGCTGCGTTCCCCGCCCATGACGATGGGGAATTTGCCGGCCTTGACCACTTTGGACGCCTCCCTCTCCACGGCCTTGAACATGTCCTCGCAGGAAGAGCCGCAATCAAGGTCGCCGGCGTCATGGACCTTCACGGTCGAAACGTCCAGGTCATGCTCGAAAAGGTAAGGGTCGAAGAGATGGGACGCTTTACGAATGGCCGTCGGGGCCTTGCGCGTCCCGGAGCGGAATCGGGTGGTGCCGTCGTACGGCACCCCCAAAATGACGAACTCCGCCTCCTCAAAGGTGGAATTGGCCAAGGCGAACGAGTCGCTTCGGGCCATGTGTATCCGGCTGGATCACACCTTGGTGATCTTGCGGCGGTCCATGGCGATCATGTACATGATCTCCTCCCCCGCGGTGAGCTGCCCCTTGTACTCCTCGGGGATGGGCAGCTGGAACGTCTCGTAGTTGTCCAGGTCCATCAGCTGCACCTCGTCGCCGGAGATGGAGAGGATCTGGGCCTTGCGCTTGTCGATCATCGGCACCTGCACCTTGTGCTTGACCGGGTGAACGATCTGGCGTTTTCGGTTGTCAAAGATGCCTATGGCATCGATGTTGGATTTCGCCTCTCCGTGCTTCCCGGGCTTGGAGGTGGATATGCTGATGATCTTGCAGGGTTCGCCATCGATAAGCATGTATCTGCCTTCCTTTAGCTCCCTGACTTCCTGTTGAGTCCACGACATAGCTACCAGTGGAGGGAATTGGCGTTGCGTTTATATATTTTCTTATCGCCGGTGGTTCTGGTAATATTTAGGGCGTTGACCCTGTCTCTGCTGAGGCCGGCCCTGCTGGCGCTGCTCCCGCTTCGGCGGATCGGGGTATTTCTCCCTAATTTCCGCCACCCGCTTCTCCATCTGCTCCTTCAGCTGATCGGCGATGAAGTCACCGCGGTAGGCATCCACCTTGGCGGCTATGCTTATCTTCCCTCCCAGGCTCCGGGCCACCTTCCCCCGCTGCCAATACGGCGAGCGGTTCACCCAGGGATGCTGGAATATCACGCCATGCTTCGGCGGCCGCTTCCCGGAGCGCAGGTGCAGGAACAAAGCCTTCTCCGCCCCCAGCAGCTGCACGGTGGACGATGGCAGCTTGGCCAGGCGCTGCAGCCCCCCGGCCAGGGATATCAGTCTGGCGGCCAGGTTGGGATTGAGCAGGGCCGAAAGGTTCGGCGCCACCCGGTCCATGCCCTCCAGTATGTAGGCGTCCAGCGCCTCCTTCCGCTTGTACAGCTCGAACAAGGTTCCGCCAAGGCCGCGAATGACCTCCAGATCGCGATCCACCAGGTCCGTTCCCACCGATTCGAGCGAAACGCCCAGGTGGTCCATTATGACCTGGCGGTCGCCCATCTCGGACACCAGGCGTGCGTACTCCGCGTCGACCGCGAAATCTCCCAGCTCGGGAAAGTACACGCCGTACCACTCGTGCAGCCTCTCGCTCAGAAGATTGATCTCCTCGATGAGGTCGTCCGTAGCCCGGATGGCCTGTGCGATGGAGCGGTCCTCGCTGAGCGGTTCCCGCACCCTGATCTTCCCGAGCTCCAGCATCACCTTCTGCATGAGGTCGGGCGTGAGGCCATAGTTCTCCGGCCTTATGAAGGACGAATCGAAGACCATCGGTTTGCCCAACGGCTTCAGCCGTGCGTCGGCCACCTTCATCCTCTTGACGGCCAGCTCCCTCTCCTCCGGAAGGATCTCGCCGCGCTGCACGGCGGCCAGCTTCATGGCCACGAGCTTAGGCTCCTTCTCGAACAGCTTGAACCTGCGGACCTCCTCGCCCTCGCAAAGGAAGACCCCGAACCATTTGGTGACAAGTATCATGCGATCACTCCCTCAATATCCGCCGCACCTCTTCCGCCGGCAGCGGTCGGCCCTTTCCCAGCAGAGCCAGGTGGTACTGCAGCTCGGCATGGGCTTCCAGCGTCTCCATCCTGTGGAAGGCGTCCTTGAGGTCCTTCCCGACGGATATCGCTCCATGGCTTTCCAGGAGGAAGGCGTCGGCCGCCTCCACCTCCCTGCCGAGCATGACCGCCAGGTCATCAGTGCCAGGCGTAGCGTAGGGTATCAGCGGAACCTTCCTGCCGAGCACCATCAGTCCTTCCGGGGTCAGGGCCGGGTCCACAGGCGTCTTGGCGCAGGCCAGCACGGTGCAGAAGCGGGAGTGCACATGCACCACCCCGTTCACGTCCGGCCGCTTGCGATATGCCGCGAGGTGAAAAGGAGTTTCCATGGACGGTTTTCCGCTGACCGCTTTTCCCGTGGCTATATCGACCGTCACCAGCTCGGTGGGGTCCAGCATGCCCTTGCACGATCCGGAAGGGGTTATGACCATCATGTCCCCGACCCGGGCGCTGATGTTTCCGCCTGTCCCGCTGGTCAGCCCTTTCTCGTACAGGAGCCTCCCATAACGCACCACGTCCATGCCGGCCTGTTTCACAGCCTCGCCCCCCTCAATCTCTTGATGATGTCTTCCGGTCTCAGCACCCCGCTCTCGGTGATGATGCCGCTCAGGTATTTCGCCGGGGTGACGTCGAAGCCAGGATTGAGCGCCTTGCAGCCCTGCGGGGCTATGCGCACGCCATCCACGACGGTCACCTCTTCCTCTCCCCGGTACTCGATCGGTATGTCCTCCCCGCGCCCGATGCTCAGGTCGAACGTTGAGAGCGGGGCGGCGGTGTAGAAAGGAACGTCCAGCTCCTTGGCCAGCACCGCCTTCTCGAAGGTGCCGATCTTGTTGGCGAAATCGCCGTTGGCGGCGATGCGGTCCGCGCCCACGATCACCATGTCCACACCCTCCCTGAGGAAATGGCCGGACGCCCCGTCCGGTATTATCGCGTGGGGGATGCCCTCGTTCAGCAGCTCGAAGGCGGTGAGCTTCATGCCCTGCAGCCTCGGCCGCGTCTCGGAAACATAGACGAATATGTTCTTCCCGTTCCGCCAGGCCGCCCTTATCGGTGCCAGCGCCGTTCCCCAGTCCACGGTGGCCAGGGCGCCGGCGTTGCAATGTGTCATGATCTTGTCGCCGTCCTTGATCAGGCGTTCGCCGTGCTCCCCTATCAGGCGGCAGCGCTCCACGATGGTCTCGGCATACTCATCGGCCGCCTCGGCGGCATCGTCGCCGCTCTCGATCCTGGACAGCATGTGGTCCACGGCGAAGAACAGGTCGAAGGCGGTCGGCCTGGTGCTCTTCAGCTCCCTGGCCGCCCTCTGCAGGTCCTGACGGTCGTTGGCTGCAAGCATCATCCCGTAGGCAGCGGCGACGCCGATGGCCGGAGCGCCGCGCACGGTCATGTCCCTAATTGCCTCGGCCACCTGGTGATGGTCCCGGAACTCCAGGACCTCGACCCGGTGAGGGAGTATCCTCTGGTCCAACATTCGGACCGCGCCGTCCTCGCTCCAGACCGCCCTGATGTCGCTGACCTTGCCGTCGATACTGATCTTCATCTTGTCTCATCCACGGGAGGGTTGGCATTCTAATTAAGTTATGCCGGAAGCGATAGTTCGTAAGATTACGATAGATTTAATTAGCGAGAGCAGTAATCAGTTACCCGGCGATACCTCTGCCCAGCAGGAACACGGATTTTGACGTTTATTCGACGACCACCGGACTCAGACAGATTTCCAACCCGGTCCGTCAGAAGATTTTGAGCGAGCTGCAGAGGAGGGACCTCAGCCTTTCCGAGATCGCGGTGCTCACCAGCAAGGCGCAGAGCACCCTCTCCGTCCATCTGGACAAGATGGTGAAGGAAGGCCTCATCGGATACCGTGACGATCCGGAGGACAACCGCCGCAAGATATTCTATGTCATATCCAGGCCGGTAGGCAGCTCGGTGGTTCCCAGGGAGGAGCTGAAGAAGGCGGTCTCGAACACCATCGGCCGCTCCATCGGTACCTCCAGCACGTTCCTCAAAGGGACGATACGCTCCATCGTCATCGGCATGGAGGCCATCGGGTTCAACATGGACCCGGTGCTGAAGGACATCGGAAGGCAGATGGGGGCGGAGATATCCACCCGCATGAAGGCCACTGACGTGGAAGGGCTGATCAAGGAGATCAAGGAGTTCTACGCCATGCACGAGCTCGGGGAGGTGGTGGTCTTCTCGCTGCACCCGGTGACCCTTATCATCCGCGACGAATACGACTGTTCCAAGGCCCCGGACGTAGGCAAGACCCTGTGCCTGCTCAACGAAGGAATACTGGAGTCTATCTTCGAGGAGAGGCTTCACATGCCCCTGCGCGTGGTGGAGAAGGACACCTTCGGCGCGGGCTTCAACATGTGCAAGTACGTGATCGAGCCGTCCCTGTGAACGGGACGCTCAGCTCTTCCTTTTCTTGATCACATCATATTTCAGCCAGATCAGGCCGTTTTCTATCTCCTCCACGTGCTTGAGCCTCAATTTTCTTGATTCAGGAAGCTCCGCCACGACGGGATTGATGAAATGCGCGCTGTTCACGTTCCCCACGATGCACGGGCTGAGGATGACGCTCACCTCATCTATCAGGCCCTCTTTCATCATGATGGCCGACAGCGTCCCCCCGCTGTCGATGCGCAGGGTGCGCAGCGAATATCTGGCTCCCAGCTCCCTCAATGCCTTCTTGAGATCGACACGGTCATCGCCGGCGATGATCGCATCGACGCCCTCCCTCTCAAGATAGTCCAGATATTCCTTGGGGGTGGAACGGGAGCACAATGCCACCGGTGTCTTCCAGAAAGGCTGCTTCTTGATCGCGCTCCAGTTGCGCACCCTCCCCTTGCTGTCAACGATGGCCATAATCGAGCGGGAGCAGCTGGGAAAGTTCTTGGCCACCTCGAACGACCATTCCGGCACCTCGTCCGGGATCGGTGCGGCAAGAAAGGTGTCCGCCCCGGAGATGGTGCCGTCAGGTTCGAATGACTCCGCCAACCGATAGTATGCGCCCATATCTATCTCGAAACCGGTGGCCCTGGCGTCCAGGCTGGTCTGGATATGGAGCACTACATGCAATGGACTCATGTGTGAAAGCAGAGCTAGTAGTTGATAAAAAACTGTGCATGAGGGGACTGAAAATGAAAAGGTCAACACTGTTCGCCATCCTTCCGCGGTCGGCTGTTCCAGGGGACGGTCTGCGCACTTACGGTCTGCCGGGAGCAGTTATCATATATCAACGTCGGGAAATGGTCCATGGGTGATGCAATGCCGCATAGGAGCGTCAACGTTCTGACCTTGGGGGTGCGAGACCTCTCCCTTTCATCAGAGTTCTACCGGGCCATAGGTTTCGTCCTTTCGTCCAGAAGCGATGAGCACATCACATGGTTCATCACCGGAGGGACCGTTCTGGCCCTCTATCCTTGGGACATGTTGGCGGATGATGCCCAGATCTCGGCCGAAGGCCAAGGGTTCCGAGGGACCGCCATGGCCATCAATCTTGCCAGCGAGATGGAGGTCGACGAGTTCTCCATCCTGGTCCGGAAAAGCGGAGGGAAGATGGTGAAGGAACCGCAAAAAGTGTTCTGGGGCGGATACCACTTCTACTTCCAGGACCCGGACGGGCATCTGTGGGAGGTCGCATACAATCCGTACACCCCTCTTGACGACAAGGGCCGGCTGATGGTCGATGATTGATGCCGCTCTCAACAGAGGTAAGCCCATCGGGAGCAAGGAAGTTCGATCGAAAAATGAGATGGATGGGCTCATCCGGATTTGAGCCCATCACATTAACTGGCCATTCAAGAAAATGCCTAAATTTCTTAACGCTCTCGGAGAACAAATAGACTTTAACTAAACTCTTTTCTTTCTTTTTCTATTTTGTTAGGAGATTGGGAGGAATCAATTCGATCATTATCTGGATGGTTCCAAATTCATTCCCGATCATTAATTGGGGAAGGTAAGGGAATCAGGAATAATCGATTGAGTTTTAACATTGAGGGTTTCTGGGTCTTGTCAGTATTTTGGTTTCGATACTAGCAGACCGACTTTTATCTAATACAAAAGTATACAGTCCTCGGAGAGTTGGATGAGGGAACAAACGCAGCTTACATTGATTGAAATGAAGCCATTCCGCAATAGGAATCTGTTCTCAAATCATTATCTGGAATCCATACTCCCTCAAACAGAGCAATGGAAGACATTTTCCGAGGAGGGTAAGTTATTCGATTTGATTGCCCTCTTCAAAGATTCAAAACATTTTCCATCATACAATGAAGCTCAATTAGAAGAACACCTCATCAAACCCGTATTAAAGCTCCTGGGTTTTGAGTTCGAAGTTCAAGCAGATGTTGGTACTGGATCTGATTATCCAGATTACGCATTGTTTGGAGTATACGATAAAACCAAGGTCTGGAGAAATAAAGAAGCCCTCTTTAAGGAAGCGTTGACTATCTGTGAAGCGAAGCGATGGGACCGGGAGTTGGACCGACCTGATAAGGATAAGATGTCCAAGAGCTGGAACCCCTCTTTTCAGATATGGGTGTATCTCAATCGGACAGAAAAAGACTGGGGCATCCTAACCAACGGAAGAAAGTGGCGATTGTATCACAAAGAACCGCGCACTGACAAATTTTTTGAGATTGATCTTTCCCAAATTGTTGAAAAAAAGGATGTGAAGTCCTTAAAATATTTCTGGCTGTTTTTCAGTAGAAAAGCTTTCGAGTCGGGTGGCCCAATTGGTTGTTACTTAGACAGTATTATTCACGGTTCAGTCGATTATGCGAAGCGGGTTGGAGAAGATCTCAAAGAAAATGTCTACAATGCTCTAAGAATTATCACCCAGGGATTCTTCGATTATCCTTCGAATCAGCTCAATCCATCATCAGATGAGGAATTAAAACTGGTCCAGAACAATACGATGCGTCTCCTATACCGAATGCTCTTTATACTCTACTCTGAGGGTAAAGGGCTTCTTTCGGATGAGGAATATTTAGGTTCACCGTACAGTCTTTATGGGTTAAAAAATGAAATAGCTGAGAAGGTTGACCAGGGACAGGCGATAATCGAGTCAGGAACTTCCTATTGGAGCAGGCTTCGCCAATTGTTCGATCTAATAAATTTCGGAAGTGAGAAACTCGGGATTAATCGAGAACAGTTTTATGTTCCAGCATATAACGGAGGCTTGTTCGATTCAATTCGTAATCCATTTCTAACGCGTAATCAGATTGGTGATAAGACCTTAGCCAAAGCAATTGACTTGTTGGTAAGGTCAAAGGGAGAGGATGGAAAATTACAATTTGTGGACTACTCCACTTTGGATGTGCGGCATCTAGGATCAATTTACGAGGGACTCCTTGAGTATCAAGTACATTATACGGTGAGTAGAAAGGTGGCAAGCGGGGCCGATTTAATCTGGCAGGAGTGGGAAAAATATGCAACTGAATCAAAGAGCCCAAAGCCATTTGAGGAGTTTCCCGAGGATCGCAGAGTAGAGCCCGGGAGACTTTACGTTGCAACGAGTAATGGTGAACGAAAAAACACAGGTTCCTATTACACACCTGATTATATTGTCCGTTTTATCGTGGAGAGATCTTTAAGCCCATTAATCCTAAAGAAGAAACAAGAGGCTCTGGATAATGGGACCTCTTTAGCGGATGCAGTTCTTTCAACCAAAGTGTTGGATCCAGCGATGGGATCTGGACATTTTCTTGTGGGAACCATCGATTACCTATCAACATGCATAATGGAAGCTGTTCAAACCGATCTTGAACGCGGCTTAATCTCCAATGATAAAGCTGAATCGTTCACTCTTGAATGGGCTAAACGAGAGGTTGTCTCAAACTGTATCTATGGGGTCGATCTAAACGAGGTTGCGGTCGAGCTTGCTAAGGTCAGTTTATGGTTGACGACGATCTGTAAGGATCGTCCGCTTTCATTCCTTGATCACAGACTAAAGTGCGGTAACTCATTAATCGGTGCTAAGCTCGATGATATTGTCTGGCTCCCGGGGGAAAAGCCCTCGAGGACTGCTTCTCCGATCGAGGTTCCACACGGATTAGTTCAAAAGATACTCGATCGTATGAAAATGTTGCAGGATCTTCCTGAGGACACTGTTGACCAGGTCAAGGACAAGGAAAGGTTGTTTCTTCAACTGAAAGAATCGGACGAATATGGTAGAATAACAGTAATGGCCGATGTGAATACTGGACTCCGTTTCATAAATTGTGATTTTGATGCAATAAGAAATAGATACATGGATCTGGTCAACGAAGCATACTATGGCAATCAAAAGGAATGGGCTGTAAGAAGTAGCCAGCCTTGGGCAAAGCAAGCCTTGCACGAGGCAACCGCAAGGAAGTTCTTCAATTGGGAAATGGAGTATCCTGAGATTTTCTTCGAGAACGGCATAAAGAAGGTAAATCCTGGTTTCGATGCAGTCATTGGCAACCCACCATATGTGCGAATTTATAGGGGTCGTATATCGGATGAGGACGTCAAATTCCTGGCAGATAACTACCAATCAGCCCACATGAAATTCGACCTCTATGTGGTGTTCATGGAACTAGGGCTGAATTTAACTGCCAGGGGTGGTTACTTCAGCATGATAGTTCCAGATAAATGGACCGTATCACCTTACGGTGAGCCGCTCAGGAAACAAATCCTATCATTAAAATTGCTAGAACTAGCGGACCTGAGGGGCACAAGGGTTTTTGAAGATGCTACGGTAGAGAACGTTATCCCCATCATATTGAAAACACCCTCGAACGAGGGTGAACCAGCATCTAGTGATGTCAACACCGTCTCTATTAAAAAATATGATATGGCCACGGGCGAGTTGACCGAAGCATCGAAAATTCCCCAGCGGTTCTTCCTCGAGTTACCTATGGCACGAATCAGGATGGACATCGATGATGAATCAATGGAGATCGTCCGAAAGATGGAATCGTCCAGTATTAAATTCGGGCAAATATGCTATGTGAACTGGGGTCTCCGGACCGGTACAGAGGAACGCACAAAGAAGATGATTACTGATCGTCCCTTAACTGGCAGATACAAACGCCTGCTTCGCGGTGAGGACATTATTGATCGTTATGATATGAAAGTACCAGAGCGTTATATCGACTACGACCTAGAGAATCTCTACAATCCCATGTTCCCAGAGTTCTTTGAAAACGAAAAGATAGTGGTGCGAAAAATCTGCGGTAAGAAGGGGTTAATGGGAGCATTCGACGAATCACAAGCATACTGTTTCTCAACGTTGATCGCTTGCGTTCCTCACTCAAAGCTTAGGGGATTAAAAAGACAAGGAATCACCGTTCCATCAGAGCAAGGCGCAAGACAGGATAACATATGGTTCCTGACCGCCATTCTTAATTCCAGCATCATAGGTTGGTACTATAAATTGATGCTTTCTGATGGTCTTTCAGTCGTTCCCAACGATGTAAAAAACCTGCCAGTTCCCATAATTAATTTTCAGCTTGATGAGAATGAGTGCAGAACACAGGCCAATGCAATCAGAGCTGGGCTTATTGACGCACTCGAATTGGGTGACCAATCACTTGTTCAGGATTTTATTATCAGGGGCCATTCCTTAGAGCCAGAAGTCAAGTACCATCTTATTGGAATTTTGGCAGAGGAGATGACCAAGAGCATGAACACAATCAGATATTCGGTAGATCAATTTCTTGGGTGGCTTCAATCACCGTCTGGCATAGGGCGTCCCATATGCGAGTTGAGGAAAAGAGCAGAGGTCGAGGAATATTATAAAAGCGAGTTATTGGGAACAGAGCCGGGGATTAGGGAGATAGAAAAGATCCTTAAATCCAATCAGATTCGACTTGGGAGCGCACTGTCAATGAGCTTGAGTGAGGAATACCGCGCATCCTCAAAAGTTATTCTTCCGCTTAAAGCAAAAATTAGCTTCATTGATGCAGTAATTGATTCTCTGTGCGTGGACCTCTATAATGTTGATGCGGCATCTTTCGAAAAAGCAAGATTGCGCCTTTCAAGCTAATGCTTATTGAGATGACCTATAGATAAATTAAAATATGTGTATAGCATTTCATAACATGTTATGAAAGACGAAATAAAGGATGACTCGAATCCACCTGTAGTATCAGTCTACACGAATTATGTGATATTGACTGGTACAGAAATAGAAGCACCGAGGACCCTTGAAGAAGTTCCGAGTTTTATTCTTGCGATTGCAGAAAAGTATAAAATTTCTGGAACTGGAAAGGTACAGGTTGTTTATGATAAAGATACAGGAATAAAAGGAAATTATGGATTGATACTTTTCCCCGGTACTGATCTTATGATGCCCGGGAAAGATCAGCTTATACTGTTTTTTAAAAATGGGGATAATCCGTCGGATTATGCTCTTTGTCCCAAGTGCGATAATCTATGGAAAACCCGAGCCGAACGACCGAAGCAATGTCCTCGATGCCACAAACTTCTTGAAAAGTTTCCCATCGAAGAAATTTCTCTTGAGGGGTGGATGAAGACACATAGGGGGTTACACTGGACGATAGAAAGCGATGTTATCGATTCAATTGATGAAGATTAAGCAGAGGCAAGATGTTGAATGAAACGGGGAGGGAGGATGGATCGCGTCAACGGTCTATCCTCCCGGGTTCCCCAGACAAATCCCGGGTAGGAGTTGTCAAAATGTGTAGTTGTAATAGCAGATATATCATTTCCGATGGACGGATCGCAAGAACGATCTCCGCAGATACGGTACTAAGAACGCCCAAACCCAGCATCGAGAATATTATCAATATGTTGGGGGTTGAAGAAAAGATCCGAGTAGAACGGACAGAGAATGTCGAAGGTGAGGATCTATGAAAACCGCCACAGATTCTCACAATTACTCACAGCTTTTTTCTCTGACCCCAAAGCAGTCAGAGGCCATCGAATTATTGCTTTCCGGAATGACTGATGCAGAGGTAGCCGCGAACGTTAATGTTGCCCGGGAGACCGTCTGTCGTTGGAGGCTGCATCATCCCGAGTTTATCGCGGAGTTCAATAGAAGGAAAGCCGGGTTGATTGACTCTTATCAGCAGGGAGTGCGGAATCTTATTGGTAAGGCCATAAAGGCAGCTGAGGAGGCTTTAGATTCCGATGATCACGAGCTTAAGGTTAGAACCGCCTTTGCTATTCTGAAGATGTTAAACATCTCTTCGCTGAATCTTTATTATAGAGGTCCTGAGAGTGCCGAAGGGATTATCCGTGAAAAGGCTAAGCTGAAGTCTTCCGAAGAAACGCTGGCCCGTTTAGTGACATCCGAATATGAGGTTGATTTGACACTAAAGTCATTGGTCGATAAGCTGGAGGGATTGAATGATTGAAGGAATTGTGTTTGCTCCCCTCTTCGGATCTGTGACTGAATTACCGATGTCGAGGATAGACTAAAGCCGGATGGGTGATTGTTACGACATCAGCAACCAGCATTAATAGCGGTAGCCCTGGATCTTTACTGGTTTCTGTCCAGTTTAAGTATGACCGAGTGGACGACATAAAGGACATCATTCGAAGTCCGGACATATTCGCTGACATCCTATTCAGCGATGGATTGCACGAAGTCCAATCGATGAAAGATTGGTATGGCATATGGGATGCCAATCGCGACAATCCGAGATATTTTGGTATTATTGATTGGCTCATAGAGAACCTCGAGTTGGACCTGAATGGGTATCTTAAAGGCGGTAAATGGAAGGACGTTGTTAGGCAAGCATTGGATACGTGGGTCATTGGAGAGAATGAACTCAAATGGATCCTTTTTTACTCAGGAGCATCCAGCAGCATGGGGGAACGGTTCCATGTGTTTATTAATGGAGATTCGCAGAAAGGTAAGTCTTACATCGAAGGGAAGGTAAGTGAACTTTTTCCCACAGATCGAGTAATAACCATTCAATCAATGAGCGGTAAGGCTGCCTACTATCACGGAGGTGAAAAGGGAGCGGATTACTACGCTAACAAAATATTAGTTCTGGATGAGTTCGCAGACCTTAGCGATGATACCCGGGTGACATTGAAGGCGCTAATGTCTTTAGGCGATCGTCCATTGGTAAACGATACGGTTAGCGACCAAAAGAAGGCGGTAAGGCAGGTTATTGAAGGCCGCCCGGTCATCTGGGCGAACTCCGCAGAACTGTTCGATGATGCCCTAGCACAGCTTAAGAACCGCTTCTTTACGGCTTCGATCGATGAGTCAGAGGACTTAGATAGAAAAGTCAACGACAGACAGAGAGCTGTCGCAAAGTATGGAAGAACTCCTGAAGATTTGGAAACGGTTGAACTGGCAAAGAAGTTAATCTCTGTGATAATGGCAGAACGGGGATTTATCATCCTGATGCCGCTCATCGACCAGATTAAGCAACGGGATATGGGCAATCGTGGAGAGTTCGAACGATTCTGTGTGTTGGTATCTTCTATTGCTTACGTCAACCGATTCCAAAGGCTGATATTCGAGGAAGGTGGCAACAAGTATATTTTGGCCAGTATGGCCGATTTGACCGAGGCAATGAATCTCTGGAACCATTTCAACAAATCTCAATCCACTGGGATCGGTCCTCGGCATCAACGTGTCCTCGAGGTCATGAATACATACCCCATGAGCCTTGAGGAGATTACAGCAGCCGTCAGTGTAGGGATGAAGAAAGGCCGGTCCACAAAGACGATCTACAATTACCTTGGAGAACTAGCAGATCGTGATTTGGTATCATCGGTTCGGGAGCAACTGGATGACGGTAAACCGATCACGAAATATGCTCTAGTCAATTCCAATCTCTCCCGGCTTGCCCAGTTCTTCCCATCTGAGAATTGGGGGGAAATGACCAAGCTTAGGAGCATACTGGCTAAGGAGATAGATGAACTCCAAGCGCGTTTTCCCAATTTCCCAACAAACCATGATATTATCATGGGGGCTCTATTAGATGTTGAGGAAATGCCAGTTCAGCACGATGAAACGCCTTCTATGATGAGTGAGGAGGTCATGAAGGATCTCTTCAATGAATTGAGGTGCAATACTCCTGGGGCATTCCATACGATGGACTCACTCGTAGAGGCTGGTTTTAATTGTGATCTATTGAACCGTTTGAAGCGCGATGGAATAATAACAATCGAACCGAGTGGACGTTGGATTCTCGCTAGGGGTTAATTATTATGCCATTGAGCCCATATTCGCAGCTGGAGGATTCCTAAAATGCCCACAAAGGACAGGAACCTCCGGGAGCGAATATCAAACCATTTAGAGGAGAGGCGAAAGGAGCACCAATCGGAAAAGACCGTGGAGAGTGCCGAATACGTCCTGAATCGCTGGGCGGAAGGTCTCGTTGATGCTGGCCTGGAATTGAGTCCTCGAAAAATGGGGGAAAAGGAACTCAGGCTGGTATTCGACATCTTCAAGGATAATCGTGCTCAAGTAGCCGCAAAGAAAAAATCGCGTCGAAAGAAGCAGGACATAGACCCGGAAACATCACTGAGGTATCAGTTCTGGTGTCTGTCGTTCGTAAAGACCTTCCTCAAGCGCGAAGGGAACAGGGAGATTGAAACGGTCCGAATAGTGAGGCCACACAATATGACCGTAACCCGCGATTGGCTAGATACCTCGAACAGGGAGGAACGCATGGTATGGGATTACCTCAACGAAAGGGGAAAGCCTATAGAAAGGGCCATGATTGCCCTGGAGCTGGGTGCTGGTTATCGTCGGGTTGAGGTCATGAGGCTGAAAGCGAACGATGTCCATGCCACCTATATGGACGTGAATGGGAAAGGGCGCGGGGGAGGAAAACGGAGATCAACCTATCTGTCCCCTTCGGTCAAATCCTACCTCATGCCCTGGTTGGATGAGAGGTCCAGAATGATCAATGAGGCTCAAAGAATGGACCCCAACGCCTACATCCCTCCTGAGGTGTTCATACACAACCGGGGGAAGGGTGGGATATTGAAGGCTTACAGCGAATCTGGGCTGGATGGTATAATGGAAAGGATACTGGATGGGGTTGAGGAGATGTATGGACGGGACTTCAACTTCAGTCATCACACTATGCGGAGGACGCTGGGACGGATGCTGAAGAAGAGAGGCCAGCCGATCGAGAACATCCAGAACATCCTGGGGCATGAATCCCCGGCCATGACATACCAATATCTCGGCCTGGACCTCGACGATCAGAAGGACGCATTCGATGTGTTGGAAGAAGCTAACGCCTTCAACACCCCGAAAAAGGGCATTTTACGAGTTAGCCAGTGAGATGAATGGGCTCATCCGGATTTGAACCGGAGACCTCCTCCGTGTCAGGGAGACGTCATAACCGCTAGACCATGAGCCCTTGGAATTGGCCGTAAGTTGTTCTAATTGATATGCCTTTCGTAACAGAGGGCGGGAAAAGTCATTGACTGGTGGTCTGATTTCCAAAGCAAATTTTATTAGGGGACGGCCCTTGCATCTGCTGAGCTAAATGACGGAGATCATCCTCTTCACCAAACCGGATTGCCAAAAGTGCGAATACGTCAAGTCCCACATGCCGGAAGGCGTCGAACCGCGCATCGTGAACACATCCGAGGCGGACGGTCTGGCCGAGGCAGCCTACTACGAGCTGCTCAACAAGAACCTTCCCATACTGGTCGTCGACGACGAGGTGTTCGAGGGGTCCATCGTCATCATCAACAAGCTCAAGGAGCTGGCCTAGGCCAGATGAAAATGTACTGCCTGGGGATCGAGGGGACCGCCCACACCGTGGGCGTGGGGATAGTAGACGATGAAGGCAACGTCCTGGCGAACGAGCTGGAGATGTACCGCCCGGCCGAAGGGGGCATCCATCCCAGGGAGGCGGCCAACCACCACGCCGAACGTCTGGTGCCCCTGGTCCGCCAGGCGATCGATAGGTCCGGTCTCAGCTTCAGGGACATCGGCCTGGTATGCTTCTCAAAAGGTCCCGGGCTGGGGCCGTGCCTGCGCACCGTCGCCACCGGCGCCCGCGCCCTGTCGCTCTCCCTCAGCGTTCCCATCGTGGGGGTCAACCACTGCATATCCCACCTGGAGATCGGCAGGATCAAGACCGAGGCCAAGGACCCGGTGCTCCTCTATGCCTCCGGAGGCAACACCCAGGTCATCGCCTTCGCCAACGGTCGCTACCGTATTTTCGGTGAGACCCTGGACATCGGAATCGGGAACATGCTGGATAAGCTAGGCCGTGAGATCGGCCTCGGCTATTATGCCGGTCCCAAGATCGAGAAGGCCGCCGCCCAGGGCAGCAAGCTGCTGGACCTGCCCTATTCCGTCAAGGGCATGGACATGGCATTCTCCGGAATACTGACGGCGGCCGTCGCCCATCGAAACAAGGGCGAATCGATCGAGGACATCTGCTTCAGCATTCAGGAGACCTGCTTCGCCATGCTCACCGAGGTGACTGAGCGGGCCATGGCCCATGTGGAGAAGGAGGAGGTGCTGCTCGGCGGAGGCGTCGTGCAGAACAAGCGCCTGCAGCGCATGGTGCAAGAGATGGCCGAGGCCCGCGGCGCACGCATGTTCGTCCCCGACCGGACGCTGTGCATGGACAATGGCGCGATGATCGCCTGGACCGGCATGGTCATGCATAAGGCCGGGATCGAGCATCCCATGGAAAAGACCACGGTGGATCAGCGCTTCCGCACCGACCAGGTCGAGGTCACCTGGCGCTGACCCGGTTCATCTGTTTTGCCACGATCGAATCGAGCGCCTGCAGGAAGTCTATGTCCTTCCCCAGCGGTATCGTCGCGCCGCTGGCTATGTTATGGCCGCCGCCCACTCCGCCTACGGAAGCGGCGGCGTCCCTCATAGCCACGGAAAGGTCCAGGCCATCCTTGTCGACCAGTTTCCTGGTCCCGCGGGAGGACACCTTGAACTCCCTGTCCATCCGCGTCAGGCAGATGGTGGCCTTGTCCTGGTCGCCGACCCATTGCATCACCAGGCCGCAGAGCTCGCTCGACACCTCCCTGTGCGGCGACTCGAAGTGCTGGATGGCGACCTCCTTGGAGAGGCCTCGCTCGGCCGTCCGCTTGGCGGCCCCCAGCAGCATATCGTCATATTCCTTCACCAGGGCCTCAGCGCGCTCCCGGGCCTCCCTGACGCCCAGCAGCATGGCCAGCCCGAGGGCCGTCTCGTCAACCCGCCCGCAGGCGTTGATCAGCCTCGTCAGCTGGTATGCGCGGGAGTTGTCCTGCGGGAAGAAGTAGTCCGGGGCGAGCTCATCCTCCAGGCTGCCAAGCGAGCAGCCCTGCTCCAGCAGGCGCAGCGAGATCAGGGAGGACAGCCTTCTCCGACCGCCCTCGTCCAGCCCGTCCCAGGTGCTCTCCGCCCTCACGTTGGCCTCCTGCAATAGCCTGGCAATTCCCTGCGGGTCTCCGCTCACCCCTCTTATGAACGGGTGGGCGGTCCGCATGAGGCCGTCCCCGACCGGTCCCGGAGGCAGGAGGGAGCCCTTCTTCTCCTGCACCAGTCCCCTTTTGCTGCCCTCCGCGTACAGGTGAGCGTTCACTCCGCTCAGGCCTTGCAGGTGCTGACGGTCCCCGACCATGCCGGCGAAGGCCATGGGCAGCAGGTCCCAATTGTTCTCGTCGGCCGTCACCGCCAGAAGCATGGACAGGGTGCTGGCGCAGGCGTACCGCGCCCCGTCGACCTTGAAGACCGAAGGATTGAGGTGCATGACCTTCTCCGAATCCTTCTCCGGTCGGTGATGGTCCAGCACGATCACCTTAACCTTCAGGGCCTCCAGGGAGGTGAGGTCGCTTGAGCCCATGTCGGCCACGATCAGCAGGTCCACCCCCTTGACCAGGCTGGCCTGGATCGCCGGAAGGTCGAGGCTCTTGAGATTGGTGGTCTGGCAACCCTTGCCGGCCCGGACCAGCATGGACGTGAGGACGCTGGCAGCACCTATGCCATCAGCGTCGTTATGGGAAAAGACACGCGCCTCGGTGCAATCGCGAACCGCGGCCGCGGCTAAGGAAAATCGAAGTAAGAGGTTTTCCGGAAGGACGCCGGCGTCCATGTCCTACTCACTCGATGAGCAGCTCGGCGTTCTTCAGAGTGTAGTTCCAGTCAGCGGGCAGGACGTCCTTGTTCTTGTAGTACTTCACCAAGCGCCTGATCTTGGACTCCACTAGCTGAAGGCCGCGGCGGTTGGAAACGTCGCCGCGGTTGCCGTTCTGTATGTGCAGGTTCAGGTTGATGGCCTTCCTCATCAGGGCCATCAGGTCCTCGGGAAGCTTGGGCGACAGGCCGTTCTCGTTCAATATCTCCAGGACGGTCTTGCCGGTGGCCAGCCTGACGCTGGGCACGGCGTGCTGGTCCCTGAGGACCACTCCGATCTTGGAGGTGGTCATGCCTTCCTTTCCCAGCTTGACCACCAATTCGACTACCTCTTCGTTTGACAGCGGGACCCATTCGGGGTTCTCGGTCAGCAGGGGCCTCCTGGAACGGGAAGATCCCCTTCTCCTGGCGTGCATTCTTGCCATGTGAACATCATCCTATGTTGATATTGTAAATGATTTACTTCGTTGGTGGCGGCGAAGTGACCGTCTATTTCACTCCTACTATTTAAGAGTTAGACCCTTTCCCAGCTTGGTCCGGACCGCCTCCCTGGCCCAGGCGATCTGCTCCCTATACTCGCATTCCGGGAAGGCCAGGTTCTGCGGCAGCTCCTCCATGAGCTCCCATCCCATCTCCCCCTCCTCCACTTCCTTGCCGAGCACGCCGGCGAAGATGACCACCGCCCCCATGGGCCGGCAGTCCAAGACCTCCAGCTCGAAGCCGCACTCCTCCCTGTACTCCCTCTTGATCCCCTCCAGGGGCGTCTCGAACTCCTCCAGCTTGCCGCCGGGCATCTCCCAACCCCCGCGCTTGGGGTTGTAGACCATCAGATAGCGGTCCCCCCGGAAACCTATGGCGTACACATTGGGCAGTTGGATCACCGCTTCATATCGAACGTCCAGGGAGAGGGGTTATCCATATTTATCCGATTCCCGTATTCCCGGTCATGGTCGGAAACGGGGGTTCCAATCCAGCGGGCGATCTGATGATCAGTGCGGTCGAGCCAGGATGCCAGGATTCGATCGATCTGCAGTGGGAGATGCGTCGGGAGCTGGACGCGATGTACGGCGAGACCACCATCGAACCCCCGCCTCTGGAGCAGTTCCGGCTGCCTCGCGCCGCCTTCCTCGTGGCACGGCTGGACGATATGCCGATCGGCTGCGGGGCGATCACCACATTGGATGAGCGCACCGCCCACATCAAGCGGGTTTTCGTACGGCCGGGGTTCCGGGGCCACGGTTTCGGCCGAAGGATCATGGGCGCCCTGGAGGAGAAGGCCGCCGAGCTCGGCTACAGGGTGCTGTTCCTGGAGACGGCCGACAAGCAGCTGGAGGCCGTCAGGATGTATGAGTCGATGGGATACGAGCGCGTGCCATGCGCCGATCGGGTCCATTGCTCAGAGCTAAGCATCTGCTTCGAGAAGAAGATATGATCATTGCTTCTGGACAACGATCATGGCATGGTCCTTCTCGAAGGGCTCCAGGTCGGTCATCTCCAGGACAATGAAACCTTCCTTTCCCAGGTAGGCGGCGGCGTCCCGGAAGACGTCGCGCGGTTCCCGGGTCACATCCTCGGAGCGCGCTTTTACCGCCAGCATTCCATATGGCGCCGAGAAGCGCTTCATGGCCCTGGCGAACATGCCGGCCTGGTTCTTCTGCGCCACGTCCTGGTACACCACGTCGGCCTTCTCGACCAGAAAGGCCAGATCGTCCGGTTTGGTCGCGTCGCCCAGTATGGGCATCATGTTCGGCCGGTCCTCGCAAACGCTGACCAGATCGCGGAACATGCGCGGAGAGATCTCCACGGCGTACACCCTTCCCTGCGGGACTAGGTCCGAAACATGACTTGGGGTGGTTCCGCTGGAGGCGCCCAGGTATAGCACGTGCGAGTCCGGTCGGATGGGAAATGAAGTCCCGCCCTTGCGGATGAAGGCGCCCAGCTTGCTGCGGTCCGGGGACCACTCCCGGTACTCCTCGCCCTCCTGGGAGAACAGCCTCTCACCGTAGACCCGCTTCCCGGGGGCGAGGTTCTTGGTCAGGACCATGTCCCCGGAGCGGAACACTCCCTGGAACGGCGATCGCTCTATCCGCAGCTTGGCCTCGCCCATGACCATCCCATGACCGACAAAATATTAAGCGTTTCACCGTCATCATTTCCCCGTGGCGGGGGACGAGGAGGCGAAACGGATACAGGAGCTCACTGAGCGCATCGCTCAGCTGGAGGAGGCCATCCGCCAGGTCTCCGTCCCGTATTCGCAGCTCGCCGCCCAGCTGGCCACCTTTCAGGAGACCGTGGGGAAGTACTTCCGGCTGATGGACCTCTACCAGCGGTACGGCGTGGTGTCCGTGGACACCATAGTGCCGGAGGTCAAGGACCCCATCTCCAAGGACATCATGCGCATTCTCCTGGACCGGCCCGGACTGAACATCTCCCAACTCACCGATGAGCTGAAAGGGAGAAGGGGAAGCTCGTCCAGGCGCATAGTGCGCGAGAAGCTCAATGAGCTGGCGGAGAAGAAGCTGGTGATCGAGGAGGCGGGCAGGAACGAGAGATCGTACCGCCTGTCCGAGGACGTGGTGAAGAGGTGGTCACAGGTGCTCGGTCTGACCAAGTAGGGTGACCACTCATACGAAGGTGCATGAAGCCATGGGCGACGTGGGACAAGAAGGCCGAGGCGCAGGTGCAGATAACAACCATGATGAGGTGAGGAAATGAGCGACAACGATATGCCGGACCCGGAACAGTTGAGACAGATGTTCGCCGTGCTCTCCGAGCAGGTGCCTAAGCTCCTGGACAGCGTAACCAAGGTGCTCTACGGGGCGCAGGAGGGGACCAAGTTCGGGGAGTCGGTCGCCGCGTTCTACAAGGCGCTGCGGGACGCGGGGATGAGCAACGAGCAAGCGTTCGAGCTGACCAAGGACTACATGTCCAATCTCAGCCTGGGGGGAATGCTCAAGAACATAGTCGGCGGAGCGGCCCACAAGGACGACTGAGGGTGCAGATGGTCAGAACTCAAAAACAAAAGGAAGATGGCCAGGCGATCATTTACATCGCCGCGGCCGTTCCCGGGCTGCTGATCAGCCTGGGGTTCGCATACCTGCGCATGCGGAAAAGGGCCAAGCAGGAGGGGCGCCGTTTCTTCCAGGCCTTGGTGCGGGACGGGGTTCCCGTCCCGGAGGCCAGGGAGTTGGCGGACATCTACATCTCCAGCATCTCCCTGATCGAGATGATCAGGGCCGGCCGGTTCACTTCCTGAACAGATATTCCGCGATGCCGTAGCCGGCGTCCTCGCCGTCGTCGATGCGCCACTTGGCCAGGGTCTCGAACATGATGGAGCCGCGGTCGTTCTCGCCCTTGAACTCCATGATTGCCTTCTTCTTGACCTCGCCCTTGACACCGTAAACGACGCCGTCCTTGTCGTACATGGCCATGAACAGGGTGTTCGGGCTGCCGTCAGCATCGTACTCGGTCACCATGTCCACCTTCACCAGGGGAAGGTTCTCTCCGTCCACGTACAGGAACCCGGCGTCGATGTCGCCCTTGTCCATGTACAGCTTGGTGACGTTGAATCCGAAGTCCTCGCTGACCTGGCAGGTGAGCCACACCCAGGCACGAGGCGCGGTCCAGTCGCGCTCTCCCCAGGAGTGGTCCCTCTCGCCCAATCCCTTGATGTAGTACTCGCGATCGTCGACCTTCAGGCTGCCCAGCACCTTTCCCATCTGTTCCAGGTGCTCGGAGGCGACGTTGGCGGCGAGCGCCTCCTTGTCGGAGGTCACGCAGTCGCGATAGTTGAACATGGGGTTCGTTCCCTCGAAGCGCAGGTCGAACTTGACCTTGGCCACGGTGTCCTCGCCCTTCTTGTGGGCCGGAAGCTCGCCGTCGAACGTAAGGTTCCAAACCTTCTCGTCCTCCACCTTGGTGAAGGTGAGGCCCTTGGCGTTCAGCGTCGCCGCGTCGAACTCCAGGCTCTCCTTGGTTCCGACGAGGGTTCCGTCGGGCATCATGAAGAAGCAGAACAGCATCTTCTCGTTCTTGTTGGGTTTCAGGCCTAGGCGCATGAACCCGCAGATGTCGTTTCCGCGGTCATAGAAGCTGAAATAGAAACTTTCGTTCCAGTTCTTCTGTTCGCCCTGCTCGTGAATAATGTCGGTTTCCACTGGAATCATCCTTCCCTGATGTATATCAGGCCTTCGTTGCCGTCAAGGGTTATCCGCTGACCCGTTATGAAGATTTTCGTTGCTCCCTTCACCGCGGTGACCGCCGGGATGCCGTACTCCCGGGACACCACCGCACCATGCGACAGGATTCCGCCAGTCTCTGTGATCAGACCGGCGATCTTGGAGAACACAGCCGTCCAGCCAGGGTCGGTGTTGGAGGTGACCAGTATCTCCCCCTCCCTGATCTCGGACAGCTGTTCGATGGAATCCACGACCCGAACGGGTCCGGTGGCCACGCCCGGGCTTGCCGATGTCCCGGTGACCTGGGTGGAGTCCTCCACCATCTTGACCGTGTCGTCGAACTCCACCATGCCCTTGAGGAACTTAGGCGGCAGCTCGCCACGCCACTCGACGAACTCCTTGCGGCGCCCGTCGATCTTGGCCAAAGCCTCCCTCCCCTCGCCTTTTGCCAGGTCGAATATCTCCTCCTTCGTGAGGAAGAATATGTCCTCGTCCTGGGCGATGATCCCCTTCTCCCGGAATCGGCGGGCGAACTCCATGTACACCCGGCGCTGCCTGTAGAGTATGTGGTCCAGGTAATAGCGCTGGTTCTCCCGGAACATCAGGTAGGTCTGGGCGAAGCGCCTTATCACGTTGAACACGCGGGCCTTGAGCCTTCCGCGCTTGGTCCTGCGTATCTTGGAGACGATCTCCTTCTCCGCCTCCTCGCGTTCCCGGACCTTGCGCCTCTCCAGCTCCTCCAGGTCCACCGCGGGCGATGAGACGAGGGAGCGCACGATGTCCGCCACCAGCCGGGGGTCCTCGCCCCAGCGCGGGAAGTACACCTCGCGGGTATGGGAGCGGTGCCCGTACTGCTTCAGGAAGGAATCGAACTCCTTGGCGTAGTTCGACATCCGCTCATCCGAGCGCATCTGGGCAAGGACGTCGGCCGAGCTCAGGCCCAGCACCTTGCTCTGAACGTACGCATCGGCGCGGGCGGTATTGGCCAGGCGGTTAAGGGCGATGTTGGTCTCTATGGTCTTGTTTCCCTTCAGCCCGCTGATGACCTTGGAGTAGAGGACGCCCTTGTCGTCCCCGATCCAATCCTGCAGCCAGCGCTTCATGATCATGTTCATGCCGATGGAGTGCCCGACCATGCCGTAACGGATAAGACGGTAGTGCTTCACCATCTGCTCCTCCATCTCCCAGATTACGGCCTCCAGCTTGTCGTCCTGAATGGCGGTCAGATCCCGGACATCGAACTCCTCCGCCCATCTCATGTATCGTTTGGCCCACCGCTTGTAGGCCTTATCGGTGCGCAGGATGTTGCCATCCCAATCCAGGATGGCCGTGCGGAGCATGGCCATCACCCTTTTCCCGGTCCGGAAGTCAGCATTCACGATCCGCTGCTGGTCCCGCTCCGGGAAGTAGTTCAGCAGCTCCTTGGTGCGGGAGAACTTGGGGTTATACATCAGCATGCCCTCCAGCACCTCGGCGTTGAAGTACACGTGACCCTTGTGGATCTTCAGCAGGGGCTTGTTGGTCAGCTCCTTGTATCCCATTATGGCGCTGCCCTCCCAGTTGACGTACTTGGTCAGCCAGGGGCCGAGCAGCGAGAAGAACAAAGGCGAGGTCACATCCGCCCAGTACTCATCCCCGTACCCCCGTGTCCAAAGCGTGAGATCGCCGCCTATGGTGGTTATCGGCCGGGACTGGAGCAGATAGATCATGTCCCCCTCCGCCGCCCACTCGATGTCCTGCGGCGAGCTCATGTGCTTATGCAGCTGGATGCCAAGCCTCGCCACCATCTCCACCTTGCCCTTGGTGAGGGAGGGCCGGTTGCGCTCCGATTCGGGAACATCCACCACCTTCTCCCCCTCCGGCGATAGGAATATTGCCTGGGTCTTGCTGTTTATCTTGGATTCCTTGACCTCGCCGCTGGCGGGATCGCAGACGAAACGGTCAGGTGTGACCAGGCCGGAGGCTATTGATTCGCCGAGACCCCAGCTGGATTCGATGATGACCTTCTCCTCGCCGGTAATGGGATCGGAGGTGAACATGATCCCGGAGGAATCGGCGTTCACCATGCGCTGCACGACCACTGCCATTCCCGAGGCAAGGTGGTTCACCCCGTTGTCGTGGCGGTACTCGATGGCCCTATCGTTCCAGTAGGAGGCCCAGCATTTCCTCACGCTGTCGGCCAGCTTCTCCCTGGTCACGTTCAGGTAGGTGTCCTGCTGCCCGGCGAAGGAAGCCTCTTCCAGATCTTCCGCGATCGCCGACGAGCGCACCGCCCATAGTCCGGAATGGCCGAAGGGCTCGGTCGCCTTGAGCAGCCGCTCGGCAAGCTGGGGGTCCATCTCCCCGGCCATCATCCAGCTGCGCACGGCCTCGGCGCAGCGGACCACCTTGACCGCATCCTTGTAGTCCAGGTCCATCAGCGCTTCCGAGATCCGCTGCCGCAGCCCGTTCCGGTCCAGGAACCGCTCGTAGGCCGAGGTGCTGACCACCCATCCCTCCGGCACCGGGAACCCCGCGGCCATCAGGTCCATCAGGTTGCGGGCCTTCCCGCCGATATCCTTGGCCTCGCCCTTCGCCGACAATGAGATTACTTGCTCTTCCAAACGATCCCTCTACCACACGGGGCGTGAAGGGAACACCTTGTTCCGTATATACCGTTTCCATGCTCGTCATCGGCGCAATTATGAATAACCCCCCGCCAATATCCAGAGGGATGAGGGAAACGTTGGAATGGCTGGCCGCCTCCGTGGCAGGCGGCATTGACAGGGAATGCGCCTTCAGCGAGAGGGCCGCCGAGGTGGGAATGGGCGCGGATGGAACGCCCACCTGCCGCATCGACCAGGCCGCCGAGGAGCTTCTCCTCCGCCTGATGGATGAAAGGAAGGTGCCCCTGAACGTCCTGAGCGAGGAGGCCGGCGTCATCGACCGGGGGTACGACCGCACACTGGTCATGGACCCTGTGGATGGCACCTACAACGCCCTCATGGGCATTCCCTTCTACAGCGTGTCATTGGCCGTATGCACCAAGAGCATGAACGACGCCACCCATGGCATAGTCCGGAACCTGGTGACCGGAGACCAGTTCTACGCGGAAAAGGGAAAGGGTGCCACCTGGAACGGGCGCCCCATCCGCGTCCGCAAATGCGAAAGGGACAGCTCGGTGCTGTTCGTCTATCTCGGCAAGTTCTCCGCCGCCAACGCCAACGGCGTGCTGCGCAAGGCCCGCAGGACCCGCTCCATGGGCTGTTCGTCCCTGGAGATGTGCCTGGTGGCGGCGGGACTGGCCGACGGATTCTATCTGAACTCGGAGGTCTACCAGAGGGCATTGAGGGTGGTGGACATCGCCGCCAGCTCCCTGATCCTGAGGGAGGCGGGTGGGCAGCTCTACGACCTCGAAGGCAAGGTCCTGGACATGAGCCTGGACCTGGATGTTCGGGCCAACTGCCTGGCCGCTGGAGACCCATCTTTGCTGGGGTGGCTGTTATGAGGTTCGGGATGAGCGTCAACATGAACATACCCGACGCCCCGCGCATGGCCAAGAGGACCTTGGAACTGCTCAAGGGGCACGAGGTGCTGCTGGAGACGGAGATGGCTGAGAGGTTCAAGACCAAGGGCCAACGGCTGGAGGAAATGGACGTGGACATGATGGTGACAGTCGGCGGCGATGGCACCATACTTCGGGCGCTCCAGCACAACAAGGCGCCCATCTTCGGCATCAACGCCGGGGACCTCGGCTTTCTCACGGTGGTGTCGGAGGAGGAGCTGGAGGAGGGCATCGACAACGTCCTGAAGGGAAATTACGAGCTTGAGGAGAGAACCAAGCTGCAGACCAGCGTTGGCGGGAAGCGTATGCTGGACGCCATGAACGAGGCGGTGCTGCACACCGCCCATGTGGCCAAGATCCGTCACTTCCAGGTGTTCGTGGACGGGGAGATGGCCATGAACGTGAGGGCGGACGGCATCGTGGTGGCCACTCCGACCGGCTCCACCTGCTACGCCATGAGCCTGGGCGCACCGCTGATCGATCCGCGCGTCGAAGCCCTGGTCATCGCACCCATGGCCCCTTTCAAATTCTCCGCCCGGCCGGTGGTGGTCCCGGCGTCCAGCCGCATCACGGTGCAGGTCGTGCGTCCTAAGGAGTGCGTGGTTGTCGTCGACGGCCAGCAGGAGCTTCTCATGGCCGGGAACGAAACGGTGGAGTTCAAGGCCGCCCCGGACCGGGCCCGTTTCGTAAGCTTCGGGAAGGGGTTCTACGCCAGGACCAGGGAGAAGCTTATGGGGACCCTATGCTGAAGGTCAAGGCCATCGATCGCAGCCTCCTGGAGATGATCAACGAGGCCGCACGCGATTCGTTGCCGAACGAGTTCGTGGCCATGCTGCGGGCCGAGGAAGGGGTCATCCAGGAACTCCTCCTGCTACCTGGAACGCTGCAGGGGGAAGACTCCGCCACCCTGATGATGCACATGATGCCCATCGACTATTCCGTCGTCGGCACGGTGCATTCGCATCCCGGCTACAGCAACCGGCCCTCCCGGGAGGACCTGGAGCTTTTCCGCCGTTACGGCTATGTGCACATCATCACGTGCCTTCCGTACGACGAGGGCAGCTGGCGCGCCTATGACGGTCGCGGACGGCGCATGCAGCTGCCGGTTGTCGAGCTCTAGAACACTTTGCTGTTGGGTCCGATGTTGCCGCGGGCCCTGGCGCCCATGCCGACCACGGTGCCTTCCCAGATGACCGTTCCCGGCTCGATCATGGCGTTAATGCCGGTCTTCACATCATCGCCCATGACCACCCCGAGCTTGCGTCTTCCGGTGCTCAACATCTGACCGTTCACGGTCACCCGGACCGTTCGGTCGTCGAAGCGCAGGTTGGCCACCTTGGTCCCGGCCCCGAAGTTGCACCTTTCGCCGATGATACTGTCCCCGACGTAATTGTGATGCGGGATATGCGTCCGTTTCATCACGATGGAGTTCTTGACCTCCACCGAGCTTCCGATGCGCACCCCCTCGCCAAGGCAGGTGGATGGCCGTATGTAGCAGTTGGGGCCGATATCGCAGCCCTTGGAAATGAAAACGGGCCCTTCAATGTAGCTTCCGCTCCTGACCAGGGCGCCTTCCTCCACCACCACCTCCCCCTTGATCGTCGCCCCTTCCTCGACAGTACCCCTGATGTCCATTTTGATCCGGCCCATCAGGAACTCGTTCGCCCGCAGCAGCTCCCAGGGGAACCCAACGTCCATCCATTCCCCTTTGATCTTCCTCACCGCGATGTCCGTCCCGGCGGCCATCATGTTCAGGGTGTCGGTGAACTCGAACTCCCCACGAGGGGACCGTCCTGTCCTGCGGATATGGTCGAAGACCTCGGCATTGAGGCCGAAGAAGCCGCCATTGATCAGCCGGGACGGCGGGACGGCCGGCTTCTCTATGATCCGGACAAGTCTGCCGGCCTCATGCTGGACCACCCCGAAACGCTGCGGGTCCGGCACCTCCACCGCCCCCATGAACGGCTGATGGTCCTTCTGGAACGCGGAGACCATCTCGGCCACCGCCTCGGGGGGCATGACCACGTCCCCGTTCACGCAGACGAAGTCCCCGTCCATGACCTCTTCCGCCACCCCGACGGCGTTGGCCGTGCCCAGCCTTTCCTTCTGCTCCAGATAGCTGAGCTCCACGCCCATGCGCCTTCCGTCGCCGAAGAACTCCTTCACCCGGTTGGCCTTCCAGCCCACCAGGATCACCTGCTCCCTGATTCCGGCGTCGCCCAGGGCCTGCACCAGATGGGCCAGGTAGGGTCTTCCGGCCACGGTCAGCAGCGGCTTGGGGATGTTGGTGGTGAGCGGCCTGAGACGGGTGCCCTCGCCGGCGGCCAGTATGAGCGCTTTCATTTGCATCCTTCAAAATGAAATCGGCGGTCAGCTATTAAATGCCTGCTCAGCCCAGGGCCCGGCGGACCTTCTTCCTGGCCAGCTCGGCGATGACGCCCAGGTCCTTCTCGTTCCGCGCCTCCGCCGTCAGGCGCACCTTCGGTTCGGTCCCGGAAAGGCGCACCAGGACCCATCCGTGCCCCAGGTCCACGCGGTAACCGTCAACCGTGGTCAGCTCGCCCTCCATGGAAGACATCTCCTGGGCCAGCCTCTCCTCGACCATTCTGCGGTCGGAACGATCGAAGGAGAAGGAATCCCGCACCGATGGATAGGTCGGAAGGGAGCACACCACTTCCTTCAGCGGCCTTCCGTCAAGCAGCTTCAGAAGGTATGCGCCGGCCAGCATTCCGTCCGGGCAATAGTTCACGGAAGGGAAGATGAAGGTGCCGGAAGGCTCTCCTCCGAACGGCAGCCCCTTCTTCTTCAGCGCCTCGGAGACGAACATGTCGCCCACCCTGGTGCGCGCGATGGGCCTTCCCACGATATCGTCGAGGACCATCGATGCGTCCACCGGGGCGGCCATGTCCTTCACGCCCAGGAGCGAGGCGAACAGCGCCAGGAGCCGGTCCCCGCTCACGTAGCATCCGTCCTCGTCCACCGCCACCATGCGGTCCCCGTCCCCGTCATGGGCGATCCCAGCGATACCTTTGGACCTGCAGAGGGACATCAGGTCCCTAAGGTTGCCCTCGGACGGTTCCGACGGACGGCCGGGGAAGCGCCCGTCAGGATTGGCGTTCAAGGCGACGACGTCGCAGCCCAGGTCACGGAACAGCCGGGGGCTGACCGGACCGGTAGCCCCGCATCCGCAGTCGAGGGCGATGGGCCTTTCGACCGGTCCAACCTCCTCCAGGATGGTCAGGATGTGCTCGTCGATCGCCCCGGTCCAAAGACGTTCCTCGAACATCTCGTCCCATGCGGCCCTCCGTCCGCCTTCAGCGATCAGCCTCTCCACCTCCGCCGTCTGCTCCCCATCGAAGGCGCTGCCGTCCTGGTTCCACATCTTGACCCCGTTGTACTCCGGGGGGTTGTGGGAGGCGGTGACCATGAGCCCGCAGTCAAAATGCGAGGCTGCGCAGGCCAGCGTGGGCGTGGGCACCATGCCCGCCCGGTACGGTTCGGCCCCAGCCTCGATCAGCCCGGCAACAAGGGCGTTCACCAGCAGGTCCCCGCTCATCCTAGGGTCCTTTCCCACGACCACCGTGCCGGAAAGGCTTCCCACCGCCCTGCCTATCCGAACGCCTAGCTCGGCGTCGATGTCCTTCCCAATCAGACCGCGTATGCCGGAGGAACCGAAGAGGCCCATGTTATCCGCAGGTAATCCCTGCTAAGGCATTTAATCCCTGTCCTTCCAGGCATGGCCAGATGTTTGGCCAGCGTCGTTTCCGCATAGTCCGGCGGGGGATAAAAATCTGGGTGAGGGAAGGGGTTAACAGCCTAAACTATATAAGAGGAACATTTGCTGGTCATTGTCCTTTATGCGATAAATATTATATATAGAACATTTCCATTACTTACTGGATAACAGGCCAGATTGGTCGATTATCGCGGAGGTCGTTCCATGGTGATGGAGAAGATCAACTTAGACAAGGCGAAGGACATCGCGAAGAAGAAGGGTCTCAAGCCGGGCCGCGTAAAGGGCACCAACGGAGTTCAGTTCACGAAGGGCAACAACGCGAGGCTGGAGATCGTATCCTGGGAGGAGTTCGAAAAGACCCTCACCAAGAGGGGTCTCGCGGTGTTCGAGAGCGGCGGCTGGATGAAGATAATGAAGAAGACCAAGTAAGGTCCTCTCTCCAAATCCGGTCAAACCCCTTTTACTTCCTTTCACTGTTCTCAAGAGTCGATGTTGTTCAGCACCACCGTGAGGTCCTTCCCGTAGGCTTTCTTGAACGCCTTGCGGTCCTCCTCCATGCGCCACATCTCCAGCTGAGGGTCCCCGCTGGCGGTGACGATCAGCTTCACCGAGCGTTTCGTCACCTTGCTGAACCTCACGTTCTGCACCAGATTGGAATGCGAGCGGTCCAGGCTCTCGGCCATGCGCAGCAGCGTGGATAGGCGTACGAGCGTCTGCTGGTCCTTCTCGTCCAGCTCGCGCAGCTCGGCCGCCCTCAGCTTCGGCGTGCGCTTGCGATGGTACTTGGCGATGTTGGCCATCAGCAGCACCTCTCGGTTCGAGAAGCCTAGCAGCTCGGCGTGACAGATTATGTAATGGGAATGCAGGTGATGGTCGTTGAAGGAGATGAAATCGCCGACATCGTGCAGGAAGGCGGAATGGTGCAGCAGCTCCCGCTCCTTCTTACCCATGGTGTGCATTCCTTTCTTGGCCGCGCTGTCGAAGAGCTCCAGGGCGATGGACGCCACACGTCTGGCATGCTCCTCATCGATGGAGCAGGCCCGTCCCAATTGAATGACGCTCCGCTCACGCACGGACAGCTCGCGGAAGCCTGGAAATTCCTCCAGTCCGCCCAGGTAGTCCTGCAGCATCCCGTCCCGCATGCTGCGCTGGCTGACCGCTATCTCGCTCAGCTTCAGCTCGTCCATGACCGTCTCCAGGACCATGGCCCCGGCGACGATGATGTCGGCCCTCTCCGGGTTCATCCCCGGCACTTTGCGCCGGGCGGCCAGGTCAAGCGCGGCCAGTTGGGGAATGAGCTTCTTCAGCTGCGAATACCTGATCACCCCGGGGCGCGAGCTGCTGTCCTGGCGCAGCAACATCTCACCAAGGTTCACGATCGTCCCGGAACTGCCGAAGACCAGGGACACCTTGTTCTGCAGTATCTCCTTCTTGGCCCGAACGATCGAGCTCTTGACGTACTTGCGCATCTTGACCAATGCGTCGTCAGGTATCGGCGCCTCCGGCCTCTTCACGAACATGGTGGTAAGGCGAATGGCGCCCACCTTCAGGCTGTCCAGATAGGAATATTCGTTCTGGTCCCCCAGGGCCAGCTCGGTGCTGCCCCCGCCGATGTCCAGGAACAGCGCTTTCTTGCGGCCGATGTGATGCCCGCTCGACACGCCCAGATAGATAAGTCTGGCCTCCTCCATCCCCGAGATTATCTGCAGCTCCAGGCCGGTGGCGTCCTTCACCCGGTCCACCAGCTCGGAGCGGTTCGACGCCTCGCGGGTGGCCGAGGTGGCCATGGCCACGAACTCGGTGGCCCCGTACGTCCGCGACAGGTCGCAGAAGTTCTTCATAACGCTGACCGCCCGCTCCATGGCGCTCTCAAGCAAGAGCCCGTCGGTGAACTCCTGCTCCCCCAGCCTGACCATCTCCTTCTGCTCGCTGATCACCGTATAGGAGCGGTTGGGATTGATGCGCACGACCAGAAGACGGATGGAGTTGGTTCCCACGTCCAGGAAGGCCACCACCTTGCCCTTCTCCGGCTCAACCATCGATGTTCACCTTCCGGCCGAAGGCACGGGCGAACCGCGCCGCCTTCATGTTCCCCCATTCCATTTCCGCCGAGAGGTCCCCCAGGCCTGAGACGATCATATCGACCTCTTTTCTGCGTATCCTGACCTCCACGCTTCCCACCAGGGAGCGGTGGCTGCGGTCCAGCCCGTCCGCCAATGCCAATATGGCCGAGAGCTTGCAGACCCTCTTGCGCTCCGATTGCGTGAGCCCCTTGAACACCCTGTCGCCGCCACGCGGTGAGCGCAGGCCGTGATAGCGGGCGATGCAGGCCAGCATCCTTCTCTCCACCTCGTCCAGGGGAAGGTCCGCCTTCATCACCATGTCCAAGGCCCGCCTCTGATGCCCTTCCGCCCCTTCGCATATTCCCACATCGTGCACCATGGCCGCCAACTCCAGCAGTTCGCGGTCCTTGGGATCAAGGCGATGCAGCCCCCGCGTATGGTCGAAGATAAGGGTGGCCAGGGAACGGACCTGCTCAGCATGCGCGCGTTCGATATGGAACTGCTCTGCCCATTTCCCGGCGTCTCGGGCTCTGTCCGCCGTCCGCCCATTCTCCACGTCCCTGGGCAGGTCCCTGAACCCCTGGGCGCGAAGCTCGTCGGCAACGCCCTTGGCGTCGTAAGGGACCCTGACCAGCCTGGCGGTCATGGAGGGAAGGTCCAGCAGCGCGTAGGAGGCCTCAGGGCCATCGCGGGGGCGTCCAACGCTTCCCGGGTTGACGAAAACGGTCCCGGCGCACTCCCTGACCATGGGCATGTGCGAATGACCGGTGACGATGACGTCGGCCCTGCCCGCCTGGGCCAGATGGCGCAGACGGGTCTCAGGCGTGTATGGGGCGATCTTCTCCGCCTCCTGCCCCGGGGAGGCGTGTGCGACCAGGACGGTGCAGCCACAGATGTCCAGACGAAGGTCTTCCGGAAGTGAGGCCAGCCATTCCAGTTCCTCCTTTCCCAGCATCTCAGTCGACATCTCCCATTGGCGGTCGGCGGTCTTTTTACCGGAGGCTATCCTCAACGCGGTCCGGTCAATGTTGCCGACGACGCCGAGGACCTCGCCATCCATGAGAAGGCGGACGGTCTCGACCGGCTGCGGCAGGCCGATAGCGTCCCCGGCGTTCAGGAATGCCGTGGCCCCATTGGCACGGGCATGCTCCATAACCGCCCGCAATGCGGCCGCGTTGCCATGGGCATCCGAGATCAGGGCCACCCTTACCGGGCAGGCATCGGTGATCGGACGGCCCTTGAGCTTTTCCAGCAGGCGGAACAGAAAGCGCTCCTGCTGCAGGGCGGACCACATGCGCAGAAGCTCCGAGTGCAGCTCCCTTCGGCGCGTTTCGAAATCCCTTCCCAACCGGTCTAACGCCTTGGCCGCTGCCGGAGCCTCTTCCCTGAAGCCCGGCAGACGCTGCTGCCAGACGTCGCAGTCGTGCAGCTCGCCCAATACGTCCTGCAGTCCCTTCAGGACCTTCATCTCCTCATCCAGCCCATCAGGATAGGCGTCCCGGAACGCCTCCAGGGCATACCGCAGGTGCTTTCCCGCGATGCGCATGGCATGGTGCCCTTGCCTGTCCTCATAGACCGGAACGGAATGGGAACGCTCCATAAGCTCATCGACGGCCAGGGAGGCATGGGCATAGGCATGGGGATACAGCGTCGACAGGTCGAGGCCGTCCATCGCCTCAGCGTCCATGTCCGCTCTCATCTCTTGGAACGCCCCGTCGCCGGTGATGCGGTCCATCAGGGCGGCTACCTCCGGCTGCAGGGACCTCCGGCGGCATCCGAGCATCTCTATGACAAGGGCGGCACCGACGGACTCCTCCCCCTGCCAGTCCTTGGCAGTTTCCCTGAGCAGCTCTATCTGCACATCCAGGTCCCTGGCGTCCCCCAGCGACGCGGTGACCTGCCTCGCCGCCTTCCGCCAACGCTTGGCCTTCTTCCCCTTGAAGCATTCGCCGAATATGCGCAGCGCGGAGCGGAGCCGCCGGGAGGCCACGCGCATGCGGTGAACATGCTCGATATCCTCGCCTGTCCGCGCTCCCTCCACCTCTGCAAGGAGCGCATCGACCCGTTGCGCGACGATCCTCCGTCCGAAAGCGCACAGAGCGTCGGTCAGCTTCATTCCTCCCTGTGCCAGGTACCGCGGTTTCGTATCAGCCATTCCTGGGAGTCCACCTTCGCCTCTCCCTTCACGGTCTTCCTCTTAACGTAGGTTCCGTCGGACAGCATGTCCCGGGACTTCACGTTGTCCTTCAGGTGGATCGGGAGGATCTCGTCGACAAGCCTGCGGCGATATTCCGTGTCCAGCACCGGGAACAGCACCTCCACCCGGCGTTTGAGGTTGCGGGGCATCATGTCCGAACTGCCCAGGAGCACCTCCTCCTCTCCGCCGTTGCGGAAGTAGTAGATCCTGGCATGCTCCAGGAATCTCCCAACGATGCTGTTCACCCGGATATTGTCGCTGAGCCCCTTGACGCCCGGACGCAAGGCGCACAGCCCACGGACGTTCAGGTCGATGCGGACCCCCGCCTGGGAAGCCCGATACAATGCCTGGATGACGTCAGGGTCCAGCAGCCCGTTCAGCTTGAACGCCAGATAGCCGTCGCCATGCTGCCTGTGCCGGTCGGCCTCCCGGTCTATTCGGGAGATCATCTCGTTCTTCAACGAGACAGGCGCCACCAGCAGCCTGCGGTAGGAGTCCTTGTGCGAATAGCCGGTCAGATAGTTGAACAGGTCGGCCACGTCCGCCCCGATGTCCGGGTCAGCGGTGAGGTAGCCGATATCGCCGTATATGCGCGCCGTCTGTGCGTTGTAGTTACCGGAGCTCATATGGCTGTAGCGGACGATGCTGTCCCCCTTCCTGCGCACAACCAGAAGCAGCTTGGCGTGCACCTTCAGATCCATCAGGCCGTACACGACGTGCACTCCAGCGTTCTCCAGTGCCCGGGCCCAAACGATGTTGTTCTCCTCGTCGAAGCGCGCCTTCAGTTCGACCACCGCGGCCACCGCCTTGCCGTTCTCCCTGGCCTCCATCAATGCGTCGATGATCGGCGATTGCTTGTCGATGCGGTAAAGGGTGATCTTGATCGCCAGCACCTGCGGGTCGTTGGCCGCCTGCTTGAGAAAAGTCACCAACGGCACGAAGGAATCATAGGGGTGGTAGAACAACCGGTCGCGATGCTCCACCGCGGCCATTAACGACTTCTCCGGCACCAGGTCCGAAGGCACATGGGGAAGGAAAGGCGGGTCCTTGAGGTCCGGGCGGTTCAGTGACAAAAGTCCCCAGAAGCCTACCAGGGACAGGGGGGCGTGGGAGCGGAAGACCATGAGCGGATGAAGGCCCAGCTTGCTGGCGAAAAGGTCCACCATCTTGTCGGGCATATCATCGTCCACCTCCAAGCGTATCGGTGAGCCGACACGCCTGGTCTCCACGCTCTCCTCGATGGCCGTAAGCAGGTCCTCCGCCTCGTCGGTGGTGATCTCGATGTCCGCGTCGCGGGTGATGCGGAACATGTGCACGTCGCGGACCTTCATGCCCGGGAACAGCAGGTCCAGGTTGTCGGCCACCAGGTCCTCCAGGAGGACGAAGTTCTGCGGCCTCCCCGGGGAGGCCCCGGGAATGGGCACGAAGCGGGGGAACAGGTCCAGGGGTACCTTCACCCGGGCGTAGCGGTCTCCCCTCTGCGGATGGCGAACGCTCACGGCCAGATTGATGCTCAGATTGGAAATGAAAGGGAACGGCTGATTAAAATCGAGGGCCAATGGCGTGAGGGCCGGGAATATCATCCTCTCGAAGTACTCGCGCAGACCCTGCCTCTTGTCCGTCTCAAGGTCCTTCACGCGATGAACGGTGATCCCCGCCGCCCTCAGCTTGGGGAGGAGGTCGTCGTACCAAAGCTTTCCATGCGCCTCCAGCAACGGCAACAGCTCATCATTGATCGCCTCCAGCTGCTCCAGCGGCGTAAGTCCGTCCGGGGGCGCTTCCAGCGCCCCCTTCTTCAATTGCCCCTTCAGACCGGACACCCGAACCATGAAGAACTCGTCCAGGTTGCTGCCGCAGATGGCCAGGAACTTGACCCGTTCCAGCAGGGGATGGGCTGCGTCCTGGGCCTCCTCGAGAATTCGCTTATGGAACCTTACCCAGCTTATCTCCCGGTTTATGAACGGCGAGTCCGCTGGCCGATTCTTGGACCTGCTGTTGTGTGCACTGCTCTTGCGGTCTGCACTGCTCTTGCGGGCGGGCATGAGGGTCCATATAACATCCTACCTCCAGTATATATGAGGTTACTGTCCAGTCCGTCCTACTGTGAATATCACGCCGTATACTGGTACGGTCCGTTTTTTTATAGTCATTGAACGGTCCTTCTTGTCATGGCCGAGCTGATCCGTCCCGGAGAGAGGGACGAGGACCGTCACGACAGAACCAGGCTCATCCCCTGGGTCGACCTGGAAAGGGTGGGATCGGCAAGAGTGCTGGTGGTCGGCGCGGGGGCGCTGGGGAACGAGGCCATCAAGGACCTGGTATTGTTCGGGTTCCGTTATTTGGACATCCTGGACATGGACTCCGTCGTTCGGTCGAACCTCAGCCGCTGCGTGCTGTTCCGGGAAGGAGATCAATCGTCCGGGAAGGGAAAGGCGACACTGGCCGCGGAAAGGGCCGGGGAGCTGGACCCGGATGCGCGCATTGTCGGTATAGAAGGCAAGGTGCAATCCCTGGGGCCGGAAGGGATGAAGAGGTACGATGTCATCCTTGGATGCCTGGACAATGTGGCGGCCAGGCTGCATCTCAACGCCAACGCCTATCATGCCCGGGTGCCCTATGTGGACGGTGGCACGGACGGGTTCAGGGGAAGGGTGCAATCGGTGGTCCCCCCCTATACGCCATGCCTGCAGTGCGGAATGAACCGCAGCCATTTCAAGGTCATGGAACGCCGCTTCAGCTGCACCGGTCAGGGCACAGTGTTCTATCAGCCCAAGATGCCGGCCGAGATAACCACCACCAGCGTGATCGCCGCCGTTCAGGTGCGGGAAGCGGTGAAGGTGCTGTCGGGACGGACGGCCATGGCGCACGTCATGCACTACGATGGCCTTGCCGGGACCAGCGATGTTTATGAATTGGAGGTCGATCCATTCTGTCCCAATCATCTATCGGCCAAATTATCATAATGCTGACTCTAATGGAAAGGATTATACCTGCTTCCCAGAGATTGTCCGGGACGATAAAATGGTGGTAAGGGTAAGGGTCAGGAACGCAGAGACCGGTGCCACGGTCGACATGGAGCTTGAGATGGAGAACACCGTGGAGGAGATCATTGAGGGCGTATCGGCCTACTGGGAAAAGGACCCTGGCGCCTACGTCATCCGCAAGGGGCGCCGCCTGCTGAGGGGCCAGCAGAAGGTCCAGGAGCTGGAGGTTCAGCCCAACGAGGAGCTGGAGCTGATTCCCGATCCCGAGGGCGGGAACAAATGACCCTGCCCCTGGAGATCCTGTACATCCGGTTGAGGAATGAGCTGGAAGCCTGTCGGAACAATCTTCCCAAGGATTTCGATTACAGCGAGGAGCACCTTACGGCGTTCCCTCTGAAGGTGGAGGTGGCCTTGGAAGGCATCCCTGGTCCTGTCATGGACAACGGCAAGGTCAGTTACCGCTACGGCCATCGCCTGGATCTGATCATCGGCCGGGAGTATCCGTTCGAGAAACCACTGGTGATCTGGAGGACGCCCATCTTTCACCCCAACATAATGATGCCCGAGGACGGCGGTCACGTCTGCATTAAACTGCTCTCGGAATGGTCATTCAATTCCACACTGGTAAATTTCATCAAAGGGCTGGAATCTTTGCTCATTTCCCCGAACGGGAACAGCCCCTTCGGGACCGATACCTGCACGGCCGCCGCCCAATACTTCAACACCGCCCCCCGCCGAACGCCGCCAGTGATAGTCGCCCCAGCTCCCAAGGTGGTGCGAGGATGAAGCGAGCGCCGGTCATACTGGGCGGTAAGGACTTGGAGATCGAGGAGATGGTCCCTCCGGCCGATGAACGGACGTTGGCGCACAAGTGGCTTCCCAGGGAGGCCCTGCCGCTGTACGGTGACAGGAGCGGGGCGGAGATGTACCTGTTCAAGACCGCCGAGGAGAAGGTGCGCAACCACGCCCTCTCTCAGGTCAAGGCCGGACTGGAGGTCATGGGCTTCCTGCTGGGCGAGGTCTTCACCCATCAGGGCGTGGAGTATACGGTAGTGCGGGACGTGGCGACCACCGATCTCGAGGCGACCTCGGTCAGTGTGAGGTTCGATCCCGAGGGTTTCGAGTCTCTATTCGCCTCGTTGGAGTGCGCCCGCTTCCGCTACGTTCTCGTGGGCTGGTATCATTCGCACCCTGGGCACGGCTGCTTCCTATCGTCAACGGACATCTCCACGCAGAAGGGTATGTTCGACAGGCCTTACCACACCGCCCTGGTGATCGATCCCATCCGCAAGGAGATGGATGCCTTCTGTCTTTCCAGCGGCGAAGTGCGCCGCCGAAAGTTCCTGGTGTACTGGGATGAGTTCCAGAACCCCTACTACGGGGAGAGCGTCCGACCCAAGAAGATAAGGATGTGATCAGACCCATATGGCGTGCCTGCGCCGCAGGGACGCCTCGTCCTGGTCCAGCTTGGCCATGAGCAGCGGCACCATGGAGTCCATCATGACCATGCTCGACGCCTCGAAGATCGTTCCCAGCGGCGCATTCCTCTTCTTCTGCTCGTCCCTCGGCTGCACGAGTTCCATGACGATGTTGCTGGCAATTCCAAGTTTGGAATGGGCGCTGCCTGTAATGCTTATGACCACCGCACCCAAGCGGCGCACGATGTTGGCGGTCTGCACCGCGGACATGGTCTCCCCGGTGTTGGATATGATGAGGACGACATGCCCCTTCTCAACGATCGGCGTGGTGGTGTCCCCGACGAAGTGTACGTTGAGGCCTATCTGCACCAACCGGGCAGCGAACGCCTCCCCGACAAGTCCGGAACGGCCGACGCCGTAGATGAATATCTTGGGAGCGGTGGCCAGTGTAGTCACGATGTCGTCTATGACCGACTCGTCCACCTTTTCGATGGTCCGCCTGACCTCCTCAAGAATGTAGGCGGTGGTCTCCTTCAATCCTCATCCTCGTCCTTGGCACCCTTGCCTTTCTTGACCTTGCTGTCCTTGGACACCCGCTTGGTCATCACCCTCTCGTAGATGACCTTCATGTACATGGCGTCGTGTTCCAGGAGCGGAGAGCTGGAAATCACCGTGGCGTTCAGGTTTGCATCGGCCAGGTACTCGGCCATGGGCTCGAAGCGCAGGTCTCCCTTCTTGATCGGGGTGACCCTCCGCTCGTTCCCTCCCTCATGTTCCACGCCTGAGAAGTGGGTGTAATGCAGGCCGCCCACGTAGCTGCTCACCTTGTCGAAGACCTCGGCGAAGTCCTCCGGCTCTCGGAGCATGCCGTTGTTACGTGCGTGGAGGTGGGCGAAATTGACCACCGGGGTCAGGCGGTCGAACTTGTCGCAAAGATCTACGATCTCATCCAGGCCTCCGAAGACCTCCTTGCGTCCTGAGGTTTCGAGGCCCAATCTTGGCGTGAGCTTGTTCTTCTCCCACCAATCGACTATCTCCTCCAAGCGGTCGGAGATGCTCTCCGCGGCCTCCCGGCGGCTTATGTTCCCATAGAGGCCCATATGGGTGACCACCATGCTGCCGCCCATCTCCTGGGTCATAAGTCCGGCCCAGCGGATGGAGTCCATACTCTTCATGGTGAGGTCTCCATCTCCAGCCAGGTCAATATAATAAGGTGTATGCATGGACAAAGCCACGTCGAGCTCGCTGCCCATGACCCCAAGCTTCTGCAGCTCATCGTAATTGTGAGCGAGCCCGGAGGAGAGGCTGATCAGAACATCATCCTCCTTGATCTTCTCGTCAAGGTTGGTTATCTGAACATCCTTCTTTCCTTTCCTGCGGTGTATCTCCACCACCAGATCACCCTCGAGCTGGCGGGGGGTAAGGCCGATCTCCTCGTCATCAGGGGAGCGCGGCATGACGTTCACCCTCACCATCTGAACCTCCATGGCGTTGAGACCGAGGCCGTGAACATCCTCGATGCCGTCCTTCAAAGTGCGACCCTTACAAGAAAGTGGAATACCAGCTGGACCAAAGCGAATCATCTATAACCCCGAGCAAACTAAACCATATGTCCAATGACATATATAAGGGCTATCAAAAATTAATTTAAAAGCGTTAATATTATAGGGGGCATCGTTCAATGCCCACTCTGCCGACCGACGGGATGCCGGTCGTGCATGAGATGCTATCCGGGCTGCCAACTTCCTAAGCCAGCAAATCACGGCGGCCTTGTCCCCAAGGCTCGCTTGATGGCAAAGGTATTTAATACCCCTCCATATTAGAGGGGCTTACCAATGTCGGGAGAGTCAGAACATGACACATGCAAAGACTGACCCCAACCTCCTGGAGCTGATCTCTGCCTTGAAGGCGGAGTCGAGGTCCAGCGGAGTGGGGATCTGGCGAGACATTGCTCTAAGATTGGAAAAGGCCAAGGCCAATTGGGCCGAGGTCAATCTGAGCAAGCTTGAGCGATACGCCTCCGAGGGTGATGTGATAGTCGTCCCTGGAAAGGTGTTGGGGTCCGGTGCCTTGAGCAAGAAAGTGACCGTAGCCGCCTACGGGTTCTCCGAGTCCGCCAAGATGAAGATCGAGGCTGCCGGGGGCAAGAACCTGACCATAATGGAACTGGTCAAGGAGATGCCCCAGGGGACCGGCGTGAAGATAATGAGGTGAGCAGATGGTCGCAGTAATAGACGCTGAGAACCACATCGCAGGAAGGCTTGCCACCGTAGTGGCCAAGAGGCTCCTGAAGGGCGAGGAGATCGTCATCGTCAACGCCGAGAAGATCATCATCACCGGCGACCGCGACTCCGTGCTTGCCGCGTACAAGCAGAAGAAGGACCTGGGCAATGTAAAGAGCGGCCCGTTCTTCCCCCGCCGTGCCGACCTCATCATGAAGAGGACCGTTCGCGGGATGCTCCCCTGGCAGAGAACCTCCGGCAGGGAGGCCTACAGGAGGCTGAAGGTCTACGTTGGCGTTCCCAAGGAGTTCGTGGACTCCCAGAAGGAGAAGGTCGACGTTGCATTAAAGACCGGGCTGACCCAATACGTCACGCTCAGTCAGATCGCTGAGTTCCTGGGCTCGAGGGTGAAGTGATATGTCCGAAGTTGTCAACACCAGTGGTAAGAGGAAGACGGCGGTGGCCCGCGCGGTCGCCCGCGAGGGTACCGGCAAGGTGCGCATCAACAGCGTGCCGCTGGACATCGTCACCCCTGAACTCGCCAGGTTGAAGATGGCCGAGCCGTTGACCTTGGTGCCTGAAAAGGCCGCCAAGATCGACATCGACGTCAGCGTGGCCGGCGGAGGCGTCATGGGACAGGCGGAAGCCACCCGAACCGCCATCGCCAAGGCCATCGTGGAGTACTACAAGGATGAGGAGCTGGAGCTGGCCTTCAAGCACTTTGACAGGTCCCTGCTCATCAGCGACATCCGCCGCAAGCTCCCGAAGAAGCCGCTGGGTCGTGGCGCCAGGAAGAAGAGGCAGAAATCGTACAGGTGAGCAGAAATGATAATACCGGTAAGATGTTTCACGTGCGGCAAGGTGGTAGGGAGTTCCTACCAGACCTTCGTCAAGAGGGTGCAGATGGGGGAGGACCCCCAGGAAGTGCTGGACGATCTGGACATCAAACGGTACTGCTGCCGCCGTATGATTATCTCCCACTCGGACCTGCTCGGCGAGCTGATCCCCCTGGGTTAAACCATTTATCACCCCTTTACAAACGGGTCTGTGGGGTAGCTTGGAATCCTTCCTGCTTGGGGTGCAGGTGACTCCGATTCAAATTCGGACAGACCCACCAATTCCTCTTAACTTTTGACATAAGGAGAAATCACTTTGTCGTACCTGGACGACGCAAAGGAGTACCTCGGCCTAGGGCGCAGGGAAGCACCAGGCCTGCTGTTCTGCGTCATCGCGGCCCTGGGAAGCTATCTGCTCACCAGGGGAACGGTCCTGGATGGCGGACCTCGACTGCTGGATTCCGATCTTTTCTCGGGCAATCCCATCTTCTCCGCCCTCTTCAAGGTCGGCCCCATCGTGCTGGCGCTGCTGATCGGCCTGCTGGTGAACCTCTCCCCGCTCAACCCCGGGGGCGCTTACTCCGGACGATACCTTCTGCGTTTGGCCATCGTTCTCATGGGCGCTAGGGTGACTCTCGATGTTCTCTCGCACGCCTCCCCGGTGGGTATAGTCATCATCCTGGTGGTCATGGCGATCACCATCTGGCTATCCCTGCTTCTCGGGGGGAGGATGAGAATTGAAAGGGACGCTTCGGCTCTGATCGGCACGGGGAACGGCATATGCGGTGTTTCGGCGTGTCTCAGCGTGGCGCCGGTGATCGACGCCAAGGCGCACAACACGCATGCGGTGATCGGAGTCATAAGCGTCCTCGGTCTGATCGGTGTGTTCGCAGTCCCCTGGCTCGCTTCCGTCGCCGGGCTCTCCGCCGCCCAGGCGGAGGTCCTGATAGGCGGGTCCCTGCATGAGATCGGGAACGTCATCCCGGCGGCCGACCTCTATCACAACGCCCTCGGAGGCGAGGACGTCGCCTCCCTGGTGCTGGCCTACAAGATGATACGGGTGGCCATGCTTGTCGTGGTGGCGTATATACTGGCAAAGATGTTCCAGGGGAGCGGAAAGGCTTCCAAGGGAACAAGGATGCCCGGCTTCCTGATTGCGTTCGTGATGATGGCTGCCCTGATGTCTCTGCTCATCATTGCGTTTCCGGAACAGGGTGAGGAGGTCCGTTCGATGGTCGTATCGTCCTCGGCATCCCTGCTCACGGTGGCCATGGCCGGCGTCGGCCTGTCCATGGACCTCCGCCAGACAGTAAGGGTTGGGCGCAAGCTTATGCCGGTGGCCTCCCTGGTCTGGATTGTTCAGCTCGTGCTACTATTGTCACTGACCAAGATGTTGGTCTGAGAAGTTCTGTCAGTGCATAGGTTTAATACCATTACCGCCAAAGACGATAGCAAGCCTGTTCGAGGCCCGCTCCCTACCTTTCCTTTCCTTTTCTACGCGAGCCTCAGGCTGGGGAGGAAACATGGGTGAATTGAGGAACATCGCATACAGCAGAGATGAGAAGGAGGCAATGCTTGGTCAGGCAATGAGCCAATGGTGGCTCGGAGCCATCGCCACCATGATGAAGGCCATGGGTCCGGAGGCGGCCATGAAAGCCTACGGGCCGACCATGAGGCAGATAGGCCGGGACTGGGCCAACCAGTTCGTGAGAGAGAAAGGGTTCAAAGGCCATGACGCGATGGCCACCGCTTCCGTGATCCGGATGTGGGAAAGCATGATGGGGATTGAGGGCAAGGTGCTCGAAGCATCACCGGATAAAGTGGTGGTCAGGAACACCAGCTGTCCCTTGGCTAAGGCCATGCCGCAGGCCTGCCAATCCCTGGAGTGTGCCATCTGGGGGCATGTAGATGTCATAAGCCCCGGTTACCGGTTCGAGTCGAGGGCGGCCATGACGAAAGGAGATCCCCACTGCGAATGGTGCATAGAGAAGAAGAGATGAGACAAACGGTTCTGGGCGGCTCACCGCCGCCCGTTCTTTTCCGATAGCAAACATATCTTAATGGGTAACGTGTTCTTTATGCGATATTCGACCAATAGCCAATTGGTATGGAGCGTTGATGGATGCACGTCATCGTGGTCGGGGCGGGAAATGTCGGCTATACGATCGCCAGGATGCTGTCCAAGCAGCATTCCGTCCTGGTCATAGAGGACGATCTGAAGCGCTATGACTACGTGGTCAATCATCTCAATGTGGGGGCGCTCAACGGCAACGGGGCCAGCCCCAAGGTCCTGAAGAGTGTCATCAACGAGGACTCCAATCTTCTTCTGGCCGTGACGGAGCGCGACGAGACGAACATCTTCACCTGCATGATGGCCAAGCAGATAAATCCCAAGCTGGTCACCGTGGCCAGGGTGCGCAATCCCGATTACATCGAGGGGGCGATGGCCTCCAAGTTCCTGAACGTCGATCACATAATCTCACCCGAATACCTCACCGCCGTCAAGCTGATGCGCATCGCCATGTTCGAGAACGCCATAGGCTGCGAGACCATACCCTCGCTCGGCGTCGAACTGGCCATGTTCAAGGTCAGCGGAAGGAAGGAGGGCGTGGTGATGGTGCCGCTGCGGGAGATGCCCATTCCCGACGACTGCAAGATTCTCATCATACACCGGGGAAAGCAGGTGATCGTTCCCACCGGGAACGACGTGCTCATGAAGGGCGATCAGGTGACCATCGTGGGAAAGGGTCAGGCGGTGGCGGAATTCAACCGCATGCTGGGCATACTTCGCGAGCCCAGGGATATGGTCATCGTGGGCGGAGGGATCGTCGGCGAGCACCTGGCGACCCTTCTTGAGAAGGAGAGGCTTTCCATCAAGCTCATCGAGAACGACGAGGACCGCTGCCGGATATTGGCCAAGAAGCTGAGCAAGACGGTGATAATCAACGACAACGGTTCCGACCCTTCCGTCCTACGCAATGAGAACGTGAGCATGGCCGATGTTCTGATCTGCGCCACGGAGAACGAGGAGGACAATCTCCTTGCGTCGCTCATCGGCAAGCATCTCGGTGTCTCCAAGGTCATTTCCAGGTACTCCAAGAGGGAGTATGAGGAGATATTCGGCATGAGCGGCATAGACGCTTCCGTCGGTTATTATCACGTGGTGGCCAACGAGATCATCAAGGAGACGGTGCACAACTACGAGGTGATGCTCCTGTTGGAGAAGTTCTCTGAAGAGTTCTTCGATCTGAAGGTCACCGCCGGAAGCCGGATCGTCGGCAAAAGGCTCTCCGACATAGACATGCCCAAGATGTCCTCAATCGCCTTGGTGGTCAAGGATGGCAAGGCCATCATCCCTTCGCCGGAAACGGTGATCGAGGAGGGCGACAAGGTGTTCATCTATGCGCTGCAATCGGCCATAGCCAAGCTGGAATGGATGTTCAAGGCCAACATACCGGTGGGTCCCTAGGGGCGTCAAGATGACCACGTTCTATGACAAGACGAGAAGATGGTTCGGCCAGCTGGCCTATTACTTCGACCGACTGAACGTGGACGTTAACAATGTGTTTGATAAGGTGGCCCGCAAGGAGAGCGCCATCCCGCACATCTTTGGGATATTGATGCTATACATGTCCATCGCCCTGGTCTTCCCCTATCTGGTGGCGCTCTACTACGGAGAGGATCCCCGGCCTTGGATATTCCCGATATTGCTGTGCCTGATCAGCGGGGTCCTGCTCCTGATGCGCTATCGGTCGCCGGAGAACACCAGGCCCACCGAGGCCATGTTCGTGGTGGCCACCGGCTGGCTCGCACTGACGGTCATGGGCGCGATCCCGTTCGTCATGTACGGCATGAGTGTGGTCGACGCCATGTTCGAGGCTATGAGCGGCTTCACCACCACCGGTTCCAGCATAATGATCAGCATAGAGTCCTGGCCGAAGAGCATACTGTTCTGGCGCAGCT
The DNA here is from genome assembly GCA_036677555.1 of Methanomassiliicoccales archaeon. Classification (GTDB taxonomy): domain Archaea; phylum Thermoplasmatota; class Thermoplasmata; order Methanomassiliicoccales; family UBA472; genus UBA472. The sequence goes on along the minus strand of JAVBWG010000011.1, from coordinate 180,342 downwards.
TCATGCAATGGCTGGGCGGCGCCGGGGTCATCATGATATTCGTTACCGTGCTCCCCATGCTGGGCGTGGGCGGCCGCAACCTGTTCAAGAACGAGTTCCCCGGCCTTGATGTTCAGAATTTCTCGGCGCGCATACAGGAGGAGGCGCGCAAGTTCCACTACATCTACGGATTCCTGTCCTTGGTGATGGTCGTGCTTCTGCTCTTCACCGGCATCGGGGTGTTCGACTCCTTCTGCGTGATGTTCTCATCCATGTCCACCGGGGGGCTGTCCCCGCACTCCGATAGCATCGCCTTCTATCAATCGTCCAGCGTGGAATGGATCATCATCATATTCATGTTCCTGTCCAGCACAAATTTCTATCTACACTTCCAGGCCATCACCACCCGCGATCCGAACCGGTACTTCCGTAACTCGGAGTTCCGCCTCTTCCTGGGCATAGTACTGGTGGCCACTGCGATAATCACCATCTTCCTCTGGGGGAAGGAGTTCCATAACATCGAGGATGGCGTCCGCACCTCCATGTTCCATGTGGTGTCTCTAATGTCCTCGACCGGTTTCGCCACCACCAACTTCATCGCCTGGGACCAGGCCGTGGTGTTCCTGCTCCTCGCGCTGATGATCATCGGCGGGAGCACCGGCTCAACCGCTGGAGGCATCAAGGTCGCCAGGTTCTTCCTTACCCGTGAGTTCATCGCCTCCGCCCTTCACAAGACGGTGCACCCCCGTTCGATATTCACGGTCAAGATCGACGGAAGGCCCCTGAGCCAAGAGGCACTGTCGTCCGTAGTGGCCATGGTAATGTGCTACCTGGCCACCGCAATGGTGGCGGTGGTGGCGCTCATATTGCTGGGGATAGACCCAACCACATCCATAAGCGCGGCCGTGGCCACGCTTTCGAACGCCGGTCCTGGCCTGGGCGAACTTGGTCCCTACGGGTCCTTCGGAGGCCTTCCGGACGCAGCAAAGATCGTTCTCACGTTCACCATGTGGGCCGGACGTCTGGAGTTCATATCCGTGCTGGTGCTTTTCACCCCGGTCTTCTGGCATGAGCTGATGAGATACCGCGAGAAGTACGTGTGAGCTCCTCACGATGTACGGGGCGACGCCAGGTCAGCATATTCGGTCGCTATGGCCGCCAGCTCCCGCACCTTCTCGTTGGCCGATTCCATTATGGTGAGCAGTTCCAGAAGCGTTGAATCGGATGGAACGCTGGCATCCTTCATCCTTTCCAGGTGCTCTCTGTAGATAGCGTTGATCCGGACATTCATGGCCACCGTCCCGCTCTTGATCGCCAGCTTGGTGCTCTCGTCAACGAAAAGAACATCCTCTCCGAGCAGTTCCAGGTTGGCCTTGAGGGTATCGTACACGACAGACAGCTGCTCCAGCTGCAGTTTCGGGACCGTCCGTCCCTTCTCCTGGAAGCTGGTGGCCACATCCCCGATGTCCTCGGCGTGGTCCCCCAGCCGCTCCATAAGATTGGACATCCTCACCAGCAGGGTGGTCCTCTGTCCCTCCTCCTGCTTCAGGGAACGGCGGGACATCGACAGGATCGCCTCCTCTATCTCATCGTCCAGATAATCGTTCAACGATTCTAGCTTGGACACTTTCTGCACTGCTCTCGCACCTCCCTCCGAGAGCGAGGAGAATGACGTATCCAGCAGCTCCTTGGTGACCTCCAGGCTATGCCCCAGCTCCTGTTCGATCAGTCGGAATGCCGTTTCATTGTCATTCGGCAGCTCCTTGGTCAGGAACTTGGGATGGAAGAGCACCTCCTTCTCATCGCCTGGTACCGCCCTCACCACCAGCTTCTGGAAATGTCTGATCAGCACCAGGAACACCACGGCCGTCACCACGTTGAAGATCAGGTGGGCGTTGGCCACCTGCCTCCCGACGTCTGGGGTCAGGTCCGTCACCATCGTGGCCAGCAATCCCGCCAAGGGTATGAATATCAGCACGCCACCCACGTTGAAGAGCAGATGGGCCACGGCCGCCCGGCGGGCCCAAAGGTCCATCTTGGCCGAGGCGAACAGGGTGGTGGTCGTGCTGCCGATGTTGGCGCCGAGCAGAACTGGAATCGCCTGTTCCAGCGTCAGAAGTCCGCTGGAAGCCAGTACCACCATCAGCCCGGACGTCACAGAGCTGGACTGCACAGCGGTGGTGAATATCACCCCGACCAGCAGGGCGATGAAAAAGTTATCGAGATTGGAGATGAGCGATATGATCTGGGGGTCGTCCCTGATCGGATCGAGCGATCCGGACACCAGCTCCAGGCCGAAGAACACCAGCCCGAAGTAGAACAGCGGCTTGCCGATGAACTTGTAGCGGCCGCCGATTAGACCCCATACGAACCCGGCCAGGATAAAGACCGGACCGAATGCGGTGAGCTTGAACGCCACCAGCTGGGCGGTGATGGTCGTCCCTATGTTGGCGCCGACGATCACCCCCAGACTGGCAGCGAACGATATGGTCCCCACGTTCACCAGGCTGACGGCGATGACCGTGGTCGCAGCGCTCGATTGCACGGTGGCCGTGAGCAGCGCTCCGAAGGCCGCCCCCCTCCAGCGGTCTTTGGTCAGCTTTCCCAGGGTCTCCCTGAATCGTTCTCCCACGGAATTGATTATCTCCTTGCTGAAGTTCTCTATGCCGTAAAGGAACAGTATCAGACCGGGGACAATGGCGAACAGCAGCTCCCAGGAAATGGCGGCCATCCCCGATTCATAACTTCAACGGGTAGATTACATTTCCGATGTTCTTCGTTGCATTGGGTTGAAGCAGAGCAAAACGCTTAAAAGCCCAGCTCCATGGAACTTCCGCCATGTCCAAGGTCAAGCGGAAGATCATCAGGATCGATGAGGAAAAGTGCACCGGCTGCGGGGAATGCGTGCTGTCCTGCGCTGAAGGGGCGATCGTGATCGAGAACTGCAAGGCCAAGGTGGTCAAGGACATGTACTGCGATGGCTTGGGAGCCTGCCTCGGGCACTGTCCGGAGGGGGCGCTCTCCATAGAAGAGAGGGAGGCCGATCCCTTCGACGAGGAAGCGGCCATGAGGCACGTGGAATCGACCAAGGGCCAGCCGCTGCAGGCCTGCAGCTCCTCACGGCCGATGACGATGATGCCGGAGGCGTCCCCGACAACGGTAGGCGACAATCCCTCCCAGCTGAGGAACTGGCCCATCCAGCTGCACCTGGCCCCGGAGGTCGCTCCGGCCTATAGGAACGCCTCGCTGCTCATCGCCGCCGACTGCACAGGCTTTTCACTGGGCAACGTGCAGAGGGATTTCATAGCCGGAAGGGTGGCCATAATCGGCTGCCCCAAACTGGATGACGTTCAGGCATACATCGAGAAGCTCGCCAGGATATTCAGGAACAATGAGATCAAGGACATCACCCTGATCCGCATGGAGGTGCCCTGCTGTGGCGGACTTCAGCGCATGGTGCATGAAGCGTTGAGGCTCAGCGGCAAAAAGGTCCCGCTCCAGGAGTTCATCGTGGAGCGCTACGGCGGAAAGGTGGTCAAGGTCACCGCTTAGACCGCTTCCCGGTCATTCTTTCCACCTTGACCTTGATCAGGGCCGTGAGCGAAAGGGAACGCTGATCAAAATCGTAAGGCCCAGCGGTGTAATGGGACATCAGGACCTCCAGCCCCGCGCGTACCTCATGCTCGTCCATGATGATCTCAGCGGTGCCCCAGCCGATGACGCTCTCGTAGCTGGTGGACCATCCGCAGGCGGCATCGCCCTTCATCAGGTGCACGCCCGCCTCCATCTCAAAGCACACATGGGGATTATCCCTCAGCACCTCCAGCTTCCGCCCCTCCCTCGCGCAATGGAAGTAGAACACGCCCTCTCTATAGCCGAAGTTCATCGGCACGATGTACGGCCTCCCGTCATCGACCATCGCCAGGCGGCAGACCTCTGCCTTTCGGATGACGTCTTCCAGCTCCGCTCGGTCCTTGATCTCCCTCTCCGCTTTCCTCATCGCCTCACCTCAATCTCCCTCCGCAGTAAGGACAGAACTCTCCGCCATGGTCGAACCGCCCGCAGAAAGGGCAGTTGTGTGACATCGGCGGTGTCCTTTGCGTTCTGGCGGCCTTCCGGTCCATCCGAAGCACCATTATCAGGAGAGAAACGACCACCCCAAGCACTATCATCAGCCCCAGCAGGGCCTTCTCCAGGTCCCCTTCCGGGAACACAGGGTCGTCCACAGGGGTCGCCCCCTCATCGATCACGAACGGTCCGACGGTATACACGTCCTCCGCCCAGTTGCCATCCCTGTCCACCGTCCTTATGTGCAGATAGTACGTGCCAGGTGACAAAGAAGAGGTGGTGTACGATCCGGTAGCGCGGTCCATTATCCTGTCCGGCTCAGCGTTCCGGTCAGTGCTGAGGAGTATGCTGTATCCCAGCACCCCGCTCCCGCTGTCCCAGGCTCCCGACCAGATGAAGCTGATGGTGCTGTCCATAGACCCCTCCCCCTGTTCATGGGAGGAACTGAAAGAGTCCGGGTTGCTGGGCGGGTCCAGCTCCATGGGGACGCGCGAGTTGCGGAACAACGCTGTTATGTTCATATCACGCACCGGCCAGGCCCTCTTGATGTCCTCCAGGTCATCCGGCTGCATGTCGAACATGATGTTCCAGAGGGTGGAGAACTGCCCATCCACGAAATCCCCCCTGGCGCTTCCGGACGGACGGTCCGAGGCGTCTGTGCCATCATAAATGTCCCATAGCACATTGGCCACCGCCCCCTCCACGATCAGCCCGTCCATGTCCCCGCGGTCGCCGTGTCCGTACGGGCCGTCGGCGAACACGGTGCTTTCCAACGAAGTGCCGTCAGAGCGGATCGGGTCGCCGTCCACCGCCCTCTCGAAGAACTGGGCCCAGCCCTCGGTGAAGGCGAACCCCGGGGACGATTCGCTGTCGATGTAGTGCGGATCCGGGCCGTTCCCCTCCGGGAAGCTGCCTCCTCTCAGCTCGTAGTGAACGCAATGGGCGTACTCGTGAAGGGCGATATCCCTGTTCCAGATGGCATCTGGAATGGACTCCTCCCCAGGTAGATGGATATCGTCTCCGTGCGAATGGGGCCAGTCCCCCTCCGGCCACACCACGGTCACCTGGGAACGCTCCCATCCGGTGTGGTCATATAGCCATCCGCCTCCGTCCCGCAGATTGTCATATGCGGCCCAGGCCCCCCTGCTCTGATCGGCGATGCGGTACTCGATCCCGGCATCCGAATCAGCGGTGAACTGCTGGGTGTTCCAATAGAAGGTCGGCGAGTTGGACTGGGACCCATTGGCCACTCGCACCCAGCGGTCGTCATCCGCCTCTATGCGGACCATGTACGTGCCGGCAGTAAGCCCGGAGAAGCCAGCCCGCCCCTCGCTGTCGGTATGCCCTGAGCGGATGGTGCTGAAGGAGCTCACTCCCATCAATCTCAACTGAACATAAGCGCCAGCGCAAGGCTGGCTCTCCGAGGGCTCCGACAATGCGTAGGAGAATGCAACGGTGAGGTTGAACAGTGCCCCCTCGTAAGGGCCGGAGGTCAAGCTGAACTGGTTCATCATCGGCCCCAGATCATCGGTTACTGATGGAGAGGGCGTTCTGAATGTGAAATGTGCTGAATCCTCCGCGATCTCCGAAACGGGAACGGCAAGGCATGTGGCCACCAGAGTGAATGCCAGGGCCACGATGAGAAGGGAACGGCGCTCCATCGCACGGTCAAGGGAGCTACAGGTTTAAATTCCTCGCCCAAGGACCCGACCGGTCTTCTGGACGCCCGGAAGTCAGCATCGATTATATAATTGGATGATATATCCAACTCGGGTTCGGTGAGAGGATGAAGGCTGCATTGATGCGTTCCCAGGGAGTGCTGGACGTGGACGACGTCGACGATCCGGCCATGCCGAAGGGAGGTGTGCTTCTCAAGGTAAGGGCCTGCGCGGTCTGCGGCACGGACATCAAGATGCTGGAGACCGGTCATCGCGACCTGACCTATCCCCGGATACCGGGGCACGAGGTCACCGCCGAGGTGCTGGAGACGGACAGCGACCTCATACGCAAAGGAGAGACGGTTCAGGTCTGGCCTGGCGAATCGTGCGGTTCATGCCTCCCCTGCCGGACCGGCGACGACCATCTCTGCGCCCGGGTCAGGATCATGGGTTTCAACACCGACGGAGGAATGGCCGAGATGATGGCCGTGGCCGACCCGTCGAGACTGATCCCCATCGCCGACGCCGACCCGGTGGTGATGACCTTGACCGAGCCACTGGCGTGCTGCGTAAACGCCCAAAACAAGCTCCGGGTGGGGGAGGGAGACTCGGTCCTGATCCTGGGCGGAGGGCCGATGGGCTGCCTGAACGCCTTTCTGGCCAGGAGGCGAGGTGTGAACTCCGTGATGCTCAGCGAACCGGTCCTGGAGCGTTTGCGGTGCGTTCCGAAAGGGCTCTTCGACAGGGTGACGCAGCCGAAGGGCGCCGATCTCGCGGAAATGGTCAGGCATGGTACGGGCGGAAGGGGCGTCGATGTGATCATCCCCTGCACGCCCAACGTACACCTGGACCGCAGCATCTTCGAACTGTTGGCACCCGGAGGGCGGCTCTGCGTCTTCTCAGGTCCCAGAAGGGAGGATTCCCCCCAGTCCATAGACCTCCGGGATATGCACTACCGGGAGCTGGGACTGGTTGGCAGCTATGGGAATGCCAGCCGGCATTGCCGGGAGGCCGCGGACATCATCATGCGGGGGGCGGACCTCTCATGGCTGTTCACCGGCAGATATCGTCTCGAGGAGGTCAGGCTGGCCTTCGGCCACGCCTCCGGACGGACTGGCCAGAAGGCCGTGATAACGTTTCAATGAGGGAAGGAAATGGATGTTGAACTAAGGAGCTTCGGGGCGTCTGTGGACGCGCTGATCAGGGGAGAGCATATAGGAAGGCAAAGGACCAGGGACATGTTCCGCGAGGTTCTATTGAACAAACAGCCGGACCTTCAGCAGGGGGCGTTCCTGGCCGCGATAACGGCCGCCAAACCGACCCCGGAGGAGATCGCCGGGGCCTGGGAGGCGATCTTTGAGATCGACACCGCCAAGGCCAGGCCCGAGGTGGCCGGCCACCTGGTCGAGAACTGCGGCACCGGCATGGACCGCATCAAGACATTCAATGTGAGCACCCTGTCGTCAGTGATCGCCGCGGCCGGCGGCGTGCATATGGCCAAGCATGGAGCCAGAGCGATAACGTCCAAGTGCGGGATCGTGGATATGGCAGAGACGCTCGGGGTGGACGTGGAATGCGAGGTGTCCGTGGTAAAGAAAAGCGTCGAGACGGCCGGCATAGGGCTGTTCAACGGCATGAGCGCCAAGGTCCATCCTCAGGCCCTGTACCGCATACTGTCGCAGGTCCGCTTCGGGACCATCCTGAACGTCGCCGGCTCGTTGGCCAACCCGGCCTCGCCGGATGTGGGGGTCCGCGGCGTATACTCCCGGGAGCTGGTGCGGCCTTTGGCCGATACCATGAGGGAGATGGGTTACCGCAAGGGCATAGTGGCCCACGGTCTGGACGGCAGCGGGGAAAGGGGGATGGACGAGCTTTCCACGCTGGGAACCTCGATCATCGCCGAGTTCCACGAGGATGGGGAGGTCAGCAGCTACGAGGTAACCCCTGAGATGATGGGGCTCCAGCTGGGTGAAGAGAAGGACATCCTGAGCACCCTGGACCGGGATACGGAAGCCCTGCGGTTCATCCGGGTGCTGCTAGGGAAGGAAAAAGGTTCACGCCGGGACATGGTGGCCCTGAACACCGCCCCGATACTGTATCTGAACGGCAGCGCCGCTTCGCTCGAGGAGGGAGTGGCGAAATCCCTGGGCCTCCTGGAGAGCGGAAAAGGGTACGACAAGCTGAAGGATTGGGTAAAAGCGCAGAACTCCGGGGATCCGGGGGAAAAGCTGGAAAGGCTGGACCGGATGGCCGAGAGGGCCTAGGTCCTTCCTGCCTTGCGGTCCTCGTCCTGCTTCATCTTGTACCAGCCGGACATGCGGGAGGCGTGCTCGTCCTCCGGCTCCTCGGCCGAGATGACCAGGGCGGCCTTCTGCTCCTCCCCGTCCAGGTCGACCATGGGGTATTCGGTTCCCTTGATCACCCGCTGCACGAAACCCTTCAGGAACTCCACGTCCTCGGCGGTGCAGGTGGTGGGCAGGTCCATCCGGAACACGTGCAACGCCTGGTGTATGTCAAGGTAATGCGAGATCTCCGACTTCTCCAGGAGGTCCAGGAAACGCTCGCGGTCCTTCCGGCGCTTGGACAGCTCTATCATCCTTTCCTTCCAGAGCGGCCCGAACTGGACCATCACTCCTTCCTCTCCGAAGACCTTCCACATGGTCCCCAAAAACCAACTGCTGGCAATTAAAGCTTGCCCTCGTTCGAAAAATGTTTATCTAGCGGTCCCTCATACGTCAAGACCCATGCAAGTGTTTGACACGGTCCACGGCTGGCGAAGAGCGGCTTCCGCCCCTCTGTACAGATGGAGGGAGGAGTCCAGCATTGTCACGAAGGTCAGCGCGGCTTTTGTCCTGGCCCTATTGATGGCCTTGGCGGCGCAGGTGCGCATAATGCTGCCTTTCACCCCCGTGCCGTTCACCGGCCAGGTGCTGGTCGTTCTTCTCGGCGCTTTGGTACTGGGCCGTTACGGCGCCCTGGGCCAGGGAATGTATCTGGTCATGGGCGGAACGTTCGGCATGTTCAGCGGAATGGCCGGTCTCGCCGCCCTGCTGGGGCCGACCGGCGGTTACCTACTCGGTTTCGTTGCGGCGTCCGTGGTCATCGGCGAGATGGTAGAACGCCGGAAAGGCTGGAGCATGTGCCGCGTACTGGCGGCGATGTCCCTCGGCGTGCTGATCATCTACTCCTTGGGAGCGGTACAGCTGGCCCTGTTCTTGGGGCTGGACGCGACGGAGGCCGTTGTCCTCGGGGTTCTGCCGTTCATCACCGTGGATGCCCTGAAGGTCCTGATGGCCGCCGGAGCCGGTTCGTTGTTCCTGCGCCCCGCCTAAACCCTTATCATTCCCTTTTCCTTTGGAGAGAACATGAGCCTGCTTCCCGAACACTCCCATTGCCTTCATTGCGACGACCCGGTCGACGTGGGTCAGGAGTACTGCTCCGATGCCTGCAAGGCCGCGGCGGATAGCGAGGCAAGGAAGGAACGCACCAAGAACACCATCTTCTTCGTAATCGCGGGAGTGCTCCTGGTGGCCATCACCGTGATGGTGACCTTGGGCTGATCCCCGCCCTCATGGCGCTGGCCGCCTTCAGGGTTCTCACCGTCTCCTTCACGTCATGAACCCGGAACAGGCGTACTCCCTGCCAGCAGGCCACGGCTGCCGCGGCCAGGCTCGCTTCAAGGCGATCCTCCGGCCCTCCCCCGGCGATATTCCCCAGGAATGACTTCCTCGACGCGCCCAGGAGCACCGGCCGCCCCATCGATCCGAACTCGTCCAATCGGGACATGATCTCCAAATTACCATCCACATCCTTGGCGAAACACAGCCCGGGGTCGATGGCCAGGCCTTCCCAGGGTACTCCGGCGGCAACTGCCTTCCTGACCCTTCGCTCAAGGAACGCGTACACGTCCCCCACCGCATCCACGTAGCGGGTGTCGTCCTGCATGTTGGACGGCTCCCCCCGCATGTGCATGATGAAGGCCGCAGCCATCTCCGCACGGACCACCTCTATCATCTCGTCCTTGAGGCCGGAAACATCGTTCACCATCACCGCCCCGGCGCGCAGCGCCTTCCTCGCCACGCCGGGACGCCGAGTGTCCACGGAGATCGGAAGGCCGACCTCCTCGCTCACCCTTCTGACCACCTCGGATATCCTGGACCACTCATCGTCCGCGGACACTGGTGCGGAACCCGGGCGGGTGGACTCCCCTCCAATGTCGATGATGTCCGCCCCCTCCTCCTTCATGGCCAGGGCGCGCCGCACGGCGACGTCCGCATCAAGGTTCCTTCCGCCATCGGAAAAGGAGTCCGGGGTGACGTTCAGTATGCCCATGACCCTCGGCCTTGATAGGTCCAGCGAACCGCCGGACCATTCGAACGTCGGAGGTTCTGCGTCGTTGCGGAAGCGCAGGGCCTCACCCATCTCCGCGACCTTCGGCGAAGCCCCGGTCATCAAAAGGTTCTCGAGCACCAGTGGGGCAACGGCAACCAGCGCCCGGTCCCCCCGGCAAGGCAGAACGGTCACGTTCTTAAGGGCCAGCTCCTCCTTGAGGGCGCTCACCTCCTCCTGGCCCATTGAATCGATGAAAATGAACTGCCTGGAGGCCAGGTCGAACCTGGTGAACGCACGGTCCGGTATCCCCAGCCGGCGCCATTCACCCCACGCCTCCCCGTAACTGCGGTATACGCGCACCCGGGCCATCTTCCCTCACAGCAGCCGATCGACCAACTGCACCAGGTCGATTATCTCTGGCGCCGGTCGTCCGGAGGCCCCGGCCTTCAGGTTGTTCACGCAGAACGGGCAGGTGGTGACCAGCAGGTCAGCGAAGGACGCCTCGTCTACTCGTCTGGCGGCGATCTCCTTGGACAGCTCTGGATAGGCCGAGCGAACCCCGCCTCCGCCTCCGCAGCATGCCGAGGTCTCCCGGCTGCGCGGCATCTCCCTGAAAACCGCTCCGGGTATCCTGGCCAACACGGCGCGGGGGGCGTCATAGACATGGCAGTGCCGTCCCAGATGGCAAGGGTCGTGATAGGTTATGGTACCTACCATGGGCTTGAGCTTCAGGTCCTTGGAGGCCAGATATTCGGTGATATGGAGCACCTCGAACCCCAGGTCCAGCTTCTTGGGATACTCCTCCTTGAACATGCGGTAGCAGCCGGCGCAGGAGAAGACGACCTTCTCCACTCCCAGGGAGCGGATGTTCTCGACGTTCCGCTTCCAGAGCTTCTCCACCTCCCCCTCGTCCACGCCGATGCGCTGCAGAACTGAACCGCAGCAGTTCTCATCGATGAGCGTGAAGTCCTCGCCCAGCTTCCGCAGGATCGATAACGTGGCGTCGGCCAGCACCTTGTCGCGATAGGCAGCGGTGCAGCCGACGAAGTAGCCGACATTGGCCTTTTTCGGTTGCAGGCCAAGCGTCTCCGGGATGCTCTTTCGCTCGCTGTATGGATTGCCGGTCTCGACCACCTTGTCCGCCATGGCCCTGTGCTTCGGAAGCATATGTCCAGCGGCTACCAGGTCCCGCCGGGCGCTCTCAACCACGTCGACCACGGAGATCTTGGAAGGGCATCTCCTCTCGCAGTCCTTGCAGGTGGTGCACTGGTAAAGATACTCGAGAACGGAAGGGTCGGCAGGGATATCTTTCTGCATCAGCCCGTAGGCCAGGACCATTCTTCCTCTGGCCACGGAGGGGTCCCAGCCAACCCTCTGGAAGGTGGGGCAGACGCTCTTGCAGAACCCGCAGTAGGTGCAGGTCATCAGTTCCTTCTTCATCCTGCGGAGGTTGGTAGCATCGATGGTCTCACTCATTCTCACACACCTTCGGCACGGTCACGCTGCCGTCCAGCAGAACGAGCATCTGGGCTTTTGGCTTTTCCCTCAGGAGCGTGTCGACCGCCTCCTGCAGGGTGCCGAATGGAACCATCCCCATCTCCCTCAGCTTGTCAGGACCGAGAGCGGTGACCGCCCACAGATCGGCGGAGCACATCACCTCGGCCACCTTGGCGGCCTTATGATACCCGAGCTTGTACTCCTTCTCCAGGTTCTTGAGCACTATTCTTTTATCGGGTGAAGAAGAGAGCTGCTTAGCAAAGGTCTCCTCGCCCATGCCCTCGCGGCACTTGGCGACCAGGATGAGCGTGCCGCCGTCCTTCAAAGCCCATTTGGCATTGTCGATGGCCTTCTGCGCCTGATAAAGATCGACATCCATGGGGTACGGGGCAACGGTTATCACAGCATCGTAGCGCTGCTTGATGGTGATGGAGAACACCTCATCGGCCCACTCCACCGCCTGCCGGAAGGCCTTGTGCAGGTCGCCCGCGGCGGCCTTGTAGATGCGCTGATGCCTATCCAGCACCACCTGGATGGAGAATATATCCTTCTTGACGACGGAAAGCGCGCCCATCATGTCCTCGTGCACGGGGTTTCCGTCCAGCACCAGCGTCTGGGCCTCGGGGCGCATGGCCAACTTATGGTTCTGCTCGATGGTCCGGAAGGAAGCCACTCCCGGCAGGAAGGATTTCCTTCCGCCAGTGTAGCCAGCGAAGTAATGCGGCTCGACACTGGTGATTATGATCAGGCGATCGGCGTTCACAGCTATCTCGTTCACATCCATGTCCGTGCCGTTCTTCGATACGCCCAGATGAACACACTTAGAGCGCCGGGCGTCATGCACGATGATACGGTCGCGCAGCTCGTCCAAATGCTCTCCGAAAATGAACTTCAGCTCCCCCTCAGTAGGCCCGCGGTGTGCGCCGGTGGCTATGAGATAGCGCGCCTTCTTGAGGTCCATATGCTTGGCCAGGGCGTCCAGCACCTGCGGGGTGGGTGTCGGTCGCGTCCCATCGTTCACCAGGAACACCACGTCCTCTGCGTCCTTCAGGAACGCCTCGAGAGAACGGCCGAACGGTTTGGAAAGAGCTCGTTCGATCTCATCCGGTGCGCAGTGGACCTCGTGCGGTCCGACGATCCCGGCCAGATTTTCATCGGGGACCTTGGCCTTGAGCAATCCCCCTTCGCCATATGGCAGCTTTAGGAGCATCCGGTCCACCGTTGGCGAACTGACTATTAAAGAATTGCCATCTCGACAGAGCGCAGTGTTCTTTAACAAATTACCTGCACATCCGGTTCAAGGATGTCCCGGTCGTAATTTCATTCATCTATCGTAAAATTATTGCGAAATACTTTATGACTGTCCTGTCATAGAGTCCCATTCCTTTCAATGGGGGCTTTCGTTTGCATAAGGTGTTCAATAAGTTACTTGGATCAGTCGTATTGCTATTGACCGTCGTGGTTTTGCTATCCATAGGAACGTCTGGTTCAGTCCAGGCCTATGACGTTCACAGCCCGATCCTCATACTCGATAACACTGATCTGATCAGCTTCGGTTTCCCCGGCGATGGGTCGGAGGAGAACCCTTTCCTGATCCAGAACTATGAGATAGATGGTGCCGGCGGAAGCGCGATCGCCATCTACGATGTGGACCTTCACGTGAAGATACGGAACTGTCTTCTCTCCGATTCCTCCTGGCCATCCGCTGTGATCCACCTTGAGAACGCTCGGAACGTCACCATTGAGAACAACCGCCTTGTGGACAGCTATGTCGGCGTGTGGCTGGTCAGCTCCAACGGCATCGTCATAAGGAACAACACATTCGAGAACCACGGCACCGGGATAGCCCTCGAATATTCCGATTTAAATGTAATCATCAACAACACCTGCGTGCTGGACATCGAATCGCCGACCGGAAGGGTAGGAATTCAATTGAGGTCGTCCAACAACAACAGCCTGGAGGAGAACAACTGCAGCGGCAACAATGCCGGTATCGATCTTACATCCTCGCACTTCAACGCACTTATCGCCAACATCTGTAATGACATTGAAGGGAGCGGGATCGTCGTAGACTCATCCATCAATAACACGGTGACCGAGAACATCTGCCGCGACAATTATATCGGGGGCATAACGCTCAATTCTGCAATCTCTAACACAACTGGCAACATGATCGATAACAACATTTGCTCAGGAAACGGCTGGATCTCGGAATGGGGGGCGGGGATATTCCTCTCATCCTCAACGACCTATGCCATATCGAACAATACCGTCTCGAACAATGATCTAAGCGGTAACCTCTATGGGATATGGGCACTTTATTCGCTGAACAACAGCATTTCCTACAACACGGTCCATGGAAATATTGACTCTGGAATATTCCTCAGATACTCCTCGAACAACACGGTTTCATCGAACGATGTCTTCGGGAACGCAAATTATGGGATCTGGGCATTGAGCTCACCGAACAACACCATCTCTTCCAACACCGTCCATGGCAATTCCGCATCTGGAATTTACATCAGGTTATCCTCGAACAGCACTGTGTCGTCGAACGAGGTCTTCGAGAACGTAGAATCCGGTGTTTGGATAGCGTTATCGGGCAACTGTACCGTGAGTTCCAACATCGCCCGGAACAATTTCGACGGGATATACCTCGAGGAATCCGATCGCAACCTTCTGTTCAGTAATGATCTACCATCGAACACTTACGGCATCTTCCTCCATATCAGTTCATTCAACACGATATCGTTCAACGAATGCAACCTGAGCACCGGTGGCGATGGGATATACCTGTGGCAATCCAATTCCAACGGTCTGTTCAACAACTATTGCGATGACAACGCAGGCTCCCATGGGATATTCCTTGGTGCATCCCATTATAACGTCCTGCTGAACAACACCTGCGATCGCAACCTGAACAGCGGAGTGGAATTGAGGGACTCTCTCGAATGCGTCATCGCCAACAACACCTGCACCGGGAACGCCAACGGGATAAGGCTATGGCTGGGAAACGATGGAAATGTCCTAAACAACAACACTTGCCTGGGGAACTCCGAGAACGGGATCTATCTCAGGGATTCGGACGATTGCACGGTGTACAACAACACCGCCAATGGGAATTCCGGCATGGGCATCTACCTTTACATATCCAGTTCCAACTGGTTGCTGAACAACACCTGCAACGGCAACAATAACTGCGGCATAAAGCTCTCCGACTCCGATCATTGCACCATCTCCAACAACACCTGCAACGAGAACACGATCGGGATCTGGCTCAATACCGGGAGCGATTGGAACGATATCAAGAACAACACGTGCTTGGACAGCACGGGGGACGGGGTCCGCCTGACCAGTTCTCACAACAATGACCTGGTCAGCAACACCTGCGCTTCGCCCAATATGTTCTATCTGTCCTCCTGGGAAAGCGCCGGCATCTATCTGGATTGGTCCAATTACAACACCATCGCCAACAATACCTGCTACAACAACGCCGACGGTCTCAATCTCGATAGTTCAGAATACAACACTGTGTCCGGGAACAATCTGAGCTACAACAACAATTACATGGGCACCAAGGTCAACATCAAGATCGGCTCGTCGAACAACAACATATTCAACAACACATGCCTGGGCTCCACCATTGGGATATCGATCAATTCAGGCAACGACATACGCATCGAAGGGAACAACCTCAGTTACAACAATGTCGGAATCGAGGCATACAATTCTGCGCACGAAAGACTGGTGATCGCCAACAACACCTGCAACAACAACGGTTACGGGATGTATCTGCGTTGGCTAAGTGATTCCCTGGTTTTCAACAACACCTGCGTGGACAACGGAAAGGCGGGAATCTACTTCGGTAAACGGGCTATCAACAACGAGATTTCCAACAACACCATTCGGAACAACGGCCACCTGTCGGTCGATGACGGTTACGGGATAGCCTTCGCCGGGCACGGACTGGCGATAGACGGTGCAGGGGAGGGCGACAACTGCTATGGCAACATCATCGCCAACAACACCATCGAGGACAACAGGCTGCACGGCATCAACATAACCTCCGCGACAGACAACCGCATTTTCGGGAACGTGCTTATGAGGAACAACGGCGCAACATCCGTCTATGACCCCGCCAAAGTCCAGGCATGGGACAGCGGGACCAACTTCTGGAACGATACCGGGCACGGTAACCTGTGGGGCGACTGGACCTCTCCTGATACCAATGGCGACGGTATCGTGGACAATGCTTATCTGATAAATGGCGGGGCGAATATGGACCACCTGCCCCTGGCCGTAAGCGTGGCGATAACATCTCCCGCCAACGGGTCCTTTACCAGTGAAACAAACGTCGACATCACCGGAATTGCGACCAGTTACTTCGGCGTGGACCATCTGACCTGGCACAATGCCGCCAACGACGCATCCGGTGCCTGTTCCGGCACGGACATCTGGACGGCCACCATTCCCCTGGCAGATGGTGACAACGTCATCACGATCACCATGGTCGATCTCCGCGGATTCGGAGCCAATGCCTCCATCATCATGGTGCTCGACGTGGTTCCGCCGGTCATGGAAATTACTAATCCGGCGGATGGCGCATACGTCGGAAGCAGCGTCACTGTAACATGGACCGGCAGCGACGACGAATCCGGCATCGCTTACTATCTGGTAAGCATCGAGGGCGCGTTCTCCGATAACGTCACCGGAAGCTCCTGCACCATCAATGATCTGGCCGAGGGAACGTACACCGTCCTGGTGAGCGCCTACGACGCCGCCGGGAACTACCTGGATGTGTCGGTTACCATCAACGTTGACATAACCGCCCCGACCGTGACCATCGAATCCCCGGCTGACAACTTCCTCAGCACCGACAACAGTGTCACGGTGACCTGGAACGGTAGCGATATCGGTTCCGAGGTGGATCGCTACGAGGTAAGCTGGGAGGGAGGATCTCCGGTTACGCTGCTTCCTGGTGTTTCGTCATACACATTCACCAGCCTCAGCGACGGGTCCCACGTTCTGACCGTGGTCGTGTACGACAAGGTCGGGCTGTCATCCACGGACACGGTTGCCATATTGATCGATGCCCAGCCCCCCTCGCTTACCATCACCTCGCCTGCCCAGGGCGGTTACCTCGGTACCGCGGATGTCATGGTCACCTGGTCCGGAAGTGACGCCGGGACCGGGATCGCATATTATTGGGTGAGCATGGAGGGCCTACCGGCCATCAACACCACCGGCACATCCTACACCTTCAACGACCTGGCCGATGGAACGTACACCGTCCTTGTGAGCGCCTACGATCAACTGGGCAACTACCAGGACGAAACGGTGACCTTCACCGTGGATACCGTGGCGCCTATTATGGAGATAACCTCTCCGGCGGAGGGACAGCTGTTCAACGCATCCTCGGTGACGGTCACCTGGGCCTCATCTGACGCCAATCCCGGAACCGCCGAGGTGAAGGTCGGCTCAGGGGCGTGGGTAACAGCGATCGGACAGCAGTTCGTCTTGACCGGGCTCGCCAACGGCGCCCATCGGGTTTACGTCAGGGCCGCCGACGCCGCAGGCAACTCCGTAGAGGTGTCGGTCAATTTCACAGTGGACACCGACGCGCCAGAAGTGCGGTTCGTGTTCCCGGCTGAAGGCTCCCTCGTCAACAGCACCACCGGGACCGTGGAATGGGAGGCCGAGGATGCGACTACCATCATAAACACCACCCTGCTCCGGGTGGACGGCGGCGCATGGTCGGACATGGACGAAAATCACAGCTGGGATTACTCCCTGGAGGACGGAACGCACACCATCGAGGTGAAGGTGACCGACCTGGTCGGCAACTCCGCATCGGTGACGCTCAACATCACCGTGGACGCCACCGCCCCGACGGCCGAATACTCGCCGATCGGTGACGATCTGGAACTAGATCAGGTCATACTGGTGGAGTTCTCCGAGGTCATGAACCAGACGTCCGTATCGATAACGGTTGCCGGTGTCAGCGGAACTGTAGCATGGGAAGGCAACTCAGCCTCGTTCACCCCTTCCCAGCTCTTGTACAACACCGTCTACGAGGTCACCGTCAGCGGAATGGACCTGGCCGGCAACCTCATCGACATTAACTGGACCTTCTCCACCCGCTCGGTAGGAAACATAACTGGGGTGATCCTGGACGAGAACGGCGATCCGGTGGCCAACGTCACGGTCACCGCTGGCGAGCTCACTGCCGTGACCGATGGGAACGGCCGTTTCCTGTTCGTCAACCTATCCGTGGGCACATACCTCTTCGAGGTTGACGCGGATGGGTATGAACCGTTCTCCTTCAACGCCACCATCGAACAGGGGATAACCGTCGACGAGGGCACGGTGGAGATGGTCCCCGAGGAGTCCGAGGACGAAGAGGACGACGGCGGCTCGATATGGCTGTACGCCATCATCGTCATCCTGGGCCTGGCGGTCGTCGGCGCCGCAGCATTCTTCTTCCTACGGAAGAAGTGATCGGCCACCGTCAAACCCCTTACCCCGTTCTTTTCTTTTTTTACTGCAGAAGTCAGATGGAAAGGGTTGTTCGATCTAGGTGCCCTCTTATTTTATATCCGAAGATATTTGCACATTCATTCCAAACGCAGGGGTACACATTCTGGGGAATGAAATTGATGGGATCTCAAGTTAAATCGCTCGCTCTGATCTTGGTTTTATCTCTGTCGCTGATCTCGGCATCATTAATATCCGATGCCGGAGAGGCATCCGAGGCTATAGCCGGTCAAGAGACGATGACCATTCTTTTCGACCAAGACCCGATCCGGATCGACGGGGATTCCGACCTAGCGTCGCTGAAGGTCTCAGGCATCTGCACTGGCAACGGTACCATCGCGGACCCTTACATCATCCAGGGCTTAAGGATAGATGCGGCCGGCCAAGGAAACGCCATGTTCATCGGGAACACCACTGCCCATATCATCGTCCGTGATTGCACTCTCTTGGGGGCCTCCGTGCTCAGCTCCCCCTATCTCGACGGTTGCGCCCTGACAGTATACAATGCCCGGAACGTATCCCTGATGGACCTATCCTGCAACGGAAGCAGCTCGGGCATTCATCTCGTCCGATCGGGCGATTGCATGCTGGCGCGCAACACCTGCACAGAGAACGATGATTGCGGGATATACCTCAACGAATCTCACGACAACATCCTGTCGGAAAACATCTGCGATGACAACACCAATGACGGCATTCGTCTCGATGACTCGACCAGGAACGAGATATCCGCCAACCGGTGCAATAACAACACCATCTATGTCGGGATCTACTTCCTCAGGTCCCATCAAAACCTGATCTCGGTCAACACCTGCAATGGCAATGGGCACAGCAACATCTACCTCGAACGGTCCAACGCCAATATGGTCGAGAACAACACATGCCGGGAAAGCGTAAATTTCTACGGCATATGCTCAGAGACGTCCGGCCTGAACCACATCTCCAACAATACCTGCGTAGGGAACAACTGGTACGGCATCTACCTGAACAGGACGGGGAACGATTCGGTGATCGGCAACCTCTGCACCGACAGCGGGTATTCCGGGATCTTTGTCGGCAGCTCGGATAACGCTACGATATCTGGGAACCGATGCAACGGGAACAACGACGGTATATACCTATCCGAATCGAACAACAATCACCTCTCGGCCAACGACTGCAGCTCGAACGTCAACTACAGCATCTATCTCAAGCTCAGCAGCAACAACAATACTGTGGTGGGCAACGATTGCTTAGGGAGCGACCGCCACGGCATCTATCTCAACGTCAGCTGCGCCGGCAACCTGGTCATGGGAAACGACTGCACCGGCGACCGCTCGGGGATACACCTTAACAATTCCTGCATCGGAAACCGCATCGAGAACAACTCCGTCCAAGGTGACGGCAGGTACGGTATCCATCTGCGGCTGTCCGATGACAATGAGATAGTGAACAACACCATCACCGGCAGCACCTCGTATGGCATCATCATCAACGGTTCGAACCGCAACCTGTTGGTCGGGAACCGGCTGGTGGGCAACAACGGTGCGACCGAGGTTTGGAACGAGCAGCATGTGCAGGCCTCTGATGACGGAGCCAACTCATGGAACGCTTCCTATGGCAATCTGTGGGGGGACTGGACCGCACCCGATGATGACCAGGACGGATTCGTCGACCAGGGTTATTTCCTGGACGGAGGTTCAGGCCTGGACATGCGCCCGCTGAGCACGGTGGAGGCGGCCGGGGATGCGGGACCGGGCATGATCATCCTGGCGATATTGGGCGTCATCGCGACAATGTTCGTCATGGCCTATCTGATCAACCTCAGGATGGGGAGGAGGAAGGGTAGAGAGTGAACCGGTCAGGCCGCAAGACCCACCTAAGGGTTTGTGCCTGCTTCGTTCACCCCCCCTCTCTGGCGGGGCCGGACACATGGGCACGGGCCTCGGTGCCAACAGCACCAGTCCTGGCCTTGGGAGATCGGCCTCGTATCTGAAACCCCTCCCCCCTCGTCCTACCCAGGCAAAAGAGTTAATCGCCCCCTTCGCATTCTACTGTTCATGGCCCGCCTGAGCGATGTCGGCGAGAAGAGCATGGTCAGATCCATTGGGTCAATGCTGACCTGCTCCGCCCGCCTCGGTCCGGGCGACGACGCGGCGGCGATATCATTCGGAGAGCGTTATCTGGTGATCAGCACCGACATGCTCTGGGAGACCACGCATTTCCATCCCCGGATGTCCTGGCGGCAGAAGGGCTGGATGGCCGCGGCGGTGAACTTGAGCGACATCGCGGCCATGGGGGCGCAGCCTCTGGGTCTTCTTTTGGCGATGGGGTTGCCGGCCGATCTAGATGAGAGCGAGGTCCGGGAGATGGTGCAGGGTGCCGCGGACTGCTGCGACCAATACGGCACGGACTATCTGGGCGGAGACACCAAGGAATGTTCCGAACTGGTGCTCGCCGGCACCTCCCTGGGCATCGTCCCTAGGGGTGGCCTTCTGACCAGGAAGGGCGCCCGCCCCGACGATCTTCTCATGATGACCGGCAGCGCGGGGCTGGCATCCGCAGGCCTGCTGGCCCTGGAACACGATATCGATTCGGACAAGGCGATCAAAGCCCTGTTCGAACCCCAACCTCGCATCAAGGAGGGAACGCTGCTTTCGGTCACAGGGGCGGTCACATCCTGCATGGACACCTCCGATGGCCTATCGACGTCATTGCGCGAGCTGGGCGAGGCGAGCGGCGTTTCCTTCGAGGTGGACGCATCCGCTGTTCCAATCGATCCCGAGGTGGGAAGATTGGCCAAGACGGTCAAGAATGATCAGATGGATATCGCTCTCCACGGCGGGGGCGACTATCAGCTGCTGTTCACGGTCAGACCGGAAGGGTTGGATGATGTCCTGGACGCTCTTGGCGATGAAGCCAATGTCATCGGTCGCTGTATCAATGCTGACAAGAATGTTTTAAAACGGGGCCGGTCCCGCAAAGAACTGGAGTCGAAGGGATATGAGCACTTCCGGCGCTGACCGCAAGGACGCCCTGTTCTGGGAGAGGGAGGGCGACGCCGCGCGCTGCCGCCTCTGTCCTCACCACTGTCTGATCAAAGACGGCATGTTCGGGATATGCAGGGTCCGCCAGAACATCGGTGGCTCTTTGAAAGCGATGAGCTATGGCATGGTTTCCTCTGTGCATCTGGACCCCCTGGAGAAGAAGCCCCTGTTCCACTTCCGGCCGGGAGAGCCAGTTCTCTCCTTCGGCGGATTGAGCTGCAATCTGCGATGCCAGCACTGCCAGAACTTCAGCATAGCCCAGGTCGGGCTGGAGGACGGGGCGTCTCGTTACGTCCGGTCGGAAGAAGTCCCGGAGATGTGCCTTCGCGCCCGATCCAACGGTGTGGCCTGGACCTACAATGAGCCGACCATCTGGTACGAGTATATGGTGGAAGCGAGCCGTCTGTGCAGGGAGCGCGGACTGTTCACCGTCTCGGTCACCAACGGCTACATCAATGAAGCGCCGCTCCGATCTCTCAAGGGCGTCATCGATGCCATGAACATCGACGTCAAGGGGTTCACCGAGGGCTTCTACGGTGAGGTGTGCAAGGGCAGCCTGGCTCCTGTGCTGAAGGCATGCGAAGTGGCCAGGGAGATAGGGATACACGTCGAGCTGACCTATCTGATAATTCCTGGCAGGAACGACCACCAGCAGGAGGTCTCCGACTTCTGCCGATGGGTAAGGGACCGAATGGGAACGCAGACGCCGGTGCACTTCTCTCGCTTCCATCCCGATTTCAGGATGGGCGACGTGCCGCCGACGCCCAGGTCCACCTTGGAAATGGCGATGAGGGAGGGCAAGGTGCACGGTCTGGATTACGTGTACCTCGGCAACATCGCCACCGAAAGGGGGGAGAACACCTACTGTCCGGAATGCGGCTCGCTCCTGGTCCTCCGCTCTGGTTTTTCCGCAGAGGTCAAGGGCATAAGGGATGGGGCGTGCTCGAGGTGCGGGCGCATCACGGAGATCATCTGGTGATGGATCAAAGCCCCATCAGGTACAGCACGATGTTCCCGATCAGGAGCGAGAAGGGCACGGCCAAGGTCAGCGGTATCAGGAAGGGGACCTTGGGGGTGACCCATATGTGGTCCAGCCCCGCCCGCTTCAGCGCATCCCAATCAGTTTCATCGTCCGAACGGGGGAACAGCACCGTGCCAACCTCACCATCGATGATCCGTTCCATGGGCCAGACATGTTTTTTCTTGGCGTCCTCGACGGGCATCCGGGTGCCGAAAAGCATCAAGGGGAATCGCAGGTCCCGGCGCATCAGGTTCACCATAAGCATCCCCAGGGGCACCAGCATGGTCAGTATCGCACCGTTGAGGAGCATCAGGAGTGGGAACGGCATGATGGCCAATGTGCTCGGGTCATTCAGCTCCAGCAAGGGCAGTCCTCCCAGCTCGGGATAGGTCGGGAACACCAGGGAGAGGGCGATCAGCGCCTTGGCGTCCGCCCCGCCCTTGATCACGTCGAATTGATACAGTAGGAAGAAGAGAACGATCATGATCGGGATGGAGACCATCGCCCAATAGCGGCCCTCGCCGAAGTGCTCCAGGCTCAGATACCCAAAGGCCAGGAAGGTGAGGGCATACAGCACCAACGGTGGAATGTTGACCCCGTCCTCGAACATGCCACGGCGGTCGCGCAGAAGGTCCACGAACACCAGGGCGATCAAAACCAGGCAGGCCAGGAAAATCCAGGGGGCGCCATCCGCCACCAGCTGGGCGCCGAACAGCAGCGAGCCACCCACGCCCATGATGTACCAGTGTGAGTCGGAAGCGGTCCGGGTCCGCCAATCGGATAAGGAACCGGCGATCATCACCGCCAAGGCCAAAACGATACGGGCCCAGGTAATCTCCTCCATGGCCGGGCAAATGGCGAAGGACGATTAATGGTTTGCTACAGTATTGAGCGAGAAATCCTATATAGGCGGTAAGTTTAACGCCCCCAGGAAGGTAAGATGAGGTCGAGGACAGCTCTCCACTTCGCCGGGTTGGTTCTGCTCGGTCTTTTGGTCTTCGCGGCAGCCATGGCACCGGCCGTTTCCGCGGACCCGGTCAACGTCTTCACCGTGGGAGAGAACGATCAGACGGCCGAGGCGGGGACATCCGCCGAATACGAGTGGATCATTTACAACAATGATAGCGTCCCCTATTACATCACCCCCTCCTCCGATCCGGACAGCAACAGCGAGTTCATGGTGGAGTTCGACCAGAGCTTTCTGAGACTCTATCCCGGGGAAACGGGATCGATAGTCATGACCGTAAGCACGGTTAGGGAGATGCCCACGTCCACGGTGACGTTCGACGTGCGGTTTAACGTGACTCAGATGAACGGAGGCAATTATTACCACATAGACAGCACGGTGATGCTGGAGGTGGTGCCGGTGTTCGGGGAGAGCGCCGGTGATAACAAGATATTGGGGATCTGGGAAAACCAGCTCCCCTGGCCCCTCGACGGCAACGCCGGGGCATTCGTGGTGAGCGTCGGTATATGGGGGCTGATCGCCCTGTTCGTGATCCTGGTGGCCGATCCTCTTCTCCATCGCTTGACCTCCAAAACGGCCACCGAGCTCGACGACATCATCCTGAAGATAATCCGCGGGCCGTTACTGCTCCTCATGGTGCTCTTCGGGGCGGTCAATTCGCTGGAGATATTGAACCTGGACCGCACCCTGATAGCCGATCTGGAACTGACCTACAGCGTAGCGTTCATATTGGCCATGGCCTGGCTGTCCTACAAGATATACTCGGGGGTCATCGTTTACTACGGGCACAAGCTCGCCGCCAAGACCGACTCCGAGGTCGACGACGTCCTGGTCCCCATACTGGAGAAGCTGGGTATGATCGTCATCCCCATCATCGCCCTGGCGGTCATCCTGGGCCTGTTCGGCTACAATCTGACCGTAATCCTGGCCGGTCTGGGGTTCATGGGCATCGTGATAGGTTACGCAGCCCAGGCAACCCTTGCCAACTTCTTCGCCGGGCTGCAGATGATGTTCGACCGTCCCTTCAAGATCGGAGACCTTCTGCGCCTTGACAACGGTGACATCTGTGAAGTGCGGCACATCGGCATGCGTGCCACTGATCTGTACAACACCTTCACCAACGAGATGGTGGTCGTACCCAACAACGACATCGCCAACAAGAAGATCGTGAACATGGTGCTTCCGGACCGCAAACTGAAGATCGCCGTCGGGGTCGGTGTGGCGTATGGGAGCGATGTCGACCTGGTCATGCGGCTCATGAAGGAGGCCGCGCAGGCCCTCCCGGAGGTCATGGACGATCCAGACCACCAGACCGTGGTCCGTTTCACCGATTTCGCCGATTCATCGCTCAACTTCACCGCCTTCATATGGGTCAAGGACCTTGACCTTCAGTTCAAGGCGGCATCGGACTTCCGGGCAGAACTTCTCCGCCGGTTCGACAACAACGGGATCGAGATACCCTTCCCGCAGTCGGTGGTTTGGCTCCGTGACCTGAGGAAGGCCGAGGAGAGCTGACCAGAAATAATAATGCCTTTCCGGTTCCATATCATCAGCGCCGAGGTGGGGCTCGAATGGACGTCACAGGCGCGATAAAGGCTCGTAGGAGCATCAGAAAGTTCAAGCGAAAGGAGATGCCGTCGGAACTGCTGGACCACATCCTGGAGATGGCCCGGACCTCCCCTTCGGGGGCCAACCGTCAGCCCTGGGAGATGGTGGTCATCACCGACCGGCAGCGTTTGAAGGACCTGGTACCGATATGCAAGGACCAGGGTTTCGTCGGGGACTGCTCGGCGTTCCTGGTGGGCATCGACGATCCGCAGCAGAAGTGGGCCAAGGTGGATCTCACCATCGCCCTCGACCACATCACACTGGCAGCCGTAGAGGAAGGGCTGGGCACCTGCTGGATCGGGGCTTTCGATCAGGCCCGGATGGCCGAGTTCATCGGATTGCCGGCCGATCGCACGGTGACCGTATGCCTGGCCGTCGGCTATCCCGATGAGACGCCTGCCGCCCGAGGGCGCAAGAAGCCCGAGGAGCTGTTCAGCTGGAACCGCTACGGCGAGCGGGACAGGCAATGATGGATCGGGACATCCACCTCAGGGACCACGACCTCTATCTGGAGACGTTCAGGCTCGCCGCCCAGATACCTCCAGGGAAGGTCAGCACATACGGCGCCATCGCCAGGGCCCTGGGCGACGTCTCCGCCTCCCGCGCCGTCGGCCAGATCATGTCCGCTGACCGCGATCGGCCGTTCAAGGTCCCCTGCCACCGGGTCATCTATTCGGATGGGCGCACAGGCTGGTACGCCGGGATGGGGCAGGGTGCGGAAAGGAAGAGGGAGATGCTGCGCTCGGAGGGCGTGGGTGTTCTGAACGACAGGGTCTTGGACCTGGGCACGGTCATGTTCACCGATTTCAAGGGCGATCCGCTCCTCACCAGGTTGGCCGATTCCCAGAGAGAGGTCGCCAGCTCAGTTTCCCGGGAAGGGGATGCCACAAGGTTCGAGCGGCTGGCGGCGCTCGATGTATCCTATCGCGGGGACGAGGCGTTCGCCGCCATGGTCGTGGTCGATGGGAACGGCCGAACGCTGGAGGAGCGCAGCGCCCGCTGCACGGTCAACTTCCCTTACGTGCCAGGATATCTCGGTTTCCGGGAGATGAGGCCCTGTTCGGCCGTCATGGGCGAACCCAGGGAGGACACCCTGTATCTGATCGATGGGCATGGATCGGCCCATCCCAGGCGGGCCGGGGTGGCCTGCCAGTTCGGCGTGGTGCACGGCGTCGCCGCGGCCGGGGTGGCCAAGACCGTTCTCGCCGGGGCGATGAAGGGCGATTCACTGATATTGGACGGGGAGGAGGCAGGCAGACTGGTCCGGGTCCCTGATGGACGCACCTATTTCGCCTCGGTGGGGCATAGGGCCAGTCTGGGATCCATATGCCGCGCCGTCTCCTCCCTTCCCGTCAACCCCATGGACCTCGCCCACCGCCTGGCGACCAAGGAGAGGAGGTCCGCGGAATGACCGAATATGGCTGCCAAAGGGACTGTCTGTCGCCCGAGGAGAGGAAAAGGATACTCTCCCGATTCCATTCGCTGCTGTTCTGGGTCGGGGAGAACGTTCCGGACGCCGAAGAGCTGGACGGTAGGAAGGTACCTCTGAAGGAGGTGGTCTTCCGTTTCATCACCGAAAGGCGGCCTGACCAGGACACGGTGCGCAGCGCCCACGAGCTGGCTCGGGCGTTGGAATCCAAGGCCCGGTCGCTGGAGAAGGACCTGCGCCTGGAGCCGATGGAGAGGGAGACGGCCTATCGGGTGATGCACGAGGCTCTTGGCCTTCTCAGGGCGGTGGACGAGCTGCGTGACGTGAAAACGGAGGACAGGGACGCGAAGGCCAGGGAGCTTATGTCCAAGGTATCGGACGAGAAGAGGTGGCTGGATTTCCTGCAGAAGGTCAGATGAGCCGGTTTTTCACGCGCATTCAATCATTATTTACGCGCTTTCTAGGAATATATTAATAATATTTTACTATTTACTGAGGTTCGAATACGAAATTAGAAGAAAAACCTAGGAGGATGCAGGATGATCGATCACCTAGACGACAAGATAATCGAGATATTGAAGAAGGATTCCCGCCGCCCCTTCGTGGAGATAGCCAATGAGCTGGAGGTCTCCGAGGGCACCATACGCTCCCGGGTCAAGAAGCTGTTCGAGGAGGACGTCATCCAGGCGTTCACCATCAAGACCAGCAGCAAGAACGTCAAGGCATTGGTGGAGGTGAAGATCGATGTCAACGTGAACACCTCCGAGATCGCCGACCAGATCGCTTCCTTCGAAGGTGTTTCGGAAGTCTATGAGGTCACCGGCGAGGAGGACATCGTGGCCATAATCGATGTAACCTCATCGCCGCAGCTGAACGAGATAATCGAGCGCATCCGCCGTTACGACAACGTGGAGTCCACCCGCACACGGCTGATCCTCAAGGAGCATTTCGGGGCTGATTGAATGTTCAAAGGCTGCGCCACTGCGCTCATAACGCCGTTCCGTGAGGACGGGGAGATAGACGAGGAAGGGCTGAGGGAACTGGTCCGTATGCAGGAGAAGGCCGGGGTGGATGCCCTCGTCCCCTGCGGGACCACCGGGGAATCTGCAACCCTCACGCACAAGGAGCACATCAAGGTCATCGGCATCGTAAGGGAGGAGGCCAAGAAGGCCAAGGTGATCGCCGGGGCGGGCAGCAATGCCACCCACGAGGCCATTCACCTTTCTAAGGGAGCCAAGGACCTGGGGGTGGACGGGGTGCTGCTCATCTCCCCCTACTACAACAAGCCAAATCAGAAGGGGATATTCCGACACTACGAAGCGATAGCCAAGGCGGTGGACGTCCCCATTGTCGTCTACAACGTTCCCAGTCGTACCGGTTCCAACATAACCGCCGCGACCATCAAGCGCCTGTCCGAGGTGCCCAACATCGTAGCGGTGAAGGAGGCCAGCGGTAACATCGCCCAGATAAACGCCATCCTGGCCAGCGTGGCCTCCGGCTTCAGCGTGCTGTCCGGGGACGATCTTCTCACATATCCGATGATGGCCCTGGGCGCCGATGGCGTGATATCGGTGACGTCGAACGTCGTACCGGAGCTGATGGTCCAGATGACCCACGCTGCTATGGAGGGGGAGTGGAAGAGGGCCCGCTCCCTGCACTTCCAGATGCTCCCGCTGTTCAACGACCTGTTCCTGGATACGAATCCGATACCGGTGAAGACGGCCATGCGCATGCTGAAAAGACCGTCCGGCGTGTTCCGCCTGCCCCTATGCGACATGGAGCCGGCCATCGCGGACGTTCTGAGGAAGACGTTGACGGACATGAAGCTGCTCTGAGCGAAAAGGAGGCTCCCAGACATGATCGACGTAACGGTAGCCGGAGCCACGGGCAAGCTGGGCTCCATGGTGTGTTCCCTCATCAGGGAACAGAAGGACATGCGATTGGTAGGCGCCATAGTATCCGCGGAAGGCGGAAAGGCGGGGACAGAACTGTATCCAGGCGTGATCGCGGTGGGACCCGACGGACTCGAGGAACTCTGCAAGCGAAGCACGGTGCTGGTGGACGTCACAAACGCCGCGGCGGTGGAGAGGAACCTGCCGGTGGCCTTGCGCGCCGGAACCAATGTGGTGGTAGGAACCACCGGGCTGTCGCCGGAGATGCTTGGCCGCATCGGTGAGATGGTCGGACGCAGCGGCTCGTCCGCCCTGGTCACTCCTAACTTCTCCATCGGGGTGAACGTATTCTGGAAGGCATGCCAGACCCTGGCCCGTGCTCTGCCCGAGTACGAGGTGGAGATAATCGAGATGCATCACGACAGGAAGAAGGACGCTCCCTCGGGAACGGCGGTTAAAGCCGCCCAGCTCATCGCGGCCGAAACAGGTGTGGACCGGATGGTCAATGGAAGGGAGGGCATGGTCGGAGCCCGGGGAAGGGAGATCGGAATCCATGCCGTTCGGGCGGGGGATATCGTCGGTGAGCACACGGTTATGTTCGCCGGGAACCGGGAGCGCATTGAACTCACCCATCGCGCGCATTCCCGCATGGCCTTCGCCGAGGGCTGCGTCGCCGCCATACGCTGGATCGCCCCGCGGAAGGACGGGAAGGTCCATGGGATGGACGAGGTGCTCGGGATATGAGGAAGGTCATGAAGTTCGGGGGGACCAGCGTGGGCTCCGGCGAGGCCATGACCCGAACCGCCGACATAATCATGTCCTACGATTGCCAGAGGGCGGCGGTCGTCTCGGCCATGTCCGGGGTCACCAATTCCCTGTTGGAGATCATGGGCGACGGTGGCAGGGAGGTACCGGAGTACCTCAAATGGCTGAGGCAGAAGCATCTGGATTCCGCCCGGAACAACATCTCCCCGGAACTCATGCCGGAATACCTGGAGCAATTGGAGCACAGGCTCTCCGGGCTGGGCCATCTCATCCATCTCTACCGTCAGGATGAGGACCGCATCATGTACCAGGACGCCCTGGCCAGCTGGGGTGAGCGCCTGTCGTCGCTCACGCTGTCCTTCATCCTGCGCACCCGTGGCGCGGACTCCATAGCCCTGACCTCCGAGGAACTTGGAATAATGGCCGCCGGTCCTCCGGGGAACGGCGGTGCGTTGCTTCCGGCCACCGAGTCCAATCTGCGCAGGACGCTCGCTCCGTTGCTCGTCGAGGGCAAGGTTCCGGTCATCACCGGATACTACGGTGTGGACAGCCGAGGACGCCCGCTCACGTTCGGAAGGGGCGGTTCCGATTACTCCGCCGCGGTCATCGGTCACGGCGTGGACGCCGACGAGGTGGAGATATGGACGGATGTGGACGGGTTCATGTCAGCCGATCCCCGGGTGGTCAAGGGGGCCCGGACCATCGCCGAGATGGACTACGGAGAAGCGGCCGAGCTGGCCTACTTCGGGGCCAAGGTCCTTCACCCCCGGACCATCGAGCCGGCCAAGCGCAAAGGCGTCGCCGTCCTGGTCAAGAACACATTCAATCCCTCCGGAAGGGGGACCCGCATCCATGGGCTCAATCGCAACAGCAGGGACCTGCTGCGCAGCGTGGCGCTGAAGACCGGCCTGAGCATAGTCAAGGTCTACTCCTCCGAACTGGTATACCAGCCCGAGCTGGTGGCCAGAATGCTGGAGGCCATAAGCGCGGACGGGACGACGATATATGCCGTGTCCACCTCATTGTCCACGCTGGCGGTGGTCCTGCCCTCCGAATCGGCACCGGAGGCGTGCGCCCGGCTGAAACGCTTCCGCGACCAGGTGGAGGCGGTAAGGATAAAGGAGGATGCCGCCCTGGTATGCGCGGTCGGCGACGGCATGCTGGAGAGCTGCGGCGTATCCGCCAAGATATTCGCGGCGGTGGCGGACGTGGGGGCCAACGTGGAACTGATATCCGAGGGGGCATCGGACATCGCGCTCAATTTCATGGTCGGCGGCTCCAAGGCCGCGGACGTGGTCAGAAGACTTCATGAACTCTACATAGGTGCTTGAATGAGGGAATACCAGAAAAGAAAGGACAATATGCTCATCGGCGGCGTCTCGACCGCCAAGCTCGCCCAGCGGTTCGGTACTCCGGTGATGGTCACCGACGAGAACGCTCTGCGGGAGAACTACCGTGCGATCTACGGCGCGTTCAACGCCGTTTTCCCGACCCGGGTGAACTACGCCTGCAAGGCCAACACAAATCTGGCGCTGCTCCGCATACTGGAGCAGGAAGGGTCCTGCATAGACGCTGTTTCCATCGGCGAGGTCGAATCCTGCCTGAAGGCCGGCTTCTCTCCCGATCGCATATTGTACACAGGCGTGAGCGTCTCGGACGATGAGATGCGCATGCTGGTGGAGAGAAAGGTCCCCATCAACGTGGATTCCATCGGTCAGCTCAGGCGTCTGGCGGCCATCAGCGCCGAACACCCTATCTCGCTCAGGGTCAACCCGGACGTGGGTTCCGGGCACTCCCAGAAGGTGGTCACCGGGACCAAGGGGGCCAAGTTCGGCATACCCAAGGAGGAGATCGTCCAAGCCTTCGCGGAAGCGGTCAGGCTCGGATTCTCGCCCATGGGGTTGCACGCCCACACCGGCTCCGGCGGAAGCGATCCAACGGTATTCGGCCGGGTGACCGAGGTTCTGATGGGCATCTTCGAAAAGGTGCGGTCAGAGCTGGGCATTGACCTGGAGTTCCTGGACATCGGCGGGGGGATAGGCATACCATACCGGCCGGAGGAGCTGCGGGCGGACCTGGACGCCATCGCCGCCGAGGTGGCCGGCAAGCTCGGGGGCAGCAGCGTGAAGCGATTGGTGATCGAACCTGGCAGATACATCGTGGCCGACACAACCGTTCTGCTCACCAGGGTGAACGATGTGAAGTCCACGCCGGTCAAGGATTACTTGCTGGTGGACGCCGGCTTCAACACCCTGATCCGCCCGGCCTTCTACGATTCGTATCATCATGTGACGGTCGCCAACAAGTTCGGGCAGCAGGCCCAGATCAAGTATGACGTGGCCGGACCGCTGTGCGAGACCGGGGACTACCTGGCCAAGGAGCGCTACCTGCCGAAGGTTGACGTGGGCGACCTGCTATGCGTCTATGACGTCGGCGCGTACGGCTTCTCGATGTCCTCTAACTACAACACAAGACCGCGCTGCGCGGAGGTGCTGGTGGCCGACCGGCGGGCTTTCCTCATTCGGGAAAGAGAGGAGGTCAAGGACCTGTTCCGCCACCAGAAGATCCCGTCGAGGCTGAGCCAATGAGGTTCTGGAAATATCACGGGCTGGGCAACGATTTCGTGCTGGTGGAGAACTTCGACGGAGGGGTCTCCAAGGACCCCGATGACGTTCGTAGAGTCTGCCACCGCCGCTTCGGAGTGGGTGCTGACGGGATACTCTACCTGGAACGCAGCGACAAGGCCGATTTCGCCATGCGGGTAATGAACTCAGACGGCTCGGAGGCTGAGATGTGCGGCAACGGCATCAGATGCCTGGCCAAGCACGTTCACGACTTCGGGCATAAGAAGGGAGATAGAATGACCATCGAGACCCTGGCCGGGATCATGGACATCAGGCTGGACGTGGAGGGCGGCAGGGCGGTGGCGGCCACCGTGGAGATGGGCGCCCCGCGCTTGGACTGCAGAGACGTCCCGGTGAACGGGGAGGGGAGGTTCGTAGATCGGCCGATCGAGGTGGAGGGAAGGGTGCTGCACGGAACCGCGGTTTCCATGGGCAATCCCCACCTGATACTGTTCGACGAGCTGAACGACGCGGAGGTCGAGCATCTGGGGCCGGTTGTTCACGCCCATTCGCTCTTTCCGCGCCGGACCAACGTAGAATTCGTTAAATCGGTGGATGGGATATTGGACGTCAGGGTATACGAGAGGGGGGCCGGGTGGACCATGGCCTGCGGGACCGGTGCCTGCGCGACGGCGGTGGCGGCCGGCCTGCTGGGCAAGGCCCCTTTCGGAAAGGAGGTGCAGGTGCGCCTTCCTGGCGGGAGCCTGTGGATCAAGGTCTCGGAGGACCTGTCCATGGTGACCATGCGCGGCCCGGCGGAACTGGTGTTCGAAGGGCGGATGTGAGCATATGGGGTTCGAGTACGCTAACAGGCTGAAGATGCTGCCTCCCTATCTTTTCGCTGAGATAGAGGAGAAGGTGGAGAGGAAGAGGAAGGAAGGCGCGGACATAATCGATTTCGGCATAGGGGACCCGGACCTTCCCACGCCAAAGCCCATCGTGGATTTCATCAAGCAGGAGCTGGAGAACCCGGACAACCACCGCTACCCTTCCAGCGCCGGAGAGGCGGATACCCGCAGGGCGATCGCCCGCTGGTACAAGGAGCGCTTCAATGTGGACGTGGACCCGAACGGGGAGGTGGCCATACTAATCGGTTCCAAGGAGGGCCTGGCCAACATATGCCGCGCTTTCGTGAACCCGGGCGAGAAGGTGCTGGCGCCAGACCCGGCATATCCCGTGTACGCGCAGGGCGCCGCGCTGCTGACGGACGCCGTACCCCTGCGCTTCCCCCTGCTGCCTGAAAGGGGCTTCCTGCCGGACATGGAGTCTCTGCCCACGGACGCCAGGATGGTATATCTGAACTATCCTAACAATCCCACCGGCGCGGTGTGCGACGAGGAGTTCCTGCTGGGGGCTTCAAGATGGTGCATCGAGACCGACACCATACTCTGCTACGACAACGCCTACTCGGAGATGACCTTCGATGATTACGTCGCCCCGTCCGCTCTGCAGGTGGCGCAAGGCGACGGAACGATAGAGTTCGGCTCGCTGTCGAAGACGTTCAACATGACGGGATATCGCATCGGCTATGCCGTAGGAGATGCCGATCTGATATCCGGATTGAAGAAGGTCAAGTCCCAGATCGACTCCGGGGCGCCGAAGTTCCTGCAGAGGGCGGTGACCATGTCGCTGGGCGAGTACCGTAAGGGGGATAGGCCTCAGATGGTTCAGGACAACATCGCCGTCTATCAGAAGCGCAGGGACGTGCTGGTGGGCGGCCTACGAAAGCTGGGGTTCAAGGTCGATCCGCCAAAGGCGACCTTCTATCTGTGGCTGAAGGTGGACGGGCCGTCCCTGAAGTTCGCCGAGACGATGCTGAACGCCGGAATAGTGGTCACCCCGGGAGTGGGCTTCGGAAAGAACGGCGAAGGTTACGTTCGCATGGCCACCACCCAATCGGTGCAGCGCATAGAGGAAGCTCTGGAACGGATGTCCAAGGTCCTCTGAGAAACTACTTCCCCTTTTCCCTTCTGTACGCGGCCTTCAGCGCCTCCACCACAGGCAGCGGCTTGCCCATGATGTAGTTCTCCAGCGCCCCGCCGCCGGTGCTGACGTATGAGAAGCGGTCACAGCAGTGGTATCTCTGCGCGGCGCTGACGGTATGCCCGCCGCCGATGACCGAGAAGGCATCGGACGAGACCGCGGCCTCCATGAGCGCTTTCGTTCCGAGGGAGAACTCCTCCTTCTCGATGACCCCTGCCGGACCGGATATGAATACCGTGCAGGCGCTGGAGACCATCTCGGAA
The DNA here is from genome assembly GCA_036677555.1 of Methanomassiliicoccales archaeon. Lineage (GTDB taxonomy): Archaea > Thermoplasmatota > Thermoplasmata > Methanomassiliicoccales > UBA472 > UBA472. The sequence goes on along the minus strand of JAVBWG010000011.1, from coordinate 146,696 downwards.
AATTTAACGGCCGTCTCCTTTCCGATGTCCGATATCGGCAGTTCGGAAGGCAGTGCGCCGACAGGAACGTCCCTGCGCACACCTCCGTCGTCCAGGGCCACGTCCACCGGGGTCTCGATGCGCTCCCCGTACCTGTCCAGCAGGGTCCTGGCCGCCTTGAGGTTCTCCTCGGTGAACTCCTCCATGAGTATCTGTTCGCTCTTCTCCCCGAGCGATATCCCTTTGGCCTTCAGGAAGGCGTTGCCCGCCAGCCCGACCATCAGCACCTTGTCGGCGATGTTCTCCCGCAGGACCCGGTCCACCACCTTAATGGCGTCGGCGAATTTGGACCCTCCAAGGACGAAGATGCAGGGGTGCGACGGCGAATCGATTACCCGGCCGAGGGCGTCCAGCTCCTTCTCCATAAGCCTTCCGGCGGCCGACGGGAGCACCGCCTGGAATCCCACGAGGGAGCACTGGGAACGGTGAGCGGCACCGAAAGCATCCGAGATGTAGAGATCGGCCAGGGCGGAAAGGTCCCTTACCAGCGGGGACTGGGAATGCTGCTCCATGCTGGCCTTGTCCATCTCCCCCGCCTCGTCCCTGACGTTCCTCAGCATGATCGCCTCGCCGGGCATCATGCGCTGAATGGCCTTCCTGGCCTTCTCGCCATGGATGTCGTCGACATAGGCGACCTCCACGCCAAGCAGCTCCGAGGTGCGCTTGGCGTGCCTCTCCAACGATATGTAGTCCCACTCGCCCGGACGGCTCTGATGGGCGACGATGACCACCTTGGCGCGTCTCTTCAGAAGCTCCCGCAGCGTCGGCAATATCTCCTGGATGCGGTTGTCATTGGCCAGCTCCAGGGTGTCCTTCTTCAGCGGGCAGTTGATGTCCACGCGGTAGATGACGGTCTTCCCCTTGATGTCCAGGTCGTCGATGGTGAAGTGGTCCTTCATGGCAAATTCCCCTGGCGGTAAAAACCGCATCAGTGGCAACTATACAGCACACTGATGGCGATGGAATAAAAAATGATTTGCCCGGCTTCCATCTGGAAGCGCGGTGCTGCCGTCCGGGCGATCACTTCAGGCCGATGGCCGCGTCGGTCTTCCTGATCGATGCCAGATTGTCCTTCTCCAGCTTCATCATGGCCCGCACGCAGTCCACGTTCTCCGGGACCACGTCGCTCTCCTGGTGAACGGCCTGGTAGTAGTACAGGGTGGAGCCGATGGTCTTGATGCCGTCCTTCCAGACGGCGATGTCCATCATGTCCCCGCGCACGCGGTGGAGGTCCTTGGCCAGTTCCATGATCTGACCGGTGTTCTTTATGCCCTCCTTTCCGGAGATGAGCTGCAGGCGGGGGGAGGATGACCATGCTTCCAGCACATCTTTCTCTGTGACCTCCCTCTTCAGGTCCACCACTATGCAGTGCAGGTGCATCAGCGTGGTCGGGGTCACCACGGCCATGGTCTGAATGTCCAGCCCGTGCATGACCGTCTTGACGTCCGGCCCATGATGCGTCGGCAGCTTCAGCGAAGGCTCGATGGCGTTGAGGGCCGCCCCCTTCTTGTCCGCCGGGTCGGCGCCGCGGCGGATCAGGGAGGCGAACACCTTCTGGATGCCGAAGACCTGCTGCAGCGGGAAAAGTGTGCGGACCAGTCCGGTGGTGTTGCAGGAGACTACCCTTACGTTGTCCGCTCCCCAGGCCTCATGGTAGTTGGCCAGGGCGTTGAAGGAAATGCCTGCCAGGGCGTGGTCCTCCCCTCCCTGGTAGATGGCCTTCACCCCGGCCTTGGCATACAGCTCCTTGTTCTTCTCGCCGGTCCCGCCAGGGGTGCAGTCCACTATCACGTCCGCCTTCTTCAGCAGGTCGTCCAAGGTGCCCGATACCTTGATCCCGGCCTTCTCGAAGTTGTCGACGTCCTCGGCATGGGCGGCGAACAACGGGTGCCCCTCCCTGAGGGCGGTGGCGGCCTCGAACGAGGGGCGGGTCTTGGTCACCCCGACGACCTCCATGTCGTCCTGCCTGTTCACGGCCCAAGCCACTCTCTTGCCTATGGTCCCGTATCCGTTGATCCCTACCTTGACCTTCATATGAACCCTCCTGTACGTTTTCAGGATAGCCAATGGCGGTTATCATCGTTTTGGTGCGACGAGAACTATGGTGGAAATATGTGAAAAAAAGGAAGATAATAAGGGGTTTGCGGAAAAAAGCTTACTTCTTCTCCGCGGCCTTGGCATCTTCCTTGGCCTTTATCTTGCCATAGGTCCTGGAGATCAGGACGATGGCGATCACGGCCACGATGGTGACGATGACGGCATAGATTATAAGGCCAAGGGTGTTGTCCCCGCCCTCTCCAAGCCAGTCGGTCATCAATTTCGAGATGGCTCCGTTCCAGGCCAGCGCAGCGACGAAACCGAAAGCTGCGGTCATCAAGGCCACTATTTTGTCCATGATCTCTACTTTCAGACTTGTCATTGGATCACTCCTCGGAATTCGTTTACGTTAAACCCAGTTGGCCAGTATTTAATGATTATCAGAATCGTGAACGACTAGAAGATGTCACCAGGTCCTGGTCTGGACCACCTTTCGGTCGGCAGGGCGCAATCTCCCCAAGGCCCCTGTCGGTCGTTCATCGCCAACACGGACACATTTGAAATATCTTGGCGGGGATGGGGTGTCCATGGGCGTCGCGAGGACCGTCGGCCAGACCGCCTATTACGGCATCTGGTTCCTCAAGGAGCTGCTGGGGTTCAAGAAACCTCTGGCCACCACAATGATAATCACCTACCAGTGCAACCTGCGCTGCCAGCACTGCCATATAGCGGAGAACCTGCCGTCCATACCGCAGCCGCACAAGATATCCTACGGCGATGCGGTGGCGGAGATGAAGGCCTCCTATGCCCGCGGTGCCCGGGTGCTGTTCTTCGAGGGAGGGGAGCCGACCCACTGGAGCGATGGCGAGCGGACCCTCCTGGACCTCATCAAGGCCGGGAAGGACATCGGTTTCTTCGTCACCGGTTACACCACCAACGGAACGAACGTGTTCTATCTGGAGAGCGATGTCATCTCGGTATCCCTGGACGGTCCGCGGGAAGTGCATGACCGGATAAGATGCGAGGGCGTGTTCGACAAGATGATGGAGAACCTCTCCAAGGTCGATCATCCCAACGTCTTCGCCAACATGGTGGTAATGCCCGATAACAAGCACCTCGTCAGAGAGACGGCGCAGATCGTGAAGGACAACCCGCGCATCAACGGACTCATGATAAATTTCCTCACCCCGCCGCCGGATGCCAAGGTGCTGAGCATAGAGGATAAGCGCAAGGTGGTGCAGGAGATAGTGGCGCTCAAGAAGGAGGGATATCCCATCCTGAACTCCAGGAAGGCGCTCAAGGAGCTGCTGATGGAGGACTACTCCGGCCGATGCGCCTTCTGGGCCTCGGAGTTCATCATGCCGGACCGCAGCAAGCTCTACGGCTGCCCCATGAAGGGTGAATCGTGCAAGCGCTGCGGTTTCAACGCCGTCCGCGAGTACTCTCTTATCACCAGGGGAAGCATTACCACCATAATGTCCATGGCAGGGCGTTTTGGACTGTCAACGAAATGATGATCAGCAGCTCGCTGAAAATCACCATCTTGACTATCTGCGGCGCAGGTCTGATGAAGCGAAGGTCATCCCCTTTGTCGTGAAGCCCCTTCACTATCTTCCTGCCCATGGGCACGGTCAGCAGAAGGACCAGGAACACCGGGTGAAAGTACACCAGGCCCAGGTGCATGACGTGTATGGCCAGCAGGATGATCCCGACGGCCGACACCGCCTTCTCCAGTCCCAACCGCACGCACCAGTCCCTCTCCCCGCCCTTGACATGCGCCTCATAGCCTGACATCTGGTCTATGAATCGCATCAGCATGACCGAGGTTCCGATGATGACCCCGATCAGGAACATCTGCCAGGACCATTCCGGGCTTATGACGAAATAGGTAAAGAAGGACATCATGAAGAAGGACACCCCCACGTCCAGCTCCCCCAGCCCTCGGGCGCCCAGGTTCAGCGGGGGAGCGGTGTAGAAGTAGGCCAGGAACAATCCGATGGCGCCAAGGACGATGACCAGCCAGCCGCCGTAGAGGACGATCGGTACGGCGGTGATGGCCGCCAGTCCCAGGATCATGGCCAGAACGATCTTGCCGGTCCTCTCGCTGACATCCCCCTTGTCAAAGATGTTGCCGTCCCAGTATACCCTTTCGTCGTACAGCTCCTTGATCGATTCCATGCGCTCCGGGGTCATGAAATCGAAGCGGGTGGCATCGGTCCCGCTCCTGTGATCGTAGTAATCGTTGCTCAGGTTGGCGAACAGCGCGAAGAAGAACACGTCCAACGGGATCAGCACGGCCATCAGCCATTCGTTGCCCACCGTCAGGGCGAAGACCGCCCCGGTCACCGAGGCCATGACGAACGGAAGGGTGTAGCTGATCCTCAGCAAGTTGAGCAAAGTGCGATACAGCGTCTTCTCCAACCTTTCACCGCGACGGTAAAAACCGGAAGCGGATATAACCGTTGCCTAGAGGTAGCCGTTCTCCTGGTACCAGGCCACGGTCTCCGCCATTCCTTCCGGTAGGTCGTAGACCGGCTCGTAGCCGAGGTCAGTCCGGGCCCGGTCGATCCTGAAGGCCCTGTCGCTCGTCACGCTCTCCACCGTCTCCCGGCGGTACAGGAAGTTCTCCCTGCCGACGAGGGTGCAGAAACCCTCGATGGGCAGCATCATCAGCTTGGCCAATGGCCTGGGCAATCTCCAGCGGGGCTCCCCCTTCTGAAATATCTTCGCCAGGACGCGATACACCTCCTCGTAGGTGTAGGGCCTGGCCTGGGTTATGATGTAGGTCCCGCCGACGGACGCCGGGCGGTCCAATGCTTTTACGAACCCCTGCACCACATCCTTCACGTGCACGAACTGGATCAGGTTCCTTCCCGAGCCGATGATGAACTTGGAGGCGAACCCCCTGAATGAGGTGATGAAGTAGTATGCCACGTCGTCCACGTTGCTCGGCCCGTATATGCCCGACGGCCGGAGGATCGTCCAGTCGAGGCCGGAGGCCTTCACCAGATCCTCCGCCCTGGCCTTGGAGCGCCCATACTCGTACTGCGGGTTCAGGGGGGAATCCTCATCTCCGGGCGGTGACGCTATTGGCCCCATGGTCTCGGTGCTGCTGCAATATATGAAGCGCCTTACTCCAGTCTCCTGGCAGGCTTTCAGCAGGTCCGCCGTGCCCCTCACGTTCACCCTGTCGTACAGCTCCTTCTTCCCGGTAAAGGTATAGTAGGCAGCCAGATGCACCACGGCGTCCACTCCCTCCAGCGCCCGGCGCATGGATCCGTGGTCTGTAAGGTCAAAGACCCTCTTCTCCAGCCCTAGCCTGTCCAGCTTCCCGGTGTCGCTGCCATTTCGGTGGGCGCAGATGGGAACGTGGGGGCCTTTGGCCATCTCTTCGATCAGATGGCCGCCCAGGAAGCCGGTGGCCCCGGTCACCAGAACCTTCAAAACTGCCCCTCCAGTAAGGCGTTCTCCTTGCGCCAGTACACTATGCGGGTGAACAGCGAGGACATGGTTACCCCATCATACGGTTCCACCGCCCCCCGCATGAACATGTCCCCCAAGGGGAGTATCCGGTGCACGCCAGCTCCGATGAGCAGCGAGACGATGCGTTCCCGGGACCCCTCAGTCACCGCCAATCCGACGCTCTGCACCCCGTCGATGCCTTGGAAGGCCGGATGATCCGGCAATGACCGCAAAAGGTCCATCGCGCTCTCCGCGTCCGGGACGACCACGATCTCCAGGAAGCGCCGGCGGGCGAAGAGGTTGAAGGCCGGGAACTGCGCGGCGAGGCCGCCCAACGAGCTGCGTCCTTTGGAGAGCACCAGGGTCCATGGGTTTTCAGGGTTCCTCGAGGAGAGCACCATCCCCCCGTCCATCTGTATGAAGCGGCGCGCACCCTGGAGGACGAACAGTCGGTCCTGGTCCGGGGGAAGCGGGAATTCGCCGCCCGCCTCGTCCAGACGCTCCCCCGCCGACCTCAGAAAGTCCTTGGCATTTTCGTAACTTCCGATGAACACGGCGGCGGTGGGCGAGGAGCACAGCTGCTGATCGTAAAGAACAACGTCCAAGGCCAGATCGTCCGCCGCCTGGAGCGGGTCCACCCCCTCCTCGATCACCGCCATCCCGGTGAACGGGCCGTTCACGAAGAAGCGCGGGTGATGGGGGTTCTTCCCGACCATGTTGGCGACGATGGTCCTGGCCGGTTCGGCGCCCCAGAAGTTAACCATTCCCAGGGGCAGCTCCTCCAATGCCAGCTTAAGCGATGGCGAGCCGTGGCCGAAGTACGAGACCACCAGAGCGGAACGCATGGCCCGGGCGGCCCGGGAATCGGGCACGTCGGCCAGGAGCTTGAACACCTCGCAAACGCCGCGGTAGTTGGCGATGGAGGGCTTGAGGACGGTCAGGTTTCCAGTGACCAGGGACACCACTGTCGGTATCAGCGTGGGGACGATGGAATTGCCGGAACTGATTATCAGCACCGGACCGACCGGCACGTGGCGGAACATCTCCGTCTCCTCCACCTCCACGAACCTATGCAGCGCGTCGGCTCCGCCCTGCACCGAGGCGTCCAGGTTCTTGCGGATGTTCGCAGCGCCCAGCACCGCCGGGACGAAGGACAGCTCCGTCTCCATCAGCGCCGGCGAGTAACCGGTGGAGGCGGACATCTCCCTTTTCAGATCCTCAAAGTCCCCGTTGTCCAGCTTCTCCTTCCATTTGCGGGCGATGTGCTCGATGACCTGCAGCCGCTCGTCGACAGGCACCGAGGACAGTTCCGCCTGCACCTTCCCGGCGTTTGAGATCAGATCCCCCAGGTCAGAAGGCGAGAGCTCAAGGACCTCCGGATTGCCGGCAGAGGGCACGGTCTCCAGAGAGCGATCGAACAGCAGGGGGGCCAGGGCTGGGCACATGGGCCTCTGGATGCCCTTTCAGGAAAATAAACATGCGCCTACTGCTTGGTCATCATCTCTTCCAGGGTGCCGCCGCAGGCCCGCTGCAGGTCCCAACCCTCCTTGACGCTCAGCCGGCGCCTGTACACGAACTCCTTGCCGTAGAATCCCTTCGAGGAATGCCAGGTCATGATGTCCCCCGGATAGAAAACCTCCAGCCAGGAGGTGGTGAACGGGTTGAATATGCCCAGTATCCCCTCCCTCCCCTCCTCCTCGATCGGCTCGAAGGTGAGGGGGTCGAGCAGGAACGCCTCGGCCAGCGGGTGGGGCACCTTGTCCATAACGCCGTAACGGTCGATGAGGGCGGTGAGCGTCTCCGTCATTCCCAGAACGTCCATGAACGGGGTGTCGATATGCTTTCCCGCGGCGTCCTTGCTGACGAAATGCTTCTGGGCGTTGGATACCAGCTGCGGGTACGGCGGAAGGTCGGCGAAGCCCTTGCTTCCCCCTCCGGTAACGATGATGCCTCCCTTTCCCAGCTTGATAGGCGGCGCTCCAGATGCCAGCTTGTATGCCATCTTCTTTCCGACGCCCATGTCATCGAACTTCTGCCCGAGTATATGGACCCCGGCCGGGGCAGTGAAGAACAGCTTCGGCTCCTTCTTGGATTTCAGGAACTTCAGGAGGTTCTCCTTGTTGGTGGTGAGCTTCTGCCAAGGCGTCCCCGCCTGCGATTTGTCCTCCAGGTCCATTCCGTACAGCAGCTCTATGCCCTTATTATCCAGCGTCAGGTCCACGAAGGCCACGAAGCTGAGCTTGTAGCGAAGCTCGGGGGCGGCCATGAAGAGGGCGACGCCCTCTCCTTGCTTGAGCACGTCGCCATACACATGCTCGAACAGGTCGGTGTTGGCCTTGAGCATGATGGCCAGGTCCACTGGGGAGCGGTAGACGCGTACCGGGTCCTTGCCGGTGGTGCCGCTGGATGAGAAGGTCTCCCCGCCCTCCTCCAGATCCTGGATCAGGAAGCGCTTCTGTCCGTCGCCGCGCAGCATGTCCGAGGGTATGGCCAACTTCGCGATATCGTGGAGGGTGGCCTTGGCCGGGTCGATCTCCAGCCGTTCAAATAGGTCAGCGTAATAAGGGCTGTGCCTGGCAAAAAACTGCAGGCATTCCCGGCGCAGCGATCCCCTGAGCGAGGCCAGCTCTTCCGGGCTCTTCCTGAAGAGCGGCTCCTCCATTATCAGGTCCCAAACCCTCTTCACGTACGGGTCCTCCAGAAGCTTGCTGCGGGACCCGTTGTCCATCAATTCCCTGGCGTTCGTTAGGGCACTCTCCCGACCATGAGGGGAACGCTGACTGGCAATATATGGGTTTGGCGATCCCTCTCCGCTCTCCGACAGAAGGCCCTCACTCCTTCTCCGAACGCTCCAGCATCATGGCGATGAAGCCATCCTTCCCCTCGGAGTAGGCTTCGCGGTCCTCCCTGAACCGCAGGGCGAGGGACATCTTCAGCATCTCGTATTCCCTGGCCTCGTCAGGATGGGCGATCAGCCGGTCTCGGAACTGCAGGTGCTTCCGATGTTCGTTCCCCCCATGGCGCACCACATGCACATGGTGCGTCCTCGGCATCCCCTTGCGGAAGAAGAGCCTATCGGAGCCGCCTATGGGAACGTGAACATAACCAAGGTGACCCAGGCACTTATCCACATCCTCCAGGCGCAGTTCCTCCACGGTGACCAAGATATCTATGATCGGCTTGGCCGCGATCCCCGGTATCGCGGTGCTGCCCACATGCTCCACGGCAACGGCGGTCGTCCCCAAAGCCCCAATCAGGTCGTCCCGCTCCTGCTGGAACATGGTTGGCCAACGGGGATCGTGGTCCCTGAGCTCCACGATGTCCAGTTCCTTGCACGATCCCTCCGTCACTATCATAATCAACGTCCCCAGCGCTGTTCCGGCAAGCGGATGATTTGGGATATTCTTAAATATCATGGTCGGCATGAAGTCCATCCGTGTCAAATAACAACACGGGTGAGAGGACATCGTTGCTTTTGCCATCGCTCACTGCGGTTGTTATCTTGTGAAAGAGGAGGTCTAGCGACCATCCTCCCCGATTGAGAACTGAGGGATTAGTTTATGAAAGGTGCGAAGGCCGTTCTGGAATTGCTCGAGGGGCAGGGGGTAGACGTCATGTTCGGATACCCTGGCGGGGTCACCATCCCGCTGTACGACGAATTACTCGACTCGAACATCCACCACGTCCTGGTCCGCCACGAGCAGTGCGCGGCGCACATGGCTGACGGATACTCGCGCACCACCTCCAAGACCGGCGTCTGCCTGGCCACCTCCGGACCCGGGGCGACCAACCTGGTCACCGGCGTGGCGACGGCGTACGCGGACTCGTCCCCGATGATGGTCCTCACCGGCCAGGTGGCCACCGCCGCCATCGGCAACAACGCCTTCCAGGAGGCGGACATCTTCAGCCTGATGATGCCCATCACCAAGCACAACTACCGGGTGCTGAAGCCAAGCGATCTTCCGGAGGCCATAAAGCGGGGCATGGGCATCGCCAACAGCGGACGCAAGGGGCCGGTCCACATCGACCTCCCAGTGGACGTGCTGCGCGGAGATATCGACCCTGCCAAGCTGCAGGAGAACTTCCCGGTGCCCTCCCCATATGAGGACCTCTCAGGCGTGCTCGACGCGGTCAAGATGCTGAGGGATGCCGAGCGCCCAGTGCTGCTGGTAGGCGGAGGGGCCAGATGGTCCAACGCTTCCAGCGAGGTGCAGAGGCTGGCCGAGATGCTGTTCGCCCCGGTCGTCACCACCATCATGGCCAAGGCCATCATCCCCGAGGACCACCCCATGTCCTTCGGCATGCTGGGCATGCATGGGCGGGAATGCTCCCGCAAGGCGCTTCTGGAGGCGGACGTGATATTCGCCATCGGCGCCCGATTCTCCGACCGCACCATCGGATACGACAGCGAGGTTCCGAAGGATACCAAGGTCATACACCTGGACATCGATCCCATGGAGGCCGGGAAGAACTCGCGCACCAAGGTGAGGCTGGTCGGGGACGCTAAGCGCGGACTGCAGATGGTCATCAAAGCACTTGGCCGCTCCAACAAGGGCGAGACGGCCTGGAGCCGCAGGGTAAAGGAGCTTTATGACGGCTGCGCCTGCAACATCGACATCGATGAGGACCCGGTGAAGCCACAGAAGGCCATCTGGGAGCTGCGGAAGGCCCTGGCCTCCGACGCCTTCGTGGTCACCGAGGTGGGGCAGAACCAGATGTGGGCGGCCCACTTCATGCGATTGAAGCATCCCAGCCAGTTCGTGACCTCCGGTGGCATGGGAACCATGGGATTCGGGTTCCCGGCCTCCATAGGCGTGAAGTACGCCCATCGCGACAAGCAGGTGGTGGACATCGCCGGCGACGGCAGCTTCCAGATGGTGTTCCAGGAGCTGGCCACGGCCATGAGCGAGGACCTGCCGGTGGTGGTGTGCCTGCTCAACAACGGCTGGCTTGGCATGGTCAAGCAGTGGCAGAAGCTGATGTGGAACCGGCGCTACTGCGGCACCGAGCTGCGCAACAATCCCGATTTCGTGAAACTGGCCGAAGCGTTCGGCGCCGGCGGGATGACGGTCACTCGCTCCAGCGAGCTGGCCGAAGGGTTCAAGGCGGCCCTATCCTCCGATGTTCCGTTCGTGCTGGACATCCGCACGGACCCTGAGGAGGACATGCTGCCCATGGTTCCCGGGGGCGTCAGCAGCATTGACGGAACGATCCGCAACCGCTGCCGCTGGAACCAATAGTCCCGATAGATTCGAACATTGTATATAATCAGGAAAAAATGCGTGAAAGCGTTCAATGGTGATCTCATGGCAAGGATATATCACGAGTCAGACGCCGACCTCAACGTCCTGAAGGGCAAGAAGGTCGCGGTCATCGGTTTCGGAAGCCAGGGCAAGGCGCAGGCACTCTGCCTGCACGACAGCGGACTGGACGTCACGGTCGGCGTTCGAAAGGACGGCAAGTCCTGGGTCGAGGCCAAGAAGAACGGCCTCAAGGTCGATACCGTGGCCGGCGCCGTCAAGGGCGCCGACGTGGTCATGGTACTAATCCCGGACGAGGTGCAGGGCGATGTGTACGCCGCGGAGATCGCTCCGAACCTGAAGGACGGCGCCGCGTTGGAGTTCGCCCACGGCTTCGCCATAACGTTCGGGACGATCAAGCCCCCCAAGACCGTCGACGTCATCATGATGGCCCCCAAGGCCCCCGGCCCCATGGAGCGGAAGGTCTACCTCGAGGGATTCGGCGTACCTGCGCTAATCGCGGTGCACCAGGACTATTCCGGGAAGGCCAAGTCCATCGCTCTGGCCCTGGCCAAGGGCCTGGGATCCACCAAGGCCGGCGTTCTGGAAACGGACTTCCGGGAGGAGGCCACCTCCGACCTGTTCGGCGAGCAGGCCGTTCTTTGCGGCGGTGTCACCGCTCTCATAAACGCCGGCTTCCAGACCCTGGTCAAGAGGGGTTATCAGCCCGAGATAGCGTACTTCGAATGCCTGCACGAGGTGAAGCTGATCGTCGACCTCATCTACTCCGGCGGCATGATGAACATGTGGAGGAGCGTCTCCAACACCGCCGAGTTCGGCGGCCTGACGACCAGGGACCTGGTCATCAACGAGGAGAGCAAGGCGGCCATGGAGAAGATGCTGGACCGCATATGCTCCGGAGAGTTCGCCAAGGAGTGGCTGGACGACGCCAAGAAGGGCATGCCCAGGATGAAGGCCCTGGAGAAGGCCGAGGGCGAGAGCCAGGTCGAGAAGGTGGGCACCGAGATCCGCGCCCTCTTCGAGAGCAAGAAGTAAGGAAAACATTTTCACCTTTCCACCCTTTCCCCCACCGGGGAAAGGGCATGGACCGTATTCTGTTGCGTACTCGTTACGAGCGGTGGGAGATCGAGCTGAACGACACCCTGGCCGCCTACAAGCTATTCGGAACGTTGCCCCTGGAGAGGGAGATAAACATCTGGGGCGGGGAGCTGTACTTCCCCGTGCCCATCGAATGCGAGCTGGAGAACGGCAGGAAGATCATGGAGGTGGGTGAGGTGGCCTTCTGGCCGGAAGGAAACGCCTTCTGCATATTCTTCGGGAAGACCCCGGCGTCCACGACCTCCAGGCCGGAGGCCTACTCCAAGGTGACGCCGATAGGCCGGGTGCTGGGCGACGTCAGCACCATGTCCGATCTATCGGACCGCACCCGGGTGACCCTGGAGCCGCTGGACTGATCACTCGCTTCCCACGATCTCCAGTCCGTCGAACCTCACCGAGGGGATGATGCAGTTGCGCTGCACCGTGACATCGTTCCCCACGGCGCCGACCCGCTTCAGGGCCTGGTAGAAGTTGCCGACCAGCAGGCACTGGTCGACGTGTCCGACCACCGCTCCGTCGCGGACCAGCTTGGCGCAGCGCACCTCCAGGGCGAATCCCCCGGTGACGCTGTTCACATCAGGCGCGGCCAGCTTCTCGATCACCACCCCTTCCTTGATCTCGGAGATCATGTCCTCCACGCTCTTACTGCCTGGCTTCCAGGCCAGATTGACCGGCATGGTCGCTCCACCCCGGCGATAGAGGTTGAGGGCGTCGGAGGGGTCCCTCCGGAGATAGTTGCCGGTGGCGACAGCGTTCCCCATCTGGGCGTGATAGCTGTCGTAGAGCAGCGTTCTCAGGGTCCCCCTCTCCACCAGGGGCTTCTCCTTGGAGGGCGTGCCCTCGTCATCGTAGCGGCAGGACAGGGCGGAACGGGGGTCCCATGGCTGGTCCCTGAGGTTGACCAGCTCATTCCCCACCTCCTTGTTCACCAGCTCCGCCCACGGCGAGCGGCGGCGCAGAGCGTTCTCCCCGTCGAGGGAATAGCCGACCGAGGCCAGCAGCATCTCCGCCAGCTCATCGGGCGGAAGAATGACCGAACCGGTCATCTTGCCCTTGAAATGCTCGGCGCCCTGGGCGTTCCTGGCCTTTTGGCGCAGGCGATCGCCCATGGCCTGGGTGTCCAGGGCGGCCAGTCCGGATGAGTAATAGCACTCGCAGCCCTCGCCCGGCTCCGGCCCCTTGGTCATGGATGTGAAATGCGCATAGGCCATGGTGCCCAGCTCCCGGAAGTTGGCGCCATTGCTGTTGGCCAGGGCCCTCTCCACCAATGCCACCCGCAGCAGTCCGCGGGGAACCTTAACCTCGTTCCCGGCAGCCTTCACGATCTCCTCAACCTTCTCCTTCAGGAACGCGGTGGTGGCAGTGGCCGCGTCCTCCTGGCGGACGTCCACGTGGCCGACCGGCTGCGAGAATCCCGGGAAGCGCTTGAAGTAGGGGTCCGGCCTGGACAGCTTCGCCAGGGCGACCGCCTTGGCCCCGCACTCCTCCAGGTCCCGGGTGGTGTGCAGGGTGGATGAGGACTGCCCCATCTTCCCGTTCAGCAGCACGCGGATGGAGATTCCCTGGTCCAGCTTCTCCTCCAGGTTCTTGACACGGTCGTCATCTATGTAGGCGGTGAGCGATCGAACGCGGACCAGGTAGGATTCCGCCTCCTTCGCCCCCTCTTCCAGGACCTTGTGCACCGATTTCTTGGATATCCTCTCGAGGTCCATTCAGTCACCTCCCAGAACGATCTTGAAGCGGCAGTGCGGGCCTCCAGAGGACACCGGGACCCAGTCCTCGATGCCCTTGCCGCAGGAGCCTCCGTCCAGCTCCACCCTGTTGCCCACCGCGTCCCCGGTCCTCAATATCTCCAGGGCGTTCCCGGTGAGGGTGAACGAGCGCAGCAGCTTGGTGACCCGGCCGTTCTCTATCAGGTAACCGCGCAGCGCCTTGGCCTCGAACCCGCCGCCCACCGGGTCCTCCATTCCGCTTATCATGCGGTCGGTGAGAACACCGAACCGGACGTCGGCGATCATCTCATCCAGGTTCTGGTCTCCCTTCTCGAAGAAGGTGTTGGTCATGCGCACCCAGACCCGGCGGTCGAAGCTCTGCGCCCGGCCGTTGCCGGTCGGCCTCACGCCCATCTCCGCCGCAGTCTCCAGGGACTGCATGTATCCCTGGTACACCCCGTCCTTGATTATGACCGTTCGGGACGAGGGCGTTCCCTCATCGTCAAAGGGGATGCTTCCCCGGGCCAGCGGAACGGTGCCGTCATCGACCATGGTTATCAGCGGCGATCCTACCTGCTTCCCCACCATGTCGGTGAGGAACGACCGCCGCTTCACGATCTCGTCCGCCTCCGAGGCGTGCCCCATGACCTCGTGAGCCAAAAGCCCGGAGATGGCGGGATCGGTGATGCAGGTGAGCAGTCCCGACGGCGCTTTCTCGGCGGACAGCATCTTCAGTGATTCCTTACCCACCTCCCTTCCGAACGACTCCAGGTCCGTGTCCTTGACCACCTCGTAGCCCAGGCCTCCCCCTCTGATGTCGTAGAAGAACTCGGTTCGCCCGGCCTCGGAGGCCACGGCCTGAACCATGATGGTCGTCCGAACCTCCTCCCAGCTGAGCTGCCGTCCATGGCTGTTGACCAGGGAGTTCTGCCGGACCTCCTCGCGCAGCACGGAGTTGGTGTTGACGATACGGGAATCCACCTTCTGCGCCCGGTCCATGTCCAGCACCGCCTGCACCTTCTCATCCATGGGAACCTGGGAAGGATGGAACTTCACCTCGGCCTTAAGCTCGGCCTTGGCCTCGCCGGTGTCTGGAATTTGCTTGCCCAAAGCGTTCCCGGCCAGGGCGTTCCGTGCCGCCCTCACCGCTGCCTCCAGGACCATGTCCTTGGAGGGATCGACCGTCGTGGCGTAGCCCCAGGACCCCTTCTTCCTGGCCCTCAGGCACACCCCCCTAATGCGGTCCTCAGAGATCCGCCGGACGGCGGAGTCCACCACCGCAATCCCATTGGTGGTGATGGTCTGGTAGCGGGCATCGCAGAAGTCCGCTCCCTCGGCCCTCATCCTCTCCACGGCCATCTCAAGCTCGTCCATCATTGTATCACCATCAACCGCTTGTCCGCATCGGTCAGCATCTCGTAGCCGTCCTCGGTGATCAGCACATCGTCCTCGATGCGAACGCCGCCCTGCCCCCGTATGTAGACGCCCGGCTCCACGGTCAGCACCATGCCGGCCTGGAGCGGGAAGTCGTGGTTCGGGGCCATACGCCCCCCGTCATGTACCGAGAGGCCGAGGCCATGGCCGGTGGAATGGACCATCAACCCCTTGAACTCGCTGGCGTCGATGACCGCCCTGGCCGCGGCATCGGCGTCCTTTCCGTTCACCCCTGCCCTTATCACGTTCAGAGCGGCCTGCTGCGCCTCCGTGACCACCTCGTACATCCGCCTCTGCCAGTCCTTCGGCGGACCGAAGAAGAAGGTGCGGGTTATGTCCGAGCAGTAACCTTCCACCTTGCATCCGAAGTCAAACAGGGCGGTATCCCCCTTTCTGAGGGAAACGTCCTCCGCCTCATGGTGCGGCTCGGCGGAGCTGGCCCCGAAAGATGCGTTGGTGCCGAAGGCCGGTCCAGAGGCTCCCATCCTGGTCATGCGATAGTTGAGCTCGGCGGCCATCTCATACTCCTTCATCCCTTCCAACAGCAGTCCCGGTATTTCGTCCGCCACCCGGGAGGCGATCCGGCAGGCCCGGCGCATCCTCCCCGCCTCCTCACGGTCCTTGATGAGCCTGGAGGCCTCCAGTCCCCGGCTCACGTCCACCAGTTCGGCGCCGGGAGCCAGCCTCTGAACCTCAAGGTAGTTGGAATGGACGATCCCCAGCCCGTTTATCCCCACCTTGCGGAAGTCCCTCATGATTCCGCCGGCTATATCCTTGCGTTCCTGGGCCGTTCGGAACGTCATCACATCGGCCTTGCCCCCGCGGGCGGAGGTCTCCTCCAACGCGGAAGTGATCAGGGTCGAGCGGCCATCGGGCGTAATGATGCCGAGGCATCCCTCGAAAAGTCCGGCCCGGGTGCCGGTGACATAAGGAAACGCAACGTCCAGCAGCGGTTCCTCGCCGTTCATTATCACGATGGCGTCCAGGTCGCCCGGGCAGTTGGAGAATATCCTCTTCACTCGCTCCTTCATCCCTATCACGAAGGCCGAAAGGGAATCGGCGGTATTTAGGAAATCCCTAGATGCCTATCCAAACGTTGCCGGCTATGCGCCTTATCGCGGCTATGGCCGACAAGGCCGCCAGATAGCTGGTGGCCGGATTGGACGGGAACGGCAGGTTGTCCGTCTCGCAGACGATGTGCCCGAACTCCCCCCTGACCTCCAGGCGGTGGGTGTTGCAGTCGCACATGGGATCGCAGACCAGCTTGACCATGGTCTTGTCCAGGCCCATGCCGATGAGGGAGATGGTGGCTGAAACGTTCACGTTCTTCGGGAAGTGCTGAACGGCCTCCCTGGCCGGCCCCTCGAAGATCACGGTCTTCTTCTTCAGCGAGTTTACATCGATGCCCATGGACCTCAGGTACTCGTTGTCCTGGAAGCTCTTCGGCCCCTTGGTGGACGTCAGCTCGACGCTGTGTATGACATCGGCGGAGGCGGAATGCAGCCCGTCCGTGCCGCAGATGGCCCCGGACGGCACGTACAGGCGGCCGCCCTTGCGCTTGGCCACGTTGAAGCACCTTTCCCTAGTCTCATCGTCAGCAAAGGCTCCGACGCTCATCACCAGGACGTCCACTCCCATACCCAGCACGATGGGCACATAGTGCTGTACGGCCTCCTGCGATGCCGCCTCCACGACCAGGTCGACGTTCTTCAGATGGGCCTTGATGCTCTCGTCGGTGGGGGATATGAACTTGGCTTTCCTGCACCGGGCGGCGATCTTCTTCGCCCGGTCCTCGTTCTTGTCGGTGATGTAGAAGATATCGAACTCGTCCATGTCCTGAATGGCCTCAGCCAGTGTGGTGCCGATGGCCCCGCTGCCGATGATGAGGAGTCGCATCGACGTGAGGAACGCCGAACAACGATATAACCGTTAGGCTCCTACGATTGCCAGTTATGCCTTGGCCTTCCTCCGGAACTGTCCCTGGGGCACCCTGAGCAGGAACCGGGCGCCCTTGTCGTACGTGCGGTCAAGCTCGATGCGCATCCCGTACATTTCCAGGGTCTCCTTGATGAAGTTCAGCCCATGGCCCTGCCGGCGCCCGTTCAGGGTGAAGTCGAAGAGGCAGTCCCTGACCTCCTCGGGTATCCCCACGCCGTCGTCCTCATAGATCAGCCAGAGGGCTCCTTCCCTGATGTGCGCCCCCAGGCGTATACTGGTCACCCCGCCCCCGTGCTTTATGGAGTTGCAGAGGAGGTTGTGGAGGAGCGTGGGCAGAAGCTCATCGGCCTGGACCTCGTACGCCTTGACCTCCTCCCCGACCTCCACCGCCGGCAGCATCTGGTCCGTCCGGTCCATATATCCCATGGCCACCCGCACCGATTCCTCCAGATCGGTCCATCCCAGATGTCCGATGCCAATGGAGAGGTAGCCGTGCAGGCGGTCGGTGATCTCCTGCAGGTCCCGCAATCCCTTGTTGGCATTCTCGATGTATCTCGCCACGCCCTCGTCCTTGAACTTCAGGGAGAGCAGGTCGAGGTTGGCGCTCACGGCCATGGCCTTGTTCCGAACATCATGGGTGGCCAGCCGGGTGACCAAGGTGAGCTTGTTGTTCGCCAGGATGAGGCGCTGGTCAAGGTTGCGAAGGTCCGTGACATTGAGCAGGAACACCACCAGATGGTCCCTGTCCAGCATCGACGTCCATATCTGATACAGCTCGCCGGAGCGGGGGTCCTGGAACTCCCTGCCGCCGGCCGTCCATATCCCTTCGGTGGCGTTCACCAGAAGGCGGTCGACGGCCTCCTCCCCCAGGAAGGGCATGGTCTCCTCCGGCAGGCGCCCCAGGAAGTCCATCGCATGCTCTCCCAGCATTACCCCGGCCTCCTCGTTGAAATAGGTAAGGCTGAGCGCGCCGCCCTCCTTCTCGAAGACCATGGCACCCATCGGCGCCCCGTTGAGGGCGTTCACCAGCTTCTCCTGCTCCTGGCGGATCTCCTTCTCCTTGGCCCATCTGGAGAGCGCGCTGGAGAACATGTCGCCGATGAACCGCAGGAGATACAGGTCCCTTTCCATGGAACGGTGATCGCCCTTGGAGAAATCGAAGCCCAGGAAACCTACCAGCTCTCTGTCCACCGTCAACGCGGCGATGGCCGCGCTGCTCGATCCCTGCGCCTCCATTATGGCCCTTTCCTTCGAGGCTTCCGGCGGCATCTTCGAGACATCGGGTATGGTGATGGTGCCCTGCTCGCGCAGCATTTTCATCCACCAGGGGTGATCCTCCGTGCTCAGCCCCTGCATCTCCTCCTTGTAGCCTCGGGCCCCCTCGGCCACCCATTCCACCGTGTTGCTTCCCAGCCCCGACACCGGGTCTATCTCGAAAAGATAGGCCCTGTCGGCACCTTCGTAAGCGCCGATCGCTCCCAGGGCCTTCTCCAGCACCTGGTAATGGTTCGCGATGTCCATGTCAGAGAAGAGGCGGGACACCGAGGCCAGGACGGCCTCCATCTCCAGGCGGTCCTGCAGCTTGCGGCGGGCCTCCTCTATCTCCGTCAGGTCCGTCAAAGTGACCACATAACCGTTCTCCGGCCGGCCCGGGGTGAAGACGGATACGCTCATCAGCAGGTCGATGAAGCTGCCGTCCCTCCTCCTCCACCGGGTCTTGGTCCACCTCACCCTGTTCCCCGGGTCCGCGTCGGTCAGTTCCCGGCCTATCCTCTCGAACTCATGATCGCTCTCATAGAGCATGGCTGTGGTCTTGCCCTGGAGCTCATGCTTTTCGTATCCCAGCATTTCGAGCAGCCTTTCATTCGTCCTCTGGAAGCGCCGGTCCTTGAGTACGCACATCCCTACCGGGGCGGCGGTCAGGATGGCCCTCAGGCTCGCCTCGCTCTCCTGCAGTCCCTTGGCGATTTCACGGACCTCGGTCACATCATTGATGGTGAGGATGCTTCCCGCTATCCTGCCCTCCACCATGTACGGCGACCGGATGACCTCGAACGACCGCCCGTCCTTGGATCCTATGGTCTTGGTGATGGTCCCCGGGTCAGCCTTCAGATCGATATCAAGGAACGACCTCCACTCATCGTCCGCGGCGAAGCGGGTCAGAACATCAAGCTGATCAATGATATCATGACCTTCCAGGCTGCCGATCCTCTCCCGCAATGGCCGGTTGGCCATGAGGACGCGGTTCCGCTCGTCCGTCACCAGTATCCCGATCGGTATGGAATCCACGGTTCCCTTGAGCAGGGAGTGGGCGGCCATGGACTCCTTCCTTATCTCCATCCTTTCCAGGGCCAGGGAGACCTGCTCCGACAGGAAGGTAAGAAGGTCGAGGTCCTCCTGGCGGAAGCGGCAAGGCGCCTCGTATCTCTGTACCGCCAGTATACCAACGGTCCGGCCTTTGACGCTCAGGGGCACTCCCATGAACTCCTCGGACGGCTCCCCGACTTGGGAGATCTTCCCGGCCTCCATCAGCGTCTCCAACATACTCCGGTCCAGGAGGATCGGTTGGCCAGCGTCCAGAACATGCTCGGTGACCCCCATTTCGCATTTCCTGGAAGCCACATCCTTCCAGTCCCCATGGTCGACATAGAACGGGAACTCCAGTTCGTCCCCCTCCCGGAAGGCGACGTAGAAGCTGTCCACCGAAAGCAGGCTGGCGAGGGAATCGTATATGTTGGCGAACAGCTCCCGGCGGTCCTTGTCGGTCTGCACGGCCTCGGAGATGCGATACATGAACTCCATGACCTGTGCGTCCCTCTTCTCCCGGCTGATGTCGCGGATGGTGGCCATCAGGAGGTCCTCGCCCTTGGAGGTCATCTTCTGCAGTATGACATCGCATTCCAGTGTCCGCCCGTCCTTGGTGATGTGGGTCCATTCAAAGTGGTCCATGATGTCCTTCATGGCCTTGGAGATGTGCGCCTTTGCCAGCTTCTCCGAGTCCCCCCCGTTCGGCTGCTTGGGCGGAGACACCTCCCAGGGTCTCATCCCGATAAGCTCCTCATGCGAATAGCCTAGCATATCGCCCCAGCGGGTGTTGGCCTCGCGGAACCTCTCGCCCATGAGGGCCATTCCGTCCTGGGAGCGTTCGAAAATGGTCTGGAACTTGTTCTCCACGTCCATGAGGCGGTCCTGGTTCGACACCAGTTCCATGTTGCTCAGGCAGAGGCTCTCCTCCGTCCTCCTCCTCTTAACGATCTCCCATACCCCGTTCAGAAGCAGGGACACCTGCATGACATCGGAATCATCGAATCCGTTCGAGTTGTCTCCCACGCCGAGGGCCAGCACGACCTGGTCATCGTCCAGAAGGGGGACGATCATGATGTTGTTCATGCTTCCCATGTTCGGGCAGCTCAGCTCCGTGTCCGACCGTCCGCGCGCATCGTTCAGAACGTACGCCTTCCTGGTCCGGACCGCCTCGGTCCAGGGTCCATTGGCAACGTTCATTTTGGGAGGGGATGACGGGTCCTCCATCGGCGTTCCCGCCCCGATGGTGCAGATAAGGGACATGGTGCCCGCCCTTTCGTCAATCCGCCCCAGGAAGCCGAAGCTCGCATCGCTCAGCTCCAGGGCGGACCGGAGGGCATATCGGAAGAGCGATCCTTCGGAACGGTCCTCCATCCTGTACAGTTCCAGCAGCTTGTCCAGTCTGAGGTTCTCCATCCTCAGCTTCCTTTCCTTCTCCCTCTCCCCTGCCGCCTTCCTGACCTTGTGGGCGAGGTCCAGGTATTGGGACGCCGCGTCCCCGCCCTTCTGGACATAGAAATCGGCACCGTTGTTCAAAGCTTCCATGGCCACCTCCTCCCGGCCTCTTCCGGTGAAGAGGATGAAGGGGATGTTGTGGCCCCGGGCCCGGACCTCCTTCAGAAGCTGCAACCCGTCCATGACCGGCATCTGATAGTCGGATACCACTGCATCGTATTCCTTCGCCGCCAGGGCGGCCAAGGCCTCGTGGCCGTCGTTGATGATGGTCACCCTCATTCCATGGAACGTCTCAAGGAACTCCTTGCTGATCTGAAGTATCCCAGGTTCGTCATCGACCACCAAAACCTCCAACGGTCTTATGTTCAGGTATGAGGGCATGGCGATTGACCGATCGCATTGCCGCATCTTAATAATGCACGTGCCCCGTCTCAGGATCGAGATCTCAGGGTGAAGAGGATGATATAGATTGGAGTGGATGACATGGCCATGAGATATCGCACCCTGGACCACACCGCGGACGTGATGGTGGAGGCATTCGGCGCTTCGCTGGAGGAATGTTTCGCCAACGCCGCCTACGCCCTCACGGACCAGATGGTGGATGCTGCGAAGGTGCGGGCGCGGGAGGAGAGGCAAATCGTGGTCGAGGGGCACGACCACGAATCGATGCTCTATAACTTTCTATCGGAGATGCTTTTCGTCTTCGATGTCACCGGAATGCTGTTCTCCGAGTTCTCCGTCACCTTCGCCGGCGGCGAGGTGCGCTGCCATGCAAGGGGGGAGAAGTACGATGCCCGGAGGCACGATCCCAAGAAGGAGATCAAGGCCGTAACGTACCACATGATGCTGGTCGATCCCGTTCGGCCTCTGGTCCGCGTCGTTTTCGATATCTGAGGAGTAATCGTTACCTAGATAAGGGGACCTTCCGTTATGCCGACGCTGATGGAGGTGAGCTGAACGGAGTTCGATATCTTGGACGAGGCGTTCCCCTTCGAGGGGAAGGTCCTGATCTCCGACCTGCAGGGGCCGGTCACCGCCAATGACAATGCCCGTGAGCTCACCGCGGCCATCGTGGAGGACGGCGGCAGGCTGTTCGAGGCGGTCAGGAGATATGAGGGGGTGCTGTCCAGCATATCCCGCAAGGAGGGTGTCAAGCCGGGGGACACCTTGAGGCTGATCCTCCCGTTCCTCAAGGCGTACGGGACGACCGATTCGTCGCTGCTCCGCTTCTCCAGGGAGAGTATGCGCATCGTGCCCGGGGCGGACAAGGCCATGCGGTTCGTGCAGGAGCTGATGTCCAGCTTCATCGTCAGCACCAGCTACGAACATTACGTCGGCGCGGCCTGCGACCAGATCGGGTTCCCTTTCGAGAACACCTTCTGCACCCGCCTGAGCATGGACATGCTGGACATCGAGGACTGGGAGACGGAGACTCTGCGCAACCTGGCCCGGGAGATCGTGCGGCTCCCGCTCCTGGAGGTTCCGGAGGGTGCCAGCAGCGTCAGAGACCTGGGCCCGGACGACCGGCTGGTCCTGCGCCGCCTTGATGAGATATTCTGGACCGAGATCACCGACCTGTCATCCTACCAGCTGGTCAGCCAGGTGAACCCGGTGGGCGGGGACGAAAAGGCCACTTCGGTCGTGGAGATATGCAAGCGGATGAGCGTCCCCCTGGAGGACTGCATGTACGTGGGAGACGGGGAGACGGATGCCCGGGTGCTGCAGGTGGTCAGGAGAAGCGGCGGGCTCTCAGTGGCCTTCAACGGCAGCTTGCCTGCCCTGCGGGAGGCGGAGGTGGGGGTGGTCTCCGAGAACGCCATAGTCACCTCCATACTGGCCGAGCTGTTCTACCGCGGCGGCCGGGATGGGGTGCTGGAGGCCCTGGAGGACTGGTCCGGAGAAGGGCTCCGGGGCAACGGGGCGGTGCATGAATACCTGCTGCGGGAGTTCATACGCACCTTTCCGGGCCGACTGCCGACGGTGAGCCGCCTGGACAAGGGAATGCTGCCCGCCCTTTTCAAGGAGAGCGAGGCGATGCGCAGGATCGTCCGCGGCAGCTCCGGGCCCTGATCTCCGCGTTAATGCCGAGGCGTGGACGATACGTTAAAATACGCTCGGTCGTGTCCCTAAGCGCATGTCCTCTCTGCTGGTCAGAATTCTGCGGCCCCGACATCCCCGTGTCGGCCAGGCCATAATCCCCGACCCGGAGATGCTGGACTATTTCTTCGAGGAGTATCAGCTGGGGGGTGTCACCCGCTCCCTCATACGATCGGACCCGCCGATAAACGGGGTCAGCCAGAGGCTTCCTCTGGGCACCGAGGGCCCGAAGAAGCAGGATGGGCTGGTGGGTCCCATGGACGTATGGCTGGTTCACGACCTTCTCAACGACCTCATGAGATGAGGTCCCTCATCTCCCCTGCCGCCAGCGCCCGATGGTCATTCTCGATCCGCCTCTGGCTGCGCGAGCTGCCGCGCGGGCCAAGTGCGGCCATGCTTATGAGGCCGGCCGCGAGGTCCGGCGGTCGGAGCTGACCTTTACCTGTCCTTTTGACCTCTCAAACACATCCGTTGCGACATCGCCGAAGTGCATCGACCGCTCTTGGACCGGGTGACCGAGATCGCAGTCCCCCCTCTCTGAATATCAAAAGGCTGAATGAACATGTAACGGTTTTATAGCCCAAAAGAAATGGAAAGTTGGCTAATAATGAGCGATGATCAAGACCTCGACCGCAGCCGAACCCAGCTGCTGGATATGTTGCATACCCTGCAGGCGTGCGAGGACCGGGAATCGGCCGTGATGGCGGTCATGGACACGGTGGCCGGCATTTTCCAGCCCCGCTCGATATGCTATCTCCCGGAGGGCGGGGAACGCCGTCTGGGCGACTGCGGTCCCTGGACGGCCGGAGCGCACCTTCTGCCAAATCAGATAGTCAAGCTGCTCCCCTCCAAGAGGGGTTTCGCCCTCTCCATAAAGGAGAAGGGGGTGCGCATCGGGACGCTGTGCGCGGACGAAGTTAACGATCCCCGGTCGCTGAACGAGGGTCTGTCCGTGCTCCTCATCATCCCGGACGCATTGGAGATCGCCTTCTCGAACATACGGCTTCTGCAGCAGCTGCGGGATTCCCAGGGCCGGTTGGAGAGTCTGTCGGAATCGCTGGGTGTGGCCAACAAGATCCTCAGGCACGACATCGCCAACGAACTGCTGGTCATCAGCTCCTCCCTGGACCTGTACAAGGTCAACAACCGGGAGAGGGACCTGCTGCGGGCGCAAGGGTCCCTGCAGCGGATGCAGAACATCATAGTCCAGATGAGGGAGCTCGACCAATTCCTGTTCTCCCGGACCGAGATGGCGGTGACCGACCTTCGCGAGTCGGTCGACAGGGCGATGAGATGCCTGGACCTGCCATACACGATCACGGGGGAGGGAAAGGTGCTGGCCGATCCCGCCCTGACGGCCATAATCGAAAATCTGGCCAGGAACGCCAAGCGCCATGGCAAGGCGGAGAGGATGGAGCTGACCATAGTCCCCTCCGCGGACCGGACCGTGCTGCTGGTGAGGGATGACGGGATCGGCATCAAGGAGGAGTTCCTGCCCAGGGTGTTCATGGAAGGCGTCGCCTTCGGCGAATCCCGCGGGACCGGTCTAGGACTTTACCTGGTCATGAGGACCATGCAGCGGTACGGTGGGAGCATAAGGGCCAGCAACGATCCCCGCGGCGGGGCGTGCTTCGAACTGACCTTCCGGTCGGCGTAGCACGTATCATCTGAACCGGCCATGGACCGTTTCGTTTATCCAGCAGACCAGTCTGCGGTATGAGTCCTTCCCCTCATCCGTGAGCAGGACCTTCTGATGGCCATCGTTCACCACGAAGGCCACCAATCCCCTCTCGCACATCCAATCCAGGTATTTCGTTAGGACGTCGAAGTTGGTCCCCACCGCCACCTGCAGTCTGGTGCGAAGCATTGGCTCGCTCTCCCGCCAGAGGCGCTCGAGTATCCTGGCCACCACGTAGAGGTCCGGGCGGTCCATGGAACTCAGCGCCTCCCACCAGGTTCGAGGAGCGAGCCCATCTCCTGCATGCGTTCCTCCCATTCGCTCGCCAGCTCCCTGGTCTCGGTCCCGGCGGTGATGGCCATGTGCAGGAAGATCGAAAATCCGATGGCCAGGAGACCGATGGACAATGGAACGAACCCCCACCAGATGGAACCGTATTGCATCAGTCCGCTCGATCCGGCGACCATCAGGATGAACGACAGAAGCGTCTTTTGAGGTTCCCTGGTCCATATCCCCTTCCTATGCAGGGATAGCCATCCCGGCACCTCACGGCAGGCGTCCAGGAGGATCACGACCGGCGAGCTTCCCGCCCCAATCCCTTCCATGGCGGAATAAAGCCTTTCAGCCCATTCCTTCTCCTTGGCCGCCAGCCTCCTGCTCCGCCGCCTTAGGATAAGAAGGCCGGAGAAGGCAACGGCGGCAATGGCCGCGGTCCCCATGGAAAACCGCCAGGGCGGACCATGGTCAACTATCACGGGGGCGCTGAGCGCCACGAGGGCCGCCCAGGCCAGCAGGGAAAATGCCACCAATATGATGGCATGGTCCTGGAAGGACGCCCTTCGGATGTCCGCCGCCTCCCTGGCCAACGCATAGGCGCTCAGCAGGCTGTCCTTCATCAGCTCATCGATGCCATTCTCTTCTTCCACCCGGTCCTTCTCCTCCTCCCATGTCAGGTCCTCCACCGCTCTCCAGCATCCATCGTTGCTGTAAAGGAGAAATAAAAAGGCGAACAATACGAACGGCGGCCCCAGGGAGAGGAGGGCGATCGCCCAAAGGCCGGTGGACGTTGGCAGGCATCGGAACGTCCCATCGGTCTTGTACACCCTGATAACGGAGTACTTGGCCACCCTGATGTCGTACGAATCATTTCTCACCAAGACCTCGCAGCCCTCCATCTTGAACGCCTCAGTGCCTGGAGGTCCGTTGCCGATCGAATGCCGGGGGGCCATGGTCAACAGCGCGCTTATTAGCAGAACGAAGTAACCGCTCAAGGAGAGAACCAGGGGGGCGTTCCTCATCAGGTCGAAGGAGGACGTTCCTACGTACGGGGCCACGATACCGCTGAAGACCTCATCGATGACAAGGAACCCGGATGGCACGCCGATCCCCAAGGACAATAGGGCGACGAACCACCACTTGGACAGAAGCTTCCCCGCCTCCATGTGCGGAATATGGGTGGAACGACCGGTAAAGCTTACTCCTCGGCGATGAGCGACCTCATTCGTGGAACACGATGTTGCAATGGTCCATGACGACTGAATCGTTGTGGACCTTTCCGTTGCCCCTCTTCTTCTCCCTCTCGCATTCCGCCTTGAGCTGCATTATCTCGCCCGAGGGGAAATTCACAACGCCCTTGGCGAAGGTGCCCAGGCGAACCACGTCCCCCTCCTTGAAGCGGCCTTCCACGGACACTATCCCGCAGGGAAGCAGGCTGCCGCCGTCCCGCAGAGCCTCCTCCGCCCCAGCATCGACCGAGATCTTGCCCCTTGGGCTGGCGTACAGTATCCATCGCTCCCGGTTGCTGTACAGCGCCTTGGCGGAAAAGAACGTTCCCACGTGCTCGCCGCGCACCACGCGGACGATCACATCCTCGGTCCTGCCGTTGGCGATGACCGTATTACATCCGGCCCCCATAGCTATCCGGGCGGCGTTTATCTTGGTCTTCATGCCACCCTTGGATCGGCCGCTGGTCCCGCCCCCGGCCATCATCTCGATGTCCTTGGTTATCTCATCGACCGTGTCTATGAACCGCGCGTCCTTGTCCGTCTCCGGGTTGCGGTCGTAAAGGCCGTCAACGTCCGTGAGCAGCAATAAAAGGTCAGCGTCCACCTTGCTGGCGACCAGCGCGGAGAGCTTGTCGTTGTCTCCGAAGGTCGCCCCGATCTCGTCCGTGGATATGACATCGTTCTCGTTGACGATCGGTATGACCCCCAGCTCGAACAGGGCGTCGACCGTCTTCCTCAGGTTGAGGTACACCTTTCGGTCCGAGAAGGCGTCGTAGGTCAGCAAAAGCTGCCCCACGGACCTTTCGTGGCGGGCGAACACCTCCCGGTAGGTGAGCATCAGGGCGGCTTGGCCTACGGCCGCGCAGGCCTGCTTGTGCGGTATGTCCTTCTGAACATCGTCCAGTCCCAGCTCGCTGCTCCCGGAACCGATGGCCCCGGAGGTGACGATGATAGATTGGATGCCCATCCTTTCCAGCTCCACCACCTGGCGGGCGATTCCGTCCAGGTACTCGGAGTCCACCTGCCCGTCCTCGTCGCAGATGGTGTTTGTGCCGATCTTTATGACCGCCCGGGTGACGCTGATGTCCCTCATAGGATCTTCCTGTGGGTGAACCGCTTGGCGCCGTCGCCCACATATTCGGAGACGACATGGCCGGAGCCTCTCAGGCGATATTTGTAGATTGTCAGGCCTTCCAGCCCCACCGGTCCGCGGGCGTGGGTCTTGTTGGTGCTTATCCCCACCTCCGCCCCCAGCCCGTAGCGGAAGCCGTCCGCGAACCGGGTCGAGCAGTTCCACATCACCGATGATGAATCGACCTCGTCCATGAATCGTTGTGCCATGCGTTCGTCGGAGGCGATTATGGCGTCGCTGTGATGCGAACCGTAACGGTTGATGTGCTGCACCGCCTCCTCCAGGGAGGAGACGATCTTCACCGAGAGCACCAGATCGTTGTACTCGGTACCCCAGTCCTCCTCGATGGCCTCCTTCATCTCCGCCAGTGAGCACGATCCCTGGTCACCGCGAAGCTCGACCCCGGCATTATGGAACCGCTCGGCCATGGCCGGTATGAATGTAAGCGCCACGTTCTCATGGACCAACAGGGTCTCCATGGCATTGCATACCGCGGGATACTGGACCTTGGCGTCGAAGCAGACCCGCATGGCCATGTCCAGGTCGGCCGACTCGTCCACATATGTGTGGCAGATGCCATCGGCATGCCCCAGCACCGGTATCTTGGTATGCTCCTTTATGAAACGGACCAGCTGGTTCGAGCCGCGGGGGATGATGAGGTCGACGAACTGGTCCATGGCCAGCAGCCTGTTGATCTCCTCTCTTGTCGACAGCAGCTGAACGGCGGAGACGAATCGCTCGTCCAGGTCGGTCACCGCCTTGGCGATGGTCCTGGCCAAGATCTCGTTCGTCCGGTGCGCCTCAGAGCCTCCCTTGAGGATCACGGCGTTGCCGGACTTGAGGCACAGGGACGATATCTGCACCAGGGCCTCCGGCCTCGCCTCGAATATCACCCCGATGACGCCTATGGGACAGGTCACCCTGTCCAGAACGAGCCCGGAATCCAGCTCGGTGCTGGACACCAGCTTCCCGATGGGGTCCTCCTGCCTGATCAGGGAGCGCAGCGACTCCACCGACTCGGCTATCTTCGAACGATCGTAGCCCAGACGTTTTATGAGGACCTTGGGCAGGCCCGCCTTCTCCGCCTCCCTGACATCGGCCTGGTTGGCCTTGATTATCTCGTCAGCGTGCTCCTGCAGGGCGGCGGCGATTTCTTGCAGCGCCTCGTTCCTGACCACCTGGGTCAGGCTCTGCAGTCGGTACGATGCCTCCTTGGCGTTCCTTGCGGCAGTCTCGACAGCGTCCATGACGGAACATGGCATGGCGGGTGCATCTGATGAACCTTTCGACAACCTTTGGTGAGAACGATCTAGAACATGATGCGGATGTAAATGATTTGTAGGGGGCATCCCGAGGGATGCCAGGCATCCCCGGGAATGCTCACAGCGAAGTTTTTATCAGATAATAGTAGACGGAGTTGTTGTTCTTCTTGTCCTTGAGCGCACCGATCTTCTTCAGTTCCTGGATGGCGTTCATGCACTGCGCCTTGGGCAGTTTGGACAGGGAGGTGGCCTTCTCGGCGCTCACGGCCTTGTCCTCGGCGGTCGCTCCGGCCTTCACCAGGGCGGTGAACAGCTTCTCTACTTGTGGGGATACCATGAGAAGCGGGAGAATTTTTTTTATTTATTATAGATTGCGGTATCTCCATCTAATTTTATAATCACATAATATTAATTTCATGGATGGTTGCATTGCGGATTTTGTCTAATCAATAATAATGCGCATGCTCAAACGTATCATCGGAATAAGAAAGCAAGCTCAAATGATCGGACATGCCTTGCGGAACAAAGCTATCGCTGTGACCGGTCCCAAGGTCCGGAAGCTCATACCTTTCCGTGCCCGGACTCCACCCTGACCCTGTTCACATCCAGCAGCTCGTGCCGGTTCAGCAGCGACATGCCCGTGCTCTTGCCAAGTATCTCCACGGCCAGTATCCTGTCCGGATCGGAGAGGTCCACCCTGCCGCGGTTCAGCGGTTCGGTCAGATAGGCGATCAGGTCGTCATAATGCTCCGGCAGATGGCGCTTGTGCAGATGCATCATCCACGTCTCGTGTTCGCCGATGCCCTTGCCAAGCTCCATCGCGTTCTTCCTGATCTCCTCCCTATCCGAAGGCACCCATCTCTCGATGGGGACCCAGTGGTGGGTGTACTGGAACCCCACCGGGTCCTCATGGCACAGGCGCTTCAGCTGGGAGACGAGCACCTTGGAGTCCCCTCCGGCCTGGATAAGGAAAACCCCTTCCACCTCGCAGGTCTCCAGCCGCTCCACGTATGCTCCCAGTTCCTTCATGCGCTCTCTGACTTCTGTCTCGGAGTGGCCTTTCTGGTTGCCATGAAAGGTCACCAAGAGGTTGTAGGCGAACATGTTGCGCACCTCAATAGCACTTTGACCTGCGCGGAGAAATAACTTCCCCTACCCCCCCAGGGCGACTATCATCACCAGCATGAGCATGCCCAGGCCGACCATCACCACCCCGGTGCGCCCGCTCCCGTCCCCCAACCGGCGGTCAAGGAACCGCCCCAGGAAGAAGAGCATCGCCGCCCCGGCGATGTTGGCCATCAGAGTTACCGAGTTCAGGTTGAGGAAGGGGGTGAGCTGGTAGATGAGGATGAAGGGCAGGGCCGCGGCAACGCTGAGCACGATGCACCATGTGGCGGCCATCCACTGCGAGCGACCCAGGGTTGGCCTGACGATGTCCTTGCGCCTGATCGCCTGTATCGCGACATCGGCCATCCGCCTCCGGGTCTCCTCGTCAAGGATGTCCTCCTGTATCTCGGTGAGCGCCTCCGACAGCACTTCAGAGGCCAGCTCCCGGGCGGCATCACTGTCCTTCCCATCCTTGATCTGCTTCACCTTGCGGTAGTAGTACATGTTCTGAAAGTGCGACGTCAGCACGCTGACCGCTCCGTCGGCGATGCCCCAGGCCAGGTTGCATCCGAAGATGGCCACGGAGACCACGAACACCACCTCGGCCGCGGAGCTGCCCAGCAGGGCCAGGCGCAGGGTGTTGCTGAGGGTCATGGCCATGAGCAACCCGTAGAAGAACTCCACGGCCGCCTGGGTGGGGCTGATGTGCTCGAACATGAGCCGGTCCATCCAGCCCTCGTTCCCTTCCGCTGCGCTCATCCGCCCCGTCATGACCGCCGAAGGTCAATAGATTTTCCCTCAGATGTCGTCGTCCAGGACCTCCTCGGGCGCCCCCTTGGCCGAGGAGGGCTCGATCTTCCGATACACCTCTGTCGGCCTGGCGGCCCTTTCCCCTCTCCTGAGCAGATATCCCTCCACTGGCACCCCGAACAGTCTCTCGTTCTCCAGAAGGTACGGAAGGATGGTCCCCCAGTCCTCATCGGTCATCCGGCCGAAGCGCCCGCCGTTGAGCTGGTCCGCGGTAACCTTCCGCTCCGGGTCCCTGACATAGATCGCCCCTCCGGAGGCCAGGGAGAACAGGTTGCTGCCCGGATAGGGGGTGGGTAGATCCACCGGCCTCCCGGACGTGTCGAAGGTGATGCCGTTCAGCACCACGAACCCGCCTCCGTTCAAAGGATCTCCGGCCATGAAAGATTCGGCCAGATAGTCCAGGCAGGTGCCGTTTATGACCACCCTGGGCCTGCCCACCGCATTGATGAGCGGGCGGCCGGCGGCGTTGCCCATCACGTAGGCCTCCCCGCCCTTGGCTCCATACATGAATGTCTGCCCCACGTCCCCGTGCACCACCAGCTTCCCGGAGGCGAATATCTGGCCGAGCTGGTCCTGGGCGTTGCCGTGCACCTCGACGGTGGCGCCGGACAGTCCAGATGCGAGATAGTCTCCCGGGGTGCCATACGCCTCGATGCGCATCCCCTTGGAATCCTGGCCTAGCCCGCAGCCGAAGAAGCGCTGCCCATGGGAGTCTATCACCACCACGTGGCGCCACCCCTTGGCGAACGCCTCCCTGATGACGAAGGAGACGCCCTCCTCGCCCTCCATCGGGAAGCCGCGGCAGTCCGCGACTAGGGTCCCGCCGCCGTCACCGGCGGGAATCTCCGTCCGGTTGGAGCGGTCGACCAGGGTGAACCCGTCGCCCGTCAGCGGCGCCCTTGGCACGGCCCTCAGCACCAGGTTGACTGCCTCCAGAGCCTTGTCGGTGATGCGGCTGCGTCTCAGCCTTCCGCCGGGGTAGCGGCGGTCTATCATCTGGGTCAGCAGGGAGAGCACGGCCCGCCTGTCCCTCTCCCCACCCCCGGCCTTGGCCGCCGCAGCCTGCATCAGCCTGCGGAACGACGCGGCGTCCATGTCCGGCAGGGCCTTCAGGAAGCGGTCGAACATCCCGGCCTCATCCCCGTCCAGCAACTGGTCCGTCCCGCCGGGCACCAGGGGTTGGGAGAGCAGGGCATCCTCCTTCCTCTCGTACGCAAGGTCGATTCGCACCCGCGCGCCGAACTTGTTGGTGACGTTCAGCCTCCTTCCGTCCCCGTCCCTAACCAGATCGAAGATGAAGGCCCCTCCGTCCGTGTGGCTTCCCCCGCGGGCGTTCCAGTACGCATCGGCCTGCCTGGGGACGGACGGATGGTCCATGGATATCGAGCGCAGGGCGGAATCGATGGCCTGCTTCTCGGAGCCGATGAGGCCGATCTGCACCTCCCCCTCCACCAGGGCGAACACCTGGGGGCGCAGCATGGCCGTGTCGGTGATGCCGATTAGCTGGAACTTGTCCTCGTAAAAATGGTTGCGGGCTATGATGAAGAACCAGGGGCCGTCCGGAGAGCCGTGGATATGGGTCCTTTGGATGGCCTGGTAAAGCTTCCTCTTATCCTCCGGCAGGGCATGGAAGTCCCTCTCGGTGGTGGGCGCCAACGCTTCGATTATGTATTCGAGCGGATAGCCGTATGTCCGGTTCAGCAGGTCGAACAGGAGCACCGATACCTCGGTGTCCGTCAGGAACAGGGGCACCACATTCTTCTGCGCCAGGTATTCGCTCACCGAATGGTAGTTGGCGAAGTCGCCGTTATGGACCAGTCCCTCGTCCAGGCCCATGAAGGGATGGGCGCCGCCCGGGTGCCACACCCTGCCCTTGGTGGGGTATCTCTGATGTCCGATCCAGACGTGGGCGGTGAGCTCCTCAAGTCTGTAGAACCTGATGACATCCTCGGCGTATCCGACCACCTTCATTATGATCATGTCCCTGCCATGGGACATGACGAAGGCCTTCATTCCCTCCTTGACGTAGAAGCGGTGATTGATGGCGAAGCTGGTCTGGTTGACGAACTCATCCTCGGCCCTCCTGGCCTGCAGGCCGCTCAATCCGCGGTCCTCGATGAACTCCGCCAGTCTCTCCGGGCGGGCCCGGCAGAAGTAGCGCCACACCTGCGGCGGGCGGACAGGCAATGCGCCCAGCACGAACGGGTCGTCGCTCTCCGCCACCTGATAGCGGGTGTGCACCTCGTACCGCTCGTCGATGACCTTCTCCAGGTTTCCCCTGGACGAGGGGTCGACATACGCCACCTGGACTAGATAGTGGTCCCTGAGCACGTTCTCGGGGACGCCCATCTGCTCGTGGTCCAGCCCGACGGCGGCGATCCCGCCCCCCTTCCCATTCCCTCGGTTGTGCATCTGGACCAGCGGTTCCAGGATATGCTTTCCGGGAAGCCCCACGGAGGCGGCCAGGCCGACCACTCCGCATCCCCCTTCCGCCTCCATCTGCAAGCGGTTCAGCTTGGGGCGGCATTCCTTCATCCATTCCCTCGATCCGATCATCGCCTCGGCGTTACCGTTCATACCCTCCCCTCCTTTTCTCCGTCATACATCAGCAGGTCGGTGCGGCCGCGCAGTTCGGTTATGTCCTTCATGCCGAACGCCGCCAGGAGATGGCACCACTGCTTCCGCCAGGCCGAGAACAGGTTTATCAGGCGCTGAGCGCCCCAGTCGATGTCCATCTGCAGATAGAGAACCGGGTCGGTGGTGGCGATCCCCCGCGGGCATCCCCTTCCGGACTCGCAGTTCCCGCATCGCACGCAGCCCAGGGCCACCAGCTCCGCGGTCCCGATGACCACGCCGTCCGCCCCCAGGGCTATGGCCTTGGCCACATCCATGGCCGTGCGCATCCCTCCGCTGGCGATCAGGGTGACGCTCTCCCTCACCCCCTCGTTGGTCAGGAAGCGATGCACCTTGGGTATGGCGTACTCGATGGGCATGGCGATGTTCTTCTTGGCTATCTCCGGCGCCGCCCCGGTGCCGCCGTACCCCCCGTCCAGATGGACGATGTGCGCCCCGGCGTAGTACGAGCCGATGGCCACCATCTCCACGTCGTTGGGCGTGGATACCTTCACCGAGAGCAGCGCCCTCGGATTGATGGAGGCTATCCAGTCCAGGTGCTTCTTGTGGTCTTCGACGGAATAAACGCTGTGGAACGGGAAGGGGGAGAAGAGCGAGGTGCCCGGCACGGCCTCCCTCATCTTGGCCACCAGCGGGGTGTTCTTATCCCCAAGCAGATGGCCGCCCAGTCCAGGCTTGGCCCCCTGGGCGTACTTGAACTCCACCATGGGCGTCCGCATGATGGTCTCCTCCTTTACCCCGAAGAGGCCGGTTGCGATCTGGGTCACTACGTTGTTCTGATAGGGCAGGAGCTCGGCCGGATATCCGCCCTCGCCCGTGCAGGTGTAGGTGCCCCAGGCCTGGGCCGCCTTGGCCCTGGCGACCATGGTGTGCAGCGACACCGAGCCGTAGGACATCCCGCCCCCGTAGACGGGGATGGATATGCGCCTGCGCTCCCCCTCCCGGCGATTGAGCTCGATGGCCGTGCTGAACTCGCCGTAGTCGACCTTTTCCGGCACGCTCCCCAGTTTGAAATGGAGACGGTCGAAGCCGCCCCCGGAGCTTCCGACGTTGCCTGCATGGTCCAACGGGAGCATGTCTCCGGTCTCCGCCATCTTCCAGGTGGCCAATATCATGTCCGTGGTCCATCGTACGTCCCCCAGGGCGCCGAACGTCTCGCTCGGCCGGACGCTCAGCGATCCGGTCGGGCAATGGGAGACGCAGAAGTAGGCGTTGCTCTGGCAGGAAGGGCCGATGCACCTCTGGTCGTACGGCGGAAGCACCTTGGCATGCCCTTCCACGCGCCTGTGGACGCCATGGGGGCAGAGCGATTCGCACAGCCCGCAGGAGATGCAGGAGTCCTTCCTCTCCACTCTGAAGCGATTAACGAACTTGAGCCTAACCGAAGGTATCCACGAGGCCTCCGGCACGCATTCATGGCCGTCAGTCATGACCAGCACCTCCCTCGATGCCGCTGAAGGCATCCCTCAGGGCATCCTCCTCGAATATCGCACGTCCGGTCTCGCCCCTGAGGCGGCGCACCTCGCGGATGCCCATGGCGCCCAGCATCTCCAGCATCTGGTCCCTCCAGGCGCTGCACAGGTTGATCACCCTCTGCCTCACGAACTCGGCCGGGGCGCTCCGCACGTTGGAGGAGCATCCTTCCCTGCACTCCGGACAGGCGTGGCAGCCCAATCCCACCTTCAAGGCCGTCTCCAGGGTGACCGCATCAGCCCCGCAGATGATGCTTTTGGGCACCATCTCCGCCGCGGCCAGGCCGCCGGAGGATATGATGGTGACGCCGTCCCGCAGGCCGGCGGACACCAGGCGGCGGTGCAGCTGGCGCATGGCGTCCCGGGCGTATCTCCCGCCGGCGTCCATGCCGCTCTCGCCGAAGAGCACGTGCAGCACGTCGGCCTCCCTTGCCATTTGCTCGATCGCCGCATCGGGGACCGAGGACGGATCGAACCGCACGGCCACCACCAGGTCCTGGCGTTCGGAGCGAACGGCCCTCAGCCATTCTCTCCATTCCTCGGACCAGCGCAGCTCGGCCATCCTGACCTCCTTGGGCAGATTCTTGGCGTCGTCAGGCTTGGAAAGCACCGGAACCAGGAGCGCCTCGGCACCCCTGAGTTCGCTAACCCTGTCCAAAGGCAGGACCAGCAGCGTTCCCAGCCCGGAGGCCGCGCCTGCCAATCCCTTGAGCTGCTCCGGAGTCGCGTCCAGGCGCGAGGCATCCAGCAGGAACGGGACCGGCAGGTCGATGATGGCGCTCAACGGCGTAGCGAGCCGCCCCTCCCCGTCGAAGGCGAGCAGCCCGGGCTTGCGCCCCAGGTCCACCGCGGTGGATATGAACTCCCGGCCATGGATGCCGTCCCTGGTGGGGCGAACGATCTCGGACATGTCGGTCCACATGGCATCGAAGCCCGGTCCGGAGAAGTTGCCGCGGTACCCCGCGCCCAGCACAGGGATCTTGGCGTTCTCCGCCTCGTTCCACATGGTGGTCACCCGCACCGGGGTCCACACGCCGTGGCCGAGATCCTTGTACTCTTCGTTCACCCTGATGGAGAGGGCCCTCTGCGGGCACTCCACCACGCAGCGGAAGCAGTTCTTGCACAGGGTGCTGTCCGGTTCCGCCATCTTCCTGGGGTCCTCCGCGCTCCGCTTATGCGCGTTGTACACGCATGCTCTCTCGCACTTCCCGCAGTTCATGCAGTTGTCAGCCCTGCGGACCAGGAACCGGGGGACCGGCCTGTGCCTTCCCGGCGTCACCTCGGTGTGGATGTGATACCTCTCATACACGGCGATCGCCTCCCATGGCGTTCTTCGGGGCGCCGAGCACCAGTCCGCGGGCCACCATCTCCTCGTATCGGGGGCTTGCCTCGGCGGCGCGCACGAAACGCTCTATCTCCGCCCCGTCCTTACCGTGCTGCCTTTCCAGGCGGGCTTCCAGCTCCTCGTACGCCAGTATCAGTTCCAGTTTGGACTGGCAGACCTGCTCGCAGGCCTTGCACCGCATGCACAGGAAGGTCCGGTGGGCGTGCTCCCTGGTTATCTCCTTTCCGCCGACCAGGGCCTTGGCGGTCAGCAGCTTGCCGCGGGCGGTGACCCTCTCGTCCATGGTCAGGGCGTAGGCGGGGCAGACGCTCACGCAGGCCCCGCACATGGCGCATTGGTTGGCCATCTGCACGAGGGGATCGCGCTCCCTGGGGCCCATGGCCCTCCTGGAGAATGAAGACAGGGAACGGAAAGCCGCCCCCAGGGGCGAGTGCAGCCTGGCCATCATCTCGAACGCCGCCCCGGACCCGGACGGGCCGAACAGCATCCCGGCCATACCGAACAGGCGGCCCCTGAGCGCGAAGTACTTCCCAGGGTTCATGATGCCGGACGGGTCGTACTTGTCCTTCGCCTTCCTGAGGCGGTCCATCTCCTCCGCCGGCCAGCTGTCGGCGAAGGAGTTGTTCCATACCCCCAGGGAGTAGGGCCTCGCCCCCAGTCCGATCAGGGAGGAGGTGACCACCATGGACTTCGCGGCGTCCAGGGTGTAAGCGGACTGGTTCACCTGGTCGGTGAGGTAATAGCACAGCAGGAGCGACTCCCTGCCGCGGACGAAGTGCACCTCCAGCAGGGGGTCCAGGTCGAACTCCCGGCAGAGATCCTCGGCCCGGTGCAGGATGTCCTTCAGCCGGTCCATGGGCGCCAGGACCTCCGCGCCCATCATGCCTGGGCCCAGGCGGCGGAGCTTCATCGGGAAGTAGCGCTCATGCCAGAGCAGGCGGGCCTGATACTTCTTCTCCTCAACCACTCCCATGGAGCCCAGCAGTTCCCGGAGGGCCTTCTCCGAGGTCCTGTCCGCAGATGTGACCAGCAGTGCATGCCCATCTCCGAAATGATCGCCGTGCAGGAGCTTGTTGGCGTACCTCAGCTTTCCAGGTGAGAAGTAGATAAGGTCCTCCGGCAGAGGGGAGAGCCGGCGCAGACGCTCTGCCGCGTCCACCGCATGGTCGAGGTCCCCGAACAGCAGCAGATGTGGCGTAGAGCCCTCATCCTTCTCCTTGACCCTCAGCGTGGCCTCCACGATGATGCCCAGCTGTCCCTCGCTTCCGAACACCGCCAGGAAATCCTCCTGCGGCGTCTGGAGGGTGATCAGGCCCGCCGGGGTGGCCAGCCTCACCGAGATCACTATGTCCCTGAGGTGCCCGCCGCCCAGCGAGCCGACTCCCAATCCTCCTCCGGAGATCCAGCCGGCCACGGTCGAGAACCGGCTGGAGGGGCAGCTCATCAGCCGGAGGCCGTGCGGCGAGAGAACGTGGTCCACGTCGGCCCAGCGGCATCCTCCCTGGACCTTCACCAGCTTCCTCTCCCTGTCTACGGAGAGCACCCGGTCCAGGTTTCCGGCGTCCAGGACCATGCCTCCGTTCACCGGGACGGATCCTCCGAAGGGGGAGGACCCGGACCCGCGGGGAACGACCGGCAGCCCGCGGGCCTTGGCGAAACCCAGGGCAGCCACAGCCGCCTCCGGGGTGCAGGGCTGCACGACCAGGTCCGGGACGTAGCGTATGAGAACGTCCTTGAGCATCTGAGGAACATCGGCCTGGTCTCTGCAGTAAAGCTCGATCTCCCCCCTTCCGGCCACCACCCTCAGGTCAGGGATGCGCATCGCCTCAAGCTCCGCGGCCATGCCCTGGTGGGCT
The DNA here is from genome assembly GCA_036677555.1 of Methanomassiliicoccales archaeon. Lineage (GTDB taxonomy): Archaea > Thermoplasmatota > Thermoplasmata > Methanomassiliicoccales > UBA472 > UBA472. Next base: position 109,058 of record JAVBWG010000011.1, on the reverse strand, counting down.
TCGAACTTGGCATTGAACATGGTAGATAATGCGGGCTCACCGCTATCGTTCGCTTCCATCGTGATCTCACCTGAAACCGTTTGAAGGGGACTGAATAGACGCTTGTTGTTTTTATATAAATTTATTAGTCAAACATCTAGTAAATTTTTAATTGATATTCCATATGCCTAAAATTATGATAATTAATAATGGATACTAGTATAAAAATAACCTTTCGATGGAGTGTTCGTCCAGCCCGCATGGCCTGTTCCGCCACCGGCCCTCATCCTGCTTTCAACAGGAACGTCAAAGTTATGCCATGTTCGGCGAATTCTGCACCATGCAGCGCGTGCGGCGGCTATCCATCGATCCCACGGACCGCCTTCTCTCCGCTGGCGGCATTCTTCCTCTCTTCGTCGAGAAGCATCTGTTGGACTTGGACCGGGACACCTCCAAGGCCGCCCTGGAATGCCGGGAGGTGAGGCGATCCCTCCGGACCCAAGGCGCCGACGGCTCATGGCCCCCTCCCAAGGGCCACCTCCCGGACCAGCACGCCAGATTGGTCATCTCCTACAAGAACTTCCGGAGTCTGGTCCACAGGTATGGGCTGGGGAGGCAGGTGCCCGAGGTGGCCATGGCCGCCGAGTACCTATTTTCGACCCAGACGGAGGAGGGAGACCTGCGGGGGATGATCGGGGGGCAATATGCCACCTACTACACCGGCGAAATGCTCTCCCTGCTCATCCGAGCGGGGTACGCGGAGGATGACAGGGTGGAGAGGGGGATGGAATGGCTTCTCAGAATGAGGCAGCACGACGGTGGATGGACAATCCCTGTGCTGACCAGGGGCCTGAGCTGGAAGGAGATATCCGTGGCCACCGTCGGCAACGAGAGGCCGATCCCTCCCGATCCCGGCTGCCCGTCCTCGCACAACTGGACCGACATGGTGCTGAGGGCCTTCGCCGCCCATCCCCGCTACCGCAACGACCAGCGAGCCCGAGGGGCCGCCGAGCTGCTCAAGCGCAGCTTCTTCATGCCGGACCACTACAGATCCTACCAGGAACCCCGCTACTGGACCAGGTTCGTGGGATGGTGGCCCAACCTGCTCACCGCCCTGGAGATATTGCACAGTATGGGATATGACGGGAACGATGACAACGTGGCCATGGGGATCTCCTGGTTCGTCGGCAACCAGAGCGGCGACGGCCTCTGGGACCTGGAGGAGGGGAGGCCCGGCAGGACGGAGGACAGGGAGTGGCTATCCTATCGCATCTGCCGCATGCTGAAAGGTTACGGGATCAGATGATCCCCAGCTCCTTCCCGATGTTCTCGAACCTGCCGATGGCGAAGTCCAGGTCCTCATCGGTGAGCGCGGCGTTCATTATGGTTCGTATACGGGCCTTGTCCTTGGCCACCATGGGGAAGACTATCGGCAGGGCGAAGATGCCCTCCTGGTACAGCCTCTCGCTAAGGCGTTTGGCCTTCGCGCTGTCGCCCACCATCACCGGTATGATCGGGGTGACCGAACGGCCAGTGTCGAAGCCCAGGTCCTGCATGGCCTTGCGGAAATAATTGGTCCTGGCCCAAAGGTTCCGCACATGCTGCGGTTCCTTTTCCAAAACGTCGATCGCTCCGATGCAGGCGGCGGCCACCGCCGGAGGATGGGATCCGCTGAGCAGCCATGTCCGTGACCGGTTCAGGGCGAAGTTCTTGAGATCGACCGATCCTGAGACATGGCCGCCAACGACGCCGAAAGCCTTGGAGAAGGTCCCCATCTCCACCTGCACGTCATTGTGGTCCAGCCCGAAGTGCGAGACGATGCCGCGGCCGCCTTCGCCCAGCACTCCCTCACCATGCGCGTCGTCCACGTACAGCATCGCGCCATGGTCCTTGGCCAATTTCGCTATCCGATCCAGGGGCGCCATGTCCCCGTCCATGGAGAACACGCCATCGGTGATTATCAGAACCCGGCGATAGGCAGGGTCCCTGCGCTCCGCCTCCTCCAGCTTCGATGCCAGATCGTCCGTGTCGCAGTGCTTGTAAATAGCCCGGTCGGCCGACGTGAGGCGCACGCCGTCGATTATGCTGCCGTGGTTCAGCTCATCCGAGATTATCAGGTCGCCCTTGCCCGCAAGCTGGGGGATCAGGCCGGAATTGGCAGCGAAGCCCGTTTGGTACACGAGCGAGGCAGGTCGTCGCTTGAACCTGGCCAGGCGCTCCTCCAGCTCCAGGTGCAGGTCCATCGTTCCGGCTATCGGCCGCACGGAACCGGAACCAACGCCATGGGTGTCGATGGCCTTCTTCGCCAGTTCTTTCATGTGAGGATGATTGCTCAGACTGAGATAATTGTTCGAACAGAACATGAGCACCCTCTTGCCGTCGACGTTGCACCATGGCGTACTGGCCCCCTGCAGCTTGGCTATGCGCCAATCCAACGATTGATCGACAAGGTCCTGGTACTCCTTCCTGAGGAACGAGGTGGGGTCTCTCATGATGTCCCGGTCCAGGAGCGTCGAGCAGCCGGATTAATCTATGCTCGCTATAGCTTCCCCTCGGCCTTGCGCTTGCGGAGCTTGACGAACATGTCATCCGCCAATCGTTCCAATCCCCATTCAGCCTTCCAGCCCCAGTCCCGCGCAGCGCGGGAATCGTCCATGGAGTCCGGCCAGGAGTCCGCTATCGCCTGACGGAAGTCCGGCTCGTAACTGATGGTGAAACCCGGGCTGCGTTCCCTGACCGCATCGGCAAGCTCCGCCGCGGAAAAGCTCAGCCCGTTTAGGTTGTATCCCAGCCTGGTGGTCAGCTTTTCGGAGGGCGCCTCCATTATCCCTATTGCGGCATTGATGCAGTCGGGCATGTACATCATCGGCAGCACCGTCCGTTCGTTGACGAAGCAGGTGTAATGGTTGTTGCGCACCGCCTCGTAGAATATCGCCACCGCATAATCGGTCGTGCCGCCGCCCGGGGGCGTCTCGGCGCTGATGATGCCCGCGTAACGCACGCTGCGCACATCTACCCCGTACTTGCGGTGATAGTAATCGCACAGCAGCTCGCCGGCGACCTTGGTGACGCCGTACATGGTGGTCGGCTGCAGCACGGTATCCTGCGGCGTGTTCAGGCGGGGGCAGTTGTTCCCGAACACGGCTATAGAGGAGGGCCAGAACACCTTGATGTCCCTTTTCCGGGCCGCTTCCAGAACGTTGATGAGACCGTTCATGTTGAGGTCCCAGGCGAACTGGGGGTCCTTCTCCCCGACGCCGGAGAGGACCGCCGCCAGATGGTAGATCGTCCCCACGTCGTGCTTGTCGCACAGCTCCACCACGCGTCCGGCGTCCAAAACGTTCCCGGTCTCGTACGGTCCGGACCCCAGGACCTCCTTGGAGGGCGTTCGGCTGTGGCCGACGCCGACGACGTTCTTCCCGCCGAACCGCTTCCTCAGCTCCAGGATGAGCTCCGATCCTATCTGGCCGGTGGCGCCCAGGACCATGGTCTTCTTGCTCAAGTGAACACCTTCCCTGACGAACGTTCCAGGAACGCCTGCTGAGGATTTAAATCATGGAATGACAAGGATTGGCATTGAATAAAGAGAGAGGGCGGCCGGTCCGGCCGCCCTGGTTGGCGTTTATTCCTTCTTCTCGCTCTTCTTGCGCATCTTCTCCTCGCGCCCCTCCCGCTGCAGGCGGCCGGGGGCCCACCAGGCCTTCTTGCCCATCACGGCAAGGCCGGCAGGCACGATGTAGGTCCGCACCACCATGGCGTCCAGGAGGATGGCTACGGTCAGGGCGAACCCGAACTCCTGCAGCATGGCGTTGCTGGAGAGCATCATCGCACCGAACGCGCCGGCCATGATCAGGGCGAGGGCGGTGATGATGCCGCCGGTCCAGTCCACCGCGTCCACCACCGCCTCTTTGGTGTCCTTGCCCTTGTGGATCTCCTCGCGTATCCTGGTCAGGATGAAGATGTTGTAGTCGATCCCGATGCCCATCAGCATCACGAACAGTATGAGCGGGATCAGCCACAGCACCGGCAGGGAGAGGATGGTACCGAACACCAGGTAGGTGAGGGCGAAGGCCCAGCTGATGCTCATGGCGATGGTGATAACCGCGAACACCGGCAGGAGTATCGAACCCAGGACGATCATCAGCACAATGAATATGCCGATGATCACCAGGATCTCCACGTTCCTGAACTCGGAGTCGGTGAACTCCGCCGTGTCATAGAGGGCGGCGGTGACCCCGCCGACATATATCTCGGACCCGGCGAGCTGCATCTCGCTCCCCTTGATCTCCGCCAGATCGCCCCTCAGCTCGCTGATGAAGGCGACCGAGCCGGCGCTCTGCGGCTGTTCGGCAAGTATCACCGTCAGCAGCACGCTGCGGTTGTCCGCTCCCAGATTGGACAGCATCGCCGATATGACCTGGCTCCTCTCCTCATCGTTAAGGGTGCCCAGGTTCCGATAATCCAGCGGTTCCCCGAAGGGTCGGGTGATGCTGGTGACCTTCTGCACCTCCGATTGCCCGGCCACGGCGGCCGTGACATTTTCTATCGCGTCCAGGTAGGCATAGTTGAAGTTCGTCCCGTCGAACACCACCACATCACCGGTTATGACGATCTGCGTGGGCTGGATGCTGCCGGCGCCGAAGTCATCGGTCATGGCCTTGATGCCGTCGATGCTCTCCGAGTCGCCCATGGCGCCGATGAAATCGAAGCTGGTCTCGGCGGTCAGGAACATGTAGGTGGAGGGCACGGTGACCAGCACCGCCACTACCAGGACCACCTTGGCGTGGTTCACCGAGAAGGTGGCCGCCCGGTGGAAGTAACCGTGGTTGCCGGCGGCCTTGCGGGCTATGAATTTGTCCCGGTACGTCTCCCAGCGCTTCCCGGTGGTGGGCCAGAATATCCGGTTCCCGACCAGCATCAGGATGGACGGGATGAGCGTGAGCGCCACCAGCAGGGCGATGACTATGGCCCCGGCGATGATTATGCCCAGGGACTGCACGAACGAGAAGTCCGCGGTGGCCATGGCCAGGAACGCGATGATGACCGTAGAGGCGCTGGTGGCCACGGACTCGCCCGCCCAGGTCAGCGCGGTGTGCACGGCCTGCTCGCGGTTGGCGCCCCTCATCCTCTCCTCCCGGTAGCGGGTGACGATGAAGATGGAGTAGTCCGTACCTACGCCCATCAGCAAGGCGAAGAGCATGGTGGATACCATGTAGTTGACGTCCATAACCGTGGATGCCAGCACGAACACCATGGCCTGGCTGATGCCTATGGCCACTCCCACCGCCCCGAGCGGGAGGAACTGCCCGACCACAGTGCGGAACAGGTAGCCCATGAGCACCAGGATGACGATGATGGTTATCGGCTCGATGAGCTTCATATCGCTGGCGGACTGCTCCTCCATGTCCTTGGATATGGCCGCCGCGCCGGTGACGTAGGTCCGGACATCAAAGCCAGTGTCGTCCTTTACGTCGGCGATCATTTCCCGGATGTCGTCGACCATGGAGGTCATGGGCGTCTCGCCATCATCGGTCATGTAGGCGGCGCTCACCGAGAAGGAGATGGTCAGCATCATGGTCCGGTTGTCCGGAGAGACGAAACCGGTGATGAGCTGTGCCGGAAGGGGGATCGGATATCCGTCCAATGTCCGGGTCGAAACGATCTCGGCTGCAAGAGAGGCTATGCCCACCTGGGCGGTCAGGTCGGTGTAGTTCGGCCCCAGGTCATAGATGTCCTGCAGGAAGTCGCCGTCGGAGATCCCGGACATTCCGGAGATCATGCTCAGGGTGAAGACGTGCACCACCGACCGGTTGTCATAGGTGCTCAGGTCGAACCCGCCCTTCACGGCCTGCATCAGGGGCTGGTATGCCGCCGGAAGGCTGGAATTGAAGGCGGGGAACACCGTGTCGACGCAGGTCTCCCCGCGCACCGCCGGGTCAGCGATCAGGGCGGTGGAGTTCCAGGCGCCGGCGAAGGCTCCGTAGTACCCGAACAGCATTTCGCTCCTTTCAACGTCCATCTGCGAGGCGTACATGTTCAGCGCCGCCATGGTCGAAGAGTAGGCGTAGGCGGAGGCGTTCGTCTCGTTCATATCCGAGGCGAAATAGGAATCCCAGGCCTGCACATGCATGTCCGGGACGCCCCAGAGCAGGAAGGCGGTCTGGTTGACCTGCTCCTCGGCCACGTACATCTGGGGCCCCAGCTCGTTGATCGCCATGATCATGACAGCTCCAGCGTAGTTGTAGATGGAGCCGATCCCGTTCTCCTCCATGAAAGCCAGGTCGGCGGACATCAGATCGTTCTGCAACTGGAGAACGAAATCCCTGGCATCCGCTGTAGTCATATCATCGGACTGCAGCACGATGATGAGGGTGCTGTTCGCCACAGATCCCTGGAAGTTGTCTGCAATTATCTTGGCCGCGATGGTCGACTCGTTCTGGTCATCGGAGGTCATCTCCGAGTCGTAGCTGACCACGCCGTCCAGGCTCATCATGGCCGGCACGCTGAGCAGCAGAAGTGCCACCCAGATGACGATGATGAGCTTGTAATGCTTTGTGACTGTGTTCGCTAACCTGTCGAATACCATTGATACGCCCCACTGTACGATTTGGTCGGGCAACATTGAAGATATTTATAGAGTTGTTGTCACTACGAGAGTGACATGTCCGACGTCATCGAGCACCTCACGCGATTGGGAATGAGCGAGTACGAAGCGAAGGCGTACATCGCCACGGTGGTGCTGGGCGAAGGCACAATCAAAGAGATAAGCGATGAGAGCAAGGTGCCCCGGTCCCGGGCGTACGACGTCATGGAGCGGCTTCTGGAGAAGGGCTTCGTGGAGGTGGGTAACACCAACCCCCGCTGCTATCGCGCTAACGACCCGGCGGAGGTGTTCGGCCACCTGATCGAAGACATGGCGAAGGCCAGGGACGAGGTGGTCAGGGCTCTGGAGGAGCTGGGGAGCACCGCCGAACGGAGAGACAACCCCATCTGGACCATCAAGGGGGAGTGGGCCATAGACCATAAGGTGGTCGAGATGATGGGGTCGGCAAGAAGGGAGGTGGTCATCATCAGCATCCACAATGACTACCTCAGGCGGTACGCCAGGAATGTGGCCGCCGCCTCGGAGGGAAGGAAGGTGACCGTGGTCATGCTGGAGGGGTCCGGCGACTTCACCGGCCTGCTTGGAAACGCCAAGCTGCTGAACATCGGCCGGGGGAAGCTCAGCCCTCCCGAACCGTTCATGTCCACCGCCATGGAGGATGCGGAGAGGAGCATGGATTACGATGTCGAGATGGTCATGGTCTGCGACCGGGAGGTGTCCGTGATCCTGTCCAAGGAGAGGAACGGCCACCGGGCCATAATAAGCAGCGGGACGGTCGTGGACTATTTCATAAACAGGATGATAGACCTCACGATCATGGAGGCCCGGGAGTGCGATGGGCCCTGTTGAGGCAGTGCTGTGATCCGCCGGGTCCACTGCCTGCGTTCGATCAGAACCCGAACGTCGCCCGGTCCCACCGCTTCCCTATCCCTCTGTACATAAGGACGGTCGCCAGGGCCATCCCGGCACAGACAAGCATTATCAGCGAGCCGGACAAGAACGGGCTGTCGGAGTAGCTGAGGGACAGAATCACCAGGGCGCAGAGCGGCGGTATGATCGTCCCGCTGAACTTACCCAGCACACGCGGGTCGAACAGGTAGCTGTTGGTGCGCAGTCCGGTCAGATAGGCCGTGGCGGTCACCGTGTATGCGGTGGTGACGTAGGCCACCAGCAGTCCCAAGGGCAGCGTTCCCGCCTCCCCCAGCAAAAAACTGAGCAGGGACAGGAAGGCGGTCGAGGTCACCAATGCGACGATCGAGAGAAGGATGAGCTTGGTCCTAATCACCTGACCGACCGTGATAGGCAGAACGTCCATGAAGGTGTTGTTATCGAGGAGGTTCAGCCAGCTGTAGATGGACACGGAGAAGAAGCCGATCATCGCCGCGTAGAAGACCATGTTGAACTCCAGATCGATGGTGAGCGCCTTCTCCAGCACCCACAGCAGGGCTGCCAGCATCGCCAACGGTCCCACGTAGGCGCCGAGGACCGGTGCCAGGGTGCGGGAGCGCAGCAGGTCTATCCATTCCTTGCCCATCAGCTTAGCGTATCCGCCGGACCAGGAGAAGCGTTCCGCCTTCTCCAGCATCTCAGCCTTGTACCTGTGGCTATGCTTCCCGGGCGTCACATTTACCGTCCGCAGGGCCACCGCCGAGAAGACGAGGAACATGAGCAGCCCTGCCAGCAGGAAGACGGCATCGTGCGTGCGCTGCAAGGCCATGGATGGAACCAGGTATATCAGGTCGAAGGCGCCGATCGCCGATACTGACAGGACCAGCAATCCCAGGGAACCCAGCAGAGCTCCTAGGACCGCCCTCGACCTGGCGTGCACGGCGGAGAGGAAGAATGAGAACGACAGTCCGAACAGGAAGGACAGCGTCACCGTCAGCAGCAGGAAGAGAACGCTCGAGAGCTGGAACCCGGTGAGGGGGATGGTGAGCGCGATGCCTCCGACCAGCGGCAGCACGGAGTACAGAAAGTAGTAGATGATCTCCTTGACGTAGAAGGCGGTGAACAGCTCCCGGTACGATATCGGCTGGGTCGCCGGGGTCTGAAGAACCATGGATATCGGGCCGAAGCGCCTCTCGGCGATGCGGTCACCAAAAGTGGCCAGGCCCCCGACGCTCATGCCGTAGATGATGATGACCGAGTGCAGCAGCAGATACGCCTGCTCCAACGGAAGGTCCTTGAGCAGCTGTTCGGAGGCGATGCCCAGGACGAACGACATGAACAGGATGACCACCGGGAACATCAGGAACTGCGCGCCGCCGATCATGGAGGCGTTCAGCCGACGCTCCTCGGAGATGAAGATGCGCACCAGGCTCAGATGCTTCGAGAAGCCGGACATCTTATTCCTCTTTCCCCTGCCTCTCGGTCACCCTCATGAAGGCCTGGTCGAGGGTTTCTCCATCTTTGCCGATCGCCCCGGGGGCGCCTATGGCGACTATCCTTCCTCGATCGATGATGGCCAGGCGGGTGCACATCTTCTCGGCGATCTCCAGTATATGGGTGCACATGAAGACCGTGCCTCCCCGTTCCAGATACCCCTGGAGATACTCGCGTACCAGTTTCTGGTATCGCGGGTCCAGACCGGAGAACGGCTCGTCCAGGAAAACAAGTTGAGGTTCGTGGATCAGTCCGGCGGCCACCATCAGCTTCTGCCTGGTCCCTTTGGAGAGGTCCTTACAAGGAACGGTCGCCACTTCCTTCATGTCCATTCGCTCTATCCACTCCTCGGTCCGTTCCTTTATGTCACCGATCCCGCGGACCAAGCCGATGAAGTGCAGGTACTCCCGTCCTGTAAGGAACGAGGGTGGGGATTCGATCTCCGGCACGATGCCTATGCCTCGCTTGACTGCAAGAGGGTCTTTGAAGGGGTCCGCTCCTAGCACGGTGCACGAACCGGACGTGGCGTCCAGCTGCCCGGTCAATAGCTTCAGCAGGGTGCTCTTGCCCGCGCCGTTTGGACCAAGCAGACCGAATATCTCGCCCCTGTTCACTGAGAACGAGACCTTATCGACCGCCACCACATCGCCGAAGTTCCTTGTCAATCGGTCCGTTTCGATAACCAACCCATCCATCCCGATCACCCGTCCGGCGATAACGCCTTCAACACGTATTGTTTTTCCGTGCTTCTTATTGGGTGATGAACGCCGAAAAGGTATATCGATCGCAACGGTGTAAAAAATGAGCAATGAGTGCTCCCGCCGGGATTCCTACCCCATATTTACCGTTATTTTTGCCAGTAAAATATTAAAGCCAGCATCGAATATTAACGGTGTTATCACATTTTTTCTTATATTTCAACTTTGGGTAGAAAAATGGGTTGTTGATATTTAATAATTTTGCATAAACCCGAGTCTGTTGCAGATTCGAGGTTCAGTCCATTCAATACCAAATATCGAGATAATCCGTGATTGGCAGTTTGCAACTAAATATCAGAAGTTCAATACCTTATAACGCGCTGGGGATCGAGGATGAGGCGGCATCTCGATGGCTTTAAGGGCTCCCTTGTGTGATTTGAGGCTCATAGTAACGCTAAACACGATACTATCAGACTCGTTTCTTCCTAGACCTCAAAATTAACCATACGATGCCAATAACGACCCCAGCGATTATGGCTACGATCAGATAGTCTATAATGGGGTTGCTGGAAGTTTCAGCAGAACTTGTTACCAATGGAATAGTTGGCTTCACTAAACCTAATGCATTATACGTGCTCATCGCTTGAGCTGAGATCGCATTAACAGATCTCATCACCCATGCAGTTGTAATCAATAGAGCATCGGTTATACTTCCCCAGAGTATCATTGCAAACAATCAATGACTGTGTGTAGATAAATACTAAGGAGCATTAAAAAATTCATATATTTACATAAATAACTTGATATGTATCTTGTTAAATAATTTAATCATTGAAGCTAAACTCAATAAATCCCTCATATTATTTAGTGATGAAAATTGACTGGCTCCCCGTCATTTCCGAGGGAATCGTTAGTTAAGCGTCAAAGCCAGATCATATTGAAGCGTCCCACACCCAATCTAGAGCCCAATTGTTAGCGCCTGCCAAGGCAGCCTTCAGGTCGAGCTCATTATAGATCGATCCACCACCGTTGTAGCAAGCCGTTATGCCGTTTTCGCATATCTTAAGACCGTATATCACCACGTTGGGCCCAGTGGCGTAGCTCATCGCATATCCGGTTTTGTTCACAGTGTCCAGCATCTCACCGATGGTCAGGATGGGTATTCCTTGATCAAGAATCGTTTTCATGGAGGAAACAAGCTCGCTCTCGTTCTGGCTCTCTGCCCAAAAAGCATCGATCATCACGATCGTATTGTTGCTGGTAATCTGGGATAGCAGACCATCCATTGTATTGGTTTGAGTGAAGTTCGTGGTAGCGAACGTTAATACTTCGATTATTTCATTCGAGTTACTACTGTTACCCAGAAGCACGATTGGAACGTTGCTGGCGATGATATCTTTCTTCCATGCCGATTCATAGTCACGATCGTCTGAAGGTCTTGTATTAAAGAAAATGGCCGCCAATACAATGATCGCTACAACGCACACTGCAACAATGGCTACCCTCTTCCTTTTCATTCCACGCACCCCCTGGGTCTCTGATTTGAATAGATTTTTAATTAATAAGGCCATCTGTACTATAAAAAATAATAATATCTTATTTTAAAAGGCCTTGTTGCAAGATTGCAGTGACCGGGACAACCCGGTCACTGTTAGTTGATACAGATTGAACATTGTTAGCTTGTATCGCACCTCGTTTTACCTCGAATCATAATTCCGACATCTAATCTGATGATCGAACTAATTGCCAATCATGCTGAGACGACGTTCAACATAATCGGTGGCCAGTTCGGCCACCGCATAAAGTGTCGTTCGGACGTGGGAAGGAAAAACGAGGTATGTTCGAGGATCGCGGCGCACAACATCAGGATGCTGGTTTGGATGGATTTCAAATCAACAAATTAGTTAAAGCGTCAAGGTTCCCAATGATTGATCATGATCAGCTCAGCCGTCTCCCGCACCCCTCGCATAACATCCGGACATAGTTGTGAGATACAATGGCCACATAGATTTGAATTCTATAATGATGGGAGCGTGCAATCTATTGCGTAATTTATTATATAAATATTGAATAATAGTAACAATTATTTATAATCGGAAGAACGTTCGTTCTAACGGTCGTTGAGATGAGTGGAGCCGATGCAGTTCAATCAGAATATCATGAGATTGCTGCGTTCAGTGATATCGAGACCGTCTTCGGCACCATCGCGGCCCTTAAAGCACCTTTAACTGGTATTCCTGAGGGTGAAGTAAAAGAACGGGGCGTTCTGAAGCATCATTTAAAGAGAATATCTGATATTGGATATGATGAGATAGAAAAATTCATGGATGCCATAACCGACCTTTTTTCAGCGAGGGTGACTCTTGAGCGAATGAAGGAGTATAACTCGCGGATAGCAGACGTGGGTAATTTGGGAAAGACCCTCGACTTAATCCAAAATCAATACAATACGCTGTCGATAAACGCAAAGATTCGCTACCTGACTGAGGCTTTGGATATCATGTCAAATAATTTATCTGATTTTCATTCCAAATTGGCATTGGAAACAATAATGGCAGAGAACCAGATAAAATTCGAGTATTTACTAACCTCTCAAACAATCGTGCTCGAAGCGATGAATATTATAAAAACTGGTTTGGATGAAATCGAAAGAGCTCAGGAGTCAGTAAAAGAGAAATTGATCAATGATGTTTTAATTTTCTCTCTTTATGCCATCGTGCGAATTGAGGCGTTCCGTCGAAAAAAGATAGGTATGGCCGAGCTGAGAGATACATTGACACTCTTGACGACAATAAACATCGGTGCACCTATCTGGGGGCCCCTCGATTACCCTATAGAAGAGATTGATGTTTGAGGGCTAATAATGGATAATACTCCCGATACAACGGTCGTTCTCGGGAGAATATTAAACGAACGCAACAGTAAGAGAGCGCACGAAGCCCTCAATAAGATTCCGAATACGCGGGTAAAAATTTTATTTGAAGTCCACTTAGAAACGTTTGAGGTCGTCCAGAAAAAAGCGGCATATGCATTATTCCTTGTACAACAAGTATTCAATGAATTAGCAAAAGAGAAGAATAAATTGCCAGAGGAGATTGATTGGAAGGATATCTCTGAGGTAATGACCAGGGCACGGAAATTGGCGAAATACCGAAGTGAAGGTTTTTTCAATTGCATGGATGACTTTTTAGAGTTCGTCAAGTACTATGTTCCACATCCATATCAATCTCTGGCAATGGTCAATGATGATATCCTCAGGTCGTCTAAGGAGCGGTATAAGGCCGCGTTCGGAATTATAAAAATGGATGATATTCTTATTGCAGACCTTACAAAAGAGGAGGAAGGTCTGCGTTTGGTGATTGATGAACTGCTGAGGAAAAACGTCCCATCCCTCTGTGAGGAAAATCGAAGCAGAGATCTGAAGATCGTCGGCCAATTGTTCGCTTGTTCAAAGAAGGCTCATGAATCAACTTTAAATTTCATCGTCATCGAGAAACAACTGGGGATTGAGATGCCAATGATCATATTAATCCTTGAAGAGCAATTGAAGGACGAGATTGGTATTGTTAAGGTTCAGAAAGCCTAAGTTTTAGTCAATTTTATTGTCATAGAATGGGAGAAGCACGATTAATGAGTGAGATGACGATCAATTTCAATAAAGAACATTCAACACTCATATGAGCGAATTCGGTAAATAAATTGATATTTATCATTTTTTCATCATCTCGACTATACTCTACTTACTTTTTTTTAGAAATTCTCTCCATCTCGTGATGAATATGGTCTCTCCGGACTTGGCCAACCTCAAATCGTCTAACGTCTATTTTCTTTATACACAGTTAAGAATATCAACCAACCATCTCCTCAAGAAAGGATCGCTATTATGAGGTCGGTTCTGAAAGAAGAATGCTTTCTCTATCTCCTCTTTGTCGATTGGTTGAAGACTACTACTATGTGGTTTTCCAGCAACAATGAAATGCCATCTTCTAAGAGTCCAATCCTTAAACCTGATATCCACCTTATACAACAATGGGATCCCTAGGACATCTATCGATAGACCAGTCTCCTCATACGTCTCCCGAATTGCTGCTATTTCTACCGATTCGCCTACCTGTATCCTGCCCATAGGTAAGAACCAGTCCTTCGGATGGCCGCGCCGTGAAACGTAAACTATCTTCGACTCATCGGTTCGAATGATCAGAACGACCTCCCCCGAGCAAGAAGGAGGGGAGAATGGCTCGTCCAGATGCGAAAGGTCCCAAGTACGCAGATGGGGTCGAGGTTTCCCGTATTTAGTAATTAATTCGGATAGTTGTTCGATGGAGGGACTTTCTTCGACGAATGGCCGCTTCGACCTATTATTATCGATATGATCCTTCATTCTCCCACGATTTGTCATTAAGGGATTCTGTCGTTTATCATTTATCTTATCATAGTCATTTATCGAACGTCTGATGGCATCTCAAACGCTCTCTACGCGGAGAATATTAATGGAATTCCAAATGTTCGATAAAATTGGTATCATTTCATATTTTTCCGTATCTCTTCAAGCTGTCCCTCCACAGATTCTACCATGCTTAGAACATAATTATTTTGAGCAGATGCTAGTGAATCAATTGAATTTGATTCATCCAAATTATATGTTGCAAGTAATAAAATAGATATGATTACAGCAAAAGATGCGAATAGTAGAATTTTTCCGATTATTTCCGAATAATCACCAATCGATTGCTGAAAGAGAATTGAAATCAAAGAAGTGACACAGATAATAAGCTGAATGAAAAATAACATCAATAACCATTTTTTCATTCTTTTCGTAATAATTAATTTATATCCAACAACATATTTTTCTTTGTCATAAAAGTATGTCCATATAGTAAAAAAGATTATTGAGAGCGTTCCAGACAATTGAGCGAGTGTTGAAAAAAAGACATTAGCTTGAGCCGTATCGATTTTTCCACCTCCTATGCTTGTTATAATCTCTAATCATTACTATTATTAATACGACCATTGATATAATAATGGATACGTACATTATTGATGTGGAGTAATCGAATTCGAATCCGGATGATTCAACTTCCAGTAATGACCATAAGAAGAGGATCATCTGTGCATATAGGATTGCGGCAAATACAATAAAATGTAGTAAATTTAAACCAATTTTTGTTATTATACATTCGTTATAACTTTTCATTTCTTGAATATTATACATAATAAATGAAACCAAGAATGCGAAAAAAACACCTTCAATTATCGAAATTGAACTGAAGAAGGCATTGGCGGTTTCTTGGGACATATGCATTAAACTTGATTATTCAGACCTGATAATAATGATATCGCAATTTTTATAATAACTCAAGTTCGATTCATTGATTAAGAAAAAATCAGTGAAGTGGCATTTGAAGCTAATCAATTCAATTTTTTTAATATCTTATTGGTATCTCTCCCTCCACGGCAGGTTTTAAACACCCACTCGACTTTCTGAAGGATGTGACTCGGAAGCCTCATTATGGTTTGATCATCCTAAGGTATTGGTCTATGTCCATTGCTGGGACCGTTCCTACCTTTTGAAGTCTTGATAGCATTCTAAGGAAGAATATTATTAGCCCGCTCTCCCGCTCCGCAATAGTTAAGGTAGCATTACCAGCAGTATCATAGGCCGCCTCGAATGACCCATTACATATGGAACACCCCATATCTATGCGTTCCAGCTCGTCCGGACACTTCAGCGATCTCTTTAGGTCTACCCCTATGGGATCGGCCCACCCGCTCTCATAAGTCAGTATCCCAGAGAGTATCGGTATCGGTGGCCTGGGGTCAAGGCGGCCGCCCGCGTGGACGATATCGGCGCTGGTCCGATGCAGCGACCTTACTGACTTTACCTTCTGTTTCGCATAATTGATGTGGCGCCGGTTCAGCTCCTGTTTGATCTCCAAAACTGCGTACACGCTCTCGGCAGGAACATAGCACGCCCCCTTCTGGAAGAATAAGAAGGGTGAGTATTGGCGATCGTAAATCACTATGTCGATCTCATGGCTCAAACCCCCTTGTGAGTCGAGAACGAACGCTTTGCTGGCACTGTATCGCTTGGGTAGATATTGCTGCAACCATTCAACCCATTTCATCTCCGAGTCATTTCCCTTGGCTCCCGGATGATCTATCGTTTTTCCCGCGGCAAGTGTGGAACGCATCTCCTCCTGCAATCCTGCGAAAAGTTTCCGAGGGTCTTGCTCGCGGGCCATTGACCTCATGAGATTACTTGCTCCCACGTCTGTTGCAGGGAGGCCGCTGCCTGATTTTTCATATTTAGCTTGTCATTGACACTGATGAGGTCTGCCACATTATTGCTTTGGTTCGCCGGATCAATAAGGCGGACATTTTCAACATTGTCCCTTATAAACTTAAGAACATGGACGAACCGCTCTCCATAATCAGGGTCCTTAAAGCCATCCAAGGCTCGAATGGTCAGTAACTCTAGGGCAAACGACTTGTAATGTATGCCGTGTTCAATTTTCCATACTTTCATCAGTTTAATTATCGGACGACAACCGCTTTGACTAATGTACTCCTTGTGCTTCTTGATATTGGTCTGGATTTGACTGCCAGTTGTCACATAGAGATTGGCGTAGTCAGAAGTATCGTCAATACACCTTGCCGGGACCACGTCTATGGACTCCTTCCCCGAGGGCATGCGGATGGAGACCCGCTGTTTATTCACTTGATCCATACACTTAAGGTTCTCATAAACCGAGTTATACATCTCAGCCAGGGTCTGGAAGGCATTATGCTTGAAGTAAATGCAGAGGTCTAGATCGTACTTCAGATTGATTGCCGTATCCTTGGCATAGGACCCCGAGTAGTAAAAGCTCCTGATCTTGGACGGATATCTCTTCTGAAGAAATTCTTCAACGCGCATTCGTTTATTCTTTAATGATTGTTCCTGAGCGCTGCTGAGATTATACTTGGCAAGCACCTGTTCCAGGTATTGCTGAGTTGTCATACTTCCCACCAATTTCCATCATATATTGATATTGATATAAACCTCTTAGCGATGTTTTCTCACTCATTTCCATATATAATTTATATGCGAATCTTCAGTCATAAATCACTGAATAAATGAAAGGCCAGTGTTTTAATATTTATAACGAGCGATGATCACACTAAATGCAAGTCAGAGAGATTACTGAACCAATAGAATGGATTTACGCTAAAAAACGATAGTGATTCACAGTAAATGAAAGACACTCAAAATGACTCACTAATCAGTTCCGCCCGAGCACCTATTATTCATCAGCTATGTGTTAAAATTTCTATACCTTTTCTCCAACTCCTTCTTATCCTCTTCCTGATATTTCGCCATCATCTCGCTCTTATCCTTTCCTTCAAACTCTAAAAAGTTAGCCATTGCTAAATAACAATATTGAGACGGTATCGTACCTTCTGCTTCCCATTTCTGCATACTCGTATTGACAATTTTCCAAACTGCATCGTTAACGGTGCAAGGAGCTTTATCCCGCATCTCCCCGGTCATACCTTCCAACTGCTCAGCTGTCATCCCAAAAGGCCACATACACTTGACGGCAAACCTGATGACTTGCAGGTCCTTCTTTCTAGCATCTAATCTTGCAGCTCCTTCTTCGGTAACGAAAACCCTCTTTTTTGAATCGGGATCAGTCCGAGCAACAATGATCTTTTTGCATGATGGGCAAACCCTCTTAGTCTTGGGAGGTTTGGTTGGGTTGTTACAGTACGGACATGGAATCGGCAATTCAGACTCATTGTCCATTTGTATATCACTAGATTTTTCAGCCTTTCTCGATTCCTTCACTCTTTCCTTAACAACATCATGGGTGTCCAAGAGGAGCCGATACACCAATGCACGAAACGCCATATTCTGACTCAGATCGGGGATATGGACTACACGTTGTTTATCAGGTAATGAAAAATTAGCTGAGAACATCACTGGGTGGGTCGGGGTATCGTTCAATGCCAAAGGTCTCAGGTCTATCGTCTCTCTTCCCAGTACCTGCACCATTCGTCTCTTAAGTTCGTTCTCAAAAAGTGCGCTTTCTCCTTCTAGATACCGTTTATTTGTGAACCCTACTTCTCGAGCCAGTAACATTATCTCCTTTGGTTCTAGCTCCAGTCCCAATGAGCGTTTCGCCAAGAGGTACATGGTGTTCACATCTTCATCAGTGACTTCCACAAGACTCTGCAGGAATCGAACGAACAGGTCTGGCCGGTTATGGATGATACACGTCGCGATTAATGCGTTCGATGAAAAGCTGAGGAAAGAGCTATTACGGTGCACACGTCGGAGGCGCAGAATCATATCGAACGCTGCTTCATAATGGCCGAGGAAAAGATGGCGCTCCAGGCCGTAATAGAAAACGAAGACATATCCAATGTTGACTTCCTCGTCCACATCGATCAACCAACTGAGATACACCCATCTTTGTTCCGGGGTCATTCTTTCGTATGTCGGGTAATAGGGAGGTCTCTCGACCACCATTCCATCCATCGGGGGATGGATTGTATCAGCGATCCCTATGGCGCTGGGTTCAATAGAACCAAGAAAGGAAACCTCGATTGTGAATAGATCGGTCCTGTGAACAAATCGAGGCTCGCGATCAATATTCTTTATCGGTCCATCTCTAAACCACATTAGATCGATGATTTCTTTGGGGATGCCGTGCACGGTGCGGTATGAAGTAAGAGAATTCGTTAATGAATTATCTTCTAAGTTACCTGGGATGGGAATATGCATAGATGGTCCATATGGGACCGTGTTGTTGCCGTTTATCTCATGATTCGGTTCCATTCTGGGTACATCATTATTTCGTTCTTCCCTCTTCTGGGGGTTTAACGCCTTCTTTAACGAATTTAGCAATCCCAATTTATCCCCTTACGTAAACAGCTATAATATCATTTAATCATAATTATTTATCATGTGATAACGTATTACCCTCCCGGTGGGATATTGGAGGACATTCTGGCAATCGTTTTATTCATCATAGGATTGATCACAGGCGCAGCATTCGTGTTTTACATAACAAAGTCAAAGCGGGAAGGAATGGAAGAAAGGGCGCAAGCAGAGGTAGCGGCAGAGAAGGCCACGCTAGTTGAAGGGCTGAAAGCAAGAGATCAATCGATCAATAACTTATCCACTGCACTAGAGGAATTAAAAAAAGAGGGGAATCACCTCCAGACGCAACTGAGCGAGGAGGGGGACAAGAGATCGGCAGCAGAGGAACGCAACACACGCTTACCCCAGCTTGAGAAGACAATCGCTGAAAAGGACACTAGAATTTCAGAACTTATGGACAAGAATACAGGGTTGTTATCCCAGTTATCTGAGCTAAGTGCCCGGAGCAACGAGGAAGCGAAGAAGGCGGAGGAGAAGATCGTTCTGCTTAGTGAGAGTCGAGAGAAGTTAATCGAAAGCTTCAAGGCGTTGTCCGCAGACGCGCTGAATACCAATAATCAGGCGTTCCTCCAGCTTGCTAATGAAATACTGGAAAAGTTTCAGGAGAAGGCTAAGGGGGACCTCGAACTTAGACAGAAATCCATTGATGAATTGGTAAAGCCTATAAAAGAATCGCTGGAGAAAGTCAGCACTGAGATGCGAAATATTGAGGTTGCTAGGGTAGAATCCTATTCGAAGCTGACTGAGCAAATTAGTTCTCTCAACGGTGCCCAGGCTAAGCTCCAGCTTGAGACGGGAAACCTAGTCAAGGCGCTTAGGAATCCGACCGTCCGGGGGCGTTGGGGCGAAATTACACTTCACCGCGTCGTAGAGCTCTCTGGGATGAGTTGCCACTGCGATTTTTCGGAGCAGGAGACATATGCTACTGAAGACGGAAATCTTCGCCCTGACATGATCATCAATCTGCCTGAGAAACGTAGCATCGTGGTCGACTCTAAGACTCCCATGAGCGCTTACCTGGAAGCATTGGAAGCGCAAGATGATGGGGAAAGGCTCAAGAAGCTGGATAATCACGCTTCCGCCATCCGTAGCCACATTGGCCAACTCGGAGCCAAGGCGTATTGGCAGCAACTCGAAGAAACTCCCGAATTCGTTGTACTTTTCATTCCTGGTGAGGTCTTCTTCAGCGCCGCACTTGAGCGGGACCCAGAATTAATAGAGTATGGTTTTAAAAACGGGGTTGTCCTGGCGACTCCCATCACGCTCATTGCCCTTTTAAAGGTGGTCGCTCAGGGGTGGACCCAAGAGGCAATAGAAGAAAATGCTAAGCACATCAACGAGCTTGCTATGGAAATATATCAGCGCATTAGTACCCTATCCGAGAATCTTACAGACATCGGAAAGGGTCTTGGAAAGGCAGTCGATTCGTATAACAAAGCCGTTGGCTCATACGAACGAAGGATTCTTGTAACCACCCGCAGACTCAAGGAGCTAAATGCTTCGATGGGGAATGATATCGATGCTCCTGAGCTAGTCGAGAAGCATGTTCGAGAGATCTCTGGGCCGGGTGAGTCCTGAAATTGTTACCTATGAGGATATCTTCATTTAGAGCTAAAAAATGCGACTACCGCTGTGATATTTCTAAGAGACTCAGAATTATCAATAAGATCGTAATGGTCCTTTTTTTATAATGATGCATAGTTTAATTTAGGAATAATTTATTTCAATATTCATCATGGTGGGGGATTTAACGGGTCGTAATGACCCATTTTGCGATTACGAATATCAAAAGGTGGTTCTCCCAGTCTATATGAGTGATTCCGGGACCGCTCACTTATTTAAGTTCAGAATGTCCCCGGAAACCGTTTGCGGAATGTTGAAAGATACAATAGAATGTCCTAAAAAAAAGAAGGGTAAAACAGGAGGAAAACCTTTCCGAAAAACAACAATGCAAGTCTGCTCTAGACGCGATAGGAAGATTTTTAGTATATTGTTAGACAGAGATAATGTAAATGGAGCAAGTGTCCTAAGGATAACACACTTGGAACCAATCACATGAGTGCGCAATCCAGAAAACACAAGATCGAGCATGCCGAACACGATTACGAGCGTGTTGATCGCAAGGTAGATGGCATAGAGTACAACTACTTGCAATGCAAGGTCTGTGGATATGTGATCTATCCAATGCGTGAGCTTCAAAAGCTATGGGATTACTCAGAGAAACATCAGTTCATGTTCGTCCATGATTGGGTTTTAGCGTTGATGTATGCCCAGCCGATGCCTGTCGTAGGAATAACCTGTTTCGAGAAGATGTTGTTCCTAACATTCATCGAGTTTGCTCCAGATCATAATATTCCTACAGAAAACCCTGGTTTCAAAGCCTATAAGTTCGGTCCGTATTCTGAGAGAATCGAGGATGTGATTATTGGTTTTGAAGACGCTGGAGCAATCATCGCTGAGGGCAGGAAGGGGGCATCTGGGGAATATTTCGAATTAACTAAAGAAGGTGTCGATTTAGCTGCTAGCTCTTTCAATAAACTTAGTCAGGTTCAAAAACATGAATATCAAAAGGCAAGACTGGATTGGCACCAGCTTGGCGCGAAAGGGTTGATGAAATACGTCTATAAAAACTACCCAGATTATGCCAAAGAATCCGTGGTTTTCGAACGCGTTCTACACGGAAGAAGAGTTACCAGCCGTACTAAAACCGATGAAATCAGGGTGGAAGAACAGTGATTACTTCGGTCAAGGTCGGCAGTGTGGATGAGACAATCTCAGGGTTGGGGGGTCGAACTCTCTCTGTACGCCTAAGGTCAAAGCCAAGCTTTGAGACACCGACGCGGCCATTTTCGGCGGTTGAATTCGGTGCAAAGCAATATCTCGGTTTCAGAGGCACCCTCGATGGCAATTTGGGCGCCATTCAGTTGGATCTTCGTGGACAGAGACTTCAAAAATTCCTAGGCACGAACGATTCAGTGATCAGCGCCAGACGCAGATTAACGAGCATGGCCGATTTATCATGCTGTTTCGAGAACTTCGCCATCCTCGACGTCCCTGGACAACCAGTTCAAGATTTGTCCAGAATCAAGCTGTTCTTGGAGATGCAACGAGGAGTGAAGACTCTTAACTATGTTTCTATGCCGCCACTTCAGACCAATAATCCATCTGTTATGGAAAAGACGATTGCATACTCACTTGGCATAGTGGAGGAAATTGGTAAGGGCGTAATACCTCAGCTAACCTTAGCGGATGATGTTAGGGTCTTTAAGGATAAGCTTAAGATGCTATCAAGTCTAGCCGAAACAGGCTCTATACAGATTATAAATTTGGTATATGCGGATCCCGACACTCATCCTCATCAGTACCTAGAACTGTGGAAAAACAGGGATATCCCGGCCATCCTGAACTGTTCTAGTGTTCCTCGGAGTAAAAAAGAGGTAAGCCCAGGTATTAACGAGACACCATCGATAACGCTCCAACGTTATGGAATTGATACAATAACTCCGCTGACAAAAACTGCCAATCCTGCATGGATTATACAACAGATGAATAAACCTCATCCATCTTCCTTCGATCAGGTAAATGACTATCTTTGGGCATGTCATCCTGGTGGAGCAATGCTCACTTCTAAGCTATGGCGATCCCTGCCATCCCATAATGTCGAATGCAATTGTAAGGTCTGTAAGGGGATGTCGCAAAGCCAGATCTTGTCAAACCATTGCTATAATGACCTAGGATTGGTCGATGATTCTGCAATTAGAAAGGCTTCCCAGCTACACGATGCAGTATCTTCTCAGCTCGAATACGTGAAAATGAACCGGAGAATCAAATCGCACGAGATGGCAGAATACATACACGATATCGAAGATTTCAGAAATTTTAATTTGACCTCATGACCATCATTTTCGAATCGAATGGTTGTGTACTAAAGATTAACAGTCGACAGGAAAAATGAATTGAGAGTTATTTATCGGGTATGTTGGTCTTATCTTAAACAGTAACCCGCGACAATGAGTAATTCAATCGCAATTGAGAACATCGATGGTATTCTCGCAAAGTAGCGACGACGATTATTTGATTACCAACGATAACCCATGCACTGAGTGATCACTTACCCCTGTTTTTAGTCATCAGCAAGCCCGCCTCGATATAGACCCTGCCCTCCTCCTTGAAGAATATGATGTAATCACCCTCCTCCGCGTTGAGGACCTCCCTGACGTCCTTGGGCAAGGTGATCTGACCTTTGGTGGTGACCCGCGACTCGCCAACTCGTTCCTTTGGCATAATCAATTAGTATCCCGAATGTAAATTTATAGGAAGCCAAGGAATCACGGAAGTAAGGAAGTATTATATTGTTCCAAGTGTCTGCATTCCTGAAGGTCTATCATGCCAGAGAAGAACAATGTCGACACTGCTGCGCCGTCAGGTGCGCTTAAGAAGAGGAAAACGGTGCTCATAATCGCTGGAGTCGCAATCGTGTTGGTGATCGCGGCAATCCTGCTGTTGATGATGCAGGGAAATGGCGAAAGCGAAAGCGCGGACCTGCAGGTGGGGTCCTTTACCATCGATCAATCCGTATTAGGACCGACTACGTTCACCGTTCAGGTATCGAACGAAGGGAGTGCATCCGGTTCTGAAACGCTATACTGCTACGTCAACATCGGTGTCGACTCATATGATAACTCACAGATGGTCATTTTGGCTCCAGGCGAATCGACGACCGTGACAATCGTCGTAGATACGCCTTATGGAACGACAGTGACCGAGGACATGTGCGGAGCATATTTCTAAACCCTTTCCCGTCCATTTTCAAGAAGTTCTTGCAGGGCATCGAAGTCGTTGAGGGAAGAACCAATTGTTGGGTAAGATAATCGCTTCAATCCAGGTGTAGTGCGAAACGTCGGGCTTTCTGTAAATCCCTCATCATCACCATTAATGCCCGATGCGATGGAACACCATCTCAGCTATGCAAGAATAGGCCGATACATCACCGGACACCTCAAGTACGCATTTTTCAGCTGTGTTGCCATTACCTCCTATAGGTGAAGCTGTTCTCATCTCGCCTCTGATCAATTTCCAATGCGGGCAGCTCACGGGGCATTCAGAGATTCCAGGGTTATGGTGGTCGCAACAATTACCGCCCCTCAAATCCGGGTGAGCCAAACAGAAGCACCTGACGAATTCCCAAGGCGGGATGGCGTGAAAGATACACAATTTCCCAGAATATCGCTTATCGCATCTGGGGCAATTTGAAAACGGAATGTTCTCGAGAGCCATCTTCCCATTTTTATTGACCGTTTTGATTAGCAACGTGAATTTCTGACGAAATAGATGCCTTTCTTCATCCACAACGACCTCATCGCCACTGGCCTCCATCCATATGTAGAATGGCCACGAAGTCATGGTGATCGTCACAGAATCGTCCTTTCTCAATGCTTCCACTTCTCTTCCAACGATATGTAGCTTCAGGTATCCACGGCGCATTGCGCAGCAGAGGGCGTCCTCTCCCGGCCTTCTCGAACGGTCAAACCCGGCGATATCTTTCATCTCCTTTCCCCTTTTATAGAAATGTAATGATTCGTATCGTACATAAATATCACTCGTTTATGCCATTAATTTAAGGCATTTTTCACTCATATGAGCGAAGTGCTGGCTTACGATTTTAGATGGTAAAGTTATTAATAATCAGAACAAGATAGTAATTATAGAATCCAACATGCCGATCACGCACTACGTTATCCTCATTTGGGTTCGGGAATCGATGTAGATGAGTAAGAAGAAGGAAAGAAAAACTCACGATTACGATGTGATTTTCGACCGAGATAAGGCACAGGTAGGGGACGTAGTCGAGATCCGGTGGTGTGACGTTCATGCATATGAAAGGATTGAGATGAGCGAGATAGAAGAGCTCGACGAACCAGAATCGACCGTTTGCTGGGGGGCGATCGTCCGCAAGAGCGAAAAGTATCTCTTCATCGCATCGGAGATTGGTGACAAGGATTCGGACGGTGTATGGATCGAAGCGATCCCATATAGACTAATCGAGAGCTGTATGGTGATAAGTAGCATTAAAATATAATAAAATATTATAATAATTATCGTAGGTTCACGATTTCCGACGTTTCTTTTATTACATACCTAATTTTGTGGATTAATCAATGATGTAGGTATAAGTGAATTAATTGGCCATGGTGAAGATCGGTCGACCAATTGGCAAATTACCCTTTCTCCATCTTGACAATAATCTTGCCATCGTCGTCTTCATAGAACAATAGAAAATCTCCTTCCTTGGCTTTAAGGACATCGAGCAATTTGTTTGGGATAGTGACCCTCTTGTTGGTCATCACTTCAACCGTGCCTAGGAGTCTCATCATTCGCACCTTGAACAAATATGAGTATAGGTTTATTTAATTCATCCGTTACGCCCGATTCCGTCAATTACGTTGAAATCACCCATGCGAACCATTAAATCCTCATCAACCGTATTTCCCACTTGCCCCCAAAATAAAAAGGGGGTAGATCAAAAAGAAGGTGAATTAATGGCAACAGAAGACATCGAGATCAGGCCTCCCATGCTGGATTGGCTAAAGGAAGAGGCTGAGGCTAAAGGCGCGACCTTACAGGAGTATGTTATCCACATAATCCTCAAATATCAAGCAGAGAACGAAGAATCGGATGATGACGAGGAAATTTCAGACGACTCCGAAGATGTCGAGGGGAAAGAAGAATAGGGAGTGAATAAATAATCTCAAACCTGGTCCAAGTAAGGGCCAGTATTCCGTTTTTATGATTGCGAGTCAATCGTTTTCAAACATCACAAATGATGTTATTAACGATAGGCAACTAGCAGAACCGCAACTGAACGAACCTCGACTAGTCCATAGATGCTCCAGCAGACAATCTAGAATCTTGGCCATTTGTGTTTACCAAGGAAAATATTAAAAATGGAGTTATCTAAACATTACCGGAAATTGGGCACATAAATAATTGTTCTTATTTCTCAAAAATATACGATAGTAATTTTACTTAGGTATCAAATTCACCGCCGTGAATGTGGGGGAAGGAATCGGGGAGGTTAGACATTGAAGGTACCTTCGATGGTGAAGAAATCAGGTTTTTCGTGTTGTTATGTCACAAATAACGATTTTTCTGGTTTGATGGGGATTGAATTCACAGCCGAATATATTTGTGAGGCGTTTCCGGCCGGTGTTAAAAACAGATTATTCGATATCGAAGGAACTGACGAATTGGTGAGAAACATTGGTAGCATTGATGGCACTAATTTTTCTAAGGATACCTTGTTTGAGATGCTCACACTTGAAGATGATAGCAAGATTGAACCATGGCGAATTGGAGAAGCTTTAGCGGAATACTACTTAGAATCACACTGCGGGGTTCGTTTTCACTATAATCTTTTAAGAGATATGAAGAACCCGAAAGCTAATGTTCAAGGCGCTGATATCGTTGGTTTTGCGGACCTCGATGGACAGACAGTATTTCTGGTCGGAGAGGTTAAAACATCGACGCAACTCTCGGTCCCCCCAAATGTCCTGCAAGGTAGAAGCGGAATGACTCATCAAATAAAAGAAATGATTCTCGATCAAAAGAAATTCGGTAAGATTCTTAGATATCTTGGCTGGAAAGCTATAAAATTGCCTGATAACGACCCATTTAAAATTGATTATCAAAAGTCGTTCATATCTTACGGCGATCATAATAAAGTAGAATTTGTAGGAGTTCTCGTTCGTGACACAAATTCAGATGCCAGAGATTTATCGAATCATTATCAAAATTTACTAACCTCTAAAAAACCCAATCACTCAGTAAGGATATTTGGTTTCTATATACCATTCCCAACCAATCATTGGGAAAAAATTGTCCGCACGGGGGCTGGATGATGGAATCATCGAGTTTAGCTGATACTCGTCGTTCTCCTGATTTCAGAGCATTGCTCGACCGAGCGAAACTCGCCCACATCTTCGATGACGTAGTTCAATTAGATGAAACAGAATTGGAATTACTCCAACAGCATCTATTAGGGCTAGAGCTACAATTAATTCAAAAATGGGACTTAGCTAATCACACAATGAACGATTCGTTCGTAAAAATCAGCAGCGAATGTTTCGATATCGTCGAAATTCTACCAATTCCAATAGCTGAAGAGGAGAAGATTGAAAACACTCTTAAGTTAATAACATATGGATATCTGGGTGAGCGATGGGAATCAGCCAGAAGATATTTAATTGAAAACGAAACATCTTTAATCACTAAAAACGACACGCCCGAAGGGTGGGATATAAGACTGCCAAGAGAAATTTTCCAGTCAATCTTCTTCTTAGTTAGAAAAAGATCATGGGAGGATCTCTCAAAAGCGATTGAAATTATTAACAAATTAAGGCGAGACCAGGAACCTTTAGAAAAAGAACTTTTTGAGAATACGGAACCAATTTATAAAAAAACAAAGGCCCTAGAACTTGCGTCGCTCTATCATTTAGCAAAAGGGGTTGAAGTGGTCTGTGAGTATCAACTTACTGGAAAACCTAATGATCCATTTACGATACTCGATCAACAATTTGAAAATGCAATAAAATATTCGGAATTATCTCGAAATATTGGTTACAGTTTAACGATTAGATTACTCCAAGAAACCTTTAAGAAAATGATTCTCAACTCTGTCTGGAGGATTGCCCATCAAATCAATTCCCGCGCTACCAAGTTCGTTAATTCAATAACCCACGCAGAACGGAATCCAATAATTGAGCTTCTTTATCCTCAGAGAAAAGCAATCTCAGACGGAGGGCTATTGGACCCAGCACAGAAGGCTATTGTTGTGAATTTACCCACATCGAGTGGCAAGACGATTATTGCTGAATTCAGTATTTTGCAGGCTCTTAATCAATTAAACGATGAGAAAGGATGGGTAGTTTATATTGTTCCAACGAGAATCCTGGTCAACCAAATATTTCAAAGATTAAAAAAGGACATGGAGCCGATCGGCATATCAGTTGAAAAAGCCAGTGCCGGCTTAGATATAGATGCGTATGAGGACAGAATATTGAGTAAGGGTAATAAATTGGATATCCTCGTAACCACACCAGAAAAATTTAGCCTCCTCCTCAGGCAAGGAATCGAGAATAAACTAGGAGGAAGGCCACTCGGCCTCGTTGTGATGGATGAGGCCCATAACATTGGAGACAAAGAACGAGGTATCAATTTCGAATTATTATTGACCATGATCAAACAGGATTGCGAAAGAGCTCACTTCCTGCTATTGACTCCATTTATCAACAATGCTGATGAAATCGCAAAATGGTTGGATCCTCAGAATTCAAAATCCATTAGCATAGAACTGGATTGGACACCAAATGACAGGGTGATTGGAACAATTCAACAAATCGACAAAGATATGAAATTCACTACGCTACTGACGCCCAGGAAGACATTAAATTACGAACGGAGCATCTCTTTAGGTCCAGCTGAAAAGAAAATTAAGAGTAGGATAAAAATCGCTTCAAAAGCAGCTTCTCAAATTAAGGGGAAAAATGGTATAATTATTATTTGTGGCACTATACCCGATACCTATTCAGTTGCGAAGGATATCTATAATGGTTTACCCGAGAACGATTGTCTGTCGCCAGAAATTAAGTTGGTGAAACAATATATTATTTCCGAGCTAGGTGAAGATTTTCCCCTGGCCAAATATATCGAGAAAGGAATAGGGATGCATCATGCAAAACTGCCTGAAGACGTTCGTTTGATTATGGAGCGATTAATGGAATCCGGAGAAATCAACTATTTGGTTTCCACATCAACCATAGCTCAAGGGGTAAATTTTCCGGTGTCCACCATGATTATGTCCGATTATACATATGGACGTAGTATTGAGATGCCGTCGAGAGATTTCTGGAACCTAGCGGGACGAATTGGGAGGATGGATCAGAAATCAGTTGGCTTAATTGGGATAGCAGTTAGAAATCAACAAGATGATTTAGACACAAGAAAATATCTCAAACAAAATATCGAAGAGCTAGAGTCATCGCTACGATTGATGGTAGACAGAGCCTACTCTGCTGGTAGAAATATTGACTTCGCCACCCTATTTATAAACGACACGAAATGGTCTACATTTCTTCAATATCTTTCACACTTGAGGGCCCAATCAGCGAATTTGGCGGAATTTGATTCCAAGGTCGAAACAAGAATGAGGGGGACGCTGGCATATAATCAGATGGCTCCTGAAATGAGAAGGGCTTTCATCGATGGGGTAAATAAATATTCCAGACAATTGGAGGGAAAACAAGATTTGGTAAGATTATCTGATACAACTGGATTTTGTGTCGAAACAATAAGTGATGCTTTAAAGAATTTTAAAACAGTTGATTTAGAATCACTACAATGGAAAAAGGATTCACTTTTTGGAAATGATTCATCGAATCTGGCCAAATTGATGGGTCTGATGTTAAAAACGCCCGAGGTAAATTCCCAGCTACAAGGCATTATCGGCAGTGGACCCTCCATTAGTCATGATAAACTCTCAAAGATAATCCACGATTGGGTAAATGGAAAAGATATTCCATCCATTTCTGAGGCATATTTTGGTGGTAAAGACACTGACAATATCCAAAGTTGTGTATCAGCAATATACAAGAATCTTACTTTATATGCCACTTGGGGCTTTGCAGCATTCCAGAAAATTCCAGGCATCGGTCCAGAGATAACTTCAAACCTCAATGAAGAAGAAAAAAGAGAGAATATGTCCCTCCCATCAATGATTTATTATGGAGTCAATACTCAGGAAGCCGTGATATTACGTCGCATCAACGTTCCTCGTACGATTGCCGTTGGGTTGGGAGAGCATGTCAGAAAGGAACTAGGGGATAATATCTATCAAATGGGGTCATCAGATATTTCACGGTACTTGGATAACCTAGATGACGAAAAATGGAATAGTGCTGCTAGAAGGGAAAGTCCATTATCGGGCGCAGGTTACAAATCTATCTGGAAATCATACCTAAATTGATTAACTGAAACTGATGGACCAAAAAAGTATCAGAATTTGTTTTTAAATTACGATGAAGTAAATCTTAGGATCGACAATTGATTTTCAATAATTTCATCGATTTTTAAAATTAACACATGGTTCTTATAAAAATAAAGTCCATCGAAAATATCCGATATTGGAAGTTTCAACTAGTCTTTTTAAAGAAAAATTTTAAGGTTCCTTGGATATTATTTTATCTTGGCAGCTTAAAATATTTCAATAATTTACGGGGTGAATCAGCATCGAAATATTGAAACGACACGTTTTCTCGAATTCTATTTCAATATGACAAATGTTATATAACACAAAAAGAACTAGATGCCTGGAGTCTTATATTTGCCGCGCCCCCCCTCCGATCTGCCCCCTGATTATTCACGTCGAATCAAGGAGCTTCGTGGTCGCTTGGGCATCAGTCAGGAAAAGCTTGCGGAAAGAATCGGTGTAGCATTTGCGACCGTGAACAGGTGGGAGAACGGGCAATCAAAACCATCTGCGATGGCTTGGAGAGTTATTATTGATCTGGAGGGTGCAGATGGTGGAGGAACCATTGAGGTGGTGAACCCTGGTATAATTAGGGACGCGCCTATTTACACAGATTTTGCCTCAGATCCGAAAGAGGTAAAGGTGATAGTGGAGGCAAAGCGTCTTTCCTATGGACACATGTCCAACCCCGCTTTCGCCACTGAATCATCCCTCGTTGATCCATTACCGCATCAACGTATGGCGGTGTACAACAATATGCTCGGGAAGGAGCGCCTTAGGTTCCTTCTCGCCGACGATGCTGGTGCCGGTAAGACCATCATGACCGGTCTTTACATCAAAGAAATGTTATCTCGCCGGCTCATCAATCGGGTGCTCATCGTTCCTCCAGCTGGCCTTTTAGGCAATTGGAGGAGCGAGATGAGCAAGTTGTTCGATCTTCGCTTCCGTATCGTCCGGGGAATTGACGCGCAGGAGGGGAATCCATTCTTGGGAGATGGCAGCGACCTCGTATTGGTTAGCATTGATACATTGGCCGGGGAGAAAATGATGGCCCGTCTCAAGGAGAGCGGTTCTCCTTACGATCTGGTCGTATTCGATGAAGCACATAAGTTGGCAGCTGACCGGGAACCAGATTTATCATTCAGGAAGACCGATCGATATCGTCTGGCTGAATCATTGGCAGGGGTTGTAGGCCTAGACCAAAGGTGGTCGATGCCGTGGTGCGCCAACCATCTACTACTCCTTACGGCCACGCCCCACATGGGCAAAGATTATCCATATTACTGTCTCTGGCGGCTACTAGAACCAACGCTACTCCCAAATAAGGAAGCATTTGATGCGTTCCCAGAAGATTGTAGGAAGGAGCATTTCATTCGTCGTACCAAGGAAGAGATGGTCCGCTTCGACGGCTCGAAGATCTACCCATCACGGGAATGTCACACGGGCAGTTACGCGCTCTCCGAGGGTGATGGCTATGAAAGAGATCTCTACGAGAAGACGACCGTCTATATCGATAACTTCTATAATATGGCGCGAATGCTGAACCGTTCTGCGGCAAGCTTAGCAGCTAGCGTTTTCCAGCGACGTATGGCCTCATCCACCTATGCTTTAAAGCGTTCGTTCGAAAGAAGGGTGGAGAGACTTCAATTTCTGATTGACGCCTTGCGATGTGGAGATTTGAACGAACAGAAATTACAGGCACAACAAAGCCGCCTGAAGGTGAGCGATGACTTCGAGGATCGGACGGGAGAAGAAGAGTCCTCAGAAGGCGATGAGGAGCAGAACGAGGTCGATGAGAAGAAGATCATGGATGTCATGGTGAACTTCAACCTCTCTCAATTGGAAAAAGAGAAGATCGAGGTTGAAAAGCTACTCGCTTTGTCCGATGAGGTCATGCGACGAGGGACGGAATCAAAATTCGACAGACTGGAAGAATTGCTTACCGATGACAAATATCGCGATGAGAAGGCCATCATTTTTACGGAGCATCGGGACACCCTCACTTACTTAATGCGTAAATTGGAGGGAAAGGGGCTAACCGGCAAGATAGCTTCGATCCACGGCGGAATGGATTTCGCCGCCCGAGAGGAACAGATCGCATTCTTCCGCAAAGACCATCATGCCGATGGGGCTCAGTATCTGATCGCCACCGATGCCGCAGGTGAGGGGATCAACCTTCAGTTCTGCTGGCTAATGATCAATTACGACATTCCTTGGAATCCGGCACGCCTCGAGCAGAGGATGGGTCGGATCCATCGTTACGGTCAGATGCATGACCCTGTTGTAATAATCAATATGATCTCCTCGAACACCCGAGAGGGTAAGGTACTACAGACCCTGCTGGAGAAGATGGAGAGGATCCGCCTAGAAATGCGGTCGGACAAGGTGTTCGACGTCATCGGCCGCGTTTTCGAAGGTGTCAGCATCAAAGATATCATGGCCATGGCGCTCAGGGACGAGGATGGTGCTAGCCGCATCATCGAGGGTAAGCTCACCGAGGAGCAGGTAAGAGCCATCAAAGCCAAGGAAGAGTCGTTATTCGGGGGAGGTGGCGATGTGGCAAGATATCTCCCCGAAGAGCGCGAAAGATTAGCTCAAGAGGAATATCGTTATTTGCTACCCGCATACGTCGCAAGTTTCTTAGAGTCGGCACTGCCGCTCCTAGGCATCGGATGGGAAGGGGATCTGAGGGGTACCTTCTCCCTTTTCGCTCAGAAACCGAAGGCCCTTGATAGGATCATTCCGCTGATGGAGGATTATCCGGATGATATTCGCGGTGCCATGACCGTCAACCGATCCAAGGAGGCCAAGGCGATCTTCCTTCGCCCTGGTGAGATCATCTTCGACCGCATAAGCGATCTCCTCGACGAGAGGTGCTCAGCCGCCGCGCTAAGGGGAGGTGTGTTCATCGATCCATCGGCAAAAAGCCCATACCTGTTCCATCTTGCCAAATTGAGCATCGTTCGCCGTGCGGACCCATCGGTACCAGCATTAGCTCGAGAGATCATCGTCGATGAACGATTGGTAGCGGTGGTGCAAGACGAATCGGGAGCGATGGTGCAAGCACCCCTGGAAAAGCTCCTTCTGCTTCGAGGGAACGAAGGACATGATATGAAGACCTTGACCATGATGTCCAAAGGGGAGGCATTGACTAGGATGGTGCCGACCTTCCTGGTACATGATATCCAGGGAGAGATGTTGCGGGCCTGCCATGAGCGTATTTCCAAACTGAACGCCTCAAGGCAGGAATTGATGCGCAGGGGTTTCAACCTCCAAGAAGTGGAGCTGGCCAAGAAACGCACTGAATTGGGCAAGAAGAGGGACGACCCCGAGGTCGGATTGAAGATGGAACGGGTCCGTGAGATGCAACGCGAGCTCACCGAGGTCAGGGACAGATCGTTCCAAGCGTTGGCGAAAGAGATCGATCTGCTTGATATTGGCGATGTGGAGATGATCGCCCACGCCCTCGTCATGCCTTCATCTGATCCTGAGGATTGGAAGAGATATGATCTAGACATCGAGGCTATGTCCATGGATATAGTGAGGTCCATGGAGGAAAATGAGGGTGCCGAGGTCATCGATGTGCACACGCCTGAACTGGCGATGCAAGCGGGATTGCAAGCGCACCCTGGCTTCGATCTACTTTCCCGTCGTCCTGATGGGGAGATCAGAAGTATCGAAGTGAAGGGAAGGGGCGGTGGCGGCGGCGTGGAGATCACCGAGAATGAGTGGGACCGTGCGGCGAACATGCGCCATAAGTACTGGCTCTATGCTGTTTTCGATTGCGAGAGCGTGCCTCGTCTTATGCGTGTACAAGACCCGGCCTACCGTTTAAGCTTCAAGCAAAAGGGCAGTTTCATGGTCAATGAAGGGGACATTTTGCGTGCATCTATTGGAAATGGTGGAGGGACTGGTTGATGGCAGAGAATGAAGATAAACCGAGATTGATAGAAAGAGGGTTCTGCCTCAAGCAAGCATCCATTAACTCTGTGCATGAGAAGAGCGTGCGTTATGGCCACATATCCACATTGCATATATGGCCAGCACGAAGGCCCCTGGCAGCTTGCCGGGCGGCGCTCATTGCCACCTTGTTGCCAGATCCGGGTGACCCGGATAAGCGGAAGGAATTGCTGGAGCGGATCGGGGGCAAAGTCGTGCGAGTGCAGAAGCGCACCAAGAAGGACGGCAAGGAGGAAGTGCGCTTTGTCGAGGAGACAGAGGGAGGCATTCTCCACTGGGGAAGGGAATCAGGACCGGACCTAGACTATTTCCGGGAGGAGATAAGGAAAGCATATGGTGGCAGGGCACCTAAGGTGCTGGATCCTTTTGCCGGAGGAGGAGCGATTCCACTAGAAGCGATGAGACTGGGATGCGAAGCCACAGCCATAGACATCAATCCTGTAGCCTGGTTCATCGAGAAATGCACATTGGAGTACCCGCAGCGCCTGGCTGGGAAGAAGGTGCCCCTGCCTGACTTCATCCTCGAGAACAAGGAGTTTATTGACAAGTTCTGTGAGGCACAGGGAATCAAACCATCGGCCAAGATGAAGAAGCAGAGCTCGCTCGCCTCTTTCGACGGGGAGAAGATGGTTTCTGGCAAATCATTAGAAACTCCATTGGCCGATTTGGCCTGGCACGTGCGTGCCTGGGGTTCGTGGGTACTGCAGAAAGCAAAGAATGACCTTGAAATGTATTATCATTCTAGCGATGGCAAGCCGACTGTAGCGTATCTATGGGCTCGCACTGTGAAGTGCAAGAATTGCCGTGCGAGCATTCCCCTTATGAAAACGAGATGGCTATGTAAAAAAAATGGGAGGCAGATTCTGCTCAAAATTAACCCCGATTCCGTAGCCAACAGGATCTCGTATAGCATTATTGAATGTACACCATATGAAGCTGCCCATTTGCCAAAATCAGAGACAATTGGAACAAAAGGAGGTAAGGGGGCGTGGTGTCCTTTCTGCGGCAAGCCAGGCACCGTGTCAATGACGATGGAAGATATTCAATTGGCCTTGAGAGATCAGTATGCAAGAGGCCATTTTGATAGTGAAATGTACGCCGTGGTCATTGAAAGTGGCGATATTCGGGAGTTTAGAACCCCATCGCAGCTTGAGGTTGAGTCAGGGACAGGCCTAGATATTAATCTTCTAGCCCGGTTTCAAGATATCCCTTTTGGAATCCCTGGCGAAGAAATTGTTGAAGATTCAAAGGGCAACACGTGGTGTGTTCAATATGGAGCAAACACTTGGGGCAAGCAATTCACTCGCAGACAACTAAATGCTCTAGCAGCCTTCGTAAAGTACACACGGGAAGCAAGAATATTGATGGATTCTTCCGATGTTCCGAAGGAATGGGCAGATGCAATCATGAGTTACCTATGCATTGCAGTCGACAGAACGGTTGATAGATCCAGTGCTGTATGTCATTGGGATGTCACTCGTCAGAATGTATCTGGGACATTCTCAGGATATCGCATGCCCATTGCATGGGATTACTGTGAGACCAATCCAATCGGTAACAAGACAGGATCTTATTGGAATCAACTCAATATTATTTGCCACTATATTGATCACTCTCTGAAATCATTCTCTCCGAATTCGAAAGTGCGAGTAGATAATCAAAGTGCTAAACAACAATTTGCCGAAAAATATGATGTGATTGTGACAGACCCACCATACTATGACGCAATCTCTTACTCACTTCTCATGGATTTCTTCTATGTATGGCTTAGAAGAACAATGTGGGGATTCTCAGATGAATTCGAAGGATCATTCAAGGAGGCTCTTGCACCCAAATGGAACAAGGACAAAAATGATGGAGAGCTAATCGATGATTCTTCGCGATTCTCGGGGAACCGGGAGAGTTCACGTATCGCCTATGAAGATGGCATGGCTGATGTTTTCTCAAACTGCAGAGAATCACTTACCTCCAATGGTAGATTCGTGATGGTGTTCGCCCATAAGCAGCCAGAAGCTTGGGAGACTCTAGTCTCGGCAATCGTACGATCCGGTTTCACAGTCGAAGCAAGTTGGCCGATACAAACGGAGATGGGCAATCGTACAAGGGCTCTGTCCTCTGCAGCATTATCATCTTCCGTATGGCTCGTTTGCAGGAAACGTTCTAATGAATCGAAACCAGGATGGGACAACAAGGTCCTTGAAGAAATGCGTTCCAACATTCAACTTCGTCTGCGTGAGTATTGGGACGCTGGAATTCGCGGTCCAGACTTCATTTGGGCGGCTACCGGTCCTGCACTTGAGTCATATAGCAAGCACGCGATTGTGAAGAAAGCGAATGACCCAGGTCAATTAATGACGGTCACAGAATTTTTAATTGAAGTGAGGCGGATTGTCATGGATTTCGTGGTCGGCCGCGTCCTGAGGGAAGAGGGTGAAAGAGACCGCGATTTGGACAACATCACGACTTACTATCTATTGCACCGTCATGACTTCGGGTTTGGGGATGCTCCGGCGGGCTCTTGCATCTTATACGCAGTATCCTGCGACCTTTCAGACAGTGCCCTTGCGGGCGAAAATGATATCCTCCTCAGATCTGGAGGAATGGAAGAGCCCGCGGAAGACGAGGGTGAGGAAACCGAAGAGGATTTCATCGAGGAAGGCACCAGCAGCACCTTCAGATTGAAGGCGTGGAACAAGCGTAAGAGCAAGAACTTGGGAATGGATAGCAATGGTCGTCCTGCACCGATGATCGATCGGGTGCACAAGCTAATGCAACTGTGGAAGGATGGCGATATAGCGAAGGTCGATGATTATCTAGTTAACAATGGGCTCCTCAAGAACAAGACCTTCCATCATATCCTGCAAGCGATAATAGAACTCTCTAAGGAGGGAGATGAGGAAAGAAGCCTGTTGGAGAGCATCAGCAATCATATCATTTCCAGGGGTGGTGCGGTCAATGCCCCAAAGGGATTCTCGGATTTTGGGGGCTAAATGGAGGGGCTGGTTGATGGCAGAGAATGAGAATAAACCGAGATTGATTGAGAGAGGATTCTGCCTAAAGCAAGCATCCATTGAATCATTGCAAGAGAAGAACGTGCGTCATGGACATATATCAACATTGCACATCTGGCCAGCACGAAGGCCCCTGGCAGCTTGCCGGGCGGCGCTCATTGCCACCTTGTTGCCAGATCCGGGTGACCCGGATAAGCGGAAGGAATTGCTGGAGCGGATCGGGGGAAAAGTCGTGCGCGTGCAGAAGCGCACAAAGAAGGACGGCAAGGAGAACACATTCTTTGTCGAGGAAACAGAAGGAGGAATCCTCCACTGGGGCAGGGAATCCGAATCTGACCTAAACTACTTCCGGAAGGAAATTAGGAAAGCATATGGTGGCGAGGTGCCCAAGGTATTGGACCCCTTTGCAGGCGGTGGAGCAATCCCTTTAGAAGCAATGAGACTAGGATGTGAGGCTACGTCCATCGACATCAATCCTGTAGCCTGGTTCATAGAGAAATGCACTTTGGAGTACCCACAGCAATTGGCTGGGCAGAAACTACCATTGCCAAACTTTATCCTCGAGAATAAAGAGTTCATGGATGATTTCTATAAAATGCAAGGGATCAAACCGTCAGCCAAAAATAAAAAGCAAAAATCACTTGCTTCATTCGACGAATTAGCTTTGGAATCCAACATCTTAGCCGAAATGCCTATTGCCGATTTGTCCTGGCATGTGCGTTCGTGGGGGTGGTGGGTGTTGGAGCAGGCAAAGAATGATCTGACACCTTATTATCCAAGCGTTGCAGGCAAACCGACGGTGGCATATCTCTGGGCAAAGACGGTCACCTGCAAGAACTGCCGGTCGACGATACCTCTGCTGAAAACGAGGTGGCTATGCAAGAATGAAAGAAAGCGAGTTCTACTGATGATGAGGACAAATGATGACCGATCGTCGTTGGTCTTTGAGATACAATCAAATGTTGCGCAGGAAGGGCTCAGTAAGTCTGAAAGAATTGAAAATGACAAGCGTCTTGGGCAAGGCACGATGAGCCGTAATGGTGCATGGTGCCCTCACTGTGGCAAGCCAGGCACGGTAGCGATGAGCATGGAAGATATCCGTCGCGAGGGCGTTGAAGGCCGCATAGGAGCGATGATGACGGCAGTGGTCATTGATGGGGAGAAAGGAAAGGAGTATCGACTACCGGTTGCAGAGGATCTTAAAGCAGCGGAAGATGCAGGGGCGAGGGTGGAAGAAATTTTCAATAACATCCCATTCGGTGTTCCAGATGAGCCGACTCCAATAGGAGGTAATGGGGCGAGTCGGGCATTTTCTGTTGACAAGTATGGAATCAATAAATGGTCGATGGTTTTCACAAAAAGACAATTATTTGGTCACGGCATCTTTGTATTAAAGATCAGATCATTAATGGAAATACTTAAAGAAAATGGATATCCAGATGAATGGAGGAAGGCAATAATCTCCTATCTAGTTTGTGTATTCGATAAGCTACTGGATCATTCCTCAACAATTTGTTCATGGAATGTGCCGAATGAACAAATAAGAAATGTATTTTCAAGATTTGCTCTTCCAGTGAGTTGGGATTTTGCTGAGGTCTCAATTATTGCAGATGGATGTGGCTCTTTCTTTTCAATGTTGGATTCTATGATTGCTGCAAATCGTATGATGA
Organism: Methanomassiliicoccales archaeon; assembly: GCA_036677555.1. Taxonomy (GTDB): domain Archaea; phylum Thermoplasmatota; class Thermoplasmata; order Methanomassiliicoccales; family UBA472; genus UBA472. The sequence continues at coordinate 70,805 of JAVBWG010000011.1, read as the reverse complement.
GCAATCTCGTAGTAAGCGGCTTGGAAAAACCGATAATAATAAATTCTTCAGCAATAAGTAATAAATTAAAAGGTCCATATGATTTAATTACAACAGATCCACCATATTATGATGCGATACCTTATTCGGACACAATGGATTTCTTTTATGTATGGCTTCGAAGGATCCTTTATGATCTAGATGATGAACATAATGCTGTTTTTAAAATGCCACTTGCTATTAAATGGGACAGTAAAAAACAAGATGGTGAGCTGATCGACGATTCAGGCAGATTTGCGGGCAATTCGGCTCTCTCAAAACAGGCATATGAAAACGGGATGGCACAAACATTCCAAAAATGTTACAATTTGCTCAACCAAAATGGTATTTTGACTATTGTCTTCGCTCATAAAAAACCAGATGCTTGGGAAACTTTAGTATCGAGTATCATTAGAGCCGGTTTTGTGGTAGAATCCAGTTGGCCAATTCAAACTGAGCGAGCTACTAGATCAAGAGCATTGTCGTCAGCGGCATTATCTTCTTCAATATGGTTAGTATGTAAAAAAAGACCTCTCGCTGCGCGGCAAGGATGGGACGCACAGGTCTTGGAAGAAATGCGTTCTAACATTCAGCTTCGTCTTCGTGAGTATTGGGATTCTGGAATTCGCGGTCCTGACTTTATCTGGGCTGCTACGGGTCCTGCGCTCGAGGCATACAGTAAGCACTCAGTTGTAAAAAAGGCCGACAATCCCGGTCAAATCATGACAGTTTCAGAATTTCTCGTCGAGGTGAGACGAATTGTAATGGACTTCGTTGTTGGACGGGTCCTAGGTGAAGATGGTGAACGAGACCGCGACCTTGATAATATCACAACTTACTACTTGTTGCATCGTCACGACTTTGGATTTGGGGATGCACCGGCCGGTTCTTGCATTCTTTATGCGGTATCCTGCGACCTTTCGGATAGTGCCCTCGTAGGTGAGTATGATGTACTCCTCAGGTCGGGAGGAATAGAAGAACCGGATGAGGGTGAAGGCGATGTTCTAGAAGAGGATGTCTTCGAGGAAGGCACCAGTAGCGCCCTTAGATTGAAACAATGGAACAAACGCGTTGGTAAAACTCTTGGTTTGGACAACAATGGCCGGCCTGCTCCGATGATCGATCGAATGCATAAACTCATGCATCTGTGGAAAGACGGTGACATGGCGAAGGTCGATGAATATCTAGATGGGAACGGGCTGTTGAAGAATAAAACGTTCCATCATATCCTGCAAGCGATAATAGAACTCTCCAAGGAAGGAGACGAGGAAAGAAGCTTGTTGGAGAGCATCAGCAATCATATCATATCCAGGGGTGGCGCGGTAAGCGCACCCAGGGATTTATCAAATTTTGGAGGTTGAAGAGATGAAAGAGCGGAACAAGAGCAATTGGAAGCCGTGGCATCAGGTTGTCAGGTTGAGTGAGGACCTCAAGAATGGGGACCTCTCCCTATCCCAGTTCGCAGCCGACCTCTATGATGTTGTAATGGACGAAGGTACCGATTTATACCGCGATCCCAAGAAATTCTTCGCCTTTACTTACCCGACATACAACATGAGGGAACTGGCCAAGGACGTGGCATTGCGGTTGGCAGGTCAGAACGATAAGGCGGTAAGGCAGTTGGAGCTCACCTACGGTGGAGGCAAGACCCACACCTTGATCACCCTATACCATCTCTTCAATGATCCAGAATGCCTTCCAGACATACCTTCCGTTCTCGATTTTCGTTCACATATCGGTGTCCAACTACCCCGGGCTAGGATGGCCGTTCTGGTCTTTGACAAGATCGACCTGCTCGTAGGTGTCAAGACCAGGGGGCCAGATGGAAAGACGCGCATGCTGAAACATCCTTGGAGCATCCTGGCCTACCAGCTCGGCGGTGACGCCGGGCTGAAGATCCTCAGTGGCTCATCATCAGTGGAGGAGCGGGAGGAGTATCCAGCCGAACCTTTATTGAAGGAAATACTCGCCCTTCCATCCAAGAATGGTTTAGCCTCGCTCGTTCTGTTGGACGAGGTCTTGATGTACGCACGTGTCAAGGTGGCGCAGGACCCCGAGTGGAAGAACAATCTTCTCAACTTCTTCCAGTGTCTCACACAGGCCGCTACCAAGCTACCCAACTGCGCACTGATCGCATCGCTTTTAGCTACTGACCCCAAGAAGAGCGACCACCTGGGTAAAGAGCTCCTCCATGACATGGGCAACATCTTCCGTCGTGAGAAAGAAGAAGGTGTGCAGCCGGTCAGTCGCGACGACGTGGCGGAGATTCTCAGACGCAGGTTCTTTGAGCCCGAATCCATTAAGGATCCTTCTACGTTCAAACCGCAGGTGGTCGAAGCTCTCAAAGGCATCGCTGAGTTGGACGAAGAGACACGGAAAGAAGGCGCGATCGCAGAGAAACGATATCTCGACAACTATCCGTTCCACCCCGAACTCACGGATGTTTTCTATACCAAATGGACCAGCTTGGACGGTTTCCAGAAGACGAGGGGTATTCTACGTACGTTCGCATTAGCACTGAGGGATGCGAGTAAATGGGACACTTCACCCTTGGTCGGCGTCAGTGTCTTCCTGGCAGAACCAGAGAAGCAGGGACTTAGCGAAGCAGCCAGGGAGCTGACTGGAGTCGCTGCCTCGGATGATTTTGAGGGCCCTAGGCAGGAATGGGCAAAGATAATCGAAGGCGAGCTTGAGAAGGCCAAGAGCATACAGGTCGAACAGCCCGGAATCAGACATCGTGAGGTGGAACAGGCGGTCTTCACGACCTTCTTACATTCACAACCTATCGGTCGTAAAGCTCGAACTCATGATCTGATGGTGATGCTCGGTACTTCCAGACCGGACAAGATCGATCTGCAGAAATCGCTGCTATCATGGACCCATAAGTCCTGGTTCTTGGATGAGGAAAGTGCCATCGGTGGAAAGAACGAGCTTCCGGAGAACTGGAGGCTGGGCACTAGGCCGAATCTCAAACACATGCACGACGACGCGCTGGTGCGGATATCTCCGGACCTCGTCGAATCCAGACTGGTCGATGAGACCGCTAAGCGTGTCAGGTCATTGACGGCGGGCGTACCTTCTGGGCTTAAGGTCTACAATATGCCGGAACGGCCTTCAGATGTGGCGGATATCGGTGAGCTCCAGCTAGTAATTCTAGGGCCGCGCTCTTTTTCAGAGGTCGGCAAGCCTAGCGCAGAGGCGTCCCGCTTCATCAATGAGACGACATCAGAGGACCGACCGCGCGTATATCGTAACGCGATCATAATCCTCACTCCGGCGAAGGACCTTTTGCAAAGTGCTCGGGACAAGATCAAGGACTATCTCGCTTGGGATGAGGTGCGCTCCCAAATACAGGTTAAAGGGGATGACAGGGAGAGCCGCCTCAGCACTGTCTCCGCGTATGTGGATGGATCTAAGAAGTCCGTGCCAGAGGCTATTGCTCAGGCATATTGTATCGTGGTCACCGTTTCAGAGAAGAACGATGTCATCGCCTTCAAGATCAACGTCGGTGCGGATCTCTTCGCAACCATCAAGGCAGAGAAAAAGGCAAGGATCATGGACCAGGCGATCACCTCTTCGGCATTGTTGCCTGACGGTCCATATGACATCTGGAAAGTGGGGGACAAATCGAGAAGGGTCAGCGATATCATTGGTATGTTCGCCCAGTTCCCTCATCTACCGAAGATGCTGAGGCGTAAGGAGGTCCTAGACACCTTGGTGCAGGGCGTGCTGCAGGGTGAGTTCGTATTGCGCCTAACGAGGCCAGACCGCTCTATCAGGACCTTTTGGAAAGAATCACCTGGCGAGGCGGATCTCAGGGAACCTAGCCTGGAGCTTGTCCTGCCACAATTCGCGGAATTAACTTCGATCCGATCAAGCATGTTCGCCCGAGATGAACTGACCGGTTTGTGGTCGAGGGAAGAGATCTCGATTAAGGATGTGAAGGACCTCTTCGATGGGACGAAGACGATCAAGGTGCCTCGATCCGGCTTTGAAGAAAGCATGCATATTCCAATGGCCCCTCCCGATGTGGTCGAAGTCGCTATCAAGGAAGCCATCGAGGCGGGGTATATTTGGATGCTCTCAGGACCGGCTTCACTGCTTGAACAGGAGGTCCCGCTCGGCTTGCTATCTGATGATGCTCGCCTCAGACAGCCACCTGAACCGATCAAGACCCTCGATATCACTCCACCAAACTTGAATGAAGCGTGGAAAGATGAACAAGCTTCAGCCTATTCAGTCGCCCTCTTTCTATCCAAAAAACATCGGGTCAATCTTCCGTGGAAGACCGTACGAGAGGCCATCGATGGGGCTGTCCGGGTGCGATTAATAGAAGTTATTCCCGGTTCGACCTCTTGGCCCTGCGATGAGGGCGCATCTAAGAACGTATTTTTTAAGATTGCGAAATCAACCACACCCGTTCCTGGACCACGCGGCCTTAGTGGAAACGCGGACCTCACCATAGGAGACTTGCAGAACCTGAGCGAAGCTATCGCGGACATCATCGGACAACACCCCGATATCGATCTGAAGCTTCACCTTCGAGTGGATGTCGCCAAAGTGAAGAATAAAGAGGATCTAGCGAAAATCAATGAACTGCTGAGAAAGGTGAACTCTGGATTAGAACTAAAATAAGTCATAGTCTAATTGGAAAAGATATATCTCTAAATGGAGCGGTCTATTGTCGGTTATTTCTTTCCTTTATAAAATTGAAATATTGGAGGGGCTGCCATAACCTATTCAAAAATAAAATATGAAGAAATTAACTATCTTCTTGATAGATTATTTAATGGGGAAGATCGCGTACTTATCACATTATTGTACCACAAAAGAAAATCCTTATCTGGAATGCGATTGAATTGTGGTTCAAGAGATCGATTTGCCGATATGGATATCCTTAAAAATATCATGATTCCATTGGAAAATAAGATCGGTGGAAAAGGTGTTCTAGATTTATTTTATTCAGATGGAAAACGATTCACTGGAAAATACAATATTGAAGATCGCCCGATCTATAGACCTCTTCAGTATGCTTTAAGGGATTCAATTCAAGTTTGGTGGGAACCCAGATCTAGGAGTTCGGTAGAGATGAGCTGTGCCCATATCGAACAAGTTTTAAAAAAAATATTTGGTAAACAAATTAAAGGTGCCGAAAAAAAACCAATGGGAACAATAATTAGTGCGATTGAAAAAAAGGAGCTGCTAAATTCCGATTTGATTCAATATTTATGGAAAATTAATACTTTATATAGAATGGCGAAACATGATTTTGATTATAAATGGAATTCGGAAGAGCCAGAATCGACCATGGGATCACAGACTTTCAATAACTATGAAGCTTTAGCCATGTATTTTATATGTAGAAAAATTGGTGTTCAAATCCTCCCACCCAATTAGTCCACACGGTTCAATTGATATGTAAAATATCGTTATATAATTATAATTAATATTATACATATTGATAAATTATGAGCGCATAAAATCCCAATTTTTCAATTTGCGCGTATCATTTCTAAACGTCACTTTCCCTTTCCTCTCGATTATTAAACTCAACCTCAATGCCCGACTTAGGCAGTTGACCGAGCGAAATTTTACTGGTTTTAGAATTTAACAGATGACCTTTGAGGCCCGAACTTCATCGAAAACGCCCAAAATCGGGTGTTTTCTATTACGTCCCGACAGATATTCAGCCAAAATAGGCCTTGTTGACATCGTTGAAGTTCGAGTAGAACCGCTTTTTCAGTCCTTTGCCCATCGAAAGCACCGTTTCTCCCGACCTTGATAGTTGATGTTGGAGAAATTCAAACGGTTTGGTTGATGAGCTAATGCTGGACGCTGTAGCATCTAGCAAAAAGCATTATCGAACTCATATAATTTTTTTAACTGGATCAAGTGTCGAACTCTGGATGAACAAGAATTTCTGTCCCTAGCAGATGACCGCACCCCAGCGACGGGTCGCTTCGGGCTCATCGATATCGCTAAGTTCAATTCTCTCATACGCGTGAACATCATACTATTCAATAGAAACGACATCTCTGATCTCAAGTTGCTCTTAGTCAACGTTCACTATTTTTCCTGTCTTCTGGCTCTTTCCCATAATATCACCTCGTTGAACACAGTCCCAACTTCGGTATGAACGCCAGATAGGCCAACCGGAGGTCCTCCGGGTCGATATGGTAGTAGATGTCAATAGCGTCCGGACGCGAGTCCCCTCTGAGCTCCTGTATATGCTCACGCTGCATCCCTGCCCTTCTTAGGTGGGTTGTAAACCAGTGGCGGCAACAGTGCGGTGTGAAATGCTCATCCAGCTTGTCCGAGCTTGCGTCGTGTAGACCGACCAGTCCCGCGTGCAGGACCACGATATCGTAGACATGGTTCTTGTTCAGCCTTCCACCGCTCTGGCTAATGAAGAGCGCTTTAGAATCGGGACGAGCGTACAATCGGCGCATGCTCATCCATTCCATCAGTACCTGCTTTGCTTCTTCGTCAAAGAACACCAACCGGTTACTTCTCTTGGCCGTGGGCTTGAGCTTGATGGACATCTTCTGCCAATCGATGTCGTCCACGTCCATACTGATTAGCTCGCCTCTTCTCACCCCGGTCTTGGCCAGGGTGACCACGATCGCCCGGTCGAGCAAACTGACAATCGACCTTACGAGCATGGCCATCTCCTCCACGGAGATAAGCTTGCGGCCTTCCTGCTGCATTCCTTCCCCGTTCTTGTACCGCTTCAAATACCGTTTCCGAACTGCCTGCACCGGGTTCTCCTTTATCTTGTTCTCGAACAGCAACCATTCATAGAACGCCGCCAGGGCGGAGAAGTTATAGCTCAGCGTCCGGTAGGCGATCTTCCTTTGGTTGATCAGGTAGTCAATGTACGACTTCAGAACGTCCTTGTCCACCTCGAAGACCGTCTTGCGCTTGGACATCAAAAAGAACATGAAGATGCGCATCGACGAAACGTAACTGGTCGTTGAGCTCTTGCTCATTCCCTGCAGGTTGCATTCGGTCCTGAAGCTGTCCAGCAAGTCGAACATGTCCGGGTCGAGAAGGGCGCTGCTCATCATCTCCCGCTTTTCGCTCACTTCAGCGCGCATCCTTCCACCGCAGGTTCCCACGTTCGTCCTTTCCAACCAGTTCTATGTCCATAAGGAAGTTCAGTCCGTCGCTCCATCTATTGATCTTGTCGTTGTCGTTCTTGTCGAACTGCATCGATTCCATCAGGTCGATTATGTGCATGCCACCCTTCGGACCTCTTTGTAATACCTGGATCAAACTCCTGACCATAGTGACGTCCACGCTTCCGCCCTTGGCGCTCTGATAGGCACTGGACAGCCGAGAAAGCTCGACCTCCTGGTTGTGGAAGGCCAAGTTCAACGTATCGAAACGCATCTGCAAGGCTGCCAGCTCCTTCTCCAGCTTGTTGGCTTTTTCTTCAAGCAAAGCCGGGGGCATGGTGACCCTCACCGCACCCATGCGATGCTGCTCCACCACCTCCAGGATGTATTTCGACAGAGGCATGCCCGAGACCTCGGCCGCCTTCTTCCACTGCTGCATGAGCTCCACCGTAGGCAGATAAACGTCTATCTTCCGCTGCCTTATCGTCTCCGTCTTGCCCTGATTAGGGCGGCCGGAAGCCCTCTTGTCCGACGTTTTGTCTGACGTTTTTTTCAGGCCTTCCATGATACGAAAAAGACGTCTGGCTATATCAATTTTTTGACGGTAAAAAAGTGCTCCCGCCGGGATTCGAACCCGGGTCTTCGCCTACCTTCCACCGCCTTTCAGCGATGTCGAAAGGGCGGAATGATTGGCCGGACTACACTACGGGAGCGGGTGGCGCTTGATATTTGACTAATTACTTAAAGATTGGCGAAGTGGGGAAGACCAGTCATCCTCGAGCATCGATCATGAACCACGGGGTTCAATGATCTTGTCCATTCTCATCTTCGGATAGTAGATAATCATTATTAAGCGACATATCTCTCTCCTTTCTCCGTGGCAGCTAACAAGGGTAAGAGTTCCTGCTCCAAGTGCGGAAAGCCGTTCGTAGGTCTGATGGCCATCAAAGCGTTCGCCGCCCTCTACGCCATCTATCTCTTCGCCATGTTCTTCTTCAACCTGCTGGTCTCCGGAGACGACTGGATGCGGGAGAAGTTGTCTTTCTTGGAGCCGATCATGCCCTTCGGCCTGGAGTACATCGCGATCTCGTTCATTCTGCTCATCATCGGCATGCCCATAATGATGGCCTTCATCGTCCCGGCCATTGAGAAGAGGCATAAGAGCGGAGGCGTACTGGCCTGCAAGGACTGCGTATCCGTCATCGCCCGTGAGCAGGCAGACGCGGCTGAGATGGCCAGGGCAAAGCAGGAAGCGCAGGCCTACGCTTTCCAGGCCAAGGTCGAGGGCCTGGAGAACGGGGACCCCTGGATCGGCAAGCTGATCAGGTCCTGGAAGGCGGATAACCCGAACAAGCTGCCCGAAGAGTCCATGATAGACGAGCTCGTCATGGCCCGCAATATGGAAAAGGCCGGCAACTTCGAGAAGGCCGCGGTCATCATGGAAAAATACCGTTTCTGGGAAGAAGCGGGACGAATGCGCCGCCTGGACGACCAGAAGGTGGTCAAGCACATCACCGTCGACATGAACGAGCTGATCGACCAGGTGGGAACGAAAGGCCTCGCCATCCCGTACAAGTGCTCCTCGTGCGGGGCAAGCATCACCATCGACAAGGACTCCAAGAAGGAAGGGTTGAAGTTCTGCTCGTACTGCGGAACTGCGTATAACGTCGACGATATGACGAAGATAATCCAGCACGCTCTGGAGTGAACCCGGGCTCCCGTTCCAGACAGGCCGCCGACTTGCCCCTGTTACACCAATGTTATATAGAGGAACGGGTTTAAAGGAAACTTACCATTGGAGGCTTCCATTGAGCAACGAACCTTACACCCAGGGGGACCAAGGCGCTGAGAGCGAGGAGATTCTTCGCCTCCCGTACCCGAACAAGAAGGAGGGCGAGATGTTCGGGATAGCGGACCAGCTGCTGGGCGCATCCCGCATCAAGATCATGTGCGCCGATGGAAAGTCCCGCATGGGCCGTATTCCGGGGAAGATAAAGAAGAGGATGTGGATCCGCGAAGGCGATCTCGTCATAGTCCGCCCCTGGGACTTCCAGGAGGACAAGTGCGACGTCCTCTACCGTTACACCAAAACCCAAGCGAGCCATCTGAGCCGCAAGAAGGTTCTGCCGAAGAACTTGGACATATTCTGAGGGAGATATGCCAAAAGAGGACAAGAACATCCTCAAGCTGGACCGGAAGGTGGAGGAGCTCCGTCTCACCCGTTCCTTTGAAAGCTCGCAGGAAGGCCGCAAGGTCATGGAGGAGGTCTTCGACAACCTCACCCTGGGCGTCATTTTCAAGCTGACCTGTGAAAAGCGCATCGCCAGCGTTGATTTTCCGATCTCCACTGGCAAGGAAGGCAATGTCTTCAGGGCCACGGCCCCGGACGGGACGCTTGTGGCGCTCAAGATCTACCGCACCTCGAACGCCACCTTCAAGAACATCGCCAAGTACATCGAGGGCGACACCCGCTTCAAGGGGCTGACGGGCAACCCGCGCAAGCTCATCTACGCCTGGTGCACAAAGGAGTTCAAGAACCTGAACCGGCTGGAGCAGGCAGGGGTGCGCGTTCCGCATCCGAGGCGGTTCATGAAGAACGTCATCGTCATGGACTATCTCGGGGATGAGGTGATGGCCGCCCCGCAGCTGCGCTCGGTTCGCCTGGACCAGCCGCAGAAGGTCTATCGGGAAATAATCCGTTTCATGAAACGGATGTTCCAGAAGGCCAAGCTGGTGCACGGCGACCTCAGCGAGTACAACATCCTGATGCATGATGGCGTGCCTTACATCATAGACTGTGGCCAGGCCATGCTGACCGACCACCCCAACGCCATCGAGTTCCTGAAGAGGGACGTCAAGAACATCAACCGCTACTTCCGCAACCTCGACATAAAGGTGTGGAGCGACGAGACCGTCCTGAAGTACGTGCAGGGGGTCAGAGAGAAATGAAGATCGTTAAAATTCCCAAGGAGCGCGTGGGCGTGCTCATAGGCCAGGGCGGCGAGACCAAGAAGTACCTGGAGGAGAAGACCGGCCTCAAGATCACCATCGACGCCGAGGAGGGCGAGGTCTCTTTTGATGAAACGAAGACCGAGGACCCCCTTCTGCCGCTAAAGGTCATGGACATCGTGAAGGCCATCGGCCGCGGGTTCGCGCCTCACAAGGCCTTCCGGCTGCTGGACGACGATGAGTATCTGGAGATAATGAACATCGACGATTACGTCGGGAAAGGGACGAACCAACTGGTGCGCATGCGGGCGCGCGTGATAGGCGCCGGAGGCAAGACCCGCCGGATCATCGAGGATCTGGTCGGCGTTCATCTTTCCGTGTACGGCGACACAGTGGGCATCATCGGAAATTCCGTCCAAATGCCCGTGGCGCGGAACGCCGTGGACATGTTGCTCAGCGGGAGCGAGCACGCCACGGTATACAAGTTCCTTGAGCGGAAGCGCGCCGAGCTGCACATCGCCGAAATGGGCTTCGAGCTCTGATCTCTGCCGCCTGATAAGCGCCGGCCATTCATCCGGTCATCTATGCGTCAGGGTATGTTCCAGCATAGCAGATGGAGGCACTTCTCCCCCTCCCGGACGAACCGGCCATTGACGGAACGGGATGTCACATGTTCCCGGACCCTCTCCTCCTTCTCCTCATCCATATCGGTGAATATCCTGAAATACCGCAGGAAGTGCTGGACCTCGGCCTCGACGGGCGATTCGGTCCTCGTTCGGGCCCTCACCCGGAAAAGCTCCGGGAAACGCCCTTTGTCCAGGAGAATGTTGAACGGATATCGGACCGAGTATGCATCGCTCGGAACGAACCGGCCGACGACCTTCTCCCACAACGCGTTCCTCATGGCCATGGCATCGCTCGTGAATGGCATTATCAGGCAGCACCTGTCCCGGCTGGCCACCTCCATGGCCAGGAGGTCATCGGCGCATCTCACGGCCGGGCTGAGCGATGCCAGGACCAGGTCGTACATCCCCTTTTTCTGGAACTTCCGCCACGGTCCTCCCTGAAGGGTGATGTTCCGGATCCCCCTCGTCCCGGCCTCCCTCTCCAAAACTTCCAGCATCCCCTCCGCTTCATCGAGCGCGGTCACGGACCGCACTTTGGATGACAGCGGCAGAGCAAGCGTCCCAGGTCCGCATCCCACGTCCAGGACATCATCCCCCGATCTCGCCCATCCCTCCCCCGCCAGACGATCCACCACCAGGTCATAGAACGCGGACTCGGACCGGACCTCGTCCAGATAGTACTGGGCGTCCAGGCTCCAGAACTCCTGCCATCTGCGCTCGTTCTCAGGCGTCACCCTCAAGGGTGACCTTTCGTGAGCGGCCTTCCATTCCGCGTCCCAGTCAACCATATGCGGTCACTTCCCAGGCGGCCAGTTCCCAAGGGGAGGGCCGACCGCCTGATACTGGAACGCTAACACACGCTTAGTATTATCGCAAGATCGATCGATGTTACGACAGTAACACGAATTAAAAAAAAGTATATCTATAGCTATATTGTTCAAGGGCCATGCAGAAAAATGCCATTTACGCGATATTCATTGTAGCAATACTCGTCGCAGGTGCCATTGGCGGTGTCCTGCTGCTCAACGGCGACGATGACGGAGGCGAGACGCCGGTCGTCGGCGAGGACGTGGACTTCGTGGGCAGGGAGATCCAGGTCGTGGAAGACCTGGACCGGGGCATAGTCGCCATCGGCCAGGACGCGTTCCGCTGGGTGACCTACTATGGTCTTGCAGATAAGTGCATAATGATCGACATCAACGACAAGACCAATTTCATGGGCAAGTCCTTCATGTATGTCGGCCGAACCCTGGCCGATGTCAACGAATCGGACGCCAACGACTTCTCGCACACCAACTGCGGGATCACCGTTGACGACGTCGCCAACATATTGGCCGCCGACCCGTCCCTGGTCGTGGTGCCCGAGTCCTTCTACACCGATTACTCGAACGAATACCAGTCCCTGTTGGACGGGGACCTCAACGTCGTGTCCATCGGCTACATATACACCTTCCTGAAGCCTGACACCTTCGAGGTGGTCGACGACTTCAAGGCCCAGATCAACCTGATGTCCAAGGTCCTGGGCATGGAGGAGCGCGGGAACGCCATACTTTCCGCCATCGATACGACGGTCGCTGACATCAGGAACCTGGCCTCTCAGACCAGCGGCAACAAGAGCGCCTACATCGGCTCCCTGGCCTACAACGGCGCGCACGGCCCTGACTCGTCCATAGCATACTACATGCCGTTCGCCCTGGCCGGTGTCGAGAACATCATGGCCAGCGAGGAAATGGACATGGAGGGTTCCGGCGTGAGCACCTTCTCGGCCACCAAGATCAAGGAGGGCATCGAGGCCGCGGAGGCGGACGGGAAGGAAGTGCTTCTGTTCCTGGACGCCACAGGTCTATACATGAGCACGGACAACACCGCCAAGGGCATCATCCAGCTCTTCGAAGGGCACCGGGCCTACGTGGCCTTCCCCTACATCTGGACCGGGATGAACTTCGAGAACGTCCTGATATCCGCGTACCAGATCCTGAAGGACACCTACGGGGCATTGACCGAGGCGCAGTTCAACGCCAAGGTGAACGCCACCTACGACGCGTTCCTGGGATCGCACGTGTCCAACCGTGACATGACCGCGTCCGGCGTGCCAGCGCCCACCGGGACCACCACGATATACGATGATATGAACGCCCTGTACGTGGTCCGCCGGGCGAACCCCGTATACGGTACCATAATCATGGCCGATGACGGGTCGATCACCTTCGGTGCGATGGCCTAAACCTCAAGCTGGCCTCGGCCAGCGACCTTTCCTTTTTCTATATTGGATGCGCTCCATGGGTCGGTGATGTTGCAGGATGAACGATACTGAGGCAGGGGTCCAGGGTTATATCGAGCACGCTCACAGGAAGGTGCTTTTCCTCATCCTGCTGCTGGCCATCCTTCTGGTGACCATCGTCGTGGTGCTCAAGATCGATGTCGGCTCGATCACCTTCCAGGAACTGCTGAGGGTCATCTTCGACAAGGGCAACGCGCAGAACTCCAAGGCGGACAAGATCCTGATCTGGAACCTCTATCTGCCCCGGATGGCGTCCGGGATACTGGCCGGTTTCGCCCTTGGTATCGCCGGAACGGTCATGCAATGCGTCCTCCGCAACCCGATAGCATCGCCGTTCACCCTGGGCATATCGAACGCGGCGGCGTTCGGGGCGTCCCTGGGGATCCTGGTGCTCGGAGGTGGACTGGTGGTGGGTCAGAGCTACGCATCCATACTCATCAACAACCCGTATCTGGTCTCCGGCAGCGCTTTCATGTGGGCTCTGATCGCCACGGTCATAATCATCCTGCTGGTCAAGGTCACCAAGGTGAGCGCCGAGACGATGGTGCTGGCCGGCGTGGCCCTCAGCTCGATATTTTCCGCCGGAATCAGCATGCTCCAGTACATCTACAACGATTACGCCCTCTCGGCCATCGTCTTCTGGCAGTTCGGATCGCTGGGCAAGGCATCATGGGGTGAGCTTACCCTTCTGGCGGTCGTCTCGCTGCTGGTAATCCTCTTCTTCCTCTACAGGAGGTGGGACTTCAACGCCCTGGATGCCGGGGACGACGTCGCCCGCTCGCTCGGAATCAACGTCGACAGGCTGCGCATTCAGACGCTGTTCCTGTCAGCGCTCATCACATCCCTGGTCGTCTCGTTCATGGGGATAATAGCCTTCATCGGATTGCTCGGCCCTCACATGGTGAGGATGTTCCTGGGGAACGACCACCGATATGTGCTCCCCGGCTCCATGTTCCTCGGGGCCATCATACTGCTCATCGCCGATTGCGCGGGACAGAACCTGCTGGTATACACATTGCCGGTCGGCATAGTCACTTCCTTCCTGGGGGGGCCTCTCTTCCTCTACCTCCTGATCCGGGGCTCGAAAAGGACGAGGACGGTCTGATGGGCGGCGTGCATCCCTTCATCGGCGAGGGGTTCGACCGCCAGCGGGCGATACGCTTCTGGGACGACTTCTCCGCCTGGTACTCGGGGGCGCAGCAGGGCCCGATGGTCGCTGAGATCGTGGACCATCTGCAAGACATCGGCCTCCTGGCCAAGGACCGCACCCTGCTGGAGCTGGGCTGCGGCCCGGGGACGTACAGCCTGAGGATATCGCCCCATGTCCGGAGCATGACGTGCCTGGACACCTCGCAGGGCATGCTGGACCGGCTGGCTTCCGCCGCCAAGGACCTCGGCCTCGGCAACATCCGAACCGTCCGGACCGAGTTCGAACGTTTCCGGCCGGATACGAAGTTCTCTGTCGTGCTCTCCTCCCTCTGTCCAGGCACCGGCTCCGAGGCTGGACTGAAGTGGATGGGGCGGTGGGCTGAAAGGTCCTGCGCCCATGTGATGTGGGTCCGCAACGGATGGGACGACCTCCATGCCGACATCTGGAGGAGGATGGGCAAGGACTACTCCTTCGAGGGGCGCAGCTCCACCGGGGTGTTCGATGCGCTGAACAGCATGGGGCTGAAGCCCCAGATCAAGGAGTTCGAGGCGCAGATCGAGATCGCGCGGCCGATGGAGGAGGCGGTGGCCGAGATGATCAGGGACTTTTCGCTGTATGGAATGGGGAAGGATATCGAGCCGACCGTCCGTCAGGTGCTGGACGAAATGACGGATGACGGCCTCTTCCATTATTCGAGTTCGAACCGGCTGAGGCTGATAACCTGGGGCGTGTAGTTCAGGCCTTGCTCCTGGCGTCCTCGTAGGCCTCATGAACATGGTCCGCGGCGTCATGGGCGTGCGAATGCTCATGGCGGTGGGCGTAGGCGGGCGACGAGTTCCCCATGGTGTGCGGTATGACGAATGGCACCCCTTTGTGATAGATCACGTCGGACCTTATGCCGTATACCTCGTAGATCAGTTCCTCGTTCACTATCTCCGGTCCGCCGTACGCGAATATCCTGCCGCCCTTCATGAACATCAGGCGGTCGGAGTAATGCACGGCCAGGTTGATGTCGTGCATGGTCATGATGGTGCACATTCCCCTGGAGCGTACCGCATCGATGATGGTGTGCATGGTGGCATGCTGATTTGCGATGTCCAGATTGTTCGTCGGCTCGTCCAGGATGAGTATTCTCGGCTCCT
Source organism: Methanomassiliicoccales archaeon (assembly GCA_036677555.1). Lineage (GTDB taxonomy): Archaea > Thermoplasmatota > Thermoplasmata > Methanomassiliicoccales > UBA472 > UBA472. The sequence continues at coordinate 55,521 of JAVBWG010000011.1, read as the reverse complement.
GGACCATGGCCCGGGCGATCTGCACCTTCTGGAGCTCGCCACCGCTTATCTCGTCGATGTACCTCAGGTACAGTCCGTCCAGGCCCAATGCCTTAAGGACGCTCCAGGTTATCTCCAGGTCGTTCCTGGTGGCTGAGATCTCTATATAGGGCCTCCTGCCGATCAGCGTGGAATCGAAGACCGTGGAACGGTTGGTCGAGGCCCTCTGAGGCACATACCCGATGTTCTTGGCAAGCTCCCGGCCGGTCAGCGCCATGACGTTCCTTCCGTCAATGGTCACCTTCCCGTTCTGGGGCTGATGGAAGTTGCAGATGCATTTCAGCAGTGTGGTCTTGCCGCAGCCGTTGGGCCCGAGAATGGATATGACCTCGTCATCATTGGCCTGGAACGAGAGGCCGTCGATGACCTTGTTATCGCCATAGGAAAATTCGACGGCATCCGCGTACAGCATGAGGCATCGCTCCAGCGCGCCGCGGCATCTTACCGCGACGCTTTATCCGAGTAACACGATTATTGCTTTCGTATTAATAACTGTCGAGCCAGCTATGTTGCCGTACCTGGTCGTCCATACCGCTCATCGCGGACCGCATCCCTCGCCGAAGCGGTCCCGATTGCCTCTGCGATAGTCCGTCAGTCCCCGCCTTTCCATACTGCCGTCAGGGAACACCGTCACCCAACTCTTGGAAGGGCCTCCGCCAGCCTCCTTAAGGCAACTGCGGCTGCTGATGGTCCTGTCATAGTAAAGGCGGGCGGCCTCTGCTGCCGACTCCAGCTCACTGTCGTCTGGCGTCCTGGACATTTCCTCAGGGCTCAGTTCTGCCCGGAAAGGGTTGATTCGGTACTCAAGGTCCATAGGGCGAGATTCGGCCAGGAATCTCGCTATGCCGCATATCTCTGCGCGTTCCACCAGCCCCGGTACCAAAAGGGTGTTCACCACCATCCTGGTCCGGGGGCAGGCGTAGGCCACATTGGCCAGGATCTTATCGTTGGGAACGCCGGTATACAGAATATGGGTGCCCCGATCAAGAGCCTTTATGTCGACCACCAGTTCATCCATCCCTGCGCCAATCAGTTCTTCCGTCAGATCGGGGAAGAGGCCGAAGGCGTTGGTCTGCACCGATACCCGCTTCGAGATCCCGCGCAACGACCTCACCAGTCTCAACAGGTACTCTGGGTCGAGCGTAGGTTCTCCGCCGGTCACCATAGTCTCGTCCAGCATGTCCGTCCCATAGGTCCTTCTCGCCGACGCCTCAACAAGGGATGTCACGTCATCGGGGGTCATGGGCACGCCCACCGGGTCCCTGGCAATGGAGAAGCACCCGCGGCAGCGGAGATTGCATCCAGACAGGGTTATCCAGGCCCGGTTAGCATATTCGGAAAGGGTCACGAACGGTATCATCCTGGTGTCGCCCATGATGCCACGGCTCGGATATGGCACAGGTTTTCATCACCTTTCCGCTCTGCTGCGGCGTCAAACGAGGCAGCTACAGCAACGCCTTCAGGTTCCGGGGGAACAGCTGCAGCTCCAGCCCCAGCGGCTCCAGCCTCGCGGCCATCTTCTTGGCCCGGGGTCCGGAGAAATCGCCCTTCAGAAGGTACGAGGTGTCATCCTCGTCGAACTCGGTGCAGTGCACCATCCAATTGCGGACTTTAGCGTTCTCAGGGCAGACCTTCTGGCAGATCATGCAGCCGACCACCGCGTTGTGCGCTCCCTCTAGAATGTAATCCGGGAAGGCCTTCTCATTGGGCATCTCGTTGTGGAAGGTGAGGCACCTCTCGCCGTGAAGGAGGAACCGGTCGTCATCGATGGCCTTGGTCGGGCAGGCTTTGACACAGGCTCCGCATTCCGCGCACCGGTCCATTACCTTCCTCTCTTGCCAATCGTCCGGCAGCTCCCGGTTCGTGAAAAAGCTGGTCAGCCGGTGGAAGGACCCGTACCTAGGCACGTAGGTTATGTTGTTCCTTCCGTACTGCACCAGTCCGGTGCGAGCGGCCAGGGTCTTGTGCGGGAGTATCGCCCTCATGAGCTGAACCCCGTTACCGTCGCCCTTCTCCAGAAGGTCAACGATCTCCATGTCCACATCGACCGCCCTGGCGTATGTCGGCGGCACGATGGTCCGGACCTTTCTACCTTTGACATTGAAGCTTATCTCGCACGTGGGCTGCGGCACCGAGACCACGATCACGCTCTTGGCCTCAGAGAACGAGACAGGAACGAAGTACTTGAACCGGAAAAGATACTCCTTGTAAAGCTCCTCGTCCAGCTGACCTTTCTCGTACAGCCCCTCCACATCCTCCCGCACCTCGTCGAGGTGGGAGACGGACATGGACCGGGCGTCGTATCCCCGCTCCCGAAGGAGCTTGAGCATATCACCGTTCTCGGCCATGAGCTTAGTGAGGAACGGCATGTCCGGCATGGATTAAGCACTTTGCCCTGTTAACGTTCCTTTCACGACATTGGGCACTAAGGTTAGATGCTGAGCAGCTCAGCGTTTTTCAGATCATCGAACCGCGGTCTCTTTTCCGAATTATTTATGACCGCGAACATACGCGTTACGGCCGGAGGCACATTAACCTCTACGATGTTCTTGCTGGTGATGTCCCGCCGATTCACATACTCATGGGCGAAGGAACGCGTTATCGATTCTACGTCCCGGAAATCTATGATCACATCACGATCCCTTTGAGATTCCACCTTGTCCATAAAAGAGGCGGCGATATCCCTGAAAGCCAGGTCCGAAGACAGTTCATCAGCGATGTTTATTCTACAGGCTTGCATACTCATAAAGGTCCACCTCCTTGTTCGTCAATGGGATCGTTATGCTTATCAAAGTTCCTTCATATTTATTCCTATCAGACAACTGAAATCTCTGTTGTCGGTCCGGGCCTCTGTAGAGTGCACCTCTCCCCGATACCACCAGCATACATCCTCCATACCCCAGGATGGTCAGACCAAAGGCGGTTCCCAATCCTCTTCCTCTCTCATGATCTTTCTTTGAGGACGTCCCTTGTAGAGCATCCACAATGGCTTGGTCATCGTCCAATGTCAATCCCGCTTCCCTCAAGCTTCCGGCGATCGTTATCCCATCGTCTATGATGCACATATGCATCGTTCGTTTCTTGGGATATTGTTGAGCCATCACCAGCCCGTTCTCAAATCTTGAATGCTGATATATGTTGTCCACAAGCTCCCCCACCAGATATCTGAAGGAATTCCTTCCTCCCGGGTCGCCGCTCAACTGAAAGATTTTTCTTAGGATGGGCTGCCCTCTGGACTCATCCTTGGGCATGCTGACCACAGGAAGGTATGTTGATCGGTTCAGTGCATCGACGCTTTCCTCCTTCGTCATCAGTTCAAGATAATGGGCGACATCGGGGTTGGAGGGGGACCTTAATGTCGTATTGACCGCCCACGCTTCCTTTCTTCAGCATTATGGACAATGGTAGGAGGGTGGTCGGAGTGAAAAACCGGAACGACTTCAGATCAATGGATTTGGTCGATTGAGCAGTGGATCTAAGGTCAGTGAATTTGAGATAATCACTCACGAGTTCGGCATGAGCTCTCATTGATCAGAGCACGAATTTGGGATAATTCCCCTTTTTCCCAGGTAGATCGAAAGTGGCAAAACGGCGATCTTGTGTCAAGGGAATGTTTTAATTAGAACGAATTGGTAGGCCGGACGACCATGAAGGAAGTTCTCGAGCAAGCCCTGAAGGCACAGGACCGCGACCTGTGCGACCACTGCCTGGGGCGCCCGTTCGCCCACGTGGGCACCGGCACGACCAATCAGAAACGCGGTGAGGAGCTGCGGGCGCTGATCGATCTCGACCGGTCGTCCCGCGGGCTCGCCCCGATGAAGCACGAGAGGTGCTGGCTATGCGACGAGATATTCGATCAGGTCCCCCGTTTCGCCGAGGCCGTGGCGCTCAAGCTTCAGGAGGTCCAGTACGATAACTTCCTGGTCGGCACAAGGGTGGACCCAGCGGTGCAGGCGAAGGAGGAGGAGCTATGGTCCTTGGTGGGGCAGGAGCACGCCGAGCCCATCAAGTCCGAGCTGAACCGCGAGATCGGCAAGGCCGTTTACGCAATGAACGGCAAGGCGGTGGAGTTCAAGAACCCGCAGGTCGTAGCTCTCGTGGACACCCGCTTCGCCCACGTGGAGCTGGACGTGGCCCCGCTGTTCATCTACGGCCGTTACAGGAAACTGTCCCGGGAGATCCCGCAGACCAAGTGGCCATGCCGGGTCTGTCAGGGAAAGGGATGCCCGCGCTGCGGCAACACCGGCAAGATGTACCAGACCAGCGTGCAGGAGCAGATCGGGGACGTCATCCTGCCCTACGCCAAGGGGAAGGAGCATTTCTTCCACGGGATGGGCCGGGAGGACATAGACGCGTTGATGCTGGGCACCGGGCGCCCTTTCGTCATAGAGATATCCTGGCCTGTGGTGCGTGGTCTGGACCTCGCCGCCATTCAGCAGGAGATCAACGAGAAGGCGAAAGGCTTTGTGGAGGTGGAGCAGTTGCGCCCCTCGGACCGGGAAGAGGTGCGCCTGGTTAAGGATTCGGCGCACGACAAGGAGTACCGGGTACAGGTATCCATTCACGGCAAAGTTAATAAGGAGAGAGTCAATGAGGTCCTTCGCACGTTCAACAGAACCCGTATAGTCCAGCGGACGCCCGTTAGGGTGTCCCACCGACGCGCGGACCTGAAACGCGAGCGCTACATCGTCTATGTGGTCCTGGAGGAATTCCAGGATGACCGGATGACCTTGCGCCTGCGCACCGAGTCAGGAACCTACGTGAAGGAGTTCGTGCACGGCGACCAGGGAAGAACGCAACCCAATCTCTCGGAGATGTTGGGAGCGCCCTGCACCGTGGACGCCCTGGACGTGATCGGGGTCATCGACAGCAACGAGGTATAGATATGGTAAAAGCATCGCACGGTTTGAGGCGGAAAGGCAGGAACATCCTCAAGAAGAGCCCCAGGGCCCGCGGACTTTCCCCCATCACTCACGAGTTCGTTCAGTTCGACGTCGGGGAGCAGGCCCACATACACCTGGACCCCAGCATTGTAAAGGGCGCGCCGCACATACGCTTCCACGGCAAGACCGGGACGGTCAAGGCCGCCCAGGGACGCGCCTACGTGCTGTCCGTGAGGGACGGCGACAAATACAAGACCGTCGTGTCCCGGCCTGAGCACATGCGCAAGGTCAAGAACTGACGGTGATGACAATGTCCAAGGATCGCTACGTCACCCTGGCCGAGGTAAAGGAGCTGCTGGAGGCTGAAGCTGATTCCCGGGAGTTCACCCCCGAGCAGAAGCTGGCCTTGGAGCACGCCAAAGGCGCCAAGATGGGCGCCGAGCAGGCTAGGGAGCTGAAGGGGAAGCTGCTTGAACTGGAGTTCGTGGCCGACCTTAACAACGCAGAGGCAGTGGCGGTCAAGATCACCGATCTGTTGCCCACCCACTTCGACGACGTCCGCCTGATATTCCAGAAGGAGAGGCGGGTGCTCGACAAGAAGCAGGGCGAGCAGATTATTAAATTGGTGAACGAATACCTTTAGGCTGGTGTTGCTTTGGAGGACTACGCCCACATTCTAGATTATCTACCGCAGGGACTGCCTACGGAGAGAGGATTCAGGAAGGAACCGGTAGCGTATGCCCTTGGCAGCACCGAGCTGAAGCTGTTCGAGCTTGTGCCCAAGCCCGGGGTCATCATCTCGCCCGGCGAGGTGGTCTACATCGGAAAGGACATGGACAAGCGCGACAAGATCCTGCACGTCAAGCGCCGGGTGGGCTTCGAGGAGCTGAACGCCGGCTCCCAGAACGAGCTCCCCTTCGTGATCGTGGAGGTCGTCAGGGAGAACGAGGAGCACTACGTCAAGTTCTTCAACGAGTCGGAGGCCATAACCACCCGCTACCACGTGCTGGAGCTCCTGCCCGGCCTGGGCAAGAAGACCATGCTGGCCATTCTGGACGAGAGGAAGAAGGGGCCGTTCAAATCCTTCGCCGACATCGCCACCCGGTTGCCGACCTTCAAGCATCCCGAGAAGGTCGTGGCCAAGCGCATAGAGGTCGAGCTGGCCGATCCCACCCAGAAGTACCGCGTCTTCGTCTCCCGCTGAGATGATAAGCATCGGGGAGCTGCGCTCCCTTCTGGATAGGTACGGCGTGCGCCCCTCGAAGTCCAAGGGGCAGAACTATCTCATCGACCGGAGGGTGGCCGAACGCGAGGTGGAATATCTCGGCATCACCGATGAGGACCGCGTCCTGGAGGTCGGTCCGGGTTTCGGGATACTCACCCAGGCTCTCCTTGAAAGAACGGCTAAAGTCACAGCCATCGAGATCGAGGAGGGGGCGGTGCGCTATCTTCGCGACACGTTCCCGCAGATGGAGGTGGTCCAGGGCGACTTTCTGGAGATCGTTCCGCCTGGGTTCGATCTGTTCATATCGAACGTCCCGTACAGCATCTCCTCTCCGCTGCTCTTCCACCTCCTGGAGATGGACTTCAAGCGGGCGGTCATAATGGTCCAGAGGGAGTTCGCCGAGCGCATGGCCGCCACGCCGGAGGACAAGGAGTACTCCCGGCTCTCGGTCAACGTATACTACCGGGCGGAATGCAGGCTGCTGGAGAACGTGCCCCGTTCCCGCTTCTGGCCTGAGCCGGAGGTGGATTCCACGGTGGTGGTCCTCATCCCCCGTCCGGCCCCCTTCCCGGTCATTGACGAGAGACACTTCCTGAAGCTGGTGGACGTTCTTTTCCAGCAGCGCCGGAAGAAGATCGGGACGGTACTGAAGCAGAAGCGGATGCTTCCCGAACTCCGGGAAGGAATACCTTACCTGGACGAGAGGGTGGAGAGGCTGACGCCGGAGATGATCGCCCAGCTGTCCGACGCCCTCGTTCGGGCAGGGGAATGATTGATGCTCCCCTCCATCGATTCCCGTCCATGAGCGATGATGCCGGACCCTCGGTCGCTGAGATGGGACGAAGACTTGCGGAAGCGGCGCATCTGGAGACCACTCCCCTGTGCGTGTTCGAAAGCGGCCGCGCACCCGAGGGAAGCACGCCTTTCGGCCAGGTGGACCGCTGCCTGGCCAAGGCCGCATTCCTATGCGCCAAGGGGAAGTTCGGGCCCTTGCACATCGGACCCGATTCTCGCAGGGGGGTTTGCCCGGGCGGCCTGTTCTGGACCGGACTGTCCGAGATGTCCGAGGGGCTCAGGCATTTCATCTCCTGTGGAAGCCCGACCTTCCGCGGCGGTGAGGCGGAATACCTTAAAAGGGACCCGGAGATGGTGATGGCCAGCCTTTCCCGTGTCGGTCGCATGCGGCCGCCCCAGGAGCACCTTTGCCTCATCGCCTGCCGGAACTACCAGGAAGGGATGGGGAACCCTAGGGCTCTGCTGCTCTTCGCGGGCGCCGAGCAGACCCGGAACATCCTGGCCCTGCATCATTACGGAACGCCGGAGGCCTTCACCTCCGCCGGCGTGCCATGGGGTCCGAGCTGCGCGTCCTTCCTGAGCTATCCCGCCGGCATGAGCCCCAACCTTCCAGATAGCATGACGGTCGTCGGTCCGGTCGACCCCACCGGCAACGAATGGATGCCGCCTGGAATGATGTCGATCGGCATCCCGCTGCCCGTGGCCAGGCGGATTATCGGCGACCTGGACGGTTCCTTCCTGACCAAGAGGAAGGAGGTGGCGTTCCCGAGGCGCTGACCTCACCAACGCCAGTTGGGCGCAGGGACGGAGATCACGAAGCAAACGCCGTCTCCCGCCTTGCCGCATTCCTCGATGTCCATCCCGGTGGCCTTGAGGACCTCGCGTATCAGGAACAGGCCGAGCCCCTTGGTACCCTCGTACGGCTTGGAGAACAGGATGGGGCGGACATGGTCAGGGATCCCCGGACCGTCGTCCCGGTAAATGATGCGTCCGGCGCCACCGTCCTCCCGCCAATCGATGCTTATCCTGGACATCCCTCCGGCGTGGCGCAGGGAATTGGCGAAAAGGTTATCGAAGACCTTGGGGAACATAGTATCGGCAAGCACTTGCAAAGGAGGTATGTTCGAGACGACCTCCACGTTCTCATTCCCAGTCCCCACCCAGGAGTCGGCGATTGTCTCGCCCAGGTCCTGCCATTCCGGAGAGACGCTTCCCGCCCTGTCGAAGGTCTCCGAGAACTCCAGGTACTGCTGGATGCGATGGGCGGCCTTGGTGGCGGCCTGGGTGTGGCGGTCCCCGGTCCCGTTCCTCATCGCCATCATCTCCAGGTTTCCGAGCAGCACGGACATCTGGTTCCCGATGTCGTGGCGGGTCAGGGCCCCAAGCACCTTGGCCTTCTCGCTCAGCCTCTCCAGGTCCTCCTGCATGCGCTTGCGGTAAGTTATGTCTATGATGATGGCCAGGAACCTCTTCTCCCCTTCCTCGCCCACCAGCTGCAGGTGCACCTCCACCGGGTACTTGGTGCCGTCCCTCCTCAGGTGGGTGGTCTCGAACTGCACCACCGCCTCCTTTCCGGAGCGCAATCTTTCCAGCAGGTCGTGGAATCTATCATGGGAAATGTCCTTCTTGAGGTCCAACGGGTCCATGGACCGCATCTCCTCCATGGTGTATCCCAGATTGTCGAGGGCCGACCGGTTGACGAACTCGAAGCGAAGCGTATCCGGATAAAAGGAATAGATCTCGTTGACCGCCCTGGTCACCATCTCCGAGAGGTGGGCGTTCTGGTCGGCCAGGGATTTGGCCTCCGTGATGTCCTCCTTGACCGCGACATAGTGTTCCACGTTCCCGTTCGGGTCGAGGATGGGGGATATGGAGGCCGATTCCCAGTACGGTTCGCCGTTCTTCTTCCGGTTGGCGAACTCCCCCTTCCAGGTCCTCCCGGCCAGTATGGCGCTCCATAACTCGTCGTACATCTCACGGCGGTTGCGGTCGGAGGAGAGTAGGCCAGGCTTCCTTCCCCTGACCTCATCCAGCGCGTATCCGGTCAGGGAGGTGAACTTGGGATTGACATATTCGATGAGTCCGCGGGGGTCGGTTATCATGATGGTCACCGGGCTGTTCTCCACGGCCTTGGACAGCGTTCGCAGCTTGGACTCGCTCTCCAGGCGCTCGCTGATGTCCAGCACGATCCCTGTGACCATTTCTCTGCCTTCACTGACCATCCGCCCGTATATGGTCTGCACGGGCATCAGCCCCCCGTCCTTGCGGCGATGGTATCTGGTATGGACCACCTTCAGCCCGATCTGCCGGACTCTCTCCAATGTTTCCAGCGTGGCCTCCGGTTCAGCGGAGATAGCGATCAGCGGCTGACCGATGATCTCCTCCCGCCTGTATCCATAGAAATCGCAGAAGCGGTCGTTCACCTCCACGATGAGCTTGTTCTCGTTGTCCGCCACAACCATGGGCAGGTAGCCGCTGTGGAAGAAGCTCCTGTACTTCTCCTCCGCCCAGGCCATCCTCTGTTCGGCCATGGCTATGGCGGTGATCTCGTTGACGATGACCCCCACCATCGTTCCAGGCAGGGAGAACGACACTATCTGGAGAAAACGGGTCTTGCCGCCCAGGACCCCATCCCAGACGGCCTTGAGCGGCGGGCCGTCCCCCGACGCCAGTTCCAGCAGTCGTTCCTTCTCCGCCTCGCTGAACAGGCCGGGAACGACCCCGTCCAGGTCCTGATCTTTTTTACCGTGTAGCGCTTTGATGAGCTTGTCGGCCCGGGGATTGGCCATGTTGAGCATCAGCCGGCCGCTCTCCGGGTCCAGGTGGAAGGCCATCAGGGCGGACTGCACGTTCTTGACAATATCTGTGAAGCGGGTGATCAGCCGCCTCTGCCGGGTCCGTTCCGAGCAGGCCCTGACCATATTGGATAGCTCGGCGAACTGGGACCTCGGATCTCCGCCCTTCTGCAGGTAGAAGTCCGCCCCGCTGTTCAGGGCGTGGATGGCCACGTCCTCCCTTCCCTTCCCGGTGAAGAGGATGAATGGGATGCTGATGCCGTCCTTGCGCAGGGAATTGAGAAGCACCAGACCGTCCATGGTCGGCATCTGGTAGTCCGATATCAGCACGTCGAACTCCTCTTCGTCCAACAACCGTCTTGCCAACATGGGATCGGTGGTGGTCCTGGACTCGATGCCGTCCAACGCCAGGAATTCGTGCGTTATGTCCAATATGTCCTCCTCGTCATCGACATAGAGGACCGTGATGCGATCTTGGGCCATGATCGAGGGTTTGCCTCTGGCAACGAGAACCAGAAAGACCAGCTTTAACGTTATTGGTAAGGGAATCAAAACGTAATAATGGGAAACGCTATTGTCCAAGGAGTTGCATGGAGTAGGGAACACAATGTTGATCGGAATCGTCGGCAAACCCAACGTCGGGAAGTCCACCTTCTTCTCCGCCGCCACCATGGCCACCGCGGAGATAGCGAACTACCCGTTCACCACCATCAAGCCGAACAAGGGCATGGGGTACGTCCGTTCCAAATGTCCTCACCTGGACTTCGACGTCAAGTGCAATCCCCGGAACTCGGCCTGTGAGAACGGGGTGCGTCTGGTGCCCATCGAACTGTTGGACGTGGCGGGGCTTGTGCCAGATGCCTGCCAGGGAAAGGGCCTGGGGAACCAGTTCCTGGACGATCTGCGGCAGGCGGACGCCTTCATTCACGTGGTCGATGCCAGCGGGTCCACGGACGCCGAGGGGAACGCCGTTAAGCCCGGCAGCCATGACCCGGTGGAGGACCTGGTGTTCCTGGAGAGGGAGATCAACCAGTGGATCAAGGGCATCATGATGAAGGGGTTCGACAAGCTGGCCCGCGGCGCGCATCTGGAGGGGCAGAAGATCGAACTGGTCATCCATGAGCGGCTGACCGGGCTCGGGGTGACCGAAGCGCAGGTGTCCGCCGCCCTCCGCGCCTCGGAGATGCCCAATAAGATCATAGACTGGAAGGACGAGGACCTGTACCGCCTGGCGGCCAACATCAGGATGCTGAGCAAACCGATGGTCATCGCCCTCAACAAGGCGGACGCCGCGGACCCTGAGACGATCAAGAGGCTGAGCGCGCTGGAGGGATACCTGACCGTCCCCACCTGCGCGGAGACGGAGCTCGCGCTGCGTCGAGCGGCCAAGGCCGGATTGGTCACCTACGTCCCGGGCGACAAGGGATTCAAGGTCAACGACCCCGCCAAGCTCAGCCCCAATCAGAAGAAGGCCCTGGATTTCATGGCCCAGGTGATGGCCAGGTATGACGGCACCGGCATCCAGAGGTGCCTGGAGACGGTGACCTACGACCTGCTAGATCAGATCGTGGTCTACCCGGTGGAGGATGAGACGCATCTGACCGACCACGACGGCCGGGTGCTCCCGGACGCCTTCCTGCTCCGAAAGGGGAGCAACGCCAAGGACCTGGCATACAAGGTGCATACGGACCTGGGCGACAACTTCATCCGGGCCATCAACGCGCGCACGCACCGCGTCGTCGGCCACGACCACCTGCTGGAGAACGAGGACGTGATGACCATAGTGGCCAAGAGGTAGAGATGGGCGAATGGGACGTCCGGCTCCTGACCGCCTCATATTCTAAGGGGGACAACGACAGCATAGTGGTCGAACTGTTCGGCAAGACCCGCGACGGCCGCTCGATAACCATGCGCAAGACCGGCTTCCGTCCCTACTTCCATGTCGCGGCGCCGCCGGAGGATGTCCTCCCGTACGTACAGGGCAAGGACGACTTCCTGGGGATCGAGGGATTGGACCTCTTCCTCATCAGCAAAGGCCGGGTGCAGAAGTGCTCCAAGGTCATCATCAAGTTCCCCTGGGCGGTGCCGCAGTACCGCAGCGAGCTGAAGCGCCAGGGGATGGAGGTCTTCGCGGCCGACATACCGTTCCATCATCGCTTCATTTACGATAACGATCTCCCGGCCTGCTTCACGGCCCGCGGGGAGGAGATCAAGGGAGATTACACCACCGACCTGGTGGTCAACCTGCGCGGCTTCACTGAGATACCACCTTTCACGCCGAAGCTCAAGATCCTCAGCTTCGACATCGAGAACTCCATCACCGACGAGACGATCTACACCATCTGCTACGTCATAAAGGACGAGGGCGGGATCAGGTCCGGCGAACCAGTGGTCGGAACGGAGAAGGAGATGATCGAGAGGTTCACCGAGGTCATCCAGATGGAGGACCCGGATGTCATAACCGGCTACAACATCGACGGCTACGACATCCCGTTCATCATGGAGCGGGCAAAGAAGTATGGCATGGATGAGCTGAAATGGGGCCGCGACCGCTCCAACCCCCGCCGGGTCATGAACAAGTTCTGGCGCTGCACCGGTCGGCTGATAGCGGACGCCTGGTGGGCGGTCAAGATCGAGATCAAGCCCAAGCAGGAAACGTTGAACGCGGTCTCCAAATCGCTGCTGGGCGAAGAGAAGCTGGACGTGGACATGAAGATGAAGGTCGGGGAGGACTACGATCCCCGGGCCATAGACAAGGAATGGATGAACAACCGGGACAAGGTCCTTGCGTACTGCACCCGCGACGCTGAGCTGGCGCTTAAGATCCTGGGCAAGGTCGGCCGTATCCGGAAGGGGATGGACCTTGCGGCGGTGTCCCGGATGCCGGTGGATGATGTGCTCAATTCCGGTTCCTCGCAGCTCATCGATGCCATAATGATCCGGGCCGCCGACCGCCACGCGCCGCAGGTGGCCGTGCCGTTGACCGGAAATTACGACGACGATGAGGAGAACGCCATCGAGGGCGGCTATGTGCACGAGATATCGCCAGGCGTCTACCATTGGGTGTGCGTCCTGGACTTCAAGTCCATGTACCCCAGCCTCATCATATCAAGGAACATCTGCTTCACCACCCGCGACGACCGGGGGACGATAGTCTCACCTCTGGGCGTGCACTTCCTGAGCAAGGAGCAGCAACCGGGGATCCTGCCGTCCATACTGGCGGACCTCATGCGCCGCAGGGATGAGACGAAGTCGTTGGCGAAGAAGGCCAAGGACCCTGAAGAGGCTCACTACTACGACGGATTGCAGGGGGCGATAAAGATCCTCATGAACTCCTTCTATGGCGTTTTCGCCTCCTCCTTCTACCGCTTCACCGACCGTTCCATCGGGGGAAGCATAACCGCCTTCGCCCGGGAGACCACCAAGGGCATCATCAGATCACTTACGGACGAGGGGGTGAACGTGATATATTCGGACACAGACTCGGTGTTCGTCCAATCCCCGCACGAGGATCTGGAGGGATCCCTGAACTTCGGCAAGGAGCTGGCGGCCCGTTTCTCCAAGGAGGGCGGCTCGCTGGAGTTCGAGAAGATCATGGAGCCGCTGTTCTCGCACGGCAAGAAGAAGCGTTACGTGGGCCGGATGGTCTGGCCCAAGGAGGAGCTGGTCATCCGCGGCTACGAGGTGCGCCGCACCGACTCCTTCGACCTGCAGTCCGAGTCGCTGATGACCGTTTTCGAGTTCATCATGGACGGGAAGACCGATGAGGCGGTGAAGGCCGCCCGAGGCTACGTGCAGGACACCCTGGCCGGCAAGGTGCCGCTGGAAAAGCTGGTCATCTCCAAGGGCTGCCGCAAGTTCAGCGAATACGCCAACCCGGACGCCCAGGCCACGGTGCAGACGGCGAAGAAGCTCATGGAGATGGGATACGAGTTCGTGCCAGGGATGAAGGTCTCTTGGATCGTCACCAACTTCCGCAGGAAGCCGCAGGAAGTACAACCGTACATCTCCGGCCAGGAGTTCACCTACACCCCCGACTACCGATACTACGCGGAACGACTGGCGCAGACGCTGTCCCGAGCCACAGAAGTGTTCGGCTGGGGGGAGAAGGACCTCCTGAACGGTAACCAGCAGGCGAGCCTGTTCGACTATGCGCCCGAGCAGGATAGGCCGAAGATCAAGTTGGAACAGGTCAAGAAGACCGACAAGAAGTTGTCGCTGGATGACTTCATGTAAATTATATAATATAAAATTAATAATCAAATAATGTGATAATATCACAAATTTATATATCTAACAATCTCGTAATCATCATTCATGCTCCTTGAGTTCACGGTGGAGAACTTCCGGTCGTTCCGCGACCCAACCACCTTCAGCATGATGGCTTCTTCTGATAGGAGCCTCCCTGACAATCTGTCCCGAGATCCAATGCTGAAGGGTGACAAGGTCCTTAACAGCGCGGTCATCTTCGGGGCCAACGCTTCCGGGAAGACCAACCTGGTCCTGGCAATGGCGATCCTCCGGAACTTCGTGGTCCGATCGCACAATCATCAAAAGGGTACCGGTCTCAACCACCAACCGTTCGCCTTCGACGAATCATGTGTCCAGAAGCCTACCAGGTTTACCATATCATTCCTGCACAAACAGGTCATGTATGAATATTCAATGAGCTACGATCACGCCAAGATCGTGGAGGAGAAGCTCAGCCATTATCCAAACGGAAAGCTGGCTATGATATTCTCCCGCCGTGGGAGCGAATTCAAGTTCAACCGTGATCGGACCGAGCAGGAGGTCATATCCCGTCGAACCTTGGAAAATCAGCTATATCTTTCAACATCGGTACAGTTCAACTACGCCGCTACCACTCCGGCTTTCGAATGGTTTCAGGATCGCCTCGTCGCTATTGACAATACGGACTCTCCCCAATTGACCGAAGGCGCGATCGAGTTCATGAATCACAACAAGAAGGCCAAATCGCTGATGGTCAAAGCATTGCAGATCGCGGACCTGGGTATCACGGGGGTCGATGGAAGGGTCCGCAAGGTTCCCATCGCAAGTCTCTATGATACCATCCCACCACAGGTACTGGGCGTAATGACAGTCCTTGGAAACGAGGCCAAGCAAACGGACCTTCGGTTCACTCACCGGGTGAAGGGGGCTGACGGCGCGGAGATCGAAAAACAGCTTCCTTACATATTCGAGTCTGAGGGCACCAGGAAGCTGTTCAATATCCTTGGACCGATGATCGACGTACTGCAAAGGGGAGGAACGTTGGTCGTGGACGAACTCGACACCAAGCTTCACCATGACATAAGCGAATGGTTGATCTCCCTGTTCCACGACCCATCGCAGAACAAGAGGGGAGCGCAGCTGATATTCAATACACATGACCAGCTATTCCTGGACCTTGCCAACCTACGACGGGACCAGATCTGGTTCGTTGAACGGTCCCCAGACAGGGGCGTTTCGGAACTGGTCTCCCTCGTGGAGTTCAAAGAAAGGAAGGACCGTGATGTACTGAAGGCATATCAGGCCGGTAGATACGGGGCGATACCTGCCATCACCCCCGCCAAGGTGGTTTAGTGGGATATCCATCCAAAAGGCGGATGGCCAACAGAAATCCATCAAGCACCGTCTTGGTGGTGGCTGAAGGATGGACCGAGCGCATCTACTTCACTGGCCTTAGGAGCCGGAAAAGCGCCGTAAAGATCGTGGTGCCCAAATCGCATCCCACCGATGCACTGGGATTGGTCAAGCTCTGCGTTGAGAATATGGATATGAAAGGGATCGATATCGATCAGGGGGATATGGCGGTATGCGTTTTCGACATCGAGGGGAACGACGCAGGGAACCTTTCGCAGGCGTTAAAGCTCGCCCATGGATCAGGGATTATGCTAGCAATGACCAATCCATGTTTCGAGCTCTGGTTCCTGATGCATTTCCAGGATGTGGGAGTGGCAATCTCTTGCCAAGAGGCTCATCGGTCCTTGAAGGACCATATAAAAGGCTATCACAAGACCGAGGACTACCACGACCTGCTGGGTCCTTTGAGACAGGGTGCGATGGACAGGGCGCTGAGGACATGGAGCGAAGGCACCGAGGAATCGATACCGCCGAATCCCGGCACCACCATGCATATCGCCCTTTCAGAGATCGATGGATTGGTACAACGCAATCATCAGTCGCGATCACTGGGGCATATCTGAGGATAATTGCTCTGAACAAATCGTTTAAATAACCCCACATATTGTGTGGGCATTGTAGCGAGATAAGTCTCGCCGGATATGTACCCCGCAAGGGGCGAATCCCGAAGCGCCGCCAACGGCGGCACTGGTGATACAAATGGTAGACAACAAGGTCGACGATAACGAGGAAGGGCCCAGGCCAGTGAACGGAAAGAGCATGTACTCCTACATCTCCGACGCCTGGGACCGGCCCGATGCTTCTTACGTGAAGGGACTGATGTGGGAGAGGCTCATTCTCTGGAGGCGGGAGCCCAACTTCTGCCGCCTGGAACGGCCCACCCGCCTGGACCGCGCCCGCGCTCTGGGTTACAAGGCCAAGCAGGGGATCATCGTGGTCCGCGGTCACGTCCGCAAGGGCGGCCTGCAGAAGCGCATGGGATACAAGGGACGCCGCGCCAAGCGCGAGGGTATGAAGAAGATCACCATGGGAAAGAGCCTGAAGCGGATCGCCGAGGAGAGGGCCGCCAAGCGCTACCCCAACCTCGAGGTGCTCAACTCCTACTGGGTCGGCGAGGACGGCAAGAATGTCTGGTACGAGATCATCCTGGTGGACAAGCACCACCCCTCGATCAAGGCGGACAAGAACCTGAACTGGCTGTGCGACAACGCCAACAAGAACAGGGTGTTCCGCGGCAAGACCTCCGCCGGACGCAAGGGTCGCGGTCTGCACTGGAAGGGCAAGGGTGCGGAGAAGGCGCGCCCGTCCGTCAAGGCCCATGACAGGCAGATAAAGTAGGCGGAACGCCTACCCTTTGATCTCTTTCAAACGCCTTTCCACTTCTTCATTTCCCATTCCGATCAGCGGATGGTACACCGGTACATCAGCGTTCAATATGTTCTCCCCAAGCTCTTCCAGGGACCAGCCAACGACCAGGCCGAAGGCCTTGTTGGCGCTGACAGCCTTGCCAACGGGGCCGTTGACCTTCCGGGGCTCGGGGTCCCAGCGATGAAGGATGCGCATTGCATCCTCATCCTCAACCAGGAACAGGACGCGGCAGCCCCGCTTCATCATCATCCAGGCGGCCAGTGCGTCCCTTTCGTTCCCGATGAGCGCCACCACCTTTCCCTGGCTGCCCATGGGAAGCCCGCCCGGTCCGTCGAGATACTCGCTGAACACGTACGCCCGGCGGTCCCGCACCTCAACGTACACGATAAGATCCGGATGATGCAGATCCACCCGCACCCCCCTGGGCTTGTGGGCCTCATAGATCTCCTCCCCGGCCTGGGCGGCCAGTTGCATGCTGGTATACTGATGTACGCCGTTCCGGCGTGCCTCCACCCTGAAGGTCGAACCGTCCTTCAGCAGGGGCGTCGCCACCTGAAGCGCCAGGCGTCGTATGTCCTGAACGTCCGATGTGCATTCTTGGACATGGCTCAGGGAAGAGATCCCGAAGACCCGTCTGAGCGCCGCCGCAACCTCCTCCGGCCTATCGGTCGTTACGAACAGGCGGCCGTACTGGCTCTCCACGAATGCCTCCACCCTCTCCTGGGCCAGGGCGGCCATCATGTTGTGGGTGAGCACCTTCTCGAAGTAACGGCGCACCCCCGGGCTCTTCAGACCCATCTCCGCGTACCTGACCAGCAGCAGGCCCATACCCCTTTCATGTTGCGCGGGGTTATAAACCATTCTCCCGCTAGCATTATGTCCTCATCAGGTCATCGCCGCACGATGGAACCGCTGGTGCTGCTGCTCGTCGCCCTGCTCTGCATGAGCGCCGGCACCATCGGGGCGCTGATGGGCATCGGCGGCGGACTGATCATCATCCCGCTACTGACCCTGGGGTTCGGGGTGCCCATGCAGGAGGCGATCGGCGCCAGCCTCATAGGCGTGATCGCCACGTCGACCGGCGCCGCCACCAAGTATGTCAAGCAGGGTCTGACCAACGTGCGTCTGGCGCTGTTCCTGGAGATGTCCACGACCGTCGGTTCCATAGTCGGGGCGCTCATCGCCGTCTACACGAACCAGACCCTTCTGTTCCTGCTCTTCTCCGCGCTCCTGGTTTACGCCGGATACACCATGCTCCGCCGGACGGAGGTGTTCTTCTCGCCTGAGCAGGCGGCGGCGGAGGGGCAGATGGTGGACCTATCATGCCAGTACGTCGACCCCAGGGACAGCTGTCAGGTGAGCTACGGCGTCAAGGGGCTCCGGAAGGGGCTGGCCTACAGCAGCGTTGCCGGGATGCTATCCGGATTGCTGGGTGTGGGCGGAGGGCTGGTGAAGGTACCAGTGATGAATGTCTGCATGTGCGTCCCACTCAAGGCGGCCACGGCCACCAGCAATTTTATGATCGGGGTGACCGCCCTCACCGGGGCGATTATCTTCTACGGGCATGGGCTGCTGGACGCCTACCTCTGCGGAGCGGTTGCACTGGGGACGTTCGGGGGCGCATACGTAGGGACGATGCTCATGGCCAGGTACTCATCAAACGACCTGCGCAAGTGGTTCTCCGTTCTTCTCTTCGTCGTGGCCATCACCATGGTGTTGAAGGCCTTCGGCCTGTGGGGTGGCGCCTGATGCCTTCCCAGTCCGCCCTGTGCGGCGTGGTGCAGCCGATCCTGCGCTGGGGCATGGTCCTGAGCCTGGCGCTCATGCTGTTCGGCCTGTTGCTGGGGGTGATCACCGGGATCGAGGATGTTTCGGTGGTCCCCCTTGGGAAGATACCCTCCCAGGCCCTGGACCTGGATCCCGCGGCCTTCCTGACCATGGGTATAGTGTTGCTGATCGCCACCCCCCTGGCCAGGGTGATCGGGGCGCTGTGCGTTTTCATCCGGGAGCGCGACCGCAAGTTCATACTGATATCCCTGGCGGTGCTTCTCTCGGTGGCGTTGGCCGTTCTCCTGGGAGCGGCCTGAGCATCGTCATCTGTGGAACCGCATAGTATATCCACATGAGCCAACAATCCCCTGTGGACATGGCCAAGGACGGGCTCAAGGACGACCGCTGGTACTACTCTTTCCTTCCCTACAACATCTCGGGAGGAAGCACCAATGCCCTCATCCCCCTGTTCATCACCGAGGGGCTGAAGGGCACGGTGGCCCAGGTGGGCATAGTCAGCGCAGCCACTTCCCTGGCCTCGGTTCCGGCAGGCATTCTGTGGGGGAACCTATCGGACACCTCGAAGCGCCGAGTGCCGTTCGTACTGGCCGGATTTCTGGGGGTGGCCTTCTCCCTCATCCTGATGGGGCTGTCGCAGAGCATATCCGAATACTACGTCGCCAACTTCATCTTCGGTTTCCTGGGGGCGGCCATCGCCCCCGTCGGAACGGTCATGGTGCTGGAATGCTTCCGCAAGGATGAATGGCCGAAGAGGCTGGGCGATTTCTCAAAGGTGGGAGGCATCGGCTGGGTCATCGGACTGCTGCTGGGAACTCTCTGGCTGATGGCCTTCCCCTCTGACGCGGACGCCAATCCGATGCGCGCCCTTTTCATATTGTCCGGCGTACTGGGCTTCGTCTCGGTCTTCCTGGGCTGGCGTTACATGAGGGAGCCTCTGGAGAAGCTCAGCCGGCAGCAGCTGCCGCCGTTGGAGCTGCTCAAGGTCCCCTCCTATCTGATGGAGAAGCTGCGCTACATGCCGCAGCGCCTGCTCTACGTGGTGGAGATGTCGCAGAGGAACCTCCGCCTGCGCAACTTCCCCTCGAATCTCCGAAGATACTATGCGGTCGTGTTCCTGGCCTTCACCGGTTTCCTGTGCTTCTACGTGGCCTTGCCGACCTATCTCGCCCGAGAGGTGGGAATGAGCAGCGCCGAGGTCTTCGCGGTCTACCTGTCCAGCTCTTTCATTTCCGCCCTTCTGTACTCCAAGGCCGGCAAGCTGGTGGAGAGGTACGGCGGAAGGAAGGTCCAGGCCTTGGCGTTCGGACTGCGCGTGCTCATATTCCCCTCTTTCTTCCTGGTCACCCTGCTGCCATTGAACATGGGAAGCACATTCATCACGATGTGCGCGTTGAGCGGTCTGGCCGGGATGTGCTGGGCCCTGCTCGCCGTGGCCGGCGATTCCCTGGTGGCCAGGATGTCCTACCGGTCCTTCCGGAGCCAGTCCATGGGCATGTACTCCTCCGTTCGCGGCGTTTCCACGATAATCGGCTCGCTGTTCGGCGGCCTGGTGGCCCAGTATTTCGGTTACCAGGCGTTGTTCCTGATATCCTCGCTGTTCATAATATGCGCCATTCTTCTGCTCTACGCCACAAATGTGGAAGGGGAGGGGGAGGACCCCCGTCCGGACACGGCCTTAAATCAATGAGGCGATGGTGCGTCCAAGCTCCCTGGCCCTTTCCTCCTCGCCCTGGCGCAGTTCAGGACCATCCACAATAAAATGTTGAGGTCCCAGCAATGGCCGCAATCCACCCTTGACCAGCATCTGATGGACCCGATCGGCGGCGCTTGAATGGACCTTCTCATAGCGCGTATCGAAGGCCACAAAGTCATGATCGTTCCCGGCGTCCTTCACGGCATTGCGGAGGAGGGTGTTGAAACGGAAGGGGGCGCGGCCCCAATGGGTCGGGGCACCGATCACCCAGAGCGGAACGCCCACGAAGTCCTCCTCCCCCGAAGCCGACTGTTTCCGGCAGCTGGCCTCGTGACCGGAAGCGACCAGCTCCTCGGTGATCCGCAGGGCGATCCTCTCCGTGTTCCCGGAAACGGTGTCGTAGATGACCAGAATGCGCATGCTATCCCTTCGGTCATGCATCTTTTACATTACATTGATTGCTCTCCGCGTCGCCGGATTCGATCCTTACCAAAATTTCATATAAGTCCATCCTAGTCATCAACCAGCCAACGGGTCCGATCGTCGAGGAGACAGACAGGTCCGTTCTGGTCGGGGAAGGGGATGGACCACGGGGAGAATGAGCCTTGGCACCAAGGTCAGGCTGGGCATTTCCATAGCCCTCATCCTACTCGTAGTGCTGGCCTCGAACCCTGAGGAGGTATGGACCGCCCTCAAGGACATCCGGTACGACCTGATATCCCTGGTGGTGGTGCTGTACCTGGGGAACCTGGTCTTCAAGGCATACCGGTGGGGCGTCCTGATGAGGCACGCCGGATACGAGATATCGTTCCGCACCATATTCGCCGCCTTCTCCCTGTCACAGGCCATAAACAACCTCATCCCCGGGAGGGTGGTCGGCGAGACCTCCCGCATCATCGAGATGAACACCCGGAAGGGGGTCTCCGTGGGAAAAGGGCTGGCGTCGGTGGTGACCGAGCGGATTATGGACTTCGCCTTCCTGACCATCCTTACGGTGACCAGCCTGATTCTTCTGTTGGCGCATATCGTGGAGGAGTTCCGCGGATACCTGATGTTCCTGGTGGCCCTGATGGTCTTGGCCAACGTGCTTTTCATCTATGTGCTGGCCCGTCCCAAGCTTCTGTTGAGGCTGGGCGGCTGGGGCGCCCGGCTGGCCTCCAAGGCTATCAAGGGCGACAAGGGGGCCATGATCTCCGGGAAGCTCATGGGGACCGTCGTCTCCTTCAATAAGGCACTCAACTTCAAAGGCAACTGGAGGAAGCTCGTATGGCCGGCCGGCCTGACCGCGATAATCTGGACCAACGAAATCGTTCGTCTGTACCTGATCATCGAGGCGCTGGGGGTGGACGTATCGATGGTGGCGGTCATCGCCTCGGCCAGCCTGGCCTCCCTGAGCACCGTGGTGCTCACCGCGGGCAGCGGCAACGTCCTGATGTCCTCCGCGGTCTTCACCGCCAGCGGATTGGACCCCCACGTGGCGGCGACCGCAGGTCTTTTAAGTGCGATAACCTCTATCTGGCTGTCCGTGCCGGTCAGCCTGTTGGCCATGGTGATCGACCAGCGCGTCCGGTCCTCCCCTACCAAGGAGGCCGAGAACAATGAGAGGGGATTCAACTGAAGTGCACCACCGTCTTGATGCTCAAGAACGAGGAAGGGAACGTCGGACCGCTCACCGAGGACATCCTGGCGGTCTACGCCGATAGGAAGATCGACGGAGAGGTGCTTCTGGTCGACGATGGCAGCACGGACCGCTCAGGCGATATATGCGATCAGCTGGCCAAGGACCACCCAAACGTGCGCGCCGTCCACCACGAGACCAACCTGGGCCGGTCGTACGCCATCCGCACCGGTTTTCAGCAGGCCAAGGGCGAGGTGGTCATAATCATGGACGCCGACCGCCAGTACGAGCCCAAGCAGATCCCCCTGTTCCTGTCCAAGATGGACGAGGGTTTCGACGTGGTCACCGGCTGGAGGCGGGAGCGTACCGACACGTTCATCCGCCGCTTCATCTCCAGAACTTACAACCGCTTCATAATCCGTCGCAAGTTCAAGCTGCAGATCAAGGATCAGAACAGCGGGTTCAAGGCATTCAGGAGGGAGAAGGCCGTGGCCATGGGCTTCGATCCCGAGGGATACCAGGGCCTGCATCGCTTCATCCTGCCCCTGGCGGCGCTGAAGGGAATGAAGATCGCCGAGGTGCCCATCGTTCACTATGACCGACCGTCCGGAAGGTCGTACATCAAGTTCTACACCGTCCCCTTCATCACCCTCCGCGACTTCTCCAAGTTCAAGAAGGACCACAAGGAGGAGATAGCCGCCCTCCGCCGGAAAGACTGAGGGTGGTGCATGTCCAGCCTGAAGGCGCGCTTTGAACCGGTGCTCATGAGGGTCTGCTCCCTGTCGCCCGGACGCAAGCTCGCCCTCTACGCGATAATCGCCCTGCTCGTCTACGGGACGATGATCGTGGTCGACAACGCCTACCTGATGGCGGCCATAGATCCCGACCTGTCGCACCCGGACATGGACGTGTACCGGGCGAGGACGCAGACCATATTGGACGGCGGGCTTCTGTACCGGGACGTGCATACCGAGACCCCGCCGATCATCAACTACATCCTGGTCCCCGCCCAGGTCCTGGGGGGTGCGGAGCACGACTGGGTGTGGAGCGCCTATTTCTCGATGTTCGCCTTCCTGCTGGCGGCCTTGCTGTATCTGGGCCTGCGCCACCTGGACGAGAATAAGGCCTATTTCGCCGGCATGCTCGTGCTGCTGTCTCCGTACACCATCGTGGAATCCGGCACCGGGGAGGACGAGTCGATAGTGGCATTCATCTTCATGCTGGCCGTGGTGCTGATGCTGTTGAAGCGCCAGAACACCGCCTCCGCCGCCATCGGGGTCGGCGTTTGGACCAAGATGTTCCCCATACTCCTCTTCCCGGTGCACTTCCTCCAGCAGCGGGATTGGAAGGGGCGGATGACGTCCATAATCTTCCTGGGGCTGGCCACCGGGCTGATCGCCCTGCCCTTCGTGGTCATGTGCTGGGACGACTTCTCCTTCTTCCTGAACTTCTATTTCCTGGGCGAAGAGGGAAGGCCGACCGGCGGCCACTCCATCTGGCACTTCCTGTACATGGGCGGCTGGAACCTGCCCAGCCTGGTGCAGCTTGTCATCCTGGGGTGCGCCATGGCCTTCGCCTACCTATACCCCTATCTCAAAGGCTGGCCGGTGTGGCAGAGCGTCACCTTGATGCTCATGGCCTTCTTCACCTTCTATCCCAAGGTTCACGGCGGCTACTGGATAATGCTGGTGGCGCTGCTCTCGGTCTGGGCGGTGCAGGACCGGCGCATATGGGCGAGGACCTTCTTCGCCTTCGTCCCCATGATACTGGCCACCATGTTCGCTCAGGGCGAAACGAAAGCCCCGCCGGTGGAGTTCTACGGCAGCTGGCTGTTGGGCTTCTTCCTGGCCCTCATCGGGCTGATCATGTTCATCGACGCCGTGCGCCTGGCCCTCAAGCAGCCGGTCTTCACTGACAAGGCCTGATTCAGAGCAGGCGCTTTCCCGCTTCCGGCCCCGAACGGCAGTCGAAGACTTCGGTGACCTTCATGATGAGCAGGCCTTTGCATTCCAGGTTGGGCTTCCTCTCCTTGACCATGTTGTACATCCTGTTGAAGTCCGGCCCTTTTTCCACGACCTGCACATCGCCCTTGATCTTCAAGCATCCCGGGACGCCGAAGGTCCATACCTGCAAGGCCACCCGGGGGTTCTCCTTCACGTTGGCCAGGGTCTGATGGAAGAACTGGTTGCCTATCCAGATGGTCTCCGGGTCCATCAGGATGGCCATGCCGATCGGCACCACGTTCGGATCGCCGTCCTTGGAGGCGGTGGCCATGGCGAAGTACTTGGTTCCCTTGAAAAGATCCTGCATCTCTGGGGTGAGCGCGACCATGGTCGACCATGGCCTTGGATCATATTAATCGGTGTCGACAGTTCAGGTGGTCCGTATCTTCTCCACGTTCCGGGCCTTGGTGAGCATCTGGAACTTGGAAATGCCCTTGGGGAGGACCAGGACCTCCACGTTCTCGATGGACCGTATGCGATCGTTCACCAGCTTCCAGTCCAGGTCGCCCTCCAGAGTGAGCCGCTCTATGTTCTGGAGGATGACCGCCCCATCCAGGGATTCCAGGTCGTTCCTGTTTATGGATATGTCCTCCATGTCGGCGATGCGGTAGATCTTGCCCTGGTCCTTGTCCAGATACTCGTTCATGGCCCTGGTGGCGAGTTCGCCGATGGCCACTCCTTCCAGGGTGGCCCGGGCCGAGAACTTGAGATATGTCTGGTCGTCGATGCCCCTGATGGTCACATTGGTCATCTCAATGGTCTCCCGCTGAACGCTCCCCCCTATGCCCGAGGGAGGAAATAAAAATGACCTCTCCCCCCATCAGCGCCATCAGGGGAAGCAGCATGAGCGGTCGCCCGTCCATCGCCAGGATCCCCAGCACCGCAGCTCCCAGGACCTGGAGGGCCAGTCCCATCACCGATGGGCGTCCGATCCTCCATGCGCCTTTCATCCCAGATTCCCTGCGGGCCTTGACCTTCGGCTCGGTCTGCCACGCCGGCACCCCCTCCCCGTTCCTCAGCCAGGCGTACTCCGCATCATACTTCGCCGGTGTTATTCTCACCTATATCACCATAATCACCATATCAATACATGTACTATTTGTAATTAATTGGCCGAGGGGAGCGTGGGACGAATCGTAATAATCCCTGGCAAGGGTGTTATCCAACTAAGGAAAAGATAGCTGGTAGCTATGGGCCGCCGTCCGAATTCATTAATTTTTATTTTTTATAATATCTATCATCATCTCTCATCTTAGTGGAACAGAGAATAAAGTTTAATATCGGGCACGGACGATCTCACTCTCATGGCCGGAGACCGTCATATTATGGAGGCGCTGGGAATGGCCAGAGTGACCATCGAGGATGGAAAGGTCGTCGAGGTCAGCGAACCTCTGGTCGATCACTGCCCTCTCTTCTTCAAGAACCGGGGCATCGAAAAGTTCTCGAGGGAGATCGTTCGCAATAACATCGAGTTCCGCATCAGGGATTTCGGCATCTTCACCGAGCATCGGGAGGTGAGGATGAAGGACTTCCTCAGCTTCGGGATCTCCGAGATCATGGCCATGTGCGTCTCCGAAGGAATACTGGAGTGCGCGGTCACCGTCTCCGACGGCGCCGGGACGGTGGTGGTGGACGATCCGGAGATGGTCCAAGGCATCGGGGGGCGCATCTCCGGGTTGGTGCTCACCTCGCCTATCCCCAAGGTCATCTCCGCCATCGGCCAGGAACGGGTGCTTGACATGGAAACGGCCAAGATCGACCAGGTGGCCGGGGCGAGAAAGGCCCGGGATATGGGCTATCGGAAGATCGGGGTCACCGTGGTGAAGGCGGATGAGGCCAAATCCCTGCGCAAGGAGTTCGGTGACGATGTCATCCTTTTCGGGGTCCATACCACCGGTATCGGTGAGGCCGATGCGCAGACCCTTTTAGACAATTGTGACGTGGTGACCGCCTGCGCTTCGAGGCACATATGGAGATTGGGGAAGGAGATGGGTGCCATGCAGGTGGGAAGGAAGGTCCCGATATTCGCCACCAGCGAGCTGGGGAAGGGGATCTGCACGATGCGTCTTGAGCAGATCGGAAAAGTGGCCAAGGACGGACCGGACGAGCCGGCCATTCCGCTGTTATGAACCCGGGCCAAGGGAAAACTATCCCCCACTGAATTAAGTTAGAGGATATGGTCTTCAGTTATCCAACGGATGAGGTGATCGCCAGACATGATTCATCATAAAAAAAGTGAGGAAAAAGTGCAGGGGAAGGGATTTGAACCCTCGGACCACTAAGGACTAGACCCTGAATCTAGCGCCGTTGGCCAGGCTTGGCTACCCCTGCCTAGGATTAACGCCAATGGTATTTTCGTACAAATACCTTATGCCCCCCGCCCCGCCGAGGGATGCATGGAGAACCAATCGCTGGAAAGGACGGCCATCATCACGTCATCGATGATGCGCCCGTTCTTGGTCCGGTACTGCCGCATCACCCCTTCGACCCGGAAGCCGCACTTCTTGTAAGCCCGCTGCGCCCTGTGGTTCTCGGAATCGGTTATCAGGTCCACCCTCCTCATTCCCAGCTCCTCGAAGCAGTAGCGCAGCAAGGTGGTTATGGCGTCGCTTCCGTATCCCTTGCCCCAGTGGTCCTTCTCCCCGATCATGATGCCGATGGTCACCCGCCGATACTTCCAGGCGATCTCCTCCATGCCGATGTTGCCTATCGGCTGCCCATCCTTGGTCAGGATGGTGAAGGTCATCTTCCCCTCGCGCCGCAACCGGTCCACCCATCCGTGCTCCATCTCCACGCTGAACGGGGGATCCGCCTTCAGCCATTGGGTGACCTCGGGATCGTTTATCCACTTGACATACATGGGAACGTAGGCGCGTTCGGCGGCTACCAGGTCCACCTTCTCCCCGCTCAGCATGGCCTGGCCTCCACGGACAGCAGCGAAAGCAGTACTGAGTCCTGCCATCCGCCATCGCCGAAATGGTCCTCCCTGAGGACGCCCTCCTCCTGGAATCCGACCTTCCTGAGCAGGTCCAGAGATCCCTTCTCCTTGACCGGGACCCTGGTCCAGAGGCGGTGTAGCCCCTGGGAGTTGAAAGCGTATCCGGCGGCCAGCACCAAGGCCTCGGTCGCCATATCGTCGTCGCCCTTCTCCCCCCAGATCACGGTCATCTGCGCGGAATCGCTCATCGGCAGGATATGGGCAAGCTCAATGAGCCCCATGGGCCGCTCGGTCCGCCGGTCGACGACGACCAGGTCGAAACGGGACGGCTGGGTCAGCCTCTCCTTGATGAGGTCCTGCACCTGCTCCAGGCTGTAAGCTGGCTTCCAGGTGGGCCGGCCCGCGGCTCTGCGGACCCGCGGGTCGTTCAGCCACTTGAAGAGCGCCAGCTCGTCGGAGGTCTGCAGGGGCACCAGCCCCACCAATTCCCCACCTAGCATACGGATCGCATTGCCAGAATAGGACATAATCCTATTGACGCCGGACGGAAAAATCGCAAAGATGATTTATGGGGAGCGGCATGGCCGAACATGGACCTGAAGATCGTCCTTTTGGGGCCTCCGGGATCGGGCAAGGGAACGCAGACCGAGAGGCTGGTAGCTGAGTTCGGTTTCACCAAGATATCCACCGGGGACCTGTTGCGCGAAGCCGTCCGCAACGGGACAGAGCTCGGCGTCAAGGCGAAAGGTTACATGGACGCTGGAAAGCTGGTGCCGGACGACCTGGTCGTCGGGCTGATCAAGGAAAAGCTCAAGGGGCTGAAGGGCGGAGTGCTGCTGGACGGGTTCCCCCGCTCCCTGGAGCAGGCCCAGGCGCTGGACCAGTTCTTCAAGGTGGAGATGGCCGTCGACCTGGAGGTAGACCAGGAGGCGCTGATCAAGCGCCTCACCGAGAGAAGGTCCTGCCGCGCCTGCAACGCGGTGTTCCATCTGGAGTTCAACCCGCCCAAGAAGCAGGGCGTCTGCGACAAGTGCGGCGGAGAGCTGTACCAGAGGAGCGACGACACAGAGAAGGTGGTTCGCGAGCGCTTTACCACCTACACCGAGCGCACCGCGCCTCTGACCGAATATTACCGCAAGAAGGGCGTGCTCAGGTCCGTGGACGGCATGGGCGCGATAGACGATGTCTACAAACGCATATCGGCGGTCATAAGGGCCGCCTGAACCATCTTCCTGCGAAAAGGTTAAAACCAGGTAGCATTTACCTCGGTTCCGCACAGCCCCGTAGTGTAGCGGTCAATCATGCGGGACTCTGGATCCTGCGACGGCAGTTCGAATCTGCCCGGGGCTACTCCTTATCCTACGGCTCTTCCAGATGTTCCTCGCCTGAGCACAGGTCATGGAAGTATTTCTCTGCGTCCGGCGGCCCGCGGGCTATTATCACATCGCCCACATCCAGGGTGGTGTTCTTGTCCGGGCCGTACAGGTACTTGCGGTCCCTTTTTATGGCGACCGCCCACATGCCGCTCTGGCTGGCCAGTCTCATCTTACCCAGGCTCTTCCCGACCAGATCGGAGCCCTGCTTCACCTCGGCCAAGGTGATGGTGGTGTCGGCGTCTTTGATGCTCAGGCGGATGACCGGATGCGGTTCATCATCATGAATGGTGACCATGGCGATCTGCATGGCCGCGTCCGAGATCTCCTCCACCGCCGCGGCCAGCTTGATAGCCGTGAACGCCTTCCCCTCGTCCCGGTCCTGCATGACCTTGGCGATGGCCTGGCGCTGGATATCATTGGCCAGCTCGTCCAGCATCTCCTCCATCTGGATGACCTCCTCGGCGATCTCCTTGTTGTTGTACAGCAAGGACGAATACGCCAGATCGATCATCAGCTCGGAGGAGTCCTTCAGCTCCAGCAGCATCTCGTCAAGCTGGTCCATCAGTCATCCTCCTCTTCCTCTCCCGGGTACACCGGCCACTTCTCCTCGCCGTTGGCGAAGGAACGCAGGATCTCGCAGCCGTCGTCCGTGCCGCGCACGATCAGGGTGTCCCCGGCCTTGAGCTTTGTCTCCTCCTCAGGATCGTAGATCCACCGTTTCCCGCGCTTGATGGCGATGATGCGCATTCCCGTTTCCGACTCCACTCCCAGTTCGCCTATCTGACGGCCGACCATGTCTGATGAGTCCGCCAGCACCAGGCGCTTGATCTTCTCCTCAGCCTCCCTGAGGATGAATGTGAGGAACGGGCGCTTGTCCACCTCACATTCCATGAGCTTGACGATGTCCCCGGCGGCGTTCGATATGCGCCGGGAGGCGGCAGCCACCTCCAGCAACGAAGAGAGCTTGGTGGCGTCCTTGTGGGTGCGCGCGGACAGCATTGCCTTTATCCGTATGTTCTTGCTGAGCTCCTCCACGTCCTCCTCGAGGTTCTTGACCTCTTCGGCGATCTCCTCGCTGTCGAACATGATGGACGCATAGGCCAGATCGACCATGATCTCCGAGATGTCCTTCATCTCGGTGAGGATCTCCCTGACCGTAGCGTGTGCCAGGTCATACTTGTCCAGACGTTGCTCCCTTCCAAGGTCATACATAAAAAGAACACCTGCGCCGGATCACAGCGATGGACCTCCAGCTGTTGCGGGGGTTGAACAAGGATATCGCTCGTGACATCTCAGTTGGCCTCACGGAACCACCAGCCCGTCGAGGCCTGGCGGACCCGCCGTTCCTTCCTTATGAGGTTAGCCATATATCATCGTTGCGAATTATGGAGAAATTGTTGCTTCCAGGACGCCCGAGCGCGACCATCTGGTGGGGCGGATGACTTAATATTAATAGGGTCAAATCCTACCTCTAGCGGGTGCTAGGATGAGCGGGGCAGTGAAGACTTTCTTCTCCAACAACAGGTCGGTCTTCACCCTGGGGTTCACCGCCCTGCTCATTTCATCCCTCGGCGACATCATGGCCGGAGTTACTCTGGGGTTCATGACCGATACGCTCGAGCTCCTGCCCGGCCTGATGATCCTGATACCGGCGGCCATTGGAATGAGGGGAAACATCTTCGGGGCCCTGGGGAGCAGGTTGGGGACCTCCATGCACGTAGGCACCTTCGAGCTCTCCCTCCGCAGAGGCAGCATCCTGCGCCAGAACATGGAGGCATCCCTCATCCTGACCATGGTGGTATCTTTCCTGATGGGCTTCCTGGCCAAGGTGGTGTCCACCGCTCTGGGCGTGAACAGCATCAGCATGCAGCAGTTCATCTTCATCTCCGTGTTCGGCGGGGTCCTGGCCGGGCTGGTGCTGCTGGTGGTGAACGTCGTGGTGGCCGACCTCGGTTTCCGGCGGAACTGGGACATTGACAACATCAGCGCGCCGCTGCTCACCGCCGCCGGCGATATCGTTACCTTGCCGATGCTCTTCCTGGCCGGCATCCTGGTGCTGAACTGGAAGGGGGATATCGCGTCCCTCTTCTACGACGTGATGATGGTGCTGTTCCTCATCATAACATTGTACCTGGTCTACGAGGCGCTCTGCAGGAGGGATGAGGAGGCCAAGCGCATTTTCGTGCAGAGCTCCCCCGTTCTGATTATCTGCATCCTCCTGGACCTGGGGGCTGGCCTGACCATCGAGGACCAGATCGCCCACCTGGTGGCCTACCCGGCGCTACTGGTTCTCATTCCTCTGTTCCTGCAGAACTGCAACGCACTGGGCGGAATACTGACATCCCGTATGTCCTCCCTCCTGCACATGGGTATCATGCTTCCTGGAAAGGCTCCAGGCAAGGTCAGCTACGAGAACTTCGCCATCATCTACATCTTCGCTCTCTGGGTCTTCACCTTCGTTAGCATAGCCACCCACTTCGTCTGCATGGCTCTCGGCCTGGCCTCTCCAGGTCTCCTGGCCATGATCACCCTGGGTCTGGTGGCCGGCCTGGTGACGGTCACCGTGCTAAACTTCCTGTCCTACTATGTGGCGGTGACCACCTTCATGTTCTCCCTCGACCCGGACGACCACAGCATTCCCGTGACCTCGTCAGCCATCGACTTCATCGGCTCCCTGGCGCTGATGGCCGCCATCGTCATGTTGGGCCTTTCCATCTGATTTGGCACAACTTAATATGCTATGGAACGTTCCCTAATCATTCCTGAGGGAGCTGAATGATCGACAGGGACACCATCCTGGGCAAACTGGAAGCTTACAATCCGGAGAAGATCAAGATCGGGGTGCTCGCCTCGCACTCCGCGC
Organism: Methanomassiliicoccales archaeon; assembly: GCA_036677555.1. Taxonomy (GTDB): domain Archaea; phylum Thermoplasmatota; class Thermoplasmata; order Methanomassiliicoccales; family UBA472; genus UBA472. The sequence goes on along the minus strand of JAVBWG010000011.1, from coordinate 24,491 downwards.
TGGACGTCTGCGATGGCGCGGTGGAGGAGGGCTTCCGCACCCTGGCCGTGTGCCAGGAAGGGCGCGATTCCGCCTACACCAAATACTTCAAGGCCTACCGCGAGAAGAACGGACAGCTGAGGAGGGGCATTGTCGACGAAGCGCTCATGCTCAAGAAGTTCAAGGACGCGACCAGCAAGCAGGTGGTCGACCGTCTGCTGAAGGAGAACGTGCTTTTCGTGCCCAACCGCTCGTTCACCTCCTACTGCAGCATCGACTCGGTGGAGAACGATTTCCCGGTTCCCCTAGTCGGCTCCCGTAACATGCTACGCTGCGAGGACCGCGGCGGCGAGAAAGACTATTACTGGGTGCTTGAGAAGGCCGGAATGCCGTCCCCGCGAAAAGTGAAAAAACCCGAGGACATCAGCGCTCTTACCATAGTAAAGCTGCATCACAAGCAGAAGAAGCTGGAGCGCGGGTTCTTCACCGCTTCCACTCCGGAAGAATATTCGGAGAAGGCCAAGAAGCTGATCCGCGACGGCGTGATCGAGGAGGATTCCCTGGCCGACGCGCGAATGGAGGAATACATAATCGGCCCGGTCTTCAATCTGGACTTTTTCTATTCCCCTCTGGAGGAGAAAGGTTCAAAGATAGAACTGCTGGGCATCGACTGGCGCTTCGAGTCCTCCCTGGACGGTTTCGTAAGGCTCCCGGCAGAGCAGCAGCTTGCGCTGAACGACAAGCAGCGCATCCCTGAAATGACGGTCTGCGGCCACAACTCCTCGACCATGCGCGAATCTCTTCTGGACGGAGCGTTCGAGCTTGCCGAAAAGTTCGTGAAGGCCGCGGAAAAGCACTTCGCTCCCGGCATGATCGGTCCTTTCTGTTTGCAGACCTGCGTGGACAAGGACCTCAAGTTCTTCATTTATGACGTGGCTCCGCGCATAGGCGGCGGTACGAACGTCCACATGTCCGTCGGCCACCCGTACGCCAACTCGCTCTGGCGCCGGAGCGTCAGCACCGGCCGGCGGCTGGCGATGGAGGTCAGGCGGGCCATCGAACAGGACCGCGTGGCGGAGATCGTCACCTGAGCGATACTTCGCAAACCTCTTTTCCATCCTCTTATTGGCGATGGCCAGCATGGTTTTTTCGTTTGGATAACCTTTATTAAGAGCAACACTATTCCGAGATAACCCGAGACTCAGTCAGCACTATAGGTGCGCCTATCGTGAGGGAGGGAAATAATGCAATTGAACAAAACCTGGAAGCTAGCGACCGGATTGATGGTCCTGATGCTCTTGGCCATGCCGCTCTTGGCGGTCGTGCCTGGGAACGTCAGCGCCGCGACCTCCGGGAATGAACTGTCGATCATCGTGTATAATGAGAACAACGCTGCCCCTGTGGTCGGAGCCTCGGTCGCCCTGATAGGCGTACACCAGCAGAGCGCCATCCCTGCCCAGACGACCGGGACGGGCGGCGTGGTCAAATTCACTCCCTTGGACGGATACTACAAGGTCGTGGTGTCCAGGTCCGGATACTACACGTACCAGAGCGATGTTTTCCGCTTCGACGATCTTTCTGCGAAGACCGTGTTCGCTCCTCTGGCCCAGATGAGCGCTGACACCTACACCATGACGGTAAACGTCAACGGGACCGCCGGGGCCCTTGACGATGCCATTGTTGTCGTCAAGACCGTCCATGATGACGCTGTCACCTCCATATCCACCGTCGCCGACAACGGCGTGGCCACCTTGAGCCTGCCCAACGGAACCTACTCCGTGGTCTGCTCCAAGTCCGGATACTCCACCGATGTGGAGGCCGGAGTGGTGATCGGCGGATCCAACAAGACCGTCAACATCACCCTGTCCGCAGCCGTGGTCTACGCTGGATTCGTGACCGTGAACGACGCCCCGGCGACCGGGGTCGTTGCGTATCTGGTGGGTTCCAACCCTCTGGTTGAGACAGATAGGAAGATAATCAAGGCCGCTGGAACCTCCCCGTACTTCACCTTCGACGCCTACGTGGGCACCTTCACCCTGGTGGTCGATGCCGACGGAGCCCTCTCCACCATCGAGACGGTCACCATCGGAGCGACGAACCCGGTGAAGACCATTGATCTCGCCGCGCAGAACGTCCAGATCACCGAGAACAACTTCGAGTTCGATGCGAACGACTGGAACGTGGCCACCCTGACCAAGAAACTGGCCGTGGACCACGACAACACCGTTCCCGGGCTGGACTATGCTGAGATCCCAAGCGCCAGGATGCAGATCGACCTGGTGTTCGGAAACGGCGACGGCAACGTGAACGCCACCGAGGCCGCAGCCTTCGTCGACGAGATGGTGGCCTTCGGCCCCATCGAAGTCACCACCCAGGGCATGCTGACTGTCGGAAACCAGATCCTGGTGTCCGACCTGGCCGATCCTGAGTACGACATAACTGGATTGGTCGGCGCGGTCAACGCCTCCGCCGACATACACATCGAGATGGTCGCCGGCTACACCACCCTCAGCACCGTGACCAACGACCTGGCGTCCTACTCCGTCAAGGTCTCCATACCGAAGACCCTGTCGGACATGAGGTACAACTATACCGTATCCTTCCCGAACCTCTATGAGAAGGTCGGAAGCGCCACGATCACTCCGTCCAACTCCGGGGCGACCGTCACTGGATACACCGATGTGACCGTCAGTTCCGGCGCTACCGCCAAGGCCGATGTGACCCTGACCGTACAGAAGTCCGTGGCCCCCACGGCCGCCGCCGCCATAGTCACCGGCGTCGACGCCTACAAGGTGATGAACGGTTCCACCTTCCTGCACTACATTGTCGCCAAGGGACAGAACGTGACCTTCACCGCCTCCGGGTCCAGCGATCCGAACCAGAACCCGCTGGAATACACCTGGGACTTCGGCGACGGAAACGGCAGCGGACCGGTGTCCAACCTGACCTACGTGTATGCATACGCCAACGCTGAGCAGTACACCGTCAACCTGACCGTCACCGACCAGGCCGGACTCGTCGCCTACAAGTCCTTCGACGTGAAGGTGGACGGCGTCAACCCCGAGGTGGCCGCCAAGGAGAACGTGACCGTGCTGGGAACGACCCTCACCGTCGACCAGAACAAGGCATACACCTTCAACAGCGCTGATTCCTACGACAGGCTGAACGCCACGACCGAGGCCGGTCTCATCGCCAGCTACAAGTGGGTATGGGGCGACGGTAACACCACCACCGTGCTCATGGGTGAGAACCAGACCGTGACCAAGACCTGGACCAAGGCTGGTATATTCACCATGTACCTGAACGTGACCGATGTCGCGAACCACACCTCCAGCAAGACGGTCACCGTTACCGTGAATGACACTGTGAAGCCCACCGTGAAGTTCTCCGTCAAGCTGAACGGCACCGTGGTCACCAGCGCCAAGGAGAACCAGACCCTGACCTTCGATGCCTCGGCATCCAGCGATGCCAGCGGGATCGCAAGTTACTTCTGGGAGTTCGGCGACGGGACCAACAGCACCCTGGCCTCCCCGACCCACAACTACTCGGCGATAAAGACCTTCACCGTGAAGCTGACCCTGACCGACAACGCCGGGAACAAGGCCAACACCACTATGAGCCTCAAGGTCGAGTCCTCGGCCCGTCCGGACCTCCGTGTCGGCGTCGTTAGCTTCGATCCCACCAAGTTCACCGAGGGCGAGGATGGCTACATCTACGTCAACGTGACCAACGTGGGCACCGCCGAGGCCAAGGGTATATACGGCCAGCTGTACAAGGTCAACTTGGACGGGACCAGGAAGCTGCTCACCGATGTGAGCGTCCTGCTGGTCAACGGAACCGAGGACGACGAGCTTCAGGTCGGAGAGACCGGCCAGCTGAGGTTCAAGTACGCCTTCGACTCCAAGGGCGACTACACCCTGCAGGTGAACGTCAGCGCCAACGAGGAGGTCAGCTCCAAGATGACCGACAACTCCGCCACCAAGTCCCTGACCGTGGAGGAGGCTGCCTGGAAGTCCTGGCTGCTCTACGGCGGTATCTTCGCCGTTATCATCGTGGTCATCGTTCTCTTCCTGTTCAGGAAGAAGCTGCCCATGATGTCCGGCAAGAAGGGTCCCTCCCCGCCGGCCAAGAAGAAGTAGGCAAAACCTTTTACCATCCCTTTTCTTTTTTATTTGTCATAATGCTTCGTCTCATAGATTCCGGCATCTGCCATCCGCTCTATTCCGTCGCCCTCGAGGAGGCGATAATGGAATCCTGCTCCAAGGGTCTCATGCCGCCCACTCTGCATCTTTATATAAGGGACAGACCGACGATCTCCCTGGGATACTTTGAGAAGGTGGATGTGGCCATCGATCCGCAGGCGCTTCTGGATGAGAATGTGTTCCTGATCCGCCGGATGTCCGGAGGAAGCACGATCTACACCGACCAGGGGCAGCTCATCTTCTCGCTGACCATCGATCAGGGGGCGGTACCCAGGCCCGAGGACGCCTACGCCCTCACCTGCGGGGTCATCGTCAACGCCCTTCGCTCATTGGGCGTGGAAGCGAAGCACAAGCCCCCGAACGACATCGTCGTGCAGGGAAGGAAGATTTCAGGCAGTGCCCAGACCCGGAAGATGGGAATTCTCATGGTGCACGGAACGCTTCTGGTGGACACGGACCTGGACCGCATGCTGCGCGTCCTCCGTCCCAGGCAGGACAAGCGCGCCCGGACCAGGGAGCAGATGACCTGCCTGCGAGACGAGCTGGGAACGTCTCCGGACATGGACCAGGTCAAGGACGCTCTGGTTCGAGCGTTCTCCGAGGAGTTGGAGCAGAGGGCGGTGTGCATACCGGTGAACGAAAGGGAGAAAGTGAGGGTAAAGACCCTCGTGGAAGAAAAGTACGGAAAGGAGGACTTCATCCTCCAGTTCTGATCACTGGAAATTTTCCAGGTCCAGGAAGGCGAATTTGCGGCCGTCGATGAAGAAGCCCACCTTCTTGTGCAGCATCACCGCGTCCTTGGCATCGGGCATGACAACGCTCTGCACAGCCTTGGCGCCCTTTTTCTTGCCGTCCAGGGCAGCCCGGCGCAACAGCTTCAGGCCCACGCCCTTCCGGCGATGGTCCGGGTGAACGCCCAGGTTCTCGATCCACAGCACCTTCTCGATGTTGTTGACATGCTGGATGATCTGGGAGAACAGGAAGCCGACCACCTGTCCCTTGTCCACGGCGACATAGCTCATGCCGCCGTCGCGGTAGAATTCATAGGAGTCCTTGGTGGAGGCGCCCAACTGCTCCATGAGCTCGGCCGGCAGATCGTCCCAGCTCTTCTGCAGCGATCCTTCCAGGTATTCGCGTATGCAGAATAGCTCCAGCGTCCTCACCTGCGGTTTGTCATCGTCCTTGAGCTTCCTTATGTCCACCATCACATCTCCTCCGGAGCCGCTATCCCCATGGTCACCAAGGCGTTTCGCAACGCCCAGCGAGCCGCATCCACCAGGCACAGCCTGGCGTCCTGATGCTCAGACCGGAGCACCGGCACCGCGCCGTAGAACTGGTTCAGGGCCGAGGCCAGCTCGTGACCGTAGGTGGGGAGCATGTTTATGCGGCGTTTGTCCCCCGCCTGCCGAACCACTTCCGGGAACTGCGCCAGTATCCACACGAGCTTTCGCTCGTAGGGGTCTGTCAGAACCGATACGTCGGCGCTTTTATTAAAATCTCCCGTCTTACGAAGTATGGAGCAGCAGCGCGCATGCGCGTACTGAACGAAGGGAGCGCTGTTCCCCTCGAAGTTCAGCGCCTCCTCCCACTTGAATATGAGCTGCTTCTCCGCCTGAACCCGGATGATGTTGTACCGGACAGCGCCGACGCCGATGTCAGCGGCGATGCTGCGCTTCTTCTCCTCCTCCAGATCGGGGCGGCGCGAGCAAACCTCCTGGTAAGCCCGTTCCACCGCCTCCTCCAGAAGGTCGTCCAAGTAGACTACCACGCCTTTCCGGGTGGACATGCGTCCCTCGGGAAGGGAGACGAACGAGTAGTAGATGCATTCCGGGGACCTCTCCGAGCCGAGTATCTTCAGGGCGGAGGCGAGCTGCTTCTGTCCCAGCTTCTGGTCCTCGCCCAGTATGTTCAGCAGCTCGTCGGCCCGGCCGAACTTGTCCATGTGATACGCTAGATCTCGTGTGGTGTACAGGGTGGTCCCGTCCTTCCTGGTGAAGAAGAAGCGGGTGTCGCGTCCATGCACCCCGAACTCCTCCAGGTTGAGATAGTAGGCACCATCGTCCATCTCGGCGTAGCTGGATGCCTTCAGCCGGTCCACGATCTCCCTGGCGGAACCGTCCAAAATGAACTGCGACTCATAGGTGTAGCGGTCCAGGTGGACGTTCACCCCGCCCAGGCTCTCCTTGATCCCGCCGAGCATTAGGTCCACGGTGCGGCGCACCTGGGCTATGACCTCCGGATTGCCGGCCTCGAACCTCTGGGTCATGACGGCGATTTCGTTGGCGACGTCCGCTGACGATTCCATCATCTTGTTCGCCGCCTGATAATAGCCGACCAGCCGGTGGTCGTCCTTCTGGCGTTCCGAAGGCGGCACATCCTTCTCCGTAAGGTTCGCCAGGGCCCAGGTCAGCAGCACAACCTGCTTTCCCACGTCGTTCACGTAGTACTCCGTGCTGACGTCGTGTCCGCACATCTTCAGGCACCTGGCCAAGGTGTCCCCGATCAGCGGGTTCCTGGCCCGGCCGACATGTATCGGTCCGGTGGGGTTAACCGAGGTGTGCTCCAGAAGCACTTTCCCCGGCCTCGCCTCTCCTCGGCCGAAATCCTCCCGGCGCTGCAGGGCGTCCCTGATGACCAGCTCGCTCAGCAGCGATTCGTTCACCCGGAAGTTGATGTAACCCTTGTCGGCCCAGACCTTTCCGATGCGCTCGTCAGTGGTTATGCGCGCGCTCAGTTCCTGGGCGATCGCCGGCGGCGCCTTGCGCAGCTGCTTGGCGAACTGGAAGCACGGCAGCGCCAGATCGGCCATCTCATGGTCCGGCCTTTCCAGGACCACCTCGCCCACGAATCCCATGGCGCCGAGCTCGGCGGCCAGCTTGGACCTGATATGTTCCTCGAAATGACCTAGGGCGTCCATTTACACACCTATGCTGAATCTGAGAAGTCCGGCGATTCCCCCAAAGGCCTTGAGCAGCATCTCCCCCTCCTCCGACTCCGGGGAGATGAGCTCCACCTTGGTGCCCATCAGACCGGCCTGGTCGAACAGATCGTCCACCAGGTCTACATCTTTGCTGACCGTCCCGACCGTCCCGCATTTGGGGCAGGTCATGGTGGTCCCTTCGGGGCTCTTGTCGATCGTAAGTTCCATCGTTCCGCATTGCGGGCAGTCCAGGGTCACCCTTCGCTTGCGAAGGCCTTCCGACACCAGCAAGGTGTCCACCGCCCCGATCATGATCGCATGGCGGATCTGGTCCTCACCGTAGACGGAAAGGCCGCCCTCGGACTTCCGAACCTCGTTGAGGAACTGCTGGATGTAGCGCTTCTCCTTCATCAGGTCCAGGTCGTACAGCTTGTCCTTGGCCTTCTCCACCAGTTCCTTGAGGCCGTACTCGTCCGTATAGCCCGTATCAAAGGTCTCGATCACCCGCTTGGCCAGCTCATGGTGCAGATACCCTTCCTTGACAAAGAACTCCTTGGACGGTCCAGGTCCACCGACCAGGATGCCCTGCAGTCCGTCCAGGTTCAGGAAAGACTCGGTCATTATGTCGCTGACCTTCTTGTAGTACTCGTTGGCGGAGATCTCGATCAGGCGTTCGAAACGCTGGGCCGACTGTCCGCCCATTCTGTGCTTGGACGGCACCAGGGACGGCAAGTTCCGGATGACCGATATGCGCTTCCCGCGCAGTATGCCAATGGTCGCTTCAGAACGATCGATGACCACCAGCCCGTAGACCTTCTTGTCCACCAGCATGTCGAGCAGGGGCTCGAGATAGAAATCGGAATCACAGCGGTACAGGAACGTGGTGATGGGGTCCGGAGGCTCCAGCACGTACTGCACCATCTTGGTCTGGTCGCCAGTGGAGGACACCTCCCCGACGAAGAAAATGACCCCGTTGGCCGGGGGCGCCTTGAAATACTTCAGGCGGGCGAGGATGGACTGTATCGCTCCCTGGACATTCTTACGGGTGCCCTGGGACTTGATGTTCGATGATTGGGAGAACTCCTCGCGCAGATAGGCGGCGACATCGGAGATCTGCTTGTTGGGCGGCACGTACACTGAGATGAGCTCGGTGCCTCGGCCCTTGAGGTCCTTGATCTCCTCCAGAGACCTCTTGAAATCGTACTTCTGACGATCGGAGAGGGTCTCGCCGGTAATTCCTTCCATTATCCAACGACCTATCCTTTTTTTAGGTGAAAACGGTTCTCACTTATATCTGTTGGTATGCAAATGGACAAGGTAGTGGTCTCTCTTGGTGGATCGGTCATCGTGCCAGATGACGGCGACGACGTGTTCTTGAAGCGGTTCTCCGAGATGATATCGCTCCTCTGCGACCGCTATCAGATATACCTCGTGTGCGGGGGTGGGAAGATCGCCCGCTACTACATCAAGGTCGGACGGAACCTGGGACTGCCGGAGTTCGACCTGGATGAGATGGGGATACTGTCGACCCGCATCAACGCCACCTTGGTATCCCATTCCCTGCGGGACAGGTCCGCCGGAAAGGTACCCGCGGACATCCTGGAGGCGCACCGGCTGGAGAGGAAGGGCAAGGTGGTGGTCATGGGCGGCACGGTTCCGGGGCACACCACCGATGCGGTGTCCGCCATGCTGGCCAAGGAGGTAAGGGCGGTCCGAATAATCAACGGCACCTCGGTCGACGCGGCGTATACGGCCGATCCCCGCAAGGACCCCAAGGCTCAGCGGCTGTCCAAAATCACCCATCGGCAGCTTTATGAGCTGGTGAACGTCGGCATGCACGGCGCCGGCCCCTCCAACGTGTTCGACAGGCTGGGGGCGCAGATCGCCCGGGACAGCCACATAGACATAGCCATCGTAGACGGCCGTGATCTGGACGAGATGAGGGCGGCCATCGAGGGTAGACCCATAAAAGGGACGGTGGTTTCCGATTAGCCTGTTCTCCAAGGGAGAGGCCAGGGAAGGGAAGGCCAAAGGCCCTCCGAAGAAGGTCGATAAGAAGGCCCCTCCCGTACCTCCCCGCCCCAGGCAACAGGCACAGATGCCCCAGGTGCAGCACGACGCCATCCTGGCCGGCGGGATCTTCGCCATCATCGGCGGGATTCTCATGGCGATATCCGCGCTTCTCCCCTGGGTGACGGACGAGGAACCGTTAACCTTCCTCGACCTTCTCGGTTCCGACAGCATCTATTCGGTCCTTCCGGCGGCCTCGGTCGTCGGGGGGCTGTCCGTGGCCCTGACGTCGCTCGTCCTGATGAAGGTCTTCATATCCAGCAAGCCGCTGGACAGGCTTCCCCTGATGCAGTCTTTTATATCCATGGCCGGCGCCCTGCTGGTCATTGCAGCGTTCCTCCTGGTGCGCCGCGATTTCCAGGGGACGGAGGCCCTTTACGGCGCCGGGGCCTTCACCGATGTGGTTGGAGCGATACTGCTCATGGCCGGGTCCCTTCTCATACACCTGATGTCCGGTCATCGGCGGAAACCAGCCAACACCGGCTTCAGCGCATTGGCGGAACGCAGCGGCAAGCCTTCGGGAAGAAAGGAATGGACGCCTCCCGAGAGGTCCGTCAAGGCTCCTACGTGTCCCTCCTGTGGAGAGGAGCTCAGGCCCGGATGGAAGGCCTGTCCGAGCTGCGGCTACGCGCTGCTGTCCGAGGATGTCGAAGGCGGCAGGCTCTGAAGTTCCTCCAGATCGCTTCCCTCGAGAACCTGGTAACCTTCTCCCGACAGGAGGTCGCCCAGGCGTCTGGCCTCCGGACGGGAGAACGATTTCTTGTGCAGGTACGCCGACCTGGTCCCCGATGCCCGCATCGCCTTTCCCACCATCTCCAGGATCTCCTGGTCCGTCCTCCCGTCCAGAACATGCTTGGCCACCATATGGCCGAAGCGGACCTTCTTGGACAGGGTGACCTCGGTGAAACGCGGGGCGTAATGCCCTCCGCCGATGCCGACCACGACGGGTCCCTCGGCAGGAACCATTTCAAGAAGCGCCTTGGCCATGGCTCGGGCGGCCTCCTCATTGCCCCATCTTGTCTCGTCGCTGCCAATCTCCACGTAAGTGGTCGGCACTTCCAGGAACGGTCCGTGATGGGTGACCTCGTACGATACCTCGAACGGCAATCCCTTGGCGATCGACGCGAGAGTCCTGAGCAGCCCGCTCATGAACGCGGGGGATGCGGGAACGAGAGCGCCCTCCCTGCCGCCGAAATCAGCCTTGCCGAAGTTGCCGATGGGATGCATGGTCAGCGTCGGCTTTCCTGAAGCGGCGCGGTGCTTGGAAAGGAAAACCACCTCGTCGATATCGACGTTCAATGCGCAGCCTACCTCCTGGTTGATGTGATCCAGATTCAGATGGAGCCGATCCACGGATACCATAAGCATGTCGCACAGCCGGTGGTAGGGCTTTTCCAGATATTCGCCCTCCGCGGACCAATCGGCCGCCTCCAGAAGACGGTCGCGAAGGTTCGTGCTCGCCGGATCGGGCTCGCTCGCCACAAGCAGACGCATGGGACCGCCAACCGGCTCAGGGGATATTACCGTTGCGGGAAACGATTTGGCACCGATCCATGATTATCAAAAACGCTACATGTAACCATATTCAGTTTAATGTACCGACACCTTCGATGTCCGGATTGATATGGCTACGCCCATCACGGTAGGGGAAAGGATCGTGCTGCATCTGGCCCAGTACTCTAAGCACCTGAACGACTTCGATGCTCCCTTCGAGGTGAGCCAGGATGGCATAGGGGAGGCATTGCGCATCTCCCGTGCCCACGCAGCCATAGAGCTGAAGAAGCTCAAGGAGGCGGGAATGGTCGCTGAGCGCATTGCCCACATCAGGGCCGGGCCGGTGAAGCGGAAGGTATACTTCCTGACCGAGGCAGGCGAGACCAAGGCCAGGAACCTCAAGGACTTCGCCAGCCGGCAAGGCATCGAGATATCTCCATTGCTCGACCTTAAAAAATGCAAGGCCGAGGACCTCTGGCCGCAGCTGAATCCTGACTCGCGTTCCCTGATTGCCAAGGCCGCAGTGTTCCGCCGGCCTTTCAAGAGGTCCGCTCTGCCGCAGACCACGGTGAACCTGATTCCAGAGGACAAGGACGGAATGGCCGAGCTTCCCGATACCCTCCGCGCCTCCATCCCATCCATGCTGGACAAGAACGCGCTGCGGGAGGCGCACAGCTTCGCCGCCGACTACTGGCTGGAGGAGGGTGATTACGTGGAGAGGCTTCACCATCTGCTGCTCGCCAACCGGGCATTGGAGGCGCAGATGCTCCTGTCCGCCCGGGGTCCGAATATGGCCCGTTCCGCCGGACCCGAGCTGCTGGATTCGCTCAAGGGGCTCAGCGGCGCTCTCCCTCGCTATGCCAAGGACGTCCGCCGGATCAAGGGGCTTGCGGCGCTTCGCAACGCCGACATCAGCTTCGGGTACCAGGTGGCCCAGGAAATGATGCTCACCGGAGATGCGGACGAAGCTGTTGACGGCCTCGAGCTCAAGGGGAGGGTCCTGTTGCTCGAAGGCAAGGCTCAGGCGGCTTTGGACGCTCTGCTCGAGGTCAAACGGACCAAGCCGTCCCCGCTGCTCGACTGCGACATCTCTCAATGCTACGGGATGCTGGGAAGGAAGGACGAGTCCCTCCAATTGATCGAGTCCATCGGCCGACATGGCGGCATGGAGGACCCGGACCTGCTGGAAGAGGTGTACTATCGGAAAGGGCAGGTGCTGGCTTCCATCGGCCGTTCCCAGGAGGCCATAGCCAACTTCAGCAAGGCCCTTGGGCTGGCGAGACCGGGCGACAAGCGAGCAATCTTCAGGGCAATGTCATCCTGCTACGAGAAACTGGGGATGGAGGACAAGGCCCGCGAATACTCCCGAAAGGCTTTTAGAAAATAGGGCTCTGCCTGAGCATGTCCAGATCGGTGACGTACAGTTCACGGACGTCCTTCAGGTTCCATTTCAGCATCGCCAGCCTCTCGAAGCCGAGCCCCCAGGCCAGCACGGGGTGCTGTATGCCCAGGGGTCCGGTCACCTCTGGCCTGAAGACTCCCGCTCCGCCGAGCTCCATCCAGGAACCGTTGTAGAAGACATCGACCTCCAACGACGGTTCGGTATATGGGAAAGGCCCCGGACGCACGCGGACCTTGTCGAAGCCCATGCGATTGTAGAAGTCCTTAAGGGTGCAGACCAGCATGTCGAAGTTCGCCCCCTCTTCCATGATGATCCCTTCGATCTGCTGGAACTCAGGGAGGTGGGTCATATCGATGCTCTCGTTACGGAAGACGCGGGAAATGCAGAAGACCTTGGCCGGCGGGTCCGGGTGCTTGGCCAGGTACCTGATAGTGTTGACGGTGGTGTGCGTGCGCAGCAACGCTCGCTCCGCCTCCTCGCGGCACCAGGCGTAGCGCCATCCCAGCGAGCCGGTGTCACCGCCGTCCTCATGCACCGCCTTCACCTTCCGGACGATTTCCTCGTCATCCAAGGGCAGCCTGCTCGGGCTCTTCAGATAGAAGGTGTCCTGCAGCTCCCTGGCGGGATGGTCCTGCGGAGTGAAAAGCGCGTCCATGTTCCAGAACGCCGATTGAACGTACTCGTCGTCGATCTCGTTGAACCCCATCTCGATGAATATGCGGCGCACCTCGTCCGCGATCCTGGTTATGGGGTGCTTCTTGGCCGGGTATTGGCACGGGGCGAAGGTGCGGATGTCGTACCTGCGGAAGGATGCTCCCTTCCACTTACCTGTCTGCAGCAGCTCCGGCGTCAGCTGCGCCACCTCGTCGGTGATCTCCACGCCCAGGGCCGCAATCTCCTGGCCCAGGCGGTTCAGCCGAAGGACCCTGGACACGATGAGCTTGTCCTGGAGCACACCCTTCCTGGCCTTCAGCAGCTCCAGGGCGGCCTTGTCTGTCTGGCCCTCGAAGATGTCCCCTTCTCCAAGCTTCTTCAGCAAAGCCTCATCAGGCATCTCCTTGTCCAGGTTGGAGCGCCCCTCATCGCTGAGGTGCAGCATCGGCTCAGCCCCGGACTTGTCCAATCGCGCCAGCTTCTTCTTCATCAGCCAGCCGATGGCCATGGACGATTCCTCCTTGCCCATGGCCGCCTCCAGATCCTTTACGCCCAGCGAGCCGCCCTTCTCTCCGATGAGCGCGACAGCCCTTCTCTCCGGTACGCCCTTGTCCAAAAGCGAACGGTCCCTGAGTGCATAGGCCTTGCGGGCGCTCTCTTCGATCTCCACCACCCCTTTGGACTGCAGCCAGGAAGCGGCGTTCATCACCTCCACCAGCTGCTGGAAGTCCCCCGCCTCGAAGACCATCTCCGGCGACGCCCTGCCCTCTAGCTTCTGCAGGGCCACCAGGACCTTCTTCTCGGAATGGCTGAGACCTTCCAACACCTCGGTGGCGTTCATGTCCTGGGAGATTTGGTCATCGATATAAGTTACTTATGGGCTCGTCGAACCGCGGTTCGGAGGGCCATCGCCCTCATTTCCGCTGGGTCCCAGGAGAAGCCCTTTCCCATTACTCCTTTTATGTCCGCCACCGGGGTGCCCGTCAAGGCATCCAGTCCCCGGACCCTCAGGATGCTGCCCTTCTTTTCCAGCAGCTTCACCCTGGTAAGCCCGATCGGACTGGGCCGCCGGGGGCTCCGGGTGCCGAAAAGGCCGGCCAACGGTATGTCCGGATCTCCCCTGGGATGTACCTTGAGATCGTACCCTTCGCTGCGGTCGAAGATGAACAGGATGTCCAGCTCTTTTAAGAGCTCGATGCGGTAGAGCCCCTCAGAGAACTCCGGAAAGACCTCTATCTCCGAAACGTCCCCCTCGACCGATGTGACCATTCCGATAGGAGTCAGCAGGTATCGGGTATCAGGTACTCGTGGAGGCGCTCCTTGGCCTCCTCCCTCTTCCTCTGATGCTCCTCGAGGAACTCGTTTATCCTCTTTGTCAGCAGCTGCTTGCACTCTCCGCATAGTACCTCCCCCTTACGGCATCTTTCGGTCAGGTCGTCCAAGGCCTTATCATCCTTCTCGAACAGGTAGTACTGGTACTTGAACACCGAACATACCTCTGGGCGGCCGCCCTGCTTCCTCTGCTCCTCGACGGACACCTGCCCTCCGGTGAAGGCGTTGCCTATCTTCTTCTTGACCTCCTTGGGCTTGTCCGTGGTGAAGATGGTGGTCTGCGGTTGCGAGGATGACATCTTGTCATTGCCGGTCAGGCCGGGGAACATCTTGTTGTAGATGAGCGCCGGTTTCGGGTATCCCAGCAATGGAGCTACATCCCTGGCTACCCGGAAGTGCGCGTCCTGGTCTATGCCACAGGGGATGAGGCAGGGGGTCTTCCTACCGTACAGGACATCCTCAATGAAGCATGGGGCGGCCTGAACGCTGGTATAGAAGATCTGGCCGATGTTATGGCTGTTCTCGAAGCCGAACACCGCCTTGGCGGTGGAGAAGGTGACCCGCTTGGCGACCTTAAGCGCCAACGGGTAGAGCAGCTTGATGTTCTCGGTATCCAGGATCACCTTGGTGTTCTCAGGCTCGAAACCGAGGGCTATGAAGTCCAGCACGTTCTCATAGGCGGCCTTCCTCGTGTCCTCCAGGCTGAGGTTCTCATTGAAAAGGTACTTCTCGTCGTCGGTGAGCTGGAAATACATGTTGACCTTGAAGAGGTCCTGCAGGTAGCGGTTGAACATCCAGGGCATGAGATGTCCGAGGTGGGTTCCTCCGGACGGCCCGCGGCCGGTGTATAGGAAGAATCGGTTCCCCTTGTCGTACTGGTCAAGCAGCCAGTCCAGGTCCCTGTGGGAATAGACAACGCCTCGGCGGAGCATCGGATGCAGCTCGCCGTAACCGGCCAGTCGGTCCATCAGATCCTGGTCCATCTTCTTGGTCCCGAATCTGGTTATGAGCTGATCGTAATCGATCTCCCCGGTTACCTCCCAGGGGGTGACCTTGAAGTCATCGTTCATCGTTTCCAGCCGCCAGGAACGGCTTACTGGTTCAAAAGGATTATTGAGCCTTCTCCGCCGAGGTCCGGGCCATCTCCCTGGCTCGGTTCAGGAACCTGGCCAGGTTGTTCGTTCCGCAGGGCCGGTTCTCATGGCGCAGTCCGAGCTCATCCGCGAACCTGCGGCTCAGGTCCTCGTAATGTTCAGAATCACCTACGCCGGTGTCCACGTAGACGCATAGCTCATAGTTCTCGAACAGCATGTCCAGGAAGTACTTCGGCTCGTAACCCTGATCCACCAGCACGTCGAGGTGCAGCTCCTTTACCGCACCATCTATGCCGCGCAGCGCCCAGCCGGGGGTGTTGAACCAGGTGCCCCCGCACAGGCTTTTCTGCCTGGCGTATTCCACCGGGCCGAGTATGGCGGCGATGCAATCGTCTCCCTCAAGCATCACCGTGGGCACCTTCAGGTGATTGGTGATCCCGGACAGGGACTGGCATACGGCGTAGCCCAGGAACACCGCGTCGGCCTTTCCCTCCAATGCGTTCACCTTGTCCTGTACCGTGGCCTTGAGCTTCTCCGCGTCTATGTGCAGCGCGAATTCCAGATAATCTTTGTGGACCACATCATCCCAGCCCTCGGTGATCTTCTCCAGTTCCGGTTTGAGTATCTCACAGGCGATTATGGCCAGTCGTCCCTTGCCGTTCTCCATGTGCGATCAGCTCCTCTTCGGTAAAGCATAAAGCCGCCTAAGGTACCCCAGGACCGTATCCCAATCCTTGCAGTCGATGATCGGTTCTCCCACTGGGTTCTCATCGTCCAGGGTCCACATGTGCTCCGGGGCCGGTGAATCATAGTAGATGAGCATCATTCGGTAGCCCCCCTTGTTCTTGACATCGTTCTTAGGGCTGGAGACCACCGACGCTCCGTAATCGTTCGGGAAACGGTAGATGTTGTGAAAGCGGTCGCCCTCCATGCACCCGCAGGGGCAGTTCGCGTTCAGGTCTATGACGTACTCGTCGAATTCCAATTCGCACCCCATCCCTATTTATCATTTTCTCCCTAAGGCGATAGATGCCCGCCCGCATGGAGACCTCTTCTCCACTAACGCTGAGCTTAGTGATATTATTTCCTAGGGTGAGCGAAGCTTTTAAAAACGTATCAAATTAGTAATGATTACTATTATGAATTCGTACCCCACCCGCTGGACAAGGCAGATGAAGGTCGTCCTGGACATAGTCTATGACGGCAGGTCCCCCATGACCGCGGACCAGGTGTATGAACTGGCCAGGGAACAGTTGCCTAGGATCAGCCTGGGGACGGTCTACAGGAACCTCAATCGTCTGGTGACGGCCGGCCTGATATCCGAATCCAAGGTTGGTTCCGTTCAATGCTTCTTCCCCCATCCGTATTCGAACACGCATCTGGAATGCCGGACGTGCGGCCGTCTGTTCAGCGTGCCGTTCGATCTGTCTCTGCGGCAAATGTCCAAGGACACTGGCCTCACCCTTGACGGCTACGAGCTGCGTTTGAAAGGCATATGCAAGGAGTGTGCCGCCAGATGCACATAATGGAAGGTTATCTCGAACCGTTCTGGGCTCTTGTGTGGATACTAATCGCTACACCTTTCGTCTTGTACGGCTTTTTCTGCATACGCAGGATCATTAGGGAGGATCCGGCGCAGAAGACCATGCTCGCCCTCTCCGGTGCCTTCATCTTCGTGTTGTCGTCTTTCAAACTGCCTTCGGTGACAGGCTCGTCCTCCCATCCCACCGGCACTGGCTTCTCGACCATGTTCTTCGGTGTCGGGGTAACATCGGTCATGTCCCTGATCGTTCTCATCTTCCAGGCGCTATTGCTGGCCCACGGCGGCTTCACGACCATGGGCGCCAACGTGTTCTCCATGGGGGTGGCCGGGCCGTTCGTCGCATACTTGGCGTTCAAGGTCATGACCCGCGCCAATGTCCGAACTCCGGTCAGGGTCTTCATCACTGCGTTCCTGGCCGTGATGGTCACATACACGGTCACCGCATTGCAGCTGGCCTTGAACTTCGGACTGGATGATGGCGAGTTCATGACCTTCTTCATTGATTACCTGGCCATATTCGCGGTCACCCAGGTCCCACTGGCCATAGTGGAGGGTATCCTGTTCGCGATCTTCATCGATTACCTGGAAAGGGCGCGCCCGGACCTGACGCAAAAGATATTTCCCAAAGGAGGGAGGCAATGAAGCGCCGCCACTATTATCTGCTGGGGTTACTGGCCGTGGCTGCCATACTGGTCTCCGCCATGGTCCTGAATCCCGGATCTGATTTTTCCGGGACGGACGACGCGGGCGGTGAGGTCAATCCGGACTTCGAGCCTTGGCTTCAAAACCTGTGGGAACCACCAGGCGAGCTTCAGACGCTGTTCTTCACATTGCAGGCGGCCATCGGCGCCCTGGTCATCGGTTACTTCCTGGGTACCAACAAGGTGAGGAAGGAAAGGGGGGAGGGCTGACATGTTCGAACTGGACGAGCTCGCCTATCGCTCCGCGGCACTGAAATGGTCGCCGGCGGGTAAGTTCCTGTTCGTTCTGGCCCTGTTAGTGGCCTCTCTCATGGCCAGCACGCTCCTTGTTCCTGTAATTGTCCTGATGGTGGGCGTGATGCTGCTGGGCTATTCCATCCATTTCCGCTTCCCCAAGGTGATCGGCCTGATCATATTGGAGGGGCTGGGGATAATCATCATCGGCGGCTTCGTCATCGCCCTGGCCACCCCCGGGACAGTGGTCTGGACATTGGACCTGTTCCTGTTCAAGCTCTCCTTCACGGATGCTGGCCTGTCCACCGCAACCATCATCACCCTGCGAGCCCTGGCCGGTATAAGCGTTATGCTGTTCTTCGCCACCTCCACCCCCATCCCGCACTTCGCTGACATGCTGGTGCGGTCGAAGGTGCCCAAGGAGTTCGCCGAGCTGATGGTCATGGTCTACCGGTATTCCTTCATGCTCCTGGACGAAGTGGGACGGATGCACCTGGCCGCCCAATGCCGCCTCGGTTTCCGGGGACGCATGAACACTATTCGCACATATGCCAAGATGATGACCGGGATGTTCATCCGGTCCATTGAGACTGCCGAGAGGTCGAGCGTGGGCATGCAGTGCCGCAACTACCAGAGCAGTGTCGAGATGCTAAGGCGACCGAAAGGAATCACCGTGCCCTGGGCGACATTGTCTGTTGCCAGCTTCATCCTTCTCTATCAACTGAACCAACTGTGCGCCAGCTCCGGCATACTGGTAGGGTGAACCAATGGCCGCACTGCTGCAATGCCGCGACCTCAGTTACGATTACCCCGGCCGGGGGGCCGCTCTGAGGGACGTCAGTCTGGAAATTACCGAGGGCAGGAAGACGGCCATACTGGGTCCCAACGGGGCCGGAAAGTCCACGCTGTTCCTTCATTTCAACGGCGTACTGCGGCCCAAGGCCGGCCAGGTGCTCTTCCAGGGGCAACCGCTGGTCTATCGCAACAAGGAGCTGAGCCTTCTCCGCAAGGAGGTGGCGGTAATATTGCAGAACCCGGACGATCAGATATTCTCAGCTACCGTGGAGGAGGATGTGGCCTTCGGCCCGCTGAACCTGGGGCTGCCCAGGGAGGAGGTGGAGGCCAGGGTGGATGAGGCACTGGCGCTCGTGGACATGACAAATATGCGCGAAAGGCCATCGCAGCAGCTCTCCTTCGGCCAGCGGAAGCGTCTGGCCATAGCCGGTGCACTGGCCATGCGGCCCAAGGTGCTGATCATGGACGAACCTACGGCCGGGCTCGACCCGCACATGGTCCAGGAGGTTCTGGAGCTCACCGAGGAGCTGCATATGAAAGGCATAACATTGGTCATGTCCACTCATGAGATGGAGGTGGCGTATTCCTGGGCGGACGATTTCAAGGTGGTCCATCAGGGCCGTCTGCTCTTCTCTGGACCTGCGGAGGACCTTTTCGCCAACCGGACGCTCCTGGAGCTGCTGGGGTTCCAGGCCCCTTCCGTATACCGGATGAACGAGGAGATGCACCGCGCCGCCCTGGTTGAACTGGTGCCGATACCCAAGGACATGGCCGAGCTGAGGCTCAAGTTCAGTCGCATGAACCGTCGCCCCATCGGGGGACTGCGCATAAGGAAGGTTGACAAGGACAGCGTGCCGACCATCTTAGAGGTTCACGGGCTTCTGTCCCAGGGGAAGGCGGTCGGTTACTACGGATCACAGGCCAAGCACATGCTGGCCATGACGCTGCCGGCCGACGTACGACTTCCAGGGCTGACCGGGTGTTTGGACAAGATGATCGATGGCCGGGAGGCCGTTCTTTATACCGAACCGAAGCTGATCCCTGCGATCATGGGCCATATAAATAATTTGGCACGGAAGTACGCCACGACCATCAAAGTAATGGATGAATGATCCTGGGTCGCATCTCTAGGATGTGGCCTTGATGGTTCCCAACGATTTCCTTATAAAGGCTGGATGGATTAAAAGTTCTATCATTTTGTATCAGTGAGGGAGAAAATCTATGGACCTGGGATTGGGAATCGACACCGGAGGCACGTACACGGACACCGCTTTGGTGGACCTTTCGAACGGAAAGGTGCTGGCCAAGGCCAAGGCCCTGACCACCAGGAACGACCTGAGCATTGGGATATCCGAGTCCATATCGAACATGGGCGAGGTGCCGCTAAAGGATATCCGGCTGGTATCATTGTCGTCCACTCTGGCCACAAATTCCGTCGTCGAAGGCAAGGGATGCCGCGTGGCGCTGATCATCGCCGGCGAGGAGTACAAGGAGAGCGTGCCAGTGGAGCACGTGGTCCAGATCCAGGGCGGGCACACCATCCGCGGAGCTGCGAACTGCCCTGTAGACCTGGAGGCGGCCAAGGACTTCGTGTCCGGGATAGCTGACCAGGTGGACGCCATAGCCATATCCACCTTCTTCAGCGTGCGCAACCCGGAGCATGAGAACGCATTGAAGGAGATGATCGTCAGCAACTGGGACCTGCCGGTGGTATGCGGGCATGAGCTTTCCACTCAGCTCGGGTTCCACGAGCGCACGCTCACCGCAGTGCTGAACGCCAAGCTCATTCCGATCAAGGCCGAGCTCATCCATTCGGTCCGAAAGGTGCTGACCGATTTCCACATCGCCGCCCCGCTGATGATAGTCAAGGGCGACGGTTCGCTGATGGGCGAGAAGCTGGCCAAGGAGCGGCCTGTGGAAACCATCCTGTCCGGACCGGCGGCCAGCCTAATTGGGGCGAGGAACCTCACCGGCGAGGACGAGGCGGTTGTGGTGGATGTGGGCGGAACGACCACCGACATCGGGATATTGAGGGCCGGAAAGCCCCGCCTGGACCCGGAGGGGGCGATAATCGGCGGCTGGCGAACCAGGGTGAGGGCGGCGGACATCTCCACATCCGGCATCGGGGGCGACAGCCGGGTGGTGGTGGTCAACGGGCAGATCATGCTCGGGGCGCTGAGGGTGATGCCGCTGTGCATTGCCGCCTCGAAGTATCCCAGGGTGCTGGAGCATCTGAGCAAGGTCAGGGACGTCAAGCTCACCCCGCAGGCCACACATATCGCCCTGGAGAGCGTTCTGCAGGCGGACGAGTTCTTCATCTTCTCCCGCATGGCCAAAGGTTACGAGCTCTCGGACAACGAGAAGGCGCTAATCGACCTCATACGGACGGAACCGAAGACCCTTCACGAGGTGTCCGAGGTGACCGGCGTCCACCCCTACAGCTACAACGTGCGCAAGCTGGAAGAGGTGGGGATCATAACCAGGATAGGGTTCACCCCCACCGACGCGCTGCATGCATCCGGGGAATACATCCAGTATGATGCCGAGGCATCCAGGATCGCCGCCGAGTACCGGGCGAACCTGTGCGGCATGGATCCCAAGGCGTTCTGCGCCGCGGTCAAGGAGGCGGCCATACAGAAGATCGCCAGGGAGATCATCTACCGTCTGATATACGAGGACTGCGGCAAGATGTCCCATTGCGATGTGTGCACGGAGTTCATCCAGAAGTTCGTCACTCAGAAAGGGGGCATCGACTTCTCCGCCGATCTCCGCCTGCATAAGAAGATAATCGGGATCGGCGCGCCCATCGCCGCGTACCTGCCATCGGTGGCCAAGCGCCTCAACACCGAACTGCTCATGCCGGTGAACTCGGACGTCGGCAACGCCGTCGGAGCGATCACCGGCAGCATCATGGAATCGGTGGAGGTGCTGGTAAAGCCGAAGCAGGGCCTTGGGGTCATGGAGGACCCGCCCTGCACCATGCACTCTGTTGACGAGATGAGGGAGTTCGAGACCATCACCGAGGCGGTCAGGTACGCCCAGTCATGGGGGGAGGCCAGGGTGCGGCGGAACGCCGTGCTGGCCGGAGCTGACAACATAGAGGTGGTGGTGGAGAACGAGCGGGTAATGGGGCAGATGGGAAAGTCCTGGGGCGAGGGCCTTCTGCTGGAAGTTCACGTGAAGGTCACCGCAGTGGGAAAACCGAAGATGGTCTTCGAGGAGGAGAGGGAGACCGATGAGTTCGATTGATGTGGCGATATGCAGCGGGTTCAGTCCGGGGGCCAGAGTGCTCCGGGCGGCCGTCCGCGAGCTCACCGAGGAGGAGGACATCCGAATAGTGACCATCGCCCCCGCCCTGGCGGAGCTGCCCAAGGCCATGGACGAGATGCGTTCCCTCAAGGAGCGCAAGGTGATAGTGGTCGATGGCTGCGAAGGTGGATGCGGGCTGCAGGTGCTGAACCGCTACGAGGTCATGCCCTCCTCCGTGGTCATGATCAGGAAGCACTTCAACGTGACCCGGAAGGGTATCGACGAGGCGAAGGAGCAGATACGCAAGGCCATCCAGGAGGTGAAAGGATGAGGAAGGGCGTAGTGGTATGCGGGGCCAACGGCGAGCGCGGCCTCATCCTGGAAAAGGTGGCCGAGGCCTTCTCCAAGGATAACATGTCCAAGGTCATCCAGTTCTCTGTATGCACCGTCGGCCTGAGCCCGATAATGCTGGAGATGGGCGGTGTGGACATGGACTCCATCGTCACCGTTAACGGCTGCCGCAACAGGTGCTGCGACCGGCTCATGGAGAAGAACGGGCTGAAGATAGGGGCGTCGGTGGTCCTGGACGATCACGTGGAGAGGAAGCTGGGGCCATGCGAGTACACCTCGAAGTTCCGCTTCCCCGAACCGACCGATGACGAGGTCAAGGCAATGGTCAAGGCCATGGAGAAGGCCATAAGCTGATCAGCGGCTCTTCTTCCAGCCCTGCTGGGCGTAGTAGTCCTTGACCACGTTGGTCACGTGATCGGATATCTGACGCTCCCGCATATCGCCGGTTATGTGCGGCGCCTCCTTGAAATAGAACTCGTGGTCGCACTTGGCGCAGCGGACCTTGGGGCAGGAGTTCATGACCTCCGGGCAGCCGCGGCAGGCGAACGTTCTAGCGTAGGTTATGGAGAACACAAAACCGCAGTTGGGGCAGGTGAACTTGCGCAGGGAGTCCACGGTGTCCCGGGAGAACCCGTGCGCCCTCATCGCCCGGTAGTACGTGTCCATCCCATCACCCGTGATGTGCGGCGGACTTCTCCACCTCGAAGAAGTCCTTGATTATCTCGAACCTCACATTGTGCTTCTTTGACACCTCGTCAAGGGCCTCCAGGGTCTGCTCGCGGACCTCGGGGTCCCAGAGCCCGTGGACGATGACGTGGACGATGACCTCCGCCCTTTCGATGGTCTTGGCGTTGAGCTGCCTGGTGATATTGACCTTCATGTTCTGGTGGATGAGGGAGAATCCCACCGTGGAGCCGCCCTCCACCATCATGAACGCCTTAACGTGGCCGACCAGGTCCGCACCGTGGTGAAGGCAGGCGTCGGTGGCCCTGATGAGCAGCTCCTCGACGAACGATACCGCTTTATCCGCCGATGTACCCTTCGCGAACTCCACCTTCATGTGCAGGGAGAACTTCCCGAGCTCGTCCACCGCCCTGTGCATTTCAAGATGCAGGTCGTCATCCTCGTCCAGTTCCGTCATCAGGCCTTCCCCCCGTACTCCCGCTTCAGCATCTCCTTCTCATAGGTCTCGTCGTAACGGGGCGAGGTCCTCTTCTCGATGAGGTCGGCTATCTCCTTTACCCCCTGGTTGTTGCGTCCGGAGCCGAACATTATCTCGGCGTTCGGATTTATTGACTTGGAGAACTTGACCGACATGTCGATCTTGTCCTGGGTGGCGCTGTCAACCTTGTTTATGAACACGACGTCCGCTTCCCTGATCTGCGTTTCGACCAGGCGGCGCACCGAGGTGATCAGCTCATCTATGCGCAGAGCGTCCACCAGGGTCACGACCGGGGCGTGCACGATGACCTCGCCCTCCATCTCCTCTTCCGAATACTCGGCAGCGCGCTTCAACCCCCAGGGTATGGCCACGCCCGACGGCTCAACGATTATCAGATCGGGCATGAACGTCTTCTGCAGAACGGCTATCGTGTTCGCGAAGTTGCCGGCGATCTGGCAGCATATGCAGCCGCCGGAGATCTCCTTGGCCTTGAGGCCGTACATCTCCACGATCTTGACGTCGACATTGATCTCCCCCACGTCGTTGACGATGATGGCGATCTTGTGCCCGCGGTCCACCAGGACCTTCACCAGCTCGATAAGGAATGTGGTCTTCCCGCTCCCCAGGAAGCCTGCGACCTGCGCGATCTTGACCATGGGTTCACCAGTATCCTCTGGAATCGGGTTCGTAGTATGAAAAGGTTGGCAGAAAGATATTACGAAAAAAACCCAGAATGTATTTTTCCTCGGGAAAAAACACCTAAGGCGATCTGAAGTCCCCTCACCGGTTGAAGGGAATCCCGTCGATCAGGCGCCTGCTGCTAAGCACCTCTCCGCATTTCGGGCATAGATATTCGTTCCTAGTTATCTCCGCGGTGGTCTGTTGCTTCAGGAGGTGGTCGTAGAACTGGAGGTCTCCAGGTCTGACCTTCAGCTCGATTTCCTCCCCCTCCCATCCGCATCTGTAACAAGAAGTCATATCGTTCGGCCGGTTGACTGCCGGCTCAGGAAGATAAACGTTTCCATTCAAGTCCGGTCGGTAAAAAAGAAAAGTAAAGAAAGAGGTTTGAAGATCGACGCCTAGCAGGTGACCTGACCGTACTTCTTGACGGTGTCCACGCACTCCTTGATGTTCTCAAGGCGGGTGGTGACCGCCGGCGGGACCTCGCATCCGGAGGCGATGCAGTACCTGGAGTGCAGCCCGCGGGCGCACAGGGCGGTCTTGACCTCCTGGACCAGGTTCATGGTGGTCTTCTGCATCTTCTCCTGGCTCCAGCGGACGAAGCCCTGCGGGTCTATCTGTCCGCCGA
>JAVBWG010000010.1:0-19007 GCA_036677555.1 Methanomassiliicoccales archaeon | reverse complement strand
AATGGATTGGACCACACATAAATATTTTGTAATCAATATTGATAACAATATAAATCAATTAGAATTTAATTTACTGACATTGGCAAAGTGTCAGGTTGAATTTTGCAACAAGGCCCAATTACATAAGGCGGCGGATAGCCCAGATAGATGAGGAGCTCCGGTCCTTGGCCAGGGACGGGGACCTGAGGCGCGGCGTGAGGCGGTACAAGGGCTTTCGCACGGTCTGTCTGGCCGGTTACACCAACGCCGGAAAATCTTCCTTGATGAGGCGCCTGACCGGAGAGGAGGTCCTGGTGGCCGACAGGATGTTCTCGACGCTGGGGACCACTACCAGAAGGGTCGGCTCCTCGAAGATTTTGCTCACTGACACAGTGGGTTTCCTTAAGGACCTGCCTCATTTCATGGTAGAATCCTTCCGGAACACACTTCAGGATGTGTTCACGGCCGACCTTGTGCTGCTGGTCATTGATTCTTCTGAATCTCTCTTCAACGTCCACTCTAAGGTTCTGGCGGTTCAGGACATACTTGGAAAAGGAGCGTTGACCGGCAGGCTTTTGGTGGCCATGAACAAGATGGACCAGGACCCCGATCGGCCGATGGAGATGGTGGCCGCCATCAATGATGTTCTGTCCCCGATATCGGTCATAGGTGTATCAGCGGTCACCGGTGACGGCATCGATGAATTGCTGGATACCATCACCGTCTTTTTCCGTCCTCCGGTGCTGGTCCGTTTCAAGGCGGAGAACGGCCGATTGGCCTCCACCGAGATATCCAGGTTGTATGACGATCATTATGTGGAATCGGTGTCCTATTCTGATGTGGTGGAAGTGACGTTCCGTTGTCAAGAGGATGATTTGGAAAAGGTCATGGACCGTTTGTATTCATTGCCGGGAATAAAGGACGTTTCAAGTGCGGTCGATTCGAAGTATGTTAGATAGATAATCGATTTTTATTAATTATATTATATATGATTAAAAACAATTAAAAAATCCGCTTCCGGTCAAAAAAACGAGTGCCCAGCAGGAAACGGAATAAAAAACCGTTCCATAGGAAATGATGGGGTCCCCCTCTATTTCACTCCCATCTCCCTCTTTTTCTCAGAAAGAAGAGCATCATAACGGGATGGAAGGCGCCAGGCAGTGTACTCAAGCTCGTCCAGGGAACGGACGAAAACTGCCTTGCTCTTCTCCTCCATCAGAACGGCGAATCTTTTCATCCGCTGAAGAATAGAGAACGCCCAGACAGCGCCCACGATCAAGGATAGCAGCCCAGCTCCCCCGGTATAGAAGCCCCAGCCTCCCAGGTCGACCAACCATCCCAGAGCATCGGATATCCCCAAAAGGAAGAGCACCGACCCCAGCACGACCAAGAGGACCGAGAGCTCGATGCCTCTCTCCACCTTCATCGGCTTGGACATGAGGGGAAAAAGCAAGACCAAGTATTCAAGGATTCACCCTAGTGAAAAATACATCTAGGCCAAACCCGCTCGCCGGAGCATAATGTTCGTCGCTTTCGATGACACCGATTCCCTGGAATCGATGTGCACCACCTTCCTGGCCACCGAGATGATCAAGGCGCTCGGGGCATACGACCTCATAGGCCTGCCGCGGCTGGTCAGGCTGAACCCCGCGGTGCCTTGGAAGACCAGGGGGAACGGGGCGCTCTGCCTGCGCTTCGGCATAGGCCGCGGGGAGGCCGATATGATAGGGCAGATCGACGGCACCCCGGTGTACAGCTACAGGAGGATGTACGAGGAGGCGAACCGCGACCTAGTTCTTGACGTGGCGGAGAAGGTGGTCAGCAGATGGTCAAGGACCGCTGAGGACGCCAGCCCCGGCCTGGTCGTCAGCGAGGGGAAGCCCAGTGCAAGGCTGTATTGGGAAGCGGTCCGGGACATTGTCCATAAGGAGGACACCTTGCGGGAATTGCAGCGGATCGGCGCGGAGGCGATCGGCTGGGAAGGGGGAAGGGGGATCATCGGGGCTGCGGCGGCCATGGCCTGGAGGCCTCGGGACTCGACGTACGAGATCATCACCTACCGGGAAAGGGAAAGATGGGGGACGCCAAGGTATCTGGACGACGCCTCGGTCAAGGACATGGACCTGCGATACGGGAGCACCTTCAACAACTTCGACCATCGCACAGGAAGAAGGGCGATATCCCCGCACACTCCCTGCCCGGTGCTTTTCGGGGTAAGGGGAGACGAGCCCAGGGAGCTCATGGCCGCCGTTTTCGGGCTGCGCTCGGAACCTCCCGCCCGTTGGGTCATGTTCCTCACCAACCAGGGGACCGACGACCATCTCATCCGAGGTGAACCTGACCGGCCGGACCGCTCGTACGTCTTTCCGGCCACCGTGAGCGGCTCGCCGCGCACCGTCCACGGAGGCCACGTGATCTTCCCGGTCGCCACCTCCAAGGGCGAGCTGGACTGCGCGGCGTACGAGCCCACCAAGGAGTTCAGGGACGTCATACGGGAGCTGAGACCAGGCGACCGGCTGCTCCTCTTCGGCGAACTGAGGGCGGAGCCCAGGACGCTGAACGTGGAAAAGCTCCAGATAGTTGACCTCGCCACCGAGATCAGGAAGGTGGCCAATCCCCGATGCCCTGGCTGCGACGGCCCCACCAAGTCCATAGGGTCCGCCGGCGGGTTCCGATGCAAGAAGTGCGGGAGAAGGACCGACCTCCCGCCGATAACGGAGGAGGTGGCCAGGACCATCTCCCCGGGCTGGTACGAGCCGCCGGTCTGCGCCCGCCGCCACCTGGGGAAGCCGCTCCGGCGCATGGGCCTGGAACGACATCAGACGTAGGGGCATATCGACATAGATTTATACCCCGTCGCTCTATGAGAAGGAAAACCCGACCAGCCATCTGGCGGGGTGAAAGAACATGCAGGACGTAGTCATCATCAGCGCGGCCAGGACCGCCATAGGCAAGTTCAACGGGACCATAAGGGACGTGCCCGCCACTCAGCTGGGCGCCATCGCCGTCAGGGAGGCGGTGGGGAGATCCGGCCTGGCGCCGGGGGATATCGAGGAATGCCTCATGGGCAACGTACTCTCCGCTTCGCTGGGGCAGAACCCCGCCCGGCAGGCGGCGGTGGGCGCCGGGCTGCCGTACGAGATCGGCTCCACCACCATCAACAAGGTCTGCGGTTCCGGGATGAAGGCGGTGATGCTGGCGGCCAACTCCATCAAGGCCGGGGAATACCAGGCCATCGTGGCGGGAGGCATGGAGAACATGAACTCCGCCCCCTATCTTCTGAAGCAGGCCCGCTTCGGCTACCGGCTGGGGGACAACAAGGTCGTCGACCACATGGTGAACGACGGGCTTTGGGACATATTCAACGACATGCACATGGGCATCACCGCCGAGATCGTGGCGGAAAGGTTCGGCGTCACCAGGGAGCAGGCCGACCTGCTCTCGCTCCAATCGCATCAGAAGGCGCACAGGGCGCAGGCCGAAGGGCGGTTCGACAAGGAGATCGTGCCAGTGGTCATGAAGGGAAAGAAGGGCGGCACCACGTTCGATAAGGACGAGGGCATACGCCCGGACACCACCCTGGAGGCATTGGCGAAGCTGTCGCCCTCCTTCAAGAAGGACGGAATGGTCACCGCCGGCAACGCCTCCCAGCTCAGCGACGGGGCGGCCGCCCTGGTGGTCTGCTCGAGGGAGTTCGCCGAGTCCAGAGGAATCAGGCCGCTGGCGGAGATATTGGGATACGCCACCGGCGGCACCCGCCCGGAATGGATAATGGAGGCGCCCATCCCGGCCACCCGCAAGCTGCTGGACAAGCTGAACATGACGATAGGCGACTTCGACCTTTTCGAGCATAACGAGGCGTTCGCCACCGCCTCGGTGGCGGTGCGGAAGGAGCTTGGCGTGCCGGAGGACCGCTTCAACATCAACGGCGGAGCGATCGCCCTCGGGCACCCCATAGGCTGCTCGGGAGCGCGAGTGCTCGTGTCCCTCATCCACGCATTGAAGGAACAGGGAAAGAGCACCGGCCTGGCGACCCTCTGTCTCGGCGGTGGCAACGCGGTGTCCATGGCCCTGCGTGTCTGAACACTTTCACCAATACATTTTATAATGACAATATCAATTATTGTCGATTCCAATGCCCAGTCTAGAACAGTTGCTGGCCCAGGTGGGGTCCCACCGCGACGAGATGGTCGAGGCCCTCAGTGAGCTTATCAGGATACCGGCCATCGGTCCGGAGAGCGGAGGCAGCGGGGAACTGGAAAGGTCCCGTTACCTCCGGGACATACTGGACCACTCCAAGTTCGATGACGTGGAGATGTACGACGCCCTGGACGAGAGGGTGAACCTGCGCCTGAGGCCGAACATCGTGGCGAAGAGAAAGGGGAAGGTGGACCAGACCGTCTGGATCGTGGCGCACATGGACACCGTGCCGCCGGGCGACCTCAACTCCTGGAACACGCCGCCGTTCTCGCCGCGTCTGGTTGACGGCAAGCTGTACGGGCTGGGGTCGGAGGACAACGGCCAGGCATTGGTCGCCGGATTATTCGCCGCCGAGACCCTGATGAACATGGACGTGGAGCTGGAGCGCAATCTCGGCCTGGTCCTGGTGGCCGACGAGGAGATGGGCAACGAGCGGGGCATCAAGTTCCTGCTCAAGGAGGGCGTATTCAAGCAGGGCGACATTATGTTCGTGCCGGACCACGGGACGCCCCGAGGCGACGAGGTGGAGATCGCCGAGAAGCACATACTCTGGCTGAAGTTCACGGTGACCGGGAAGCAGGTGCATGCGTCACGCCCCGACCTGGGTACCAACGCCATGCGCGTCGGTTCAGAGCTGATAGTCTTCCTTCAAGACTTCCTGCACCGCAAGTACAACGCTCGCAACGATCTTTTCACGCCGGACCGCTGCACCTTCGAACCGACGAAGCGCCTGCAGACCGTCGGCAACGTGAATACCATCCCCGGGGAGGACGTGTTCTACTTCGACTGCCGCATACTGCCGCAGTACGACATCGATGCGCTGCGCAGCGACATCACCGCGGTGCTGGACATATTCGAGCAAAAGACCGGCACCCAGATCAGGATGGAGACCGTCCAGGAGACCCGCAGCGGCCCGCCTTCCGACCTGGAGGGGGAGGGGATGAAGGCCCTGAAATGGGCTGTGAAGCGGGTTAGGGGCATTGAGCCGAGGCCGGTGGGGATCGGCGGCGGCACCTGCGCCAACTTCTTCCGCCTGGCCGGAATGGACGCCTATGTCTGGCAGACGATCGAGGAGCTGGCGCACACTCCGAACGAGTACTGCGTCATAGACAACATGGTGGACGACGCCAAGGTGTTCGCCGTCGTGCTCGCGGCACTGTGCTGCGGAAGCCAGTTCCAGGCCTGAAAAACCCCTTCAACCCTTCTTCTCGTCGAACAGCCGGTCGACCATCCACTGGCTGTCGAACTTGATTATGTCGTCGTACCCCTGTCCGGTGGACAGGAAGGCGATGGGCTTCTTGATGGCATGCGCTATCGACAGCGCCGCACCGCCCTTGGCGTCGGCGTCTATCTTGGTCAAAATGACTACGTCGATCCCGATCTCCTTCTCGAACGTACGCGCCTGCTCGATGGCGTCGTTTCCGGCGAGGGAGTCGCCGACGAAAACCGTAAGGTGCGGCCTGACCACGCGCTTGATCTTCTTCATCTCGTCCATGAGGTTGGCGTTGGTCTGCATGCGTCCGGCCGTATCGACCAGGACGACGTCCCGCTTGCGGGCCTTGGCATGCTCCAGGGCGTCATACGCCACGGCCGCAGGGTCCCCGCCGGCCTGATGCTTGATGACCTTGCTTCCCAAGCGGTCGGCGTGAATGGTTATCTGCTCTATCGCCCCGGCCCGGAAGGTGTCGGAGGCGGAGAGAACCACGGAGAATCCCTGCCCCTGCAGGCGCTTGGTCAGCTTGGCGATGGCGGTCGTCTTTCCGGTCCCGTTGATCCCCAGGAACATGACGATAACCGGCTTCTCGTGCGCGGCTATGAACGAATCGAAATCGAACTCGCTTCCCTTGAGCACGTTCCGCACGGCGTTCTTCAGGGCCATCTCGATGGCGTCCTCCACCCGGTACGAGCGGTCCACGCGCTTGCCCAGCAGGTCGGTTCTCACAGACGACTTGATCTCCTCCACTATGGGGAGGGCGACGTCCGCTTCCAAAAGGACAAGCTCCAGCTCCCACAGTAGGTCATCAAGGTCCTTCTCCGAGATCTTCTTCCCGGAATCGCCGACCACCTCCTCGACCTTGGCCGAAGGCTCGATCTCCTTCTTGCTCAGGCCGAGGATCTTCTTCAGGGACTCGAACATGACCCGCTCACTTCAGGCCCTGCTGCATCCTCTGGTATTCCTGCTGGATGATCTGGGAGAGCTGCTGCATCTTGGACTCGACGACGGTGCGGCTCTCGCCGATCTTCTTCAGGGCGTCCATCAGCTCGCCGATGCGCGTATCGACGGTGGCGATGGCGTCCTCCATCGGCTTGTCGACGGAGACGCCGGTGCCCACACCGACCAGGACGCGGTCGCTGCGGACAATGGAGGCGTAAACGTAAGCGCTGCCTCCCACGGGCATGAGGACCTCCTCGCCCGGCTTTCCCTTGGCCACCGCTTCCAGCGTATCCTTGGCCCGGGAATAGTCCTCCAGGGACATCTGCAAGAGCTGGCCCTGCTCATTGACGGCCTCCAGCTGGGCCTTGTAGGCCTCCAGGGTTCCCATGGCCTGGCGCATCTCTTGCTCGTTCATCACTTCTCACCGATCTGGTGCTTCACGATCGGGTCGGTCACGTCCGCGGCCGCCAGCGCCTTGACCTCGGAGAAGGTGATCTCCACCCTCTTCTTGCGGTGCTTGCTGCCCAGGTCGGACAATACCTTCTCTCTGGCCGCGTTCTCATCATCGGCGGCCACCTGGACGCTGAAGTTCTGCATGCTCTTGCGGTAGCCCACCCGGCTTGCATCGTAGGAGCCGATTACCTGAAAAGCTTTCATAGGGGTTGCCTCGGGCGAGGAACGAGGTTCACCCAATAAAGCTTTTGGTCCGCTCGGGGACTGGTCGCCCGGGGAGGGAACGGTCCCTGCGGATCAACTGGCACGCCGGCGATAAGCACATAAGCCCACCGGCCCCTCTCCGGTATCGATGGAACAGTACGTTGGCATGGACGGCCGGGCCATGGTGACGGTCATCAACGCCTCGTTCGTCCTGGGCTGGCTCAGCAACTCCGCCGGCGGGCTGGCCGATCCGGGCGTCGCCCTCGGGCTGAGGGTGGTGCTCTCCGTCTCCTGCCTTCTCATGTTCGCCCTCACCGTCGAGATGAGGGAGCTGTTCTCCGGCCACGATTTCTTCGAGGTCCTGGCCATCTATTTCGCCCCTTTCATGGTGGCCGCAGCACTGCCCTGGACGATCGCCACCGCGCTCATCCCGGTGCTGCTCCTGGGCGGGATCGCCATCATATTGGTGACGAGAGGGATGGCCGATCGGTAGAGACCCTTCCACCCCCTGGCCGCGCGCGCTCCTGCGCAGCTGCCAAACGTTATTTCTAAGGACGGGCATCTCTCGCTGATGAGGACCGTCGCCCTCTACCGTCCGGGAAGGAATTTCCCCGGCCTTTCGGTTACTGGCCATCGCTGCGATCTCATGTGCGGGCATTGCCGGGGGCGTTACCTGAAAGGCATGATCCCGGTGACAGACCCGTCCGCCCTGGAGAGCGCGGCCGGCGAGGTCCGGGCCGCCGGCGGCCATGGGATCCTGGTCAGCGGAGGATGCGATGCCAAGGGAAAGGTGCCGCTTCAACCGTTCCTGCCAGCCCTGCGCAAGGTCCGGGAGGAGGGCGGGCTCCTCATAAACCTGCATCCCGGGCTGATCTCCCGTGAGGAGGCCGCGGACATCGCCGCCTCTGCCGACCGCATATCCTTCGATCTTGTGCTGGATGCGAGCGTCATAAGGTTGCGCATGAACCTGGACCGCGTGCCCGAGGATTATGCGGGGGCATTCCGCGCCCTCTGCCTGGCCGCACCCGGCAGGGTGGCCCCGCACGTGCTTCTGGGCCTCGGCCGCGAGGAGGACGAGCTGGAGGCGGTACGCCAGGCCTGCCAGGAGGACATATCATGCCTCATCCTGCTGTCCCTGGTCGGGGAAAATGTGGAGGATTGGGACGGGCGCCTGATAAGGGCGGTTAAGGAGGGGGCGGGGCGGGGAAGGCCAGTGGTCCTGGGGTGCATGCGCCCGCGCGGGCGTCCCGATGTGGAGATGGCGGCGCTCCGCGCCGGCGCTGAAGGGATCGCCAGTCCCTCGTCAGCAATCATTCGGCTGATCGAAGAGGAGGGGTGGGCGGTGCGGGAGCACAGGCTCTGCTGCGCCTTTCACCGGTAGATGCCCTGCTTGTAGCGCCGGTTGATGGTGAACATGTAGAACATGGCGACCCCGTTGACGGCCACGAAGGCCACGGACATGAGGGGCATGTAGTCCATCAGGATCTCCGAGACCTCGCGCTCGATGACGTAATCGACCTCGGCCGGAACATCGTTCAGCGAGTAGAACAGCACGTAGAACTTGCCGTGCGGCATGTCAGGGAAAGCTATGGTCAGGTCCGGGGTGGCCATGTAATCGTCCACATTGACCCGGTAGCCGCCCAGCACTTCCATGCCGTCCTCCTGGAACAGCTGGTAGTTGTAATCGGTGAGAACGAACACCTCGACCTCCCCCATCGCCTCCACCTCGATCTTGGATATCTCGGTCAGCCCGAAGGCGTCGGTGTTGAAGACCACGAAGCTGGCCGGGTCCTCGGAGGAGGTGGCCATCAGCTCCCCCCTGCTCTGGGTGGATTCCGCCACCACCCCCGGCAGGAAGGGAAGGACGAAGAGGAGCAGAATGAGGACCCAGGCCACCGTCCAGACCAGTGCGGAACGGAACGTGCGCTGGGTGATCAGGAACTTGGCGCTCTCGCTGTTGACGAAGCGCATCTCCAGGGCGGTGAACACATACGCCTCGGCCAGGATGAGCAACGTCATGAGGAGCACGAAGTACAGGAAGGAGTTGATGCTAAGATAGAACGGCTTGATGCTGAACCCGCCTCCAGCGTAAACGAGATAGGCGGCGAATATCAGTACTATGGCGGCCTGGACCAGGAACATTCTCCTTTTCGTGTTGTGTATGTGCATGAGGCGATAACCGCCTTCAAAACGGCCGCTGTCGTATTTCATGAGGTCCCGCAAATAATTCCCAGGACACTTAATAAAGATTCCTGTACGCCGCGACCGACCTACGCCAAGGTGGCCCATCTGCGAAGGACCAGGAACAGGGCCGCGTATGCCGGCACCTCCGAAGGCCCCGACCCCCGCACGCGATAGCCCTTGATGGCGATATCCGTCCCCTCCTTCAGGACCACCTTCACCGGGCGGTCAGGGAAGACCTCGGGCACGGCGTCCCGCAGCGGATCGAAGCTATCCATCTCCTCCCTGGTCAGGGCTACCACCTTCAGGCCGGTCTTGCCATGCAGCGAGCCTGGCAGGCGAATGAGCCGCTTGACGTCCCTGGTCACCGGTTCGTCGATCTGCCCGGACATGCGCTCGCGCAGGGAGCTCAGAACCATCTGGATGAAAAGCTCCTTCACCCGGTCGGAGGTGAAGTACTCCAGACTGTCCTCCCGCATCATGAGCTCCAGGCCGGTGGATTCCCCACGCCGTCCGTGCAGCGAGCGCCGCATCTCGTCCAGCGTGGAGTCCTTGACCCCCTGGAGCAGCGGATAGCGCTCCCTGAGCCCCTGGTCGCTCATCGCCGCCACCTCGGCGGCCACCTTGTCCATCGCCTCGCGGCCGAAGCGCCGCCAGCCGCCCTGGTCCGGGCCGGGGATGCGATAGGCCCGCTCCACCTTCACCCGGTCCTTGAAGTCCTTCTTCATGCTGGCCGCGGACGGGAAGAGGCTGTCCAGGTCCAGGTCGGTCCCGCTAACGAAGTCTATTATCTCCCCGCGCTCGTGCGAGCCGAGGGAGCGCACCCGGGGGTCCCGGACGTGGATGTGGTATCCGCGGCCGCCGGAGAAGCTGATCCGAACGTGCTTCTCATCGAAACCGAACTCCCCGAAGATGAAGCGGTCGACCAGGGCCATGGCCTCCTTCTTCACCAGGACCAGCATATCCTGGTAGGACATGCCCTCCGCGCCCCGGATGTGGTCGGCGTCCAGATCGAAGATGAGGTCCGCCCCCTTCCAGCCCTTGAGGTCCATGGTCGGCGCGGAAGGGTGCTGGTACAGCGCCGATGAGAAGTAGGCGTGCGAGGGGACCTGGTTCACCAGGAACCGCCGATAGTCGTTCTCCTCCAGGAAGCCCATGTGCCTGCGGACGAAGTCCCGGTCGAAGAACATGAAGCCGAACTCGCGCTCCCGCAGGTCGGCCGGGGCCGGCGGCGGGGACCTCCGGTAGTATTCCCGGAAGAGGTCCATGGCGAACTCGATCTCCC
Source organism: Methanomassiliicoccales archaeon (assembly GCA_036677555.1). Taxonomy (GTDB): domain Archaea; phylum Thermoplasmatota; class Thermoplasmata; order Methanomassiliicoccales; family UBA472; genus UBA472. Next base: position 8,550 of record JAVBWG010000010.1, on the reverse strand, counting down.
TGTTCACGTTCTTCCTCATGGCCTCGGCCGGATAAATAGGTTGTAATGACCCCGGCATACCAAACTATATAGACAACTCAGAATATTTTCTCCCGATCGGCATGAAGGCGTACATCAGGGTCATATACTCCAGCGACGGCAGCTCCCCCGGACAGGTAGATTCGGTCTTCTCGGGCAAGGGCTTCAAGAAGGTCCCCGGGGTGCCGGGGTACGAGATCGAGGTACTGAACGAGAGCGAGATGGCCCAGATGCTGGAAGGACTGCACGCCGCCCTCAAGGGGCTGGAGGTCCGTTACATACCGACCATTGGCGCGGTCGACGGGCAGCCCGCCGCCGGCTACCGGCAGAGGGTGGCCAAGCTGCGCGACCTGAACATGGAGCCGATGGAGCTCTCCGGGCTCCTGGAGGAGGACGCCGCCAAGTTCAAGGCGGCGGTCCACGAGAGGCTGGACGCCTACCTTGATTCCATAATCGCCGAGAGGCAGGAAGAGGTCGCCGCCGCCGAGGCCAAGGTCATGGCCGAGCGCGCCAGAGCCGCTCTGATGGAGCAGCTGCGCGACGGCCGCACCTTCCACGAGCTGCTGAAGGCCGTGCCGATAGAGGAGGACGAACTCTCCCAGAGGCTCCTTGAGCTGGTGGAGAAGGGAGCGGTCCGGGCGGAGCAGAAGGGGCGCAGCGTCATCTACGTGGCCGTCTAGGCCCGTCCTTCCCTCCTATACCATTCGACGAAGCGGCGCAACCCCTCGTCGATCTTCACCTTCGGTTCCCAGGCCAGCAGCTCCCTCGCTTTGGAGCTGTCCCCCCAGGTATGATCGACGTCTCCAGGCTGCGGCGGAAGATATTCAGGCTTCAGGTCCTCGCGGCCCACAGCGGTCAGTATCGACGCCACCACCTCGTTGACGCTGACTGTCGAGCCGCTGCAGACGTTGAGCGGCTCGCCCTTGGGGTCTGGGCAGTCGGCGCAGCGCCGTATGGCATCCACCACGTCCGTTATGAACGTGAAGTCCCGGGTCTGCTCCCCGTCCCCGAAGATCTGGGGGCGCTTTCCGTCCAGGGCCCGGTCGGTGAAGATGCGTATGGCCATGTCCGGGCGCTGCCGGGGCCCGTAAACGGTGAAATAGCGCAGCGACACGCTCTGCAGCCCGTACAATCTGTAGAACAAAGTGCAATAGTATTCGGCGGCCAGCTTGCTCGCCGCGTACGGGGAGATCGGAACGGCGGGGTCGGTCTCCCTGGCCGGAAGTCGGACGGCGTTGCCATAGACTGAGGAAGAGGAGGAGCTGACCACGCGCCTCACGCCCTCGTCCCTGGCGGCCAGCAGGACGTTGAGCGTTCCCGTGGTGTTGGCGTGATGGGACCTCAGCGGGTCCTTCACCGAGATGCGCACGCCGGCCTGGGCCGCCAGATGGAAGACCACGTCGGCATCCTCGAAGCTCTGCCGCAGCGCGTCCAGATCAAGGATGTCCGTCTCCATCAGCCGGAAGTCTCTGTTCTCCAGATGCCGGCTGAGGAAGCGCATCTTGCCGGAATAGTAATCGTCGAAGTTGTCCACGCCGACCACCTCATGCCCTTCGGCCAAAAGAAGGTCGGTCAACGTGCTCCCTATGAACCCCGCGGCGCCGGTGACCACAGCTCTCATCGATATCCCCACGGAGGAAAGCCTGCGCGGTAATAATCCTTCCTAGTTGGACCAGAAATTGCTGGCCGTTTCCTTTCTGAGATACGCTTTTATAGAACCCCTGACAAATCTTAAATACGGCCGCCATCATCATCGGCGACAGGTGTTGACAGATGGGAGCGACAGTTAGGACCTTCGGGCTGTTCATGTTCATGTTCGGCCTGTTCGTGGCCATCGGTTGGCTGGTAGGGTCCCTTTTCATAGGGGACTGGGTGCTGGGAGCGGCAATGTTCCTGATCCTGGCCGGCGTGATCAACCTGATATCTTACTTCTATTCCAGCAAGATCGTGCTTTGGTCCTACCGGGTCAAGCTGGTCAGTGAAGCGGAGGCGCCTCGCCTGTACCGCATCGTCCGCAACATCGCTGCCATGAACGGATTGCCGATGCCCAAGGTGGGGATCATACCGACCAGCAACCCGAACGCCTTCGCCACCGGACGGAACCCCAAGAACGCCGTGGTGTGCGCAACCGAGGGCATCATGCGATTGCTGGACGATGACGAGCTGACCGGCGTCATGGCCCACGAGATGGCCCATGTGAGGAACCGGGACATCCTGGTGATGAGCGTCGCCAGCACCATCGCCGGAGCCATATCGTTCGCCGCGCGGTTCGCCTTCTATGGCGCGCTGTTCAACGACCGCCGGAACGAGGGCGGAATGATAATCGCCCTGGTGGTGGCCATAACCGCTCCGATAGCGGCCATGCTGGTACAGCTGGCGATATCCCGTAACCGGGAGTACAAGGCCGACATGGAGGGAGCGAAGATGATCGGCAGGCCCATGCACCTCGCCAGGGCGCTTGAGAAGCTGGAATCGGCCAACAAGCGCGACCCCATAAGGTTCGGCAACCCCGCCTCCTCCAACATGTTCATCGTGAACCCCTTCCGGGGCGGGGGGCTGTCGGCACTGTTCATGACCCACCCGCCGATGGCCGAGAGGATCAAGAGGCTGAAGCAGCAGGCCAGCGAGATGGGCCGGTTCTGAAGATCCCTCCCTTCCCCCTTTCTACCTTTCTCCATTGAAGAGAAGCTGTCTGCACAGTCCATTGGAGAGCAGGAACTCCATTCCCCGGCCTATGTTGCCTACTTCGCCCAGTGAATGGTGCGTATCCGTTCCTATGGATACCTTGACCCTTCCGTCGAAGGCCCGGTAGAAGCGCTCCGAGTGCTCGTAAAGGAAACGGCCCTGTCGGGCGTAATGCTGCGAGGTCGGGACCTCGACGAAGGCCCCCATCTCCTCCAATTTTCCGGCGAGCCACGACGGATCGCGCTCCCGGAAGATGCGGTCCATGTCCCAGTGGCAGAGTCCGAACGGAACGTCCAGGTCCTTTACCAGCGACCGCAGCTCGTTCAGCGGCACCCCTCCCTGCCAGGGATCCTCGACATACTCGAAGAGGACCATGTCCAGACGGTTGAGCAGATCGATCGGGAGTTCATAGAGGTCGCAGCGCTGAGGGTTGGTGTCTATCTCCACCCCGGCCAGAACGTTGACCCGGCCTTCATACATCATCCCGACCGCCCGTATCTCCCGAAGGTACCGGTCGAAGTCCATTCTCTTCAGGGGGTTGATTATCTTGCATGTTTCAAAATGATCGGTGATGGCCACATGCGTAAGGCCGGCCTGAAAGGCCGAGCGCGCTATCTCCTCCACCGTGAAATCTCCGTCCGAATGAAGCGTATGGGTGTGGAGGTTGATCCGGGGATGGGGCATCAAAGCCCTATCCGCATCAGCACCAATATAAAGGATTGCGAAGAAGGAACGAAATGGTTTGGAGGGGAGGGCACGCCCCTCCCCCCGGGTTGTGAGATCACTGCTCATCCTCAGCTCATATGGCCCCTTTCCCGCGCTCGTTGGTGCGCACGCGCACTACCTGGTCCACCGTCCACACGAAGATCTTGCCGTCCCCGATGTTGCCGGTACAGGCGGTCTTTTGGATGATATCCACCGTCATTTCCATGACCGCGTCGTCGACCACGGTCTCCAGCTTGATCTTGGGGAGCAGGTCGACATCGTAGACCGCCCCCCTCCATTGCCTGGTCTGGCCCTTCTGGACCCCGCGACCCTGGATCTCGGTGACGTTCAGTCCGACCACGCCGATCTCGGAAAGGGCCTGCTTGACATCTCCAAGCTTCTCGTGCCTGATTATCGCCTGTACCATCTTCATTCGTAACCCTCCTTGTTTACCACAAGTCCTTTGGTGACCATCTCCGGATAGGCAGAGGTGTTGTGCTCGCTGATGTCCAGGCCCTGCATCTCCTCCTCGGGGGTGACACGCAGCCCCACGGTCCTCTTCAGCCCGTAGAACAGGACGAAGCCGGTGCCCAGAGCCCAGGCGGCCACCACCGCGGCGCTGATCAGCTGCGCGGCCAGGAATCCGGCGTTGCCGTAGAGCAAGCCGGTGACCATCTCGCCTTCATAACTGTACACGCCGAAAGTGCCGTCCGCGAACAGGCCCAGGGCGATCAGCCCCCACAGGCCGTTCAGGCCGTGCACGCTGATCGCGCCGACGACGTCATCCACGCCCTTCCTTTCCAGGAACCACACGCCATAGCATACCACGAATCCGGCCACAATGCCGATCACCAGGGCCGCCCAGGGCTCCACCCACGCGCAGCCGGCGGTGATGCCCACCAGGCCTCCCAGCATTCCGTTGACCGCCAGACCCAGGTCGGGGGTGCCGACCTTCTTCCAGGCGATGAGCACCGCAGTCAGGGCGCCAGCCGCGCCGGCGATGACAGTGGTCACGCAGACCTTGGCGATGACCAGCTGGTTGCCGTTGAGGGTGCTTCCAGCGTTGAAGCCGAACCACCCCATCCACAGGATGAAGCCGCCGAGCATCACCATGGTCATGTTGTGGCCCGGTATCGGCAGCGGCTTTCCCTCCTTGGTGTACTTGCCTATCCGCGGGCCAATCACGACGCAGGCTGCCAGAGCCAGAAGTCCGCCCAGGGCGTGCACCACGCCGGAACCGGCGAAGTCCAAGGCTCCGTAGCCTCCTCCCAGGTCGACCATGAAGTCAGAGGTGGCCAGCCATCCGCCTCCCCATACCCAGTGCGCGTACACCGGATAGATGAAGGCCGTGACCACCGCGCTGTAGATCAGATAGGTCTTGAACTTAGGCCTCTCCGCAATGGCCCCGGAAACGATAGTAACCGAGGTGGCAGCGAAGACCAGCATGAAGAACCACAGCAGCATCGTGCCCACGTCGAAGGACTCCCCGGTCAGCAGGAAGGCGGACGTCGGATCGCCGATAAGGCCGCCGACGTCGCTCCCCATCAGCAATGAGTAGCCGATCACCAGGAAGACGACGGTCCCGATCACGAAGTCCATGAAGTTCTTCATGAGGACGTTCGCCACGTTCTTCACCCGGACCATTCCGGATTCGACCAGCGCGAATCCGGCCTGCATGAAGAAGACCAGGATGGCGCATATGATGATCCAGATATAGTTCACCGAGTTCATGATCCCGTCCAGGTCCGCCGGGTTGTCCGCGCCGCTCGGATCAGCGGCCAACGTCGAGGCCGGCAGAATGGCCAGGAGGCTCACCAGGAGCAGCAGGAAGATGCCGTGCTTACGCATCGCGCCCCGCTCCTTCCGTCAATGTCCGTTCGTTGGTGTTCATTTTCAGCTTCAACTCGCCAGAGTCAATGCGCCTGATAGCATCGTGCAGGAAAGGATAGCCGCCGGCCGGGGCTCCGACAAGGGCGACCATGGAGGCCGCGGCGGCCGCGCACTCCACGGCGGTGAAGCGGTTCTGAATACGCCTCTTCCGCAAAGGAGGGAGCAGGTCCCGACGATCCGCCGGTTTTCGCATTCCCGAATAGATGTTTATCGAGCGCATTGGAGAAAGTGTAGATAAATGTATAATAAATAGTTATTGAAGCAAACAAATGAACAATTACTAATTATTATAATGTACATTTGTATGATTAGAATAATTTGATTCCTTGAAGGAATAAATGAACGATGCGGCCCGATGAAGAAGGAAAAAACGATGTAACGGGTTTTAAAGGAGGGAGCCGGTCACTTCACCTGCTCCCATTTCTCCAATTCCTGTACCTTGGACAGGGTGCCGCCGCGCTTGATCTCCTCTCGGATGCGTTCTTCCCTCTCCCACACGTCCACGGAACGGTTCGCTATCTCCACCGCATGCTCCTGAGGCACGACCATCACCCCGCTCTCGTCCCCGATTATCCAATCTCCGGTGCGCACCATCTGCCCCCCGCAGACGATCTCCAGGCCTATGCCGCCGAAACCCTTCGGTTCGCCAGCATGCGGCGAGACATGCCGGCTGAAGCATGGAAAGCCCAGATCGATTATACCGTCGATGTCCCTGGCGGAGCCGTCTATAACCACGCCGGCCACGCCCTTCACCAATGCGCTGTTGGCGGCCAGCTCCCCCCACACGGCGATCTCGCTTCCCCCGGCGTCCACCACGATCACGTCGCCCTTCCCGGCCCGGTCTATAGCCTCCACCGGCTTGGCCCAATCTCCCTTGGCCGTCTGCACCGTCAGCGCCCGTCCCACCATCTTCACCCCGTGGCCGTTGCGCAGGACCATGCCGTTGTCCATGACCCCGCGCTTGTGCGCCGCGTCGGCGATGTTGCAGGTGGACACCTTCGAAAAAGCTTCGAAAAGCTCCTCCTGACCATACTTCCTGGATAGCGCGTTCGGAAGGCCCTTACCGGTCCTCATACCTTCCTTCACGGCCTTAGCTGCGGAGCGCACGTCCCCGGTCTTGATTATGCCTCCGCCCACGATTATCACGGAGGCGCCCCGCTCGATCATCCTAGGGGCGGTCTCGGCGGTTATCCCGCCCGCCACGGCCAGCGGTATGCTTATCGTCTCGGCCACCTCGGACACCATATCCAGCGGGGAACCCTCCCCCTTCATCTGCTCGTCTATCCCCACATGGAGGCAGACATACGAGGCGCCCAGCTCCTCCACCCGTTTCGCCCTCTTCACCTTGTCCGGAACGTTGATCATGTCGACCATGACCGCCGCGCCGTACTTGCGGGCGGCGAGCACCGATTCCGAAACGGTGCCGTCATCCGATAGCCCCAATACCGTGATGACATCCGCCCCGGCCTTGGCCGCGATCTCCACTTCGAACGCCCCGACGTCCATGGTCTTCATGTCCGCCACCAGTGTCCTTCCGGGGAACTCCCTCTTGAGGGCGCGCAGACACTCCGCCCCCTCGCTCTTGATCAGGGGCGTTCCCGCCTCTATCCAGTCAGCTCCTCCCTCCAGGGACTCCCGGGCGATCTCCAGCGCACGCTTCAGATGCATGAGGTCCAGGGCGACCTGCAGAACCGGTTGCATGAACGGACTATCTCCGCCAGACTACTAATCTTTTCCTTCAAAAAATAATATATCCGCATATAATCATCATCAGGGCATGGCCACGGCTCCAGGCGCAAGGTTCTGCACAGGGATGGAGTGCATAGACCGCATCGTCGGCGGCGGTTTCCCCGCCGGGGGTATGATCACGGTGAGCGGTCCCTGCGGTTCGGGAAAGACGCTATTCGGAATGGAGTACCTGATACGCGGCGCGCTGGCCGGCCAGAAGGGCGTTTACATTTCCACTTCCCACCGTCCAGAGAAGCTTCGTTCCTTCGTTCCCAAACTTGACTACGCCGATGAGAAGCTGTTCGATAGCGGAAAACTGGTGCTGAAGCACATCGACGACATGGGGTCGGGTGAAAGGGACGACGGTAAGATAACCAAGGTCGAGGCCGGGGCCATAATCGAGGACATCGCCTCGGCGATAAACGAGGTCAAGGCCAGCCGCCTGGTGCTGGACGCCACCAACCCTCTCCTGCTGGAGATGGAGGGATGGGTGGCCAGGTCCTTCCTGCTCTCCCTGTCGAACCTGCTCTTCGAGAAGAAATGCACCGGGATCCTCATCTCCGAAGGGGAGTCCATGGACACCTTGGAGCACGCCGTCTCCGACGGCATCGTTCTGCTGGGAACTTCGGTCAGGAGAGGAGATAACTACCGCGTGCTAGAGGTTAAAAAGATGTCCGGAGCGGCGCACTCCCGCGCAAAATACGTCATGGACATGACCTCCGAAGGAATGCTGATCACCCCGATGCTCAGGGGGGTTTGAGATGGAGGACGTGGCGCCTCAGGTGCTCAGCAGATTGAACGAACTGGGTCCGGCAGTCTCCATCGACCTGAACATAAGCGTTGAGGCGTACTTCGACACGCTGACCGCGCTCATCGACCGCTTCTGCAATAAGAAAGGCCTGTCATGCATCTACATCTCGGTCACCATGCCCGCCTCCACGATAAGGTCGGCGCTGAATTCTCTGGAGATCGGCGTGGACAAGCTGCGCTTCGTCGACTGCATTTCCTTCGCCACCATGGAATGCTCGACAGCCGATGACGACCACACGGTGTTCGTGGAAAGCCCGACCATGCTGGAGTACATCGTGCTCAAGATGGAGTATCTGTTCCGCAAGGGCAAGGACCAGGAGTTCATGGTCATCCTGGATTCCGTTAACTCGTTGGCAGCGCACAATGAGGTGCGCATGCTCTACGAGTTCATGCAGGTGCTCATGGCCAGCGTGAAGAGCAGAGGTGCGTATCCTGTCCTTCTGAGCATGGAAGGTCAGTTGAAGCCCGAGGTCTCTGAGATGCTGCAGCTGGTCTGCGATCAGATCGTGACGCTGAAGTGATGATTATAAAGCCGCGGAAGCCAAAGGATGGGGTGCTTCGATAGGTCAAATGAAAATTGGTAAAAATCCTGTTTTTTCTGATTCCAAGACAGATAGTTATTTATTTTCGTACCCGTAGATATAGGTCCGGTAGGGCAACCTACCTGGAGACTGAACACATATGAAGAAGATGTGGAAGAAGAACAACAAGGCC
>JAVBWG010000009.1:0-30393 GCA_036677555.1 Methanomassiliicoccales archaeon | reverse complement strand
AGTCGCGGTAGGTCATCTTCCCGTCGCCCACCAGCCTGCGGCAGACGCCCATGGCCAGCGGGTAGGCGGTCAACCTGTCCACCGGCTTGTCCTGAAGGCTTGCCACCGCCCTCTCGATGTGGCTCATCGTATCCGACATCGGGGCTGCCCCCTTACATGCCCGCCCGGCTCAGGATGGTGTCGGCCACCTGCTCCGCGGTCTTGAACGGGAAGTCGGACTTCTTCAGCAGCTTCCCTGCCTCTCCGGCGGTCATCTTCACATCGCCGGCCTGGCAGGTGGTCTCCGCTCCCATGGGGAAGGCCCCCAGCAGTTCCTCCGGTGTCTTCAGGGGAAACTTCGCTCCTTTCAACGCACCCACTATCTGCTTCCTTATCTCCTTCTTGACGTCGACCATCATATCACCTTGAACATTCCATGGTTCGGTTATTAATATATAGTTGCCTGTTATTATTCTGTAGCAACTACATGGACCTGTAGTCGGGGAGAGAGTGTCCAGCATGACCAAGGAAGACCTAGCCAAGATACGTTCGGAACTGGAAGCGATGAACGGAAAGCTGGAGAGGATCATGGTCTCCGGCGGCCATCGTTCCGCCAATTGCGGCCCATCAGGACTGGTGGGGCATCTGAATGACGCCATCGATATTGAGCTGGAACGAAGGATGGTCAGCCCTTGCGATTGCCGTCCTTCCTGCAAAGCCCTTTTCACCGACGTACTGCAGCGCAGTTCCAGAATGGTGGGTGAGATGTTCGTCGAGGAACAGCGGATCACTGCCCTCAGGATGGAGCTGGAACAGGCCAGGGTCAAAGCGCCGTACAAGAAATGCTCTCTTTGCTTCGAGGAGGTCCAGAACATCTTCGACGGCCATGTTCGGATGGTCCGCGGTCAGAACTCCTACGTCACTGAACAGAACCTCCGCACCCTGATACTCAGGATGAACGAGGAGAGCATCGCCCGCAACCTGCTGGACCCGGTCTCGAACCCCCAGCGCCTGGAGATAATGAAATGCATGGCCGAGGAACCCCAGAACTATTCCTCCCTCTCCGGCACCACCGGGCTCAAGGGCGGAAACCTGCTGTTCCATCTTCGCAAGCTGTCATCATCGGGGATGATAGCTCAGGACAACGAGAGGGGCTACTATCAGCTGACGGAGAGAGGCAGCAAGGTGCTGCGCTACCTGGTCATGATGTCCCTGGAGCTGGGAGAGGAGAAATGGGTCTGAGCCGGGCTGCGCGGGTGACACCTGATCAATCGAAGGTTATCTGCGAGCGGTTCTCGATGTTGACCATGGGCCTCTTGACCATCTTCGCCCTGGTCATGGAATCGTAGGCCTCCTTGCCGCCCATCTCCTCGATGAGCCGATAGCCGTCCTGGGACATCTTCTTCACGTTGCAGCTCACCCTCTCCACCGAACCGGGGGCCAGGGTGATCATCAGCTTTCCAAGGAACGGGAGCCCGTAGGGGATGGACTCCCGCAGCATCACCGTTCCGGGGATGGCCTCGAACCAGTTCTCCAGGGAGGTCTCCCCAAGCTTGCTCAGCGGGTCCCCCATGGTCGCCTGCCAGCCGTCGTCCGGACCCACCACGGCGTCCATCCACTTGCCGTCGATGAACACCTGGACCTCGGCCTCGATCAGGAAATAACCGAGAGAATCGTACCACTTCTGCATGAAGCTGTCCGCGCCCAGCATCTTGTCGTACCAGACCGCGATCATGTTCATGGCGAAGACCTTGTACCTCGCCTTGATTCCAGCCGCCCTGCACAGAGCCACCATGGTGTTGGCCAGGTGGAAGCAGGTGCCGGTCCCCCTTTCCAGGGTGTCGCCCGCGCTGTCGAAGGGCACATACTCCACGATCATCTGGTTCTTGGCGAGATGGTGAGCGCGCCTGGCGAACTCCAGATCGGAGACCTGGAACGCGCCCAGCTGATGGGCCATGGCCACGATGCGCGGGTCGCAGGGATCGCAGTAGCGCGTGGCGGAAAGATACTTCTCATCCCGGGAGGCGCAGCGCATCCCCTCCTTGTGCTCAGGAACGTCGTAGGGGCGCGGAGGGCGCTGGTACCGTTCATGGTCGGCCGGCAGCACCCTCATCTTCTTCACCTCGGAGAGGTGGAAGGCGCTGGTCTTGAGAACGGAGATCACCCCCTTGGTGAGCAGCTTGATGAAGGGCGTGTTGGGAAGGAACTCGTGCCTCTTCATGTAGCCGAGCGAGCGCAGATCAATCCCCTCCCACGTCGGCGGCCATCATCTTGCGCATCTCCTCGCCGCAGCCACGGATCTCCTTGCCGGGCATGCGGGTGATGCCCGATTCCAGGACCGGGCCCGGCCGGTCGCAGTAGGGGCAGTGCTCCAGCATCTTCACCTTGTCGTTGGTGACCACGAAGCCGGGGTAGGCGTTCATGGAACCGTCCAGGAAGGCGAAGCGGCCGTACTTGCCATACCCAAGGTTGTTGCCGTCGTCGTCCAGCACCATGGGGTGAAGGTAGTTCGTGGGAATATGGAAATGGTGGCCTTCGGGGCATTGCAGCATCCAGCCGTTCCCCTCCACCATGCCGTACATGTCGAGGCAATGCTCCGGGTGGACCCCCAGAAGCTCCTCCACGTCCTTGCGGAACCGTTCCTCGGGGATCCGCTCGTTCTCATGCGCCTTCCAGCCTCCTCCGGTGAGGATCATGGTGCGGTCGCCGATGTCGAAGGACTTTCCCTTCTCCTTGAGCTCGTTGAGAACGTAATGCAGCATGAACGGCACGCCCACCAGGGCTATGCGGGAGCCGTCCTTGGCCCTCTCCTCGATCCAGTTCACGATGCGGTCGATGGACTTCTGGGTGGTCCGGCTGACCACGTACTTGGTGATCTTGCTGACCAGGGTGTCCCCCTTGGCCATCGACTGCCGTACGGTCTCGGTGTTGACCTCCCGGTCCAGGGCCACCTCGACATCCTTCATGATGTCGTACATGACCGTCCCCAGCCTCCCGGCGAAGAGGTTGGTCTTGAAGGGGTTGGGCATCAGGAGGAACGAACGCATGTCCGGCCCCCAGCGGGGATAGAACATGGTGAGTGCGCCCTTCGATAAAGCGTACTCGTTGGAGAAGAACGCCTTCATGTCCCTTGGGATGAAGGTATGGCGTCCGGACGTGCCGCTGCTGTAGGAGACGGCCATGCCGGCGCTGTTGAAGGAATTGATGACCTCGTCCGGCGAGGGATCCTTGCTCTTGATGTGGATCTTCGGCAGCTCTCCAGTATAGATGTTGGCCAGCCAAAGGGCGAAGTCCCTTCCTGTGGGATAGCTCTTGAAGAAGTCGGTGGAAACCACAGGAACCTTGTCCAGGTCGTCCGCGGACCTTATCGAGGCGGGATTGAAATTCAGCTCCTCGCAGTACGTACGGTAGGTCCGGTTGCTCTTTATGTGCCTGTCGAGCTGGTACCTGACCGCCTTGTAGCGGAGATCGTTCGCCTCCTTGGGGTCCAGACGGAAATAGTCGGACGGACCGTATATGGCTTGATCCGATGGGGTCCAATCCGCCCGGTCGGGAATGTATTTAGCGGTATGGGCATCGAACTTGCGGATGTACTCGGCGAAGTCCATTTAGGGTTCTCAACGACACCCCCATTATAAAGATTATGTTTTATGTTTGGACAGGAAAATTCGACGATCGCAGTAATTTTACCCGGGACGTCCTTCCCTGGAGCATGGCAAACATATATGTATGCAAGTAATTGCTTGCTATATCGATGTCCGTTATCAGATCCGCAGCGCAGGAGCCAAAGAAGGGAGCGAGGGAGAGGATCGCCTCGGCCGCCTTCGCCCTGTTCGCCGAGAAGGGTTACGATGGGACCACCACCAGGGAGATCGCCGAAAGGGCGGGGGTGAACGAGGTGACCGTATTCCGCACCTTCGGAAGCAAGGACGCCCTGTTCCGCCAGGTAGCCCGGGAGATGCTTCCCTTGCGCCGCATCAAGGCCGGGGTGGACTTCCGCATCGACGGGATGGCCGAGGAGGTGCTGGTCCATAACGCCCGCCTGGTGCTCGGCATATTGAAGGAGAACCGGCACACCTACATGATCCTGGTGGGGGAGCTGTGGAGGCATCCGGAGCTCAAGGAGGAGGTGGGCTTCGAGATGATAGAGCAGGCTGTGGAGTTCGTGGCCACCCAGATGAAGATAATGATCGAGGATGGACGGCTGCGGGAAATCGATCCCTTCGTCGCCGCCCGGTCCTGGATGGGCATGGTGCAGTCGCATTTCCTTCTCAACTACCTTGTCGGCACAGGGAACTTGGACCCGGAGGCCGAGGAGAGGCTGCTGAGAGGATGGGCGGACATCTTCGTCAACGGGGCGGGGAGGAGATGAGATGGAAGGAGGAGCGCATGCCGTTCGCACAGACGGTCTCAGGAAGGAATACGGGGACATCGTGGCCGTTCGGGACCTATGCCTTGAGGTCCCTTCCGGCAGCATCTACGGGCTCATCGGACCGAACGGTTCGGGCAAGACCACGGCCATCAGGGTGCTGATGGGACTGCTCAGGCCGACATCGGGCACGGCAGAGGTCCTGGGACGGCCCATACCGAACCGGGGCAAGGACGGCCGGGTCAGCTACATGCCCCAGGAGCTGGCGCTCTATACCGACCTTACCGTCCACGAGAACCTGCAGCTGTTCGCCGAGCTGAACGGGGTTTCGCCCTCCGCCTTCCGGGAGAGGGAGGAGGAGGTCCTGCGGGTGGTCGGGCTTGCGCATAGGAGGGGCGACCTGGTGGGGCACCTGAGCGGAGGGATGCAGCACCGCACGTCGCTGGCCTGCGCCATGGTCAACCGGCCTCTGTTGATGTTCCTGGACGAGCCGACCGTCGGCGTCGACCCGGAGCTCCGCGCAGGGTTCTGGGAGCATTTCAGGGGTCTGAGGTCCGAGGGCAGCACGGTGGTGCTGACCACGCATTACATGGACGAGGCGTCCCGCTGCGATCTGGTGGGGATGATGCACAAAGGCCGGCTCATTGCCGAAGGTACCCCCGACCAGCTCCTCGACGATTCGGGCGCCGACAGCCTGGAGGACGCCTTCCTGGTGTTCATCAGGAGGTGCCTGGATTGAACGCCCGGAGGACATTGGCCATCACCAAGAAGGTGCTGCGCTCCCTGAGGCACGACCGGCGAACGGTGGCCTTCCTGGTGTTCATGCCCATCTTCATGATCGCCATATTCGGATACACCTTCGGCGGCGAGGTGGAGGACGTCGAGGTATATGTCGTCGATATGGATGAGGGTGTAGGCCCATTGGACCTCTCGGACCTGGTGGTGGCCCGCCTGAGCGGCGATCCCTCGCTGGACGTGGTGAGAGTGGTGAAAGCTTCCGACGGTCTCGCCGATCCGATCGCCTATGGCCGGGAAAAGGTGGCAAGGGGCGAGGCCTGGGGTTGCATCGCATTTCCAGAGGACTTCACCTCGGCCATCATGGCCTTCTCGCCGGGGAACTCCACGGAGGAGGACGCGGCCACGGTCACGCTTTACCTGGATGGCAGCAACTTCAACATCGTGCAGACGGTGACCGCCGCCGTCCGCTCGTCGATGTCGGATATGATGGTTCAGGACATGGGCATCGCCCAGCCTGTCGGCATCGCCCCGGAGATGGTGTACGGCGAGGGGCGGGACTTCCTGGACACGTTCGCCCCGGGCGTGATCTCGCTGGCGGTGATGATGGTCACCTTCATGATCTCCATTATCTCGTTCATCCATGAGCGCACCACCGGCACGCTGGCCAGGCTGCTCTCCACGCCGGTGACCGAGGGAGAGGTGGTGACCGGCTACGCCATGGCCTTCGGGCTGATAGGCCTGGTGCAATCGGCCGTGGTCCTGGCCACCGCCCTTCTCCTCTTCGATGTTCAGGCGGAAGGGTCGCTCTTGCTGGTTCTGCTGACCGTCTTCCTGCTGGGGGTGGGCATGCAGGGGCTGGGCTTCCTGCTCTCCGCCAACGCCCGAACGGAGTTCCAGGCCGTTCAGTTCATCCCGCTCGTGCTGTTCCCCTCGATACTGCTCTCGGGGGTGTTCTGGCCCCTGGAATCGGTGCCGGAGCTGCTGCGGCCGATATCCTACCTGCTGCCGCTGACGTATGCGGTGGACGGCGTGCGTTCCGTCATGATCCGCGGCTGGGGCCTGGAGAACATCTGGCCGGACCTGGCGGTCCTGGTCATTTTCGCCATGGCCACGCTCATCCTGTCCGTGGCCTTGATGCGCCGGAGATGATCTCCCAGATCGAAGAAAAATGAGGAATGAGAAACGATCATGACCGATCGACCAGGTCGCCCGTTCTTTCAGAGATGGATCCAAAATATAAATCGAAAGGCTGGATGAATTCTGACGGTACGCCCATCGGACGAGCTGAGCGCGATGCGGGACAGCTTCCTGTTGGCGGCAAAGGTGATGCTGAGACCTGTCCAAAGCGGCCCATCCACCGGGCCGTGAACGGGGCTCCGCCCCTTTTTCAATAATTTTCCTTCTCCCTTATTGACGAGGCGGGAACAGTTATCACGAACCTCGCCCCTTTTCCAGGGATCCCGTCCTCGTGGATGTCCATACCGGTAATGTTCAAGATCTCCCGGATCAGGAACAGGCCCATACCGGTGTGCTTGCCCACCCCCTTCTCGAAGATTCGCTCCTTGTCATCCACAGGGATACCCACGCCATCGTCCTCCCAGATGATGGTGGTCCTCTGCCCTTTGTGGTCCACGGCCACCCTGACCTCGCGGACCTTCCCCCCATGACGCAGGGAGTTGTCCATGAGGTTGCCGAACACCGTAGGAAGCATGGGGTCGGCCAATATCTGGCAGTCGCAGAGGTCCATCCGCAGGTCGACCTCTCTCAGATCAGAGTTCCTGATCCCGTCACGGACCGTCTGGTCGAGCGCCTGCCATTTCGGCTTCACCGGGTCGAGGATGTGGTCCACCCGGGTCTTCTCGATCAGGTCGTCTATCCTCTTCGCCGCGTTCAGGGCCTTCATCAGCCTTTCCCGCTGCTTTTCCGCCAACTCCGTCCCGGACAGCAGCTCGAGGTGTCCGTTCAGGACGGTGAGTTCGTTCATCACGTCATGGCGCAATGCCCTCCCCATGGTGTCCAAGCGGTGGTTGGCTAGGGCCAGCCGCTTCTCCATGCTCCTGCTCTCGGTGACGTCCCGCATGACCGTCACCGTGCCCACGGATGCGCCGTTCCTCTTCACGATGGACCGGTTCACATTGAACTCCCGTTCGCCGTCCTTGGTGTTCAGGCGGACGTCCTCGCTGCCCTCGTTGGGGATGGCGGACAGGTATGGCGAGCGGTCAGTGATCGCCAGCTCCCGGGCGCTATCGTTCATGTATATGACCTGGTGCTCGGGGTCCTCGATTATGACCCCGTCCTCCGCATCCCTCAGCGCCTCCTCCATGGTCATGCCGTGCTGGACGATGATGTCGCTCTGGCGGTTGGCCGCGAAGACCATGAGGGATGCGCCGACCAGCCCGATGGTCAGCATGTCGATCCGGGGATCGCGGGGAATTATGGCGTTGAGAACCCCCATGAAGGTGTAGAACCCTATGCCGAGGACTATGAGAACGGTACCAACGCGCTTGCGACCCATCATGCTCCCGGCGGACTTGAGCAGCCAGCCCATTACGAAGGCCAGCACGCCCAGCACATAGGCCAGCCAGGCGAAGAAAAGGGGGCCGTACTCTGGCTGCATCATGTGCAAGCCGTTCCGGTTGATTACTTCAAAGGACGTGTAGAACAGGTGGTGAAGGCCGTTCGTGGCGTTGGCGGCGACGAAGACCGCCCCCAGGACAAGTATGAGGAGGATCAGGTGACGGTTCACGAAGTTGGCCAGGCCTGTGTAGTAGAGGGAGAAGGAAAAGATGGACACCAGCAGCGCCACCGATGCGGCGTATTCGATGGCCACGATGGCCGCGTACAGCGTGTGGTCCCCGATGAATCGTTCCAATCCCAACACCAGCGCCAGGAAGGAGATGGAAGCGAAGGTGGCCAGGATGCTCACCCTGTGCTCGGATGGGGCCTTTCCGTATATCTGGTAGAACATGACCAGGCCTAGAATTATGCATACCACGTTTGGTATCAGGCCCAGCAATTGTGTTTCGTTCATGATCTCGGACAAAACCTCGATTGAATTGCCTAATATAATAAAACGAGCAGTGGTCGTAATATTCGAGGGAACTGCAGTACCGTCCGAAGGTCACGGTAAAGCGATCAGGCAAGAATTCTCAGCGCCCGGATGGCGTTCAGGGTCACCCACTTGCTGTCCTTTCCGTTCGTCTCGATGGCGGTGATGAACCTGCCATGGAAGTGATTCTCCTGCTTCCAGCGGCCGTTCTCCCCCTGCCTGGACAGCACCGCTTTGATGGCCTCGTCCATGCGTTCGTCCCTTATCCCCAGTTTGGCCAGTATCCCTAGGATCTCCACCAGGTCGGTGTTCCACATGAGCGGGAACCCGAAATCCAGCCATTCCTTCCGGGATATGTCCCTTAGCTCGGGCGGACGATACAGTATGCGCTGCGCCAGCAAGAACTCGGCCCCTTCCCCGACCTTCCTGCTCATCCCCGGCGTCCTCTCCTCCTCTGGCACTTCAGCCAGAGCCTTCAACATCTTGACCACGCCGGAACGGCAGGTGTGCTTCCTCCAGCACAGGTCGTACTGGTACGGCCACTCCTTGCCATCGTACGGTCCGAGATCGAACCTTTGGTATCGGGATATCCACTCGAACCCCTTGGCCACCCGTTCATCGTCCTTGAAGCCCAGACGGACCAGGGCGAAAAGCATGTTGGCGGTCAGGCAACTGAAAACGGTGCGATTCCCTCCGTTCCTGTCCGTGCCTTTATAGGAGAAGCCTCCGGACTGACGGTGCTGGCTCCAGCACAGCACGAACTCGCAGGCGTTCCTGATCCGTTCGTCAGCAGGATCGGCGTAAAGCTCCGCCAGAAGAATGAGGTTCCATACCGTCCCCTTGTATTTGGAGTTCTGATAGAAGTGCTCAGGCTGTCCCCAATGGCCGCCGGGCTCCTGCTTGGCCAGGACCTTGGGTACGAGACCGGTGTCCATGATCCGGCGCCTGGTCTCCCTTACCTCCGGATCGCTCTCGCCCCTGCCCAGGAGATCGCGCAACGTCAGGTACCTGACGGTAGGGTTGTCCTCCCCCAACAGCCATTCGATGGTGCTTCCAGCCAGAATGTCGATCCGTTTTTCCATATGATTTCTTCTAACTGAAAGTATGAACGCAAACGTAGATAATATATTCTGATCCGGTGAATTGAAATCCGGTGCATAAGAAGGAGAGAATGCTGGTCCTATGCCAGGCCTATCCTGTCATCAGTTCGAAATATGAACTGCTGATCTGCATGGCGGGCATCACGGATGAAGGTGAACTGAGGAGGATCTATCCTGTTCCATTCAACAATTGGCAGAAGGCCCCGATCTCGAAACGGAGATGGATCGAATATGAAATGAAGGACGACCGAAGCAGCGATGGCAGAAAGGAGAGCCGCAAGATAGTGCCATCTACATTATCAGCGGGGGATAAGGCGAGCGATGAGACTGTGAGAGGAATGATGAGGGACAACCTCTCAACCATCGAGAGGTTGAAAGAGGACAGGAGCTCCTTGGGGATCATCAGACCCGTCGTCCACGATCTTGATTTTGAGTGGAAAGAGGCCAGACAGAAAAGGTCAGAGCTCATTTCCAGGCAACGCACCTTGGAGGGCGGCAGATTGGGATTTTACTTTCCCCCAGAATTGATAAAGTATCGGTTCAGCTGCAGTGGATCGGATGAATGCCTTGGCCACCACATCATGTGTGAGGATTGGGAAGCGATCCTTCTGTACAGGAAGATGTGCGCCAGGGCTCCGACCCTGGAGATCGCTCATGAGAAGGTGAGGAGCAGATTGTTCGATTGGATGATGAAGGAACGTGATCTCCACTTCATGATGGGGACCGATGCGCGCTATGGAAAATGGCTGATAATCTCGTTACTGTACCCAAGAATGTCACCTCCATCCTCAAGCCGTCCTACGACATTGGATGACTATCAGATATGAAGCGGCCTCAATCCGAACTCCAGCAGCCTCTCGGCGAGGACCTTCCTGTGGCATTCCCGATGGTCCTTCTCGAAGCACATCAGGGCGGATGGTCTGACCATGACCAGGCCGCGCAGTTCATCGAAGGCCTGGGACCTGGAATCCAGATAGGCAGCGTATCGATCGAAGAAAGTATCGAGGGACCCTCCATTGCGCAGATCGTTCCTTATGTCGTTGGGGGACCCCAGGTCGGGCAGATGACGATAGACCACCCCTTCCTTTTCCAGGCGGGCGCCCAGGGCGGCCTTTGAGAAGCCGGCCTTCCGGCTGATGGGGTTTTTTCGAACATCGATCAGTTGCGTGATCCCATGGTCCTTCAATTGTTCAAGAAGCTCGTCGACCGCCATCCCCTCATAGCCGATGGTCCAGAACTGGGAGCTGACGTCATTGCCCTTGGGAGCCCGGATGAGCAGCCCGTCCTTTCTGGCCTCGATGAGGATATCCAGGCCGGACCTGAACCCGTATTTGTCGCAGTACTCCCGGGGAATGATCATCTGTACGCATTCCCGGTTCTTGGTCAACTTGGCCTGACGCATCTTGAACTTAAGTATAACTTAAGTTGATATAAAAATATGGCTGCAGTGATCTTTACTAGACCTTAGCAAGATCATCACGAGATTTTAACAGAACCTCGCCTTCAGATGACCGACGATCAGGCCACCTCTTCCCGCCAGAGCACGAATGCCCCGGCCAGCACCAGCAACGCGGTCAACACCAGAAGCGCCACGAGCGACACCGCCCAATCGCCGGAGGTCGAGGCGACGGATCCCAGCTCGGTGAGCTCGGAGGCCAGGACCTGCAGCTGGCGGCGCACGGTCAGGTCGCCGATTGACCCGGGAACAGAGCCGATGAAGTCCTCCCAGACGAATATGTAGATCAGCCCCAGGTATATCGGCTGCTTCATAAGCGTCCCGATGAAGAGGAACAGCGCTGAATAGACGAGGACGCCAAGATACTGCAGCACGATGAAGGTGAGCAGCAGCTGCGCTCCGCCCTCTCTCTCCGGCGAGAGGGCAAGGAAGGCCAGCCCGCCTATGGCGGTGACCACGGTTATCATGAGGCAGAGCACCATCACCAGTCCGATGTAATAGCCGAGATAGGATATCCGGCGGTCCAGCGGTGCGGTGATGACCTGCACTATGCTGCGGTCGTCCATCTCGTTCCTTATCATCGACGCGCCATAGATCAGGGACAGCACCGGCAGAAGGAAGGCCAGCAGCAGGAGGACCATGAGATCACTGGCGGTGTCCATGTTCGCCCCATCCTCCGTAGCCGCATAGCCCATCACCCCTGCTACGAGGGCTCCCAGCAGCATCACCAGCATCCAGCGCCTGTTCATGAGCAGCTTGCGGGCGGAGAAGGCCGCCACGGTGCGAAGTCCGATAGTTTCCAGGGACATGATATCACCCCACCAGGTACCTGAACACCGATTCCAGGTCATCGTCCAGGCTTTCCACCCTTTCCAGCTCGCATCTCGTTTCCGAGACCAGGTCCGGAAGGGAATCGAAGAACTCGTCCGGGCGGTCCACCCGGACGTACATGCCCAGGCGGTCCGGTCGAAGCTCGATGGAGGAGACGTACCCCTTCGTAAGCAGCGTCTGTGCCAGAGGCACCAATCCCTGCCCTTCCAGCACGATGTTGTGCGGATGGTCGCTCATCAGGCGGCGGATCTCTGATATGTCCCCGCTGGCCACCGAGCGGCCCTTGTATATCAGCGCCACCTGATGCGTCATGCGCTCTATCTCGTGCAGAACGTGCGAGGAGACGATGACGTCATGCCCGTGCACCTTGTTGAGGTCCTTGACCAGGTCGATGATCTCCTTGCGGATCAGGGGATCAGTTCCGGTGAGCGGCTCGTCCAACAGGAGCAGCTGCGGTTCGTGCAGCAGCGCCCCGGCGATCTTGATGCGCTGCCTCATCCCCTTGGAGTAGCCGCCCATGGACCGGTCGGCGTCCTTCACCATGCTGACTATCTTCAGGACCTCGTTCACCCGGTCGGCCGTCCTGACCCCTTCCATGCCGTGCAGCCCGGCGACGAAGCGCAGGTACTCGCGGCCGTTGAGGTCCGGGGGCAGGAAATCGTAGTCCGGGCAGAAGCCTATCTTGGACAGGAGCGAAGGATTCTGCCACGGTTCCTCGCCCAGCACCCGCAGGTGCCCGGCGTTCGTTCTGATGTTCCCGGTGAGAAGCTTGAAGAAGGTGCTCTTGCCCGCGCCGTTTGGACCGACTATTCCCGTGATGCCTTTGGGAACGTCGATACTGAAGTTGTTGAGACCGATGACCTGACCGTACCACTTGGACAGCAAGCGCGCCTCCACCACGTTGCTCATTTGCCCGCCTCCTTGCGCATTATGCGGTAGTACACCAACGCGATCGGAGGCACCGTAAGCAGGAAGGCCATGGCCGCCAGGAGCCATGCGTTCACGTCCTCCGCGAGCTCCAGGCCGTACAGCACGGTATGGCTATGGTACAGCAGCTCGGCCGGGTTCAACAAGCTCCAATCAGATGACATCCCGCTGAATATTCCGGCGACTATCATCATTCCGAAGAAGAACATGAAGGTGCCCACCGCGGCGTACGTCTTCTTTTTCGTCAACGACGACACGGCCAGGCCGGCCGGGACCAGCAATACCGCGGACCACACGCCCGCCAACACGGTCTGGCCCACCACGGCCAGGCTCCCCAGGTAATCGGGCCCGGACTGGGTGGCCATTATGGCTATGGAGACGGCCAGGGGCGGGAGCAGGGTGAAGAGCCCGACCGTGACCATCGCCCCAAGCCATTTGCCCAGAAGATAGCCCTTCACGCCCATGGCTCTGGAGACGTAGAGGATGAAGGAGTTGGAGCGCATGTCCTCCGAGATGAGGTCGGAGCAGACGAGCGCCACCAGTATCACCTCGAATATGAAGTACAGCCCGTCTCCGAGATAGTCCCTCATCACCTCCCCCTCCAGCGCCCGGTGCGGGAACAAGGAGTACAATATCAGGGGGAAAACGTGCACCAGTATGGTGCCCAGGACGAGCAGGGCGATGAACGATCTGGTCCTGAGCTTGTGCCGGACAATGCTTTCCGCCACCACCAGGAAGCGGCGGCGATGCTCGGTGCGCTCCCCGTCCCAGGGCTTGTAGCCAATGGGATCCAGGCCCATCAGGCCACCTCCTTCACCGACCGGATGAACGCCCCTTCCAGGGTCAGCTTGTCAGGGACGTAGGAACGGACCTGCACGCCGTTCCGCCTGGCCAGATCGAGCAGGGGGGCGCTCGGCCCGCCGTTGATGAGGATGATGGTCATCTGCCCGAACTCCTCGGAGACGGAGATGACCTCGTAGCTCCTGCGCAGCTCCTCCGTGAAGGCCAGCAGCACCTTGTACTCTCCGCGCACCTGCAGGCGCCTGCGGTCTCGGCCCTGGTCGAGAAGGACGGACATCGGCCCCTGGGTTATCGCCCTTCCGCTGTTGATTATCACGACGTGCTGGCACACCTTCTCCATGTCCTGCAGGATGTGCGACGATACCAGGATGGACTTGTTGGAGGCGGCTATGCGCGATATCAGCTCGAGCATCTCCTCCCGGCCCAGGGGGTCCATCCCGTTGGTCGGCTCGTCCAGGAACAGTATCTCCGGATCGTGCACTATCGCCTGGGCCAGCTTGACCCTCTGCTTCATTCCCGTGGAGTATGTGGACGTCGGACGGTAGCGCTCCTCGCCCAATCCAACGAAGTCCAGCACCTCGTGGCTCCGGGGAATGGAATCCTCCTTGGTCATCCCGCTCAGGCGGCCGAAGTACGTCACCAGCTCCAGGCCGCTCATCGTGTCGACGAGGCAGTCGTGCTCCGGCATGTAGCCTACGCGGTCCCGTATGGCCATGACGTCCGTCCGGGGGTCCATGCCGCTTATCCGCACATCACCGGAATCAAAGCTCACCAGCCCCAGCACCGTCTTTATGAAGGTGCTCTTGCCTGCTCCGTTCGGCCCCAGCAGGCCGACGATGCCCTTGGGGACCTGGATGGAGAAGTTGTTCAAAGCCAGTATGTCACCGAAACGGACCACCACGTCCCTGGCGGTTATGGTATGCTCTACGACCCCTTCGGACTGCCCCATGTTCCCCCGGCCGGGGCATCGGCTTGTCGATATTTAATCTATATATATACTGACAAGGGGAACGTTCCTAGCCCTTCACCTTGGCCAGCATCTCCCTGGCGAACTCCCGCGCCCTCGTTATCCGGGAATCGTCCGGCTGCCCCTGGCTGCTGTCCTGCTTCGCCCAATCGCGCAGCCTCTTGTCCCGGGAGAGCCGGAGGACCATCTTCACCGGCTTGGACATCTGTCCCTGGCAGTCGAAGAGACCGATTATCTCGGCGCCGGAGGCGCATTCCCTGAACTTGGAGAGCCATTCCTGCAGCTCGGGCATATCCTCAGGGGCGGAGTGGGTGATGAACAATGCTACCTTCCTACCGGGGATGCAGTGCTGCCTCATGCGCATCGCCGCCTTCTTGTCCGGGCCGAACTGGTGCACCGGGAACCCCAGGAATATGAGGTCGTAGATGCTGGAGTCCGGAACGTCGCAAATCGGCATCATGTCCTTCTCGCCCGGAACCTCGTCAAATATCGCCTTGGCCACCTTCTTGGTGTTGCCCGTCTCTGAAATGTACGCCACCAGTGTCTTCATGGGACCCTTCCCTGAGGTTTTTAGTGAGAATGCACCTAAATAATTTGTGGAGACGGACCGCAAAAACGTTTAATTCACCTCCGGCCTTCACCAGGGCGTGAGGCGCAGGGAGCTTGCTGGAGTGCTGCTGTTCGTGGCCATAGTCCAGTTCGCCTTCCTGGCCAACATCAGCCAGATGCTTTACGAGGGCTACAGCCACAAGGACACCCTGCTGTCCGATCTCGGCGTCTGGGAGCAGCCTTCCGCACTCCTGTTCAACGCCTCCCTGGTCCTGTTCGGAGTCCTGGGAATGGCCGTCGGCGTGGTTCTCTGGCCGGACAAGAAGCTCAACTTCATACCGCTGCTGTTCCTGCTCTGCGGGTTGGGCATGCTGATCATGGCCGCCTTCCCGATATCGATAGAGTGGGCGCATGACGTCGGGGCGTTCCTCTCCTTCGTCCTCATCGCCGTGGCGGCGCTGTGCTGCTATTGGACCTTTCCAGGGCCGTTCGGAAAGGTGTCGCTGTTCGTAGGTATCGCCGGCTTCGTCACCGAGATCCTCTACAAGGCGCAGTTCTATTTCGGCCTGGGAGCGGCCGGGTCCGAGCGGATGATAGTCTACCCGCTGTTCCTCTGGATGGCCGCCTTCGCCACCGTTCTCTTCTGTTCGGACGAGAACGCCCCCCGGGACAGCCTGCTGGACCGCTTCTTCGGATGGGCGGCCAGCAAGTTCTGAACCTCGCAGAGAGGTTTATCATTCTCAGTGGCCATCAGGGTCCGGGACCGCTTATGAAGGGGAAGGAACGCATCGTGCTTGACCGGGAGAGGCGAGAGGATATGGTGAAGGCCATCGTCCATTATTTCAAGAATGAGCGTGACGAGGAGATAGGGCAATTGGCCGCCAGCTTGTTCCTTGATTTCGTGGTCGAGAAGCTTGCGCCGGAGTTCTACAACCAGGGTGTGCTCGATTCCTGCGCCTACATGAACGAGAAGGTCGAGGACATGCAGTCGCTGCTGCTGTG
Source organism: Methanomassiliicoccales archaeon (assembly GCA_036677555.1). Lineage (GTDB taxonomy): Archaea > Thermoplasmatota > Thermoplasmata > Methanomassiliicoccales > UBA472 > UBA472. The sequence continues at coordinate 14,625 of JAVBWG010000009.1, read as the reverse complement.
ATTGCGGCATGCCCTGCCGCCCTCATGATATCGAGAGACGCCTCAGAACAGCCTGCCGGCATAGTAGTTGAAGTTGGTGTGCGGGTCCCTCTTGTACCTCTCGATGGCGTAGAGATACAATCCCACGTACTGGATGTCGTCCAGGGGGATGCAGTACAGTGATTCGGGATCGTTGCATCTGCCGCCCAGGCCGGCCACGACGAAAACCTTCTCCGGCCGCACGGACTCCTGGAAGTCCTTGTAGCGGTAAAGCTGGTTGGGTTCGCACCAGTGGAGCTTGTTCAAGTACGTCGACGACCGGAACTTGCATTCGACCCAGAACAGGTGCCCGCTGGGAAGATGCCTGATCTGGATGTCCGGATTGTAGGCCTGCTCCACCCATCGGCCGTCGAGGTCCTCCCTGCGGGGAGTTATCTGCACCAGCTGGTAGACGCTCTCCGGGAACAGGTCTACCACGTAATCCTCGAACAGGTCCCCTTTCGAATAGTTGTCACCCAACTTCGCCTTGAGCGCCTTCAATATCGACATGGATGCCGCACCCGTTCGCCTCTCTGAAGATGCTCTGTGAATATTATTATTTACGTTGAATCCCGACCTCTGAGAAGCCCGGGGGCGATCCGCCTGCCATCGGACCGTTGGAGAATGGGCTCAATCCACCTTCTTCAGGTTCCCCTTTTCGTCATAGACGAATCCCAGGAACGCGATGTCCCGATCGATGCCCTGGCGCGCCTCCTTCAGAACGCTCTGGTAGATGGATGACGCCAGATCCCTCGAGAACCTGGACTCGGGGAAGAATATCGCCAGCGAACCGACGCTCCTGGCCACCTCGATGTAATCGGGGAAGTGCGTCTGCTTGCCGGCGGTCGCCTCCGACTCTATGAACTCCAGGCGCACCAGCTCCCCGTTCCTCGTCACCTGCAGCGCGCAGCGAAGGCCGGAATCGTCCATGACCAGCTCGGCCTGCAGTTCCGGCGAGGATCCGCTTATCTTCTCCATCCTCCGCCTGGCGATGAACTCCAGGAACACCTTGGTCTCTTGGCGCATGATGCCCATAGGCGGCTGGGGGGACTTCACCCTTTGCCTTCGCCGCCTGGAACCTGGTCCCTGAAGACCATGTGAGACAGGAATATGAGCCATGCTATGTCCACCACCGCGCATACCGTCGCCGGTACGGCAGCCTCCGGCCCCAGCAGCGTTATGGCCAATGTGGCGGCCAAGCCGGTGTTCTTGTGCGAGGAGAACATCACCTCCGGGACCCTGCGTCCCCTCTCGACCTTCTTCCGGCGCAGGTAGCGGTCCCAGAGCAGGCCGATGCCGAAGATCCTCACGAAGGCCGCGGCGAGAAGCGCCGCTAAGAGCCTCCAGTCGTTGAAGAAGATGTCCCGGTTCGGCCCGGCGATGGCCACGAACAGGACGAACAGGGCGATGTTGATCATCACCGTACGGTCCCTGGGGTCGATCTCCAGCTTGCTCAGGGGCCGGGAGATGGCCAGAGGCAGAAGGAGTAGTATCCCGATATAGGTGACCAGCACCATCACCTCCACCGCCTCGCCAAGGAAAAGGAACGTCAGAAGGGGCGTGAAGGCCAATGCAGCGATGTACAGCAGGGTCGTGGATACCACGGTCGGCTCCAGATCGCCCTTCATGATGAAGGTGAAGGGGATGACGGAAATGGCCGAAGGAACGGCGGCCACCAGTATCCACCCCGACCGGAGGTCCCCCTCGAATAGGAACGAGATCAGGACTGAGGCGCCAGATGCCAGTACCATCGACAGCAGGAACGCGCGGGCGATGGGGCGGGCATGGTCCTGCACCCTCAGGCCGCCCAGTTTCAGGTTGGTCAATGACAGGGACATCATGACCACCAGCGAGAACATGGCGATGTTCCCATTGGTCAGCGGAAGCTCGTCGGGAAAACCGCCCAGGGCGAGGGCTGTGATGAAAGAGAGGGTCATCACCAAAGCGCTGTTGCCCAACAGCCTGCGGAGGTCCACGGCCCCGGTACGGAGAACCATGATTAACGGTTTTCCGCCTCACAACGAACATAGAAAGCAAGGGAAGACCGGGAAGGCCCTGCTGGTCGGCCCACCGCCGCCGATCGGTCCATGAGCTGATCATGCCCATGTCCGGAAGACCTGTGGCCGGGACGGTTATTTCCGCAAGCCGTCAATTGCTCAGGAAATTTAATAACAATCATCGGCTTAAGCGGGCGGCATGGAATCCTCCGAAGTACTGATGATGTTCTTGTTCATGTTAGCCCAGATGGCCCTGGTCATCGGGGTCGTGTTCGGCTTATCAAGAACTAAATGGTTCAAGGAGGTCATCGATGATCGTCTGACGCCAATGAACTGCCTGGTCTTCATCGTGGTCTTCGGAGCCCTGGCCGTGGCCGGGACCTATCTATCCGCCGATTACAAGATCGCCGCGGTGAACATGCGGGACTTCCCGGTCATAATCGCCGGGTTCCTTGGCGGACCGATCATAGGTTTGGGGGCGGGGATCATCGGAGGCGTCCACCGTTACACCGAGGGAGGCGTCACCGCCCTGCCCTGCGCCATAGCCAACATCCTGTCCGGCATTGTTGCCGGCCTGGTGCGGATGAAGCTGAAGGGATTCCCCAGCCCCCCGGCGGCGGTCCTGACGTCCATGTTCCTGATGTTCGCGCACATGATACTGGCGGCGTTCCTGACCGAGCCGCAGGAATTGGGTATAGACATCGTCACGGACGTCACCCTGCCCATGGTCGGGTTCGCGATGCTCGGGATGGCCGTCTTCTCGCTGCTGTACTTCGACCGATTGCACCAGGAGAAGGTCCTGAAGGACGAGTAAATAAAGAAGTGGGTTCGCCTCAGCAAGGTATTCCGGTTTCCGATGTTCACGATGGATATCTGGCTGAGGCCCTGCCCTCAGGGGCCAGGGCAAGGAAACCTCTGGCCGGGCACTGCTCCGGTGAACTGATGGCTCAGGAAAAATGATTATCACCTTCGCCATTCTCCCCTGGGATGGATACCTCCGAGATATTGATGATGTTTCTGCTGCTGACCGCCCAGATGATATTGGTCATCGGAGTGGTTTTCGGACTGTCCAGGACCAAATGGTTCAAGGATGTCGTTGAGAATCGTTTGACGCCGATGAACTGCCTGGTATTCATCGCGATCTTCGGAGCCCTGGCTATAGCTGGGACGTACCTGGCGGCCGATTACCTGACCTCCAAGGTGAACATGCGGGACTTCCCGGTCCTGATCGCCGGGTTCCTTGGCGGGCCGATCGTGGGCCTGGGGGCGGGCATCATCGGAGGCGTGCACCGTTACTTCGAGGGAGGAGCCACCGCGCTGCCTTGCGCCATCAGCACCATCATGTCAGGCATTGTGGCAGGCCTGGTGCGGATTAAGCTGAAGGGCTTTCCCAAGCTCCCGATAGCGGTGCTGACCTCCTTTGTCCTGATGGTCATCCATATGACGCTGGTTGCGTTCGTCTCCAACCCCCCGGAGGCGGGGGCGGACATCGCCACCGTGATCGCCATGCCCATGATCGTGTTCGCGGTGATCGGGATGATGGCCTTCTCGTTCCTTTACTTTGACCGTTTGTACCCTGAGAAGGCCGCGAAGGACGAATAAAAAGGAAAGGGGTTTGGATTAATTCCCAAGCATGGCCTTCAGGTCCTCGTCGACGTTGCCGATGGGCATCCAGTTGAAGTTCTCCTGGATGAACTTCCAGTTGTTGGGGCTGATGAACGCCGGAGCGGTCGGTCCCACGCGGACGTTCTTGACGCCCAGAGCTAGCAGGGTGTAGACGATAGCGACAGCCTTCTGCTCGAACCAGGAGAGCACGATGCTCAGCGGCAGTTCGTTCACACCGACGCCGAACGCTTTCGACAGAGCGATGGCGATCTGCAATGCGGAGTAAGTATCATTGCACTGCCCCACGTCCAATAGTCTCGGAATGCCGGTACCCTCGATGGTCCCGAACTCCCGGTCGTTGAAGCGGTACTTGCCGCAGGCCAGGGTCAGGATGATGCAGTCCTTGGGAACCTTCTCCGCGAGCTGGGTATAGTAGTCCCTTCCGGGCGTGGCGCCGTCGCAGCCGCCGATCAGGAAGAAGTGCTTTATCTTGCCGCTCTTGACAGCGTCGATTATCTGCGGAGCTAGCGAGAGCACCGCTTTGTGGTGGAAGCCGGTCGTGATGTTGATGCCCTGCCTTTCCGCCAGATCACCGATGCGCTTGGCGTGCTCGATTATCTCCGAATAATCGTTCCGCTCCAGGTGCTTGACGTTGTCCAGGGCGGTAATTCCGGTGGTGTACAGGCGGTCCTTGTAGCTCTCCGGGGGAATGAGAACGCAGTTGGTGGTGGCGAGGATGGGACCGCCGAACTCCGCGAACTCGGTCTTCTGCTTCTGCCAGGCGGAGCCGTAGTTGCCCACGAGGTGCTTGTACTTCTTCAGCTTGGGGTAACCGTGCGCAGGCAGCATCTCTCCGTGCGTATAAACGTTAACGCCGGTGCCCTCGGTCTGCTTCAGCAGGGCTTCCAGGTCCAGAAGGTCGTGGCCGGTGACCAGTATCCCGGGCCCCTTCTTGACCCCGGTGAAGACGCTGGTCGGAGCCGGATCGCCGAAGAACTCGGTGTTGCCCTCCTGGAGCATCTCCATGGCGCGGTAGTTCATCATGCCTGCTTTCAGCAGAAGGTCCCAGTGGTCCTTGGCGGAGAAGTCCACGTTGGTGAGCGTCTTGAACAACGCCTCGTGCATGAAGGCATCGACCTGCTCGTCCTTCTTTCCAAGGATGCGAGCGTGGTAGGCGTAGGCGGCAATGCCCTTCAGGCCGTAGATGAGCATCTCCTGCTGGCTCTGTATGTCCTCGTTCTTTCCGCAGACGCCGCGGGTCGTGCAGGCGACGCCCTTGGCGGTCTGTTGGCATTGATTGCAGTACATAGACATGATTCACACCTTATCTCTTACAATTAGATTATAATATATTAAGTCGATTACTATGGATAATAAAGAGATAAGAAATAATTCCTATCGATAATAGGCATGAGGAATTCAGATGCGTTTCGATCCCAAGGACAAGATCATAATTTCCATGTATGCTGAGGACCCCTATGTTTCGCAGGAGAGCATCGGCAAGCGCATCAACCTGTCGCAGCCTTCCGTGGCGGCCAGGATAGCCAAGCTCAAGGAAGCCGGGGCGCTGGCCAGTCAGCTTGGGATCAACCCATTGAAGATGGGACTGTACCTGGCGAAGGTGGACGTTTCGTCCACGAGGCCGGACGAGATCCTGGGCATGTTCAGGGGTTGTCCGTACTTCGCCAACGGTTTTACCATCTCCGGGAAGAACAATCTGTGCCTGCTGTTCTTCAGTGAGAGCATAGCGACATTAGAGTCGATAGTCAACGGGCACATACGTTCCAATCCGTCCGTTACGGACGTGGATTTCAACATCGTGATCACCTCTGAACGGGATTATATCGTACCGTCAGTGATGAACTTCGAGCACAGCGAGCATCCTCCGTGCGGGATAAACCTGCAGTGCCGGGACTGCTCCTCGTTCAAATGCAAGAAGTGTATGGGATGCCCGGTGACCGGACAGTACCAGGGGACGCTTTATTGAGATCAGATTCTCAGACACGATGCCTTATACCCTGAGAGACGAATTCTGTCGGGACCATTATGATCGAGATCCCCGAGGCCTTCAATCTGGCCAGCCAGTTGCGTGAGTCGATCAGCGGAAAGCGTATCGCCGGGGTGGTGGTCGGCCAAACGCCCCACGGGCTCGCCTGGTACTATGGCGACCAGACCAAGTTCTCTGAGGTCCTAAAGGGAAAGAGGATCGAAGGGGCGGTCGGCCATGGAGGGCTTGTCGAGATCTCGGCGGGAGATGCGAGAATCCTGTTCGGGGATGGGATGAACATCCGGTATCAGGAAAACGTAAAGGAACGTCCGGCGAAGCACCAGTTGCTGCTGGAGTTCGAGGATGGCACCTCGTTGAGCGCCTCGGTGCAGATGTACGGGGGTGTTGGAGCCTTCCCGAAGGGGAGCCTGGACAATCCCTATTACAAGGTGGCGATGGATAGACCATCGCCCTTGACCAAGAAGTTCGATAAGGAATACTTCCTTTCCATCGCCTCCGCACCAGGCGCCGGAAAGCTGAGCCTGAAGGCGCTGCTGGCCACCGAGCAGAGGATACCGGGCCTGGGGAACGGGGTCCTGCAGGACATTTTGTTCAATGCTAGGATGCACCCCAAGAGGAAGGTGGGTAGTCTGGGGGAGAAGGACCTCGACACGCTGTTCGTTTCAGTAAAGGAGACCTTGGCCTCCATGGTCAAGGGCGGAGGAAGGGATACGGAGAACGATCTGTTCGGCAACCCTGGAAGGTATCGCACCGTCCTTGGAAAGAAGACGGCTGATAAACCGTGTCCCAACTGTCATGGTTCGATCGCTAAGGAGTCGTACATGGGAGGCAGTGTTTACTACTGCAGGACCTGCCAGAAGCTCTGATCGCCCCGTGAGTGAACAAGGCATGATTATTCACCTAATGATGACAAAAAAACGACAGACTTTAAGCAGTCTGCATCATCAACGCGCTGGATCGTCGATACGAACGCTCATTCAGGAATAAAAAGACCTTAACCTTTCCAATCAATGTCAGCTATTGTGCGACTTTTAATAAATGGAGGTAAACCTATTTTAATTGATACTGGTTACATGCTTTCTACTTTACCAGAGTCCTGATATTTATTGACGAAAGTGGCATGACCGATGCCTGTGAATCGGTATTTACTGTGAGTTCTGTTTGGTGCTGTCCATCTACAACGAAGGGGGCTCAGAATACCTTGAGATATACCCTCGATGCACTAAAACCCATAGCTAAGGACTTTCTTGGAAGCGATAAGAAGGAAATCCACCATTCTGATGGACTTGGACCGATCTCCGATACTTTACTGACTGCTGCGATCAACACATCCTATTCAGACAATTCAATAATCAGAGGTGACGGCATGATCCTGAAATCCCCCCTCTGTTGGAGAACGATCGACTATTCACCTCAGTTCGAGCATCATATAGCAAACGGAGGTGAACCGTGCGGAAATAGAATTCGAGCACAATCGATCATATCCAATCTCAGACCATTGCTCACACACCAAAAAAACAGCAAGTTCGAGGTTGGCGTCATCTTAGACTCCGAGGTATGGGGAAGAGCGTTGGAATTATGCAAGGATATGATCTCGGCTAGGCTGAAGGAAAGAGGGATCACCATAACCTTTGATTTTGATAAAAGCAGCAGAATACCCGGTCTTCAGATAGCCGATCTGGTCAGTGGCATTGCTAGGCAATATTATCGAAACCAGAACGAAAAGGATGCATTTGAATTGGTTAAGAAACATACATTCGATCATCTACTTCCGATATTGCGGCTATAATAGAGGAGAAGCAAAAGGAAAGAGACCAAGGAGAAGGGCTCGTAACCATTCAAAGATGGGTCATTGACCTTCTCGCCGTCTCTGTTGTTTACAAAGGTCTACCGAATTTATATAACTATTGATGGCAACCCAAGCTGCCGAAATTTGATCGCCGGACCGATGAGGTCCTGCGGTGACATGAAAATTGTGCAGCCTGGTCGGACAGTCATCATTTTTGAATGACCGTCGTTTTTTTCCGGCCTAAGGCTGAGTGACATCATGCGGATAATTCTCCGCACATAAGCTCCGCCTGTTCGATGATGTTCCTGGTCGCCGTTTCCTGCTTGTCCGGCGGGTAATCATACTTGCGCAGGATGCGTTTCACCATTCGTCGCATATTAGCCTTCGCGCTCTCCCGGACGCTCCAATCGATGCTGAGGTTCTTGTTGATGGTGTCCGTGATGTCCTTGGCGATCCCTCGCAGCACCTCGTCTCCGAGCACCATAACCGCGCTGTCGTTCGTTTCTAGAGCGTCATAGAACGCCAGCTCCGCTTCGTTGAGGCCGAGCTTCTCCCCTCGTTCTTGGGCTTCCTTCATCTTCTTGGCCATCTCGATTAGGAGCTCGATCACCTGCGCCGTGGTCACCGCCCTTTGTTCGTACTTGGTGATGGCCTCCGCCAGCATGGCTGAGAAGGCCTTGGATTGTGTGGCGTTGCTCTTGCGCATACGCTTGGTCTCTTCCTTGAGCAAACGGTTCAGCAACTCGACGGCAAGGTTCCGCTGCGGTATATTCCTGACCTCAGCCAGGAACTCCTCCGAGAGGATGGATATGTCCGGTTTCTTCAGGCCGACAGCATCGAAGATGTCGATGATCTGATCGCTGATAATTGCCCTTTCGGAAAACAAAGATCGAATAGAATTGGATAATGGCGGGCTCGGAGGAGCCGAATTGAAGAGCATATCCAGTTTCTCTTTTTTTCTATACCAATAGCAGCATTTCGGTAATTTCTCACACATTATAATATATTATTAATATAAATCGAATACACTTGGGGGTTCGAATTAATACACCCGCATTACCGTTCGGGGGTAGTAGATGATAGATAATTTTGTCATGGACACACTGTAGCACGCCATAACAAATTATATTTATTGTATTTTATATAACATAGCCAGTACTATGAAATAACAATATCTAATGCCGTACAATCGAGTATTTCAATGGAATTTTTCACATTTTTGGGTTATTCCGCAAATCGTATACCTTCAGAACCTCGTCCCCATAATGATTGATCACCTTCACTGCAATCTTACCGCCTTGAGGGATTGGGAATGGACGACTTATCGTTCCATAAATGCTCTCCCAGGCTGATTCATCTACTTCTGCCCTTAGCGTCCTCTTCAATGATTCGTATGGTTTGTCAGCCCCGGTGAAATAAGCTTGACGAACGAAGAATGCCTCCCCACTATAGTCGGTGTCAATGAACCAACACGCTATCTCATCGGGCGAGGAGTTGCGAATCGCCCCGGTCGTAGGATCATAGATGTCTAAACCCCTGAGTTCAACAGTTATGGTGTTATCAGCCTTTGATTCGATTTTAAGATCGGGTTCACCAAAGACCATGAAGAGGTTTCCAGCCCCGGTCTTCTTGAGAAGCTCGTCTCCCATGGTCAGGTCAGGATTCATCTTTACTGGGAGTACCGTTATCTTTCCATAGTTCTTGGCCTCCTCGGAAACGTGTGGGTCGAATGCAAAGCCACAAACGAGCAGAATGTCAAAGCCGATGCCTTTCACTGCCTCCATAACTGCGCTTCTGATAAGTTCGGGTCCGACTGTGCCAAATTGCGGACCAATAGTCACTGCGGCTCGACGATGTTTTCCCTCAGCATCAGTATAATGACCTTCCGCTTGAATCCATTCGTTAGCATATACATCAAGAGAATCGAACGAAATTTTCTCGTTCTTTCTAGTGTTCTGGACACCTGCTTTAAGGAGATTCTCCAGGATTGAGGCGGTGAAATGTTGATCCTTATCAGCTTCCTCTTCTGAGACTATGCCATCACCGTTTTCGTCCATTGGAAAAACCCGGTGAGGGTTTAGACTCTCCACAGTGAAGGGACCGGCGACTCTTACCCTGTTTTTATCTTCATACGGCTTATCGAAAAGTGTTTCAGCCTCGGCGCGCTGTGCGATGGAGCAATCAATCTCTTTCTGTCTCTCCCGTTTTAGATTCCACCACTTTTTAAGGAGTGGGGTAAGCCTATCATCTCCATCTTTGGGTATCTCCCATTCCTCGAACTCCGTACCAGCGATCTTAATTATCTCGCATCGTTGCTCATCTAGCTTCGGTTGCCATTTGGCGTGGATCGCATCAATTTCCTCATTATTGGCAATAGATTTGAGAGTAATATGTGGGACCTGCTGATAGACAAAACCTTTTCTAACATCTTGTTTGACTGCCATTGAATGAGATTGGATATTGTTAACCTCAGCTTTCTTTTTCATGCCATCAATTGAATCTGCTAAGAAATAATACGGGTAACGAGCAGACATGAGGCGTGTTCGAGCAAGAGCAAGGGCGACTCGACTTGTGTCAATGGTAATCCACCGACGTCCCCATTGTTCGGCAACATATGCGGTCGTACCACTACCACAGGTTGGATCAAGAATTAAGTCTCCAGGATCTGTGGCCATCAAGACGCAGCGTTCAATGACTTTAACTCCTGTCTGGACGACATATACTTTTTCATCTGTGAAACTACCAGTTCCGGTATCTGTCCAAAGATTAGCGATTGGATAGGCCGGAAAGTCATTGATGTACCGGATATAGGCAAGTGTTTTACCAGAGGGTGTAACCCTATTGGACATAATCAGTCTCTGCATACCAGTAGAATTTGTTTTCCAGAACCCTTTACCAGAGACGCATAGCTTTCCATTCATATTAACCGGAAAGCTAGTAGTTACTCCTCCACTCTGGCTTGTCATTGTATCTAATCGGAATATTCTGGCATCGGGTGGAAGCATTGAGCTGGCGTTGTCCTTTTCATCAGGCAGCATTCTTCGGCGAATACCATCGCCAAGCTCAATCCAATTATATACGCCAGCTCTATCGGTTTCAAGTGATTTTTCATTGTAAGGTTGGCGATATTTTACAATTTCTTTATTTTTCGAATACCAGAGTATAAAGTCAGTAGATGGAGCGATTAAATTGCTGGTTTGACTGGTTGTTTTAAAGAAGGTTATCTGGGCACAGAAGTTTTCAGGCCCAAATATCTCATCTAGGACACAACGAACAAGGTGGACATTCTCATCCCCAATTTGGACAAATACACTTCCACTGTCGGTAAGGAGTTCCCTAGATAATTGAAGCCTATCCCTTAGATAAGCCAGATATGAGTGTATACCAAGTTCCCAGGTATCCCTAAACGCCTTAACCTGTTCAGGTTGTCTAGAAGCGTCTTCATTCTTACCATCCTTGACATCCCGCTTTTTAGTGCTTACCTGCCAGTTCGACCCAAACTTAATCCCATATGGTGGGTCGATGTAAATCATCTGAACCTTGCCCTTTAACCCTTCTTTCTCTGCCAAAGAGGCCATTACTAGCAGGGAATCCCCTAAGATCATCCGGTTGGACCAGTGCTGATCATGTTTGTAAAAGTCAACTCGCTTGTCGAACTCCTTCGGAAGTCCGTTGAAATCTGCGAATAGGTCCAGCTGAACAGTCCTCTTGGGCAGATTGTGGGACCTCTCGTACTCCTTGATCAGGTCTTCGATTATGACCTGGGAGTGTATCTTCTCCTGGATGTAGATCGGGGTTGATGGGATGGCAAGGTCCTTGCTGTCCTGTTCGTCCTTACCTTTCCAAACCAGTTGAGGGTCGAGCGAGGGGTCACGAGGATAAAGAAGAGTTTTAGGCCCCTCATCCTTGACGAAGTTGCGCAGTTCCTCGGTGGGGATGTTCTTCCGAGTGTCCTGATGCTTTATCGAATCGATATCGACCTTCTGTTTTGGTCTTCCCCTAGCCATAATCAATTCCCCCTAATCGTATCCAGATATTCGTTAAGCCTGGTCTTGGCGTTCCAAGGATCGATGATCTCAATGAAATCCCACCGTCCGAAACCGCCGTGATTGTTGACCGCCGGGACCCAAAGGTTCCTGGCAGTGTTTACCTTGATCATTTTATCAACCCGGCCCTCTCCGCTGACCTCTATAACGAGGTAAAGAATCTCCTCTTCACCGTAGTCTACCATGGCTATGAAATCGGGAAGATACTGATGCTCCTGGCCATCTATCGTGTACGGGATGGAGAAACCCAGCTTGTGATTCTTGACATACGCGATGACCTCGGGCATGTCCTCTAAGGTTTGAGCCATCTTCTGCTCCCACGAGTTGGTATCGCAGACCACATGAGATATGTGGCACTTGTCTGGACGCGTCTCAAAGACCGGTTTCATGGTGTCGAAATCCACGTCCTTAGTGGACCCGTGCGAGTCATAAGGCCGGAATATCGGCTTGATGGTGGCCTTATCGACCTTGCCCATGACGATGGAGCTGTATAGACGATCAACAGCCGATTGCGAGAATTGGACCAATAATAGCATTTGAGGGAAGGTGTCCGATTTGTATTCGACACACTCCTGAAGCCACTTCTTGGTTATCTCCAACAGTTGAGGGAACAGCCACGGTTTTGGTTGGTCTGCTTCGTCTCGGAACTTCGTTTCCAACAATTTTTTGGCCAGGAAGAAAGCCACCGTGTTAGGCCGTTGTTTCTTGAGATCCTCCAGGTCATGGATATCACTCTTGCCCACAATGGGGTCCATCTGAGTGACCGTGGGAAGGTCCCGAGTGGAGAGGGACATTCTTGAAGCCTTGTCAAAGGTGGCGGTCAAGCGATCCTCCCCGATGTCGTACCGGTATCCAAGCAGCTTGGGATAGCGTATTTCCGACGGAGTTCGATCGGGCATCGCCTTGACCCGGTGGACTTCTTTTTGCTCCTTGGGATGTGATGGACCACCTTTAGCGGGAATAAAGGAGAACGGAACGCCATAGACCTCGGCATATTCGGGCTGGAACAGACCATTCTCATCGACTGCATAACTCGTTCGTCTCAAAGCCCGACCGACGACCTGCTCGCAAAGTAACTGCGTTCCGAAGGCCCTGACACCCAGTATGTGAGTTACTGTCTGCGCATCCCATCCTTCCGTGAGCATCGATACGGAAACGACGCATTTTATGTTCTCTCCTAGCTTGCCTCTTTTCCCGACGGTGTTCATCACTTCGCGGAGAATATCCTCAGAGGTTAGCTGCTCGATATCTCGTCCCGGGAATCTCGCTCGATATTCGTCCTTGAACTCCTCAATCTCCCGGGCAGCTATCTTGCGGAACTGATCGCTCATCTGCCCGCCGGATTCTAGCTGCTCGCTATCGACCAATATCGTATTCGGTCGCGATAGCCAGTTGCCCTGACCGTCATCATTTCGGAATATTTCCAACGCACCCGCTTGAACCACAGTGCGATCATCTATCTGCCTTTCCCATCCAGATATGTAGTCGAACACCATCTTTGAGACGCTGGTGTTGTTACATACCACTATTAGCACCGGAGGAGTTGGAACGAACTTCCTAGTCTCAGCATAGGACTCCCAGGCACGGTAATACTTCTCGTAGTTGCCATACAGACTGTGCAACGCCCCCTGGAGGACAGCGGGTAGTTTGGGTTCGCCTTCTATCCCCTCAGTATCCCTTCTTCCTTTTTTCGGAAGAACATCCCGGATCAATGGCCATATATTACGATAGGTCGGCAGCTCTCCGGCCATCGAGTTATCGCTTACCGGAACCCGTGGTATCTTGACGATTCCAGATTCGATGGCATCGATGAGAGCGAAGTCGGAAACCACCCAGGGAAAGATCTGCCCTTCAGGATGACCGGAACCAGAGAGGAAGAATGGAGTGGCGGATAGATCGAACACCGCCCGGATACCAAGCTTGTTTTTCACGGCAACAAGACCATTTATCCACACCCGCGCATCTTCATCCCTGCGCTTAGCCTCGTCCTTGTCCTCAACGATTTCTTCCTCATCATTACCATTGTGACGGAAGTAGCAGTGGTGAGCCTCATCGTTCAAGACGATGATGTTCTTCTTGTTACCCAATTCTCGACAGACCCGCCGGACCATCTCATCAGGTGTTTCGGTGAAAGCGACCGGATTTCCCAGTATGGATTTTGTTATCTTGCTGGTCTGTACTTTCTCTCGAAGCTGCAAGGAATGGAAATTGGTGATCACAATCTTAGCTTGGCATAGCTTATCCATCCATTCAGATGGAATGATATCCCGCTGTCGGTAGTAATTCTCAGGGTCGGTCGGAAAGAGGACTCGCAGTCGGTCCTTGATAGTAATCCCGGGGGTTACGATGAGAAAAGCATCGGAGAAGCGCGAATCCTGTGGACTCGCCATCTTATTAAGGACCTGCCATGAGATGATCATGGCCATGACCACGGTCTTTCCAGATCCGGTGGCCATCTTCATGGCGATCCTGGGTAATGAGGCGTTCAACTCCTCATTAGCCATTTTAATTTTATTGGAAATGAAAACGTCGCCCGCCTTCTCGGCGACCTCGGTTATGTAGATGACAGTTTCCAGGGCTTCCCTCTGGCAGAAGAACAGCCCTTTCTCCCGCCGGTCATCGTTCCAATATTCCAGCAATTGTCTGGTGGTGCTGGTGACCCCGGGATAGTTCATCCTTCGCCACTGATCGACCCGAGGGCGGACCTCATTGACGAACTCGTTAAGTTGAATGCGATCGGTGGTCCATTCAGATTGGTTTTCAGTACGCTTTTCACGCTTGCGCGGTCTCGCTATCGGGATGAAGTAGGAACTGGGGCGTCGCCCTTCGATCATATGATTGGTGATCCCTTCATCGGAAAATTCGAAGTATTTTGTTGGTTCCTTATATGGCGAATTAATAACTGGGTTTTCAATAACGACGTCCTTCAACCTACATTCTCCCCCAACAAGTGATTTGAATGCGGTTATAGGTATATATGGACTCAGGCAATAATTGTGAAATTGGGATACAATGGTATGATTAATGTTGCTACTATAAATAATAATTTGACCTGTTCGAGAAGATATTTCCACTCTTTCGTTGACACATTCATGTTCTTACCTCAATTTATTTCCTGTGGTTCACGAAGCGCATGAACGGCAGGAAGTGGTCCTTCTTCTT